>JACPFQ010000009.1 GCA_016182875.1 Candidatus Doudnabacteria bacterium | reverse complement strand
GCTTTTTCCTTGTTTTGGGACTGGCTCCTCTCATCCTGAATCACGACCATAATCCCGGTTGGCAAATGGGTGGCCCGGATTGCCGAGTAGGTCGTGTTCACGGACTGTCCGCCGTGGCCGGACGAGGTCGTGGCTTCGATTTTTAAATCCTTCGGATCGAGTTTAAACTCGGTTTCTTCGATTTCCGGAAGCACGGCCACGGTCGCGGTGGAAGTGTGCACCCGCCCGGACTTTTCGGTTTCAGGCACGCGCTGGACGCGGTGCACTCCTGATTCATACTTGAACTTCGAATAAGCCGCCTTGCCCGTGATCTCAAAAATAACCTCTTTGAATCCGCCGATGCTCGTTCGGTTCGAGGCAATAATATTGGTTTTGAATTTGAGCTTGTCGGCGTATTTGCCGTACATGCGGAAAAGCTCGGCCGCAAACAAGCCCGCTTCGTCGCCGCCGGCGCCTGCCCGGATTTCAACAATCACGCTTTTGTCGTCATAAGGGTCTTTTGGCAACAGACCCATGGTCAGTTGTTCATCGAGAGTTTGGACCTCTTTTTTCAAATGCGGCAGCTCAGCTCTGGCCAACTCCGAAAGTTCAGAGCCTTCGGCGGCGATTTTTTCCTGTTCGGCGATTTCGCTCTCAAGTTTTTCGAGCTTTTGGATTTTTTCGGCCAATGGCAAGAGCTCGGCTTGCTTTTTGCCAAGCTCTGCCAGTTTCCTGGGTTCGCTTGCTTGAGCCAGCTGGTCAAGAATTCGCTGGTATTCAGTTTTGAGATGCTCGAATTGGGGCTTCATGGTGAGTTTTGAATTAAGAATTAAGAATTTCGAGTGAAATTAGAATATTATAATATTCGAAATTGAATCAAAATTAAAAATTCAAAATTATAAATTAAAACACGCCTGGCTAAGCAAAGCTCCATGGCGTGCTTTGAGTATCTAAGTTTTTACTTTTTTCGGCAGTCGGGTTTTTGCTTTCGAGGCTCGGGCGCGGAACTTTTCTATGGTTCCCGCGGTGTCAAGCAATTTTTGGGTTCCGGTATAGAACGGATGGCAATTCGAACAAATCTCAACGTGCATTTCTTCGCGGGTCGAGCCGGTGGTAAAAGTATTGCCGCAAGCGCAGACAACCTTGGCGCTTGCGAAATATTGAGGGTGAATCTTGTCTTTCATGGCCAAAAAAGCATAACACAATTTGACTGCCGGTACAAGGGAGATTAGTATTGGCCTTAAGGAGGCGACTATCATGCGCAGTAAGCGGGGTCTCGAAACCGCAGAGAAGATTAAGCGAGCCTTTGCTCAGCTTGTTGCCGAAAAGCCGGCCGAACAAATCACAGTGAGAGAAATCGCTGACCGAGCAGGCGTCTCGAAGGCCTCGGTGTACGAACACTTCGTATGTAAAGGCCGGCGGCGCCACTCCACAGCCAAGCAGGAAATAATGCGGCAGTTGAATCAGGGCTAACTGCCGCCAACGTGGGCGCTTAAGCTTCCGGCTTCCGGAGGCTTTCTTTTTATTTCCGGCTGTACAACCATGCACCTATCGCTCTATGGTTGTCCAAGTAGGCATTACATAAAATGCGCCAGCCTCGACTAGACGTCGAGTCTAGGCGGGCGGCCGCGCAAAACATGTCACGGTGATTGTGAACATTCTCTACTATCGCCTAAAATGTTCACTGGATTCTGTTCAATGGCCGATGAATCGGCACGCTACAAATAAAATTGCGGAAGGATTGCAAAAATGCAGGATACATGCTAGACTCTTTGGGCAATTAATCATACATGCTTTCGGATGATTTCAGGGCCTGTTCTCTACTTAGAGAATCCTGCGATCAGAAGAAGAAAGCAGAAGGGGAGTAGCCATCTGGCCTCCCAAAGAAAGGCGAGGGCAGCCCTCACCCGGCGCTAACGCGCCACCCTCTCCCGCAAGCGGGAGAGGGGACAAGTTGAAGAGCATAACTAACCCTCGGTAAATCAAATGAAAAACATCACCTTAATGGAAATGTTGAAAGCGGGGGTACACTTTGGGCATAAGAAATCCTTGTGGAATCCCAAAATGGCGCCGTACATTTTTACCACGCGCAACAACATCCATATTTTCGATTTGGAAAAAACCAAGAAAAAGTTAATGGAAGCCCTCCAGTTCGCTTCCGATACCGCCTTCCGGGGCGGGACCATACTGTTTGTGGGCACCAAGCGCCAGGCCAAAGACGCGGTGCGCAAGGCCGCGGAGGCCTGCGGCATGCCTTATGTGGTCGAGCGCTGGCTGGGCGGCACCTTTACCAACTTCCGGACAATCCAGAGAACAATCAAAAAAATGGAAAAATACGAAAAAATGACAGAAAGCGGCGAAATTTCCAAGTACACGAAAAAAGAACAGCTGATGATTAAGCGAGAAATCGAAAAAATGAAGCTCTTCTTTTCCGGCGTTCGGGAGATGAAGAAGCTCCCTGACGCAATTTTTGTGTTCGACGTCAAGTACGATAACATTCCCGTAAAGGAAGCCAGTGCCTCTAAGGTCAAGGTAGTCGGCCTGGTCGATACCAATGCCGACCCGTCGCTTGTCGATTATGTCATCCCATCGAACGATGACGCCATCAAAGTGATTGAATTTATGGGAACTGCCCTAAGCGAGGCGATTAATGAAGGAAAAAGCAAAGCCGCGGCTGCCGTGATGGTGAGCGAGCAGGCGGCGATTGCAGAGTAGCGTCTAGCGTTTAACGTCAAGCGTTCGGATTCTCCCCCTTGGAACAAGGGGGAGACAGAGGGGGTTAGAGGCAAAGCGCTCTGACCTAACTCCCCCTAACCCCCTCTTATCCTAAGAGGGGGAATAACTGCAGCCTAACGCATAACGCTGCCGTAAGACGATACGCGCCCGGCCTTGACTCGCTCGCCTCGCTTCGCGAGAGCGAAGCCGGGCCGTCGAGGCGAGGCGGGCAGCTCCGCCCATAAACGAATAACCAGAAAGGATTCTTATGAACATAACTACTGAAGACGTAAAAAAGTTAAGAGAGCAGACCGGGGCCGGTATGATGGATGCCAAGCGTGCTTTGGAGGAAGCAGGCAACTTTGACGAAGCGGCAAGCCTCCTGCGAAAAAGAGGTCATGCCACGCTGAGTAAAAAATCCGCCCGGACAGTCGGGCAAGGCCTGATCGCGTCGTACATCCATGCCGGAGGCAAAATCGGCGTACTGGTGGAATTGAACTGTGAAACAGATTTTGTAGCCCGAAATGATGAGTTTGTTAAGCTGGCGAATGAGATAGCCATGCACATCGCAGCTTCTGATCCTGAAGACGTCGCCGCCATGCTGAATCAGCCCTATGTCAGAAATCCGGAACAGCAAGTCAAAGATTTGATAGCTGAAACCGTTGGGAAATTAGGCGAAAACATTCGGGTCCGAAGATTCGCCCGCTTTGTGTTGGGTGATTAGCCCTGAAATCTATGTCTCTGCTTCTTTCAATCGTTTTTGCCGGTTCGATTTTATCGATAATCATCATTCTTCTTTCCAAGCTGCCGGCCGCTTTCGAGGCGCAGTCAAAAGTAAAGGTTGCGCTGAATCATGGAAATTTTTGGACTTACCTGGCGGGCAATTTAAAAATTTTATCGGGTAAAATTTGGCACTTTATCCTCGAGGCAAAGGATTTGAAGCCTCCGGCCAAACTTCGCGCTCCGGTCGAAAAAGTAAAAAAAGCTTTTCGGATTAGAATTCGCTCTCATGAGGACGAGCCCGAATGGCTGCCCGAGGCCACTGATTCGCTCAGAGACGGCCAGACCGCTGAGACGATGTATCTGGAGGCTATTAAGAAAGATCCTCAGAATATGGAAGCTTATGAAAATTTGGGCCGCCTTTACCTGCAGGAGAAAAATTATATCGAAGCGGCAGAGATTTTCGAGTACCTCACCCGGTTTGATCCGGGGAAAGACACTTATTTCAGCAACCTGGCCTTAAGCCTCTATTCGCTTCAACAATACCCGCAAGCCGCCGCGGCTTATGAAAAAGCTTTGAGTCTTAATAACAAAATTCCGGCCCGGTGGGTGAACCTGGGCCTTAGTTTTATGGCTCAAGGTGAATACGGCAAGGCGATTAAAGCCATTACCAACGCCCTTGGTTTGGACAAGCGGAATTTAAATTATATGATGCTCCTGGCCGATCTTTATTTAAAGGCGCACAACCAAATCAGAGCCGAACAAGTGCTTTCACAAGTGCTCGAGCTGGAACCGACTAACCGCCTGGCCAGAGAAAAGTTGATGAGGCTGAGAGTATAGACAAAGGCCTTCATTTGTGATATAATATATATAAGTTGGAGCGATGTGGAGCGACTTGGAACCAGGTGGAAGCCTCCACATTTCGCTAGTGTAAGCCAATTTTTGGCAAAAAGCCGAAAATTGTACGAAACAAAAACTAAAACAAAATTTGAGGCATGCAGGGTGAACCCCGCTATATTTTGCTATCCGAAGCGGCTAAGATTTCGGGTTATTCCGCCGAACATTTGCGGCGGCTTTGTATTGCCGGAAAAATCAAGGCTCATCGGCTGCCCAACGGCGCTTGGGTTACGACCGAAGAGGAGGTGCGGAAGTTTGTCGCGGAGTCTGAGGATCTAAGTCCTCGCAATCCTGACGAAAGTCAGGATCTCAAAAATAGAGACCCTGAATCAATCCCGGATCGGAGTCCGGGACAAGGTTCAGGGTTGCGTAAGGGCTCAGGGCTTCAAACAGCTGCCGCAGTTTTAGCCTGCTTGATCGTCGCAACCCCAGTATTGGCCAGACTCACGCACACAGACATTCAGCAGGTGGTGGCCCAGAAGATTCGAGGATATCTTGAGAATGAATTAGGAATCAGGAATTATGAATTAGGAAAAGTGGCGGGAGAGTCCTTGGACAGTAACTCCCCCCAACCCCCTCTTAATTTAAGAGAAACTCCCTCCCTCACCAGCCGCCGGGGGCTGGGTGACAGTGCGCTCGGTAAAGCGGGGGAGTTATATACCCAAGAACT
>JACPFQ010000008.1 GCA_016182875.1 Candidatus Doudnabacteria bacterium | reverse complement strand
TTCCTCCAAAGGAGCCGGGATTGGTAATGTTGGGGGAGGAGTAGGTGATGCCTGCTCCGGCAGGGCCTTGGGAACCTTGGTCTCCCTTATCCCCCTTCTCGCCCTTGAGCATCTGTTTGAGCTGGTCAGAGGCAGAAATCAAATCCAGGAGTTCTTGCTCGGTCAAGGATGCTTTGAGGGTATAGTTGTTTATCTCACGGATGACTTGGGTGAGTTCTTGGGTATATAACTCCCCCGCTTTTCCTGACGCAGTTCCACCCAGCCCCCGGCGGGTAGTGAGGGAGGGAGTTTCTCTTAAATTAAGAGGGGGTTGGGGGGAGTTACTGTCCAAGGACTCTCCCGCGACTCTCGGCATCCAAATCTCATCGCTAGGTTTAAAAGCTGTTGCGTTGCTTTGGTACGCCACTACCAAACTCTCGCCGTATTTTCCAAACGGAGCCGAGACCTGGCCTAACGCGAGATAAAATTCTTCGTAGAAATCATCCGCGACTTCCAGGGCAAAACTTACACCACCTATCGGCTCCTGCCACTTTTCCGAAAAGTCAAAAATGCGGAAGCCGTCAGCGACTTTCATTTGCGCTTCCGTCGGCAAGAACGCGAACGCCAGCGTGCCGATAATAACCATGCCTGTCGAAATTAGAACGACGGTTAGGGATTTAAAGGCGGTTAGTCTTTTATGGAGTACTGAGTGCATGAATTTTATTTCAAAATTCAAAATGCAAAAATCAAAATGTAATTAAAAGATTAAAAAGCATCTTTTTTACCCTTAAGTGTAAGTACACTTGCAGCTAATACTTTAGAAATTTCATCAGCTTCCTGACACAGCCTATCTATGTCAGTGTCAAATCCTGTTACTGTTTCTTTCAAAACGATTAGCCAATATTTAGTCTCGTTAGCAGATTTCAATGCTATCTCGAAGAAATGCAGATAGTCGCGCTTCGAACTTGATGATTTAGCTTCGACAACATTAGCACCTATTGATCCGGCTGCTCTAATCAGCTGATCTATGATTGACCAAAGACTAGAATCACCCCTAAGCTTCCTTGAAATACGGACTATATCTACCGTAAATTTAACTAGCCGCTTTACAAAATCCTCTTTGAATTTTAATTTTTCATTTTGCATTTTGATGTTTGATTTTTGATTTATAAACTACATCAGCAAATTAATGTACTTAGAGAGTTCTGCGAGTCTGCTCCTACTCTCCGTGTGCTGTTTTCTCAAATACTCAAAAAGATCGGCTTTGGTAATTAGCCAATCTCGGCCGATCTTGGTCGCTTTAAGCTTCCCTTTGCGGCAAAGCAAATTTAAATACTCCGCACTGTACGGAGAAAGCTCTGCTGCCTCTCGTAAACTAAGCAGTTCTATATTTGGCTCAAAAGCCATGTTGCTTTGGTTTTTATCTTTGTTTTAACTAATGCGAAAATTACGAACGGATATCCGAATAATGCGAACGGTTCGTAGATTCGCATAACTGTTCGTAGTTTCGGATTATGACATCACAAAAAGCCCTAACCATAGGGAAAACTCTCGATTTAACTTGTTATGTTTGTTTCTAACTAACCTATATCGGCCTATTTTGGGCCGTATCGGCTAACCCATACTGTATCTATAATTAATTATAGCATTTTTAAGCGCTCTTGTCTAGAGCTTGAGCTTAGTAATTAGTAACAAGCAATGAGTAATAAGAAAAAACAAAAACCGCAGGAATTTGCCTGCAGTTTTCTAATTACTATTTACTAATTGCTTATTACTATTTCAGCGTCACTTTCGCGCCCGCTTCCTCGAGCTTTTTCTTCAATTCCTCTGCTTCAGCCTTGGCGATGTTCTCTTTTACCACTTTAGGAGCGGCGTCCACCAGGTCCTTGGCTTCCTTAAGTCCCTTGCCTGTGACCTCTCGCACAACTTTGATGACGTTGATTTTGTTCCCGCCCGCCTCGGTCAGCTCAACCATGAATTCGGTTTTTTCTTCTGTTCCGACGCTCGGCCCAGCCGAGGTCGGAACAGCTCCGACTGCAAACGTCGGAGCTGCTGATACCCCGAACTTTTCTTCCAGAGTTTTGACGAGCTCAGAGAGTTCCAAAGCGGTGAGTTTTTCAATTTCGGCGACGATATTGTCAAAATTTGCCATAATATTCCTTTCTAGGTTTTTGGCCTTGCTTTAATTATTAATTTCCCAATTTTGAATTTTGATTCAAATTAGAATTTAAGAAATTAGAATATTCATTCGAAATTCAAAATTCAAAATTATTTCTTCTCTCTAATAGCATTAAGTACGTTCAACAAATTTCTCGTGTTACCACTTAGCACGGTCACCAGTCCCCTGGCTGGACCTACAAGCACCGAGAGCAATTGGCCCATCAGCTGTTCTCTACTTGGCAGTGAAGCCAATCGGTTTACGACATCAACGGCGACTATCTGGCTTTGAAAAATCCCCCCGTCCAAAATCAGGTGCGGGAACTGCTTGGCGGCGGCCTTCAGAATCCGGGCCGGAGTGGTTTCTTCTTCTTGCGAGGTTGCTACTGCCACGGGTTTGTCCAATTTAAGCTCGCCTGCAATGCCTAGCTTCTCAAGGGCTTTCCTAAGCAGCGTGATTTTTACCACCTGATACTTTACCTTCTCGGCTCTTAGAGCTTTCCGCATCTTGGTCATTTCGCTGACGGTCAAACCGCGGTACTCGGTAAATACCACGCCCTTGGCGTTTTTCAAATCCTCGGTAAGGGATGCCAGCGTCGTCTCTTTTTCTTTTCTAGTAATAGCCATATATTAAAAAATCCGGGAACCAAAGACCCGGAGTTGAGATGCTGAATCGAGTTCAGCATTGCGCAATCCTGACGAAAGTCAGGATCTGCTCCTGCGTAGCATTATTAAGGCTTTCGCTCGCTACGGTCTTTGGATGTTGCCTAAAGAGTATATACTATTTGTTCTATTCTTGTCAAAACCCTTGGAAATTACGGATTTCGGATTACGAATTAATCCAGGTATTTGGCCCTATTCTGATTATGCTCCTCAATGGTTTTGGCAAAATATGCGGTCCCGGAAGCATCATTCAAAAAATACAAATAATCAGACTCGGCCGGGAAAACCGCCGCTTTAATCGAATTGATCCCCGGATTTCCTATGGGGCCTGGCGGTAAGCCTTTGACCAAATAAGTATTATAGGCCGATTTGATTTTGGCATCTTCCAACGAAACCTGCCTGTCGGTTTTGCCGGTGATGTAATTGACGGTCGCATCGGACTGCAGCGGCATGCCCGCCTTGAGCCGATTATAAAAAACCGAAGCAACGAGGGAGCGCTCGTTCTGCATCAAAGCCAAATCATCTTTTGTAACCTTGTCCTTATTGCGGCCGACTTCTTTTTCGATAATTGAAGCCAGAATAATCTTGTCTTTGTCCAACTGCAGATCCTTGGTAACTTTTTCAAAGTTCGCCAGCATTTTTTTGATTAGGGCGTCGGCATTTTCTTCTTTGCCCAGTTTGTATGTGTCGGGAAACAAATAACCCTCGTGCCCATCGGCCAGCTTCAAAAATTCCGCCGTGCTCGGCATAATTTGGCGCGCCATCAAATAATCGGCAATCTGCTTGTTGGTCCAGCCCTCGATAATCGTGACTTTCAATTCGTTGCTGACGACTTTGCCGGCGGTCACGATCTCCGCGACTTCGGCAATGCTCATTTTTCTATCAAGCAAATAATCACCGGCCTGAATTTTATTTACCCCGCCTTGAAGCCGCATATAAAAAATAAAAATCCAGGAGTGGCTGATAATCTTGTTTTCCTGAAGCAGGGTAGCCACCATGCGCGTGCTGCTCCCCTTTTTAATCGTCATGTTAACCGGAGCGCTGACCGTGCTTGAAGCCTGATTAACTTTGGTGAAAAAGTATATGAAAAACGACAAGGCAAGCACTGCCGCCAAAGCCAGGCTCAAGCTCAAAATTTTTAACTTGCCTTTTTTGGGCTGTTCGATTTGGTAGTCTTGCATGATGCCGAAATTATGCCAAATAAAAACCCCCGCTTCAAGCAGGGGTGATTATAATGCGGAAATTACGAACCTGGATGCTCCAGCCTTCGCTGAAGCTTCGGCGGATCCGCCGCAGCCGAAGGCGAAGTGCGGAGAATAATACGAACGAGATTACGCAAACGTTCGTAGATTCGGATAACCGTTCGTAGTTTCGGATTATTATTGCCTTAGCGTAAGCTTATGGTCTTTGTTTCCAAAAAATTGCACAACGACCAAATCTTGATTGCGGCTGACCACGGCCAACCCAAGGTCCGAATAATGCGGAGACAAAATATTGGCCCGGTGTTCGGGAGAGTCCATCCAGGATTTTTCCAGCTCCGCGGCGCTGGTAAAGCCTACGGCCAAATTCTCGCCGGCATAAGTGTAGCTGTATCCGGAAACCCTGAACCAGTGCCATGGCTTGACCCCGTCGGGGCTTATGTGGGCAAAGTAATTTTTCTCAACCATATCCAAAGCCTTAAGCTGCGCCGCCAAGTTTAGGGAAGGATTTAAATCCAAATCAGGCAAGCCGTGGTTTGCCCTGTCTTGGTTGACTAGGTCTGCTATTTTTTCAATCGAGAGAGTCTCAGACTGGCCAAAAATGCTTAAACCTATGACCAAAACGGCAAGCAAGCCAGGTACTAGAAATTTGACTAATCTTCGGCCGGTTGGGTGTTTGCCTAAGCCTGGCCGAAGATTATATGGCGATATGTTTTTGACTGAGGATTCGTGCACAAAAAACATATCGCCGGTCAAATTCTCAGTACCTGGCAAACAAAAAAGCCTAGCTTTTTGAAACATTTTTTTCTTTTATTGTTCTTTTTGTTTTAATTAATGCGAAACTACGAACAGTTATGCGAATTTACGAACGGTTCGCATTATTCGCATACAATTTCGCATCGTTCGCATTATGTTTTACTTTTGTTTCAGTACCAACTCACACTTGAACTTGAACTAATTTAATTATAGCAGATTTTACTCCGACGCGCAAGCCTTTTGCTTGCGGTCGGAGTCCCGACCCGAGCGAAGGCGAGGCGTCGGGATAGCAGAAATTTTTGATTTTGACAACTGTCCTTGGCGGGTATACGATTGAGTATCGTACATCTTTGAATTCTCAGGAGGATAATGTGGCAAAAATCCGCTTTTGGCTCAACGCCCTAGCGATTGCGTCTGCACTCGCCGGTGCGCAGGTAGTCATGGGCGGACAAGAGAAAGTTCAGCCCATCCTGCCTCCCCCTGTCACACCGCGCGTCGTCGTTCCGGAAATCCCCTACACTTTGGTTATGGTGGGTGACATCGTCAGTCGCTCCTCTCTGGACCGTGCCGAGCAAGTTGGCCGCTCGGTCGCCTGGATCATTGAGCGAACCCCAAACAGCATGGCCGTACTCCAGGGTGATATCTGCAACGATGAAAGCCTGGGGGACGAGTGCTATGACTGGTTTGCCCGCTCATCCTGGGGCCAACTGCTCCGAGACGGCAAACTGATCACGGTGCCCGGAAACCACGACTACTTGGTAAACTCAGCAAGAACTTACTTCCGGTTGTTTCCCAATTCTCCGGGAAAAACCGGGCTTGGCTACCAGGGTATTGACCACGGCCCGCACTGGCGCATCGAAGCGCTCAATAGCGAACTACCGGAGGGCCCTGAAAGACAGGAACAGATTAGGTGGTTGCGGAGCGAAATGCGGGAGCACCATCAATCCAAATGCCTGATAGCCGCCATGCACCGTCCGCCTTACTCGTCCGGCCGGTTCGCCAGCCCTCGCGCCCGACTGCTGACCTCAGGCGAATTCTTTCCCTTAGGAGGTGACATTGTCAGCGCTTCGCACGACCATCTCTTCGACTCCATCCAATGGGTCCGGCCCGGAGATGATCCGAAAGACGATCTGGTAATCAAGCTCGACAAATCAAAGGGCATGCACGTCTTTGTTGTCGGAACTGGTGGTTCCGACCCCTACCACGGTTTGGCGCTGGGAAAACCGAGGTATGGAGATGCACACAACGAAGTGGTGATCACCCAGCAATCCGGAGTACTGCGGCTAACCTTATGGAAGGGCCGCTACGACTGGGAGTTCGTTCAACCGAATGGTAGCGTCGGTGCGCAAGGCACCGGCGTTTGCCACGACAACCCGACCAATTAACGGCTTCGCACGGTCATTCGACCGTGCGTCCGGTCGAATGACCGGACGTCCCCGCTGACGAAGCCGATTTTTTTTATAGAATGTAACGCGTCCCAAGGGTTATAGCCCAAAACTCCAAAATTACATAAAAATTCCGTACGGCGAAATTATGTATTCAGTCCAGCTTAAAAAATTTGAGCAAATCAGTTTGGCGGTCTAAAGAAGCTGCGGTAGCAATCCGAACAAACGGACGAATCTCATAAGCTTCCTTTAACAAATCAACTTCATCCCGCAGGTCATATGGCCACACCCAAACGCTCTTCTGCATCTGGTACATGCCCAGTTCTTTCAACTTACGCGAAAAAACTGCCCGGCGCTCATGATATTGTTCTGGTACGTCAAACATCACCATTCGCCATCTGCCGTCCCACTTTTTTGGCTGAGGTAAATGCAATTCACCAAGCCGAAACTGTTGCAAACGCCGTTGTCCCTTTTCGGTAAGCATAACTTTGTAACCACTCGAGGTTTTTTCCAGCTTTATTATCTCGCTTTGGCGCGCATAATCAAAAGCGCGCTTAATCTGTCGGGGTTTATAGCGCTTCTGGTGAAAAGGACCAAGAGCCGTAAACAAACCGGGAGCGGTAACCGCTGCCACCATAAGCCCGGCCACACCCACAGTCAACAAAAGTAATTTTAATATATCCGAACCCCTAAACCTCATGACACAATTTTACCGTACGGAAAAATTATGTCAATCACTATCTCTTACATTTATAAAACAACCGCTGGCTTGCGGTTGTTTTTCTGAATAGAAACTAACTTGTTTAAAAGAGCAATTATTGAGTTCTAAGCTCTGAGTTTTAAAGTTCATAAAGTAACTTTATAAACTTAGAACTTTAACAGAACTAACTCTTGAGGTCTCGTTCGATTTTGTCCAAGACCTTGCCAGCCTGGTCTCTTCCGCCCAAACCAAAAGCCAGGCCGCCGGCAATGGCGAGCATGGCGATGATTCCGGTGAAGAGAGTTTGCACGAACTCGCGGGCAACCCCCAATTGATGCAAGGTGGCAAGGATGGTAAAGACCATAATCGCCCATTGCGTGACCGCGCCCAGCATGTCGGAGGACTTGAGTCCTGCCGCCTGCACGCTGTGGCGGACCAATCGAGCCAGGAAGTGCGCTACCAATGTTCCAACCAGCAGAATCGCGGCACCCGCAACGACGTCCGGAATGTAGGCGAGGACATCATTCAGGAACTCTGAAACCTTATCGAGACTCAAAATATCAGCGGCGGCCAAGAACACGGCAATCAAAATAAACCATTTGATTAGCCAGGCAATGGTGCCGGAGACCGACATCTTCATTCCGGTTCGGGCTGAAAGTTGGTCCAATCCCAATTTATCGCCGACCTCATCTATCTTGACCGTGTTCAAAAGTGATTTGACCAGTTTGGCCACGGCGACAGCAAGAATCCAGCCGACTACCAAAATCACAATCGCTACGACGAAGCTCGGCAAAAAATTGATGAACCTCACGTAAAGATCTTGGGCTGCGGTGGTTACGGCATCAGGATAATTTGGCATTCATATCACCCCCTTCCTTATCCCTCCAAACAAGCACCGACCGTTTTAATTTTTCCAAAAAATGGAAAGCAATAAATAAAAACCACAAACGCCTAAACAGGCTTTATGTGGTTTGCGACAGCAGCTTGAAACTGGAATTGTCGTTAGTTTCCATCAGATTTTACCTATATATAATTATATCAGATTTATTTTATTTAGTCAAGCAAAAACCCCCTGCCTGCCGGTAGGCAGGCCTTTCGGGGGTTTGTCGGTTTGAACTTTATCTAGGCAAGAATCGAGTCCTTGGCGCCCTTAGCGACCCGGAATTTCACCACAGTCTTTGCGGGAATCTTAATTTGTTCGCCAGTTGCCGGATTTCGGCCCATGCGGGCCTCTCGGTGCTTCTTTTGAAGCTTTCCCAGGCCCGGAATCGTGAACTCGCCGCTCTTTTTGGTCTCATCGTAAGCCAAAGCTACAAAGGCCTCGATCATCTCGCCAGCCTCTTTCCTGCTTTTGCCCAACTTCTCGGCCAGGGCTGTGAGCACCTCGGACTTAGTCATTCCTTTTGCCATGTAGGTACCTTTCCTTTTTAAATTATTAATTAGTTATTAACAGCGTGGGCATTATAGCAAAAACCCCAAGAATTGGGCAAGTTTCGTCAATGGCCGGAAACTTATGCGGTAAAGCCTCCGGCCTGGATATCCCAAAGCTTTTGGTAGATTCCCTGCTTGGCTTTGAGCAGTTCCTTGTGCTTGCCCTGTTCTTTGATCTGGCCGCGGTCGATGACCACAATTCTATCCATCTGCATGATTGTCGAGAGTCTGTGCGCGATGACAATGGTTGTGCGGTTTTTCATCAGATTCCTGAGCGCGTCCTGGATATAATACTCCGATTCGGAATCCAGTGAACTGGTCGCTTCATCCAACACTAGAATTGGAGCGTTCTTCAACATCGCCCGAGCGATAGCCACTCGTTGGCGCTCTCCTCCGGAAAGCTTGATGCCGCGCTCTCCTACAAATGTATCGT
>JACPFQ010000006.1 GCA_016182875.1 Candidatus Doudnabacteria bacterium | reverse complement strand
GCAGGGTGTAGCTGGAGTTGTTAAGGTTGGCGCTGCAAGGCAGGTTCATGGCATCCGCTTCGTTGGAGCGCGGAGAATCCGGACCGCTGCCTTGATAAGCCTGGACCTGGTAATAATAAGTTTGATTGACTGAAGGTGGAGGATCGGTGTAGCTGGTCCGGTTGGCAGGAACCGTGGTCAGTTCGCTAAGATTGCCAGACGAAGTGCCACGATAAATTCTATATCCGCTTTCGCCTGAAGCATTATCGTTCCAATTAAGCGCTAGTTGTTTGCAAGTGGAGTTGCTTACGCTTAGGCTCGTGGGGCCGCTCAAAGGAGTCTGATAAGCATACGGTGTCGCGTAAGGGGTCTGATATTGATACTGATATGAGTATGGAGTCTGGTAACCATAAGGAGATTGATATTCATATCTGTACTCAACCCCGCCGCAGTCCCAAGTCCCATCATTCCTGCGTCCCCAGTCGCCGCAGGGTGCGGATTGCCGACTGCTGTCAACCCAGTCACTGCAGCCGTTTCGGTTACAATCCCGAACAGTCGGCACGTTATAACAGCGAAAATCGTTTGAATCACCAGGACATGAAATTATTGGAGTTGGGTAAGGAGTTGGATAGGGCGTTTGGTAACCGTAAGGCGATGAGTAGGGGCTTGGGTAACCGTAAGGCGATGAGTAGGGGCTATTGTATGGGCTACTATAAGGATCTGAATATGGACTGGAATAAGGATCTGAATAAGGATCTGAGTAGGGGCTTGAGTATGGATTCGAATAAGGGTCAGAGTACGGATCTGAATAGGGATCTGAATAGGGATCTGAATAGGGATCTGAATAGGGATCTGAATAGGGATCCGAATAAGGGTCTGGGTACCAGTCGTCCCACCAATCCTCCCACCAGCGACGGGCAGACGCTTCCTGGGGAAAGCTTGCCAAAAAAACCACAGTAACTAACAGGATTAATGCGAAGGTCTGTAAGTTTTTGATATTTATTTTCATAGTTTCGAAATTATGCAACTATTAACTATAGTATACTATCAGGAAAAAGGTCTGTCCAGATATTTCTTAAGTCATTCTAAATAGAAAAAAACCGGTTGAGCCACAAAAGCTCAACCGGACGGTTAGTTGCAGGGCGGAGAGAACAGGACGTTCCACTCCAGCCTGGTCCCCACAGCCAGCGTCCAATCATAATTCTGGTCCCGCTGACCGTAAACGACCCGAAGCTTGAAAGTGGCGACCCGGACCGCCAAACTATAGCGGCCTTGGGAATCCGTGGTCGTCTGCACCCTTGCCGAGGCCGGTTCGGCAATCTCAGCCGTCGCCCCAGACACGACCCGGGCCCCAAACGGCGACCCACAGTAAACTGCCCCGTAAATCGTGGTTGGCTCCTTTACTGTAACCTCCATGCTACCCTCGACATTGCCCAGCTTGGCCCGGATCCCGGCCTTACCGACTGCAACCGGCGTTACCAAGCCCTTGGGGCTGACAGTGGCCACCGTTAGGTTAAGTGAGATCCAGTCCACTTCATTCGTCACGTCGCGGGCCGAGTTGTCACTGAATGTGGCCCGGGCCGTGGCTTGAACCGGCTGTTGGCCAAGCACCAGGTCTGTAGTTTCGGCTCGGGCAACCAGTGACACTGCGGTGGGTGGAGGCCGCCGAACCTTGACCTCAATACCACCTTCGATGGTGCCCAACTTGGCGGTGATGCGCGAAGTGCCGGCTGATACTCCGCAGACCAAACCGCTGCTGACCTTGGCCACGGCTTCATCCGACGAGCCCCAAACGGCTTCGGAGCTCATATCCTTCTCTGTCCCATCTGAGAAGCGGGCCATGGCCACGGCCTGCTGACATTTTCCGGCATCCAGGTCTGAACCGAAGTCGAAGTCCTTGCCAGTCACGGCAATGGACATGACAGTGGCTGGCGGCGTGGTCGGAGTGGGCGAAACGGTGGGACCGTTTCCGCCGCAACTAGCGCTAAACGTCAGCGCCGCAAAAACAGCACAAAAGCGACTGATGTTGCGCATATCTTTCCTCCGTCTTGTTTATTTTCCAATTATAGCATATAATGGGGATAATTGCAAAGTTTCGAAATTATGAAATTAATTATTAGTATGACTAATAAAGCCGCCGCCATAACTGTTCTAACTATTTTGTCGATTATGGGAATTTACCTAATTTACCCCCATAAAAACAGTCCAAATAAGAGCCCGGCGGTTATTGAGGGGGGTTTGGAAGAGATAGAAGCGGATGCCGGAAGAACGCTCGGCTCGGTCAAATCCGAGGAGCTCGGGGCATATCTGACGGACTACGAAGGCATGACGGTGTATGTCTTTGCCGATGATAAAAAATTGGAAAGCACCTGCTATGATGAATGCTTGGAGAATTGGACACCTTACAAGTGGGATCCTACCCAGAACTTTGAATCCCTTACCCATCCTTTGGATAAAAAAGCCAATGCAGTTACACGAAGCGACGGTACCCGCCAATACGCTTTTGGAATCCAGCCGCTGTATTATTACCAAGGGGACAAAATACCCGGGGATGTCAACGGCAATGGTCTGGATAACGGCAAATGGGGTATCGTGCCAATAACGGAGTAAAATAGAATCTAATAAATTACTGGCCGAGCAGTTTCAAAAATTCTTTTTCGTCGATTGTTGTCACACCCAGCTTCTGGGCCTTGTCATACTTTGAGCCAGGACTATCTCCGACTACCACATAATCCGTGTTTTTTGAAACAGAAGACACCCAATCGCCGCCCGCTCCTCTTACCGCCTCTTTCGCTTCTTCGCGACTCATGGACTCCAAACCTCCGGTTACCACAATCGACTTGCCCGTAAGCGGCGACTTCTTGATTTTGACGCCTTGAACCTCAACGCCGGCCTTGATGAGCCTTTCCACCAGTTCCCTGTTCCTTTTCAGCTTGAACCAATTAAAAATACTGTCCGCCACAACTTCGCCGATATTCGGAATCGCATTTATCTTCTCTTTGGAAGCAACTTTTTTGTGGCCTTGAATTGAAGCGACAATATTTTCAGCGCTTTTTTCGCCAAACCTTTCCAGGGATTGGATATCTTCCTTTTTAAGATAAAACAAATCTACCACGTCTGAAATAAGTCCTTCTTCCCTAAAACGCTGCAAGATTTTTGGCCCGATGGTATAAATATCAAAAGCCGAAACAAAATGCTCCATGGCGCGCAAATTTCTGGTGGGGCAAGAATTGTTGATGCAAAAATAGTCAGCGCTCTGCTCTTTATCGCCGATGAATCGGCGGGCTACAGGCTCTCGACAAACCGGGCAAACTTTGGGCATACTAAATTTTTTCTCTTTGCCGGTCCGCAGTTTGGGAAGAACCTCTACGACATCGGGAATGACATCGCCGGCGCGCTGGATAACCACGGTGTCGCCAATACGCACATCCAATCTCTTAATCTCGTCTTCATTATGGAGAGTGGCTCGGCTGACAGTGGTGCCGCTTACAAAGACTGGTTTAAGATGAGCCACCGGAGTTAATTTGCCGGTGCGTCCAACCTGGACCCTTATATCTTCCACCACGGTCGTTGCTTGAGCAGCCGGAAACTTATAAGCAACCATACCGCGCGGCGCCTTGCCAACCACACCTAACCTTCTGAAAGTTTCCAGATTATTGATGGAGACCACAATCCCATCTATGCCATACGGCAGTTTTTCCCGAACCCTTTCGACTTCTTTGTAAAAGGCAAAAACTTCACCGAGACTTTTGCAATGCCTCTCATAATTCGTAATCCGAAATCCGTAATCTTTTAATTTCTTATGAACCTCTTCATGGGTTCTTTGTCCCAGGTCGGTGATGAGGTCAAAAGCGAAAAACTGCAGTTTTCTTGAGGCGGTAACTTTTGGATCTAACTGTCTAATCGAGCCGGCTGCCGCATTGCGAGTGTTGGCATATAAAGACTTTTTTTCAGCCTGCTGTTTTTTGTTCAACGCTTTCCAGGTCTCTTTGGTCATGATAGCCTCACCTCTAACCTCAATCGTAAGCGGCTTGTCCAAAACCAAGGGTATGGAGTGGATGGTTTTGATATTCTCGGTGACATTCTCACCCACAAACCCATCCCCTCGAGTTGCGGCGACGGCCAGTTTCCCCTTTTCATACCGCAAGCTGACAGCCAAGCCGTCGAATTTGACCTCGGCAAAGTAATCAAACTGCTGGTCCGGCCCGCCTCGACTCGCCGTCTTCGGCGAGGCGGGGAGAATTTTTCTTATTCTTTCATCCCAATCCCGCAGATCTTGTTCGTCAAAGGCATCATTGAGGGAAAGCATGCGGTTCTGGTGCGCGACTTTTTCAAATTTATCCAGGGCACCCCCGCCCACGCGCTGGGTCGGTGAATTTTTCAGTTTGAACTGTGGATAATCAGCTTCCAATCCAAGCAACTCTTGGGTCAATGAATCGTAGATCTCGTCGGTTACCTCGGGATCATCAAGCACATGATAGCGAAATCTTAGCTCATTTATCTGCTTAGTCAGCTTTTCTATTCTTTTTTTTGCATCGCTGTCGTTCATGCTTTGACACTATGTATTTAATATCGTAAAATTGGGGTGAAATCACTGAAAGAAGAAATAAAATCCAAATCGAGAGACAATGCGGTATATTCGACCCCACCTATCACCCGAAATCCGTGCCCAAATCTCACCCGAAACCCGCCGGGATAGGCACTTTATCGCATCAGGGGTTGTTTTTTTGGTCTTAAGCTTGGCTTTGACCTTTAACTTATTCGGCCGAAACTCAGCCTCTCCTACTTATAATAAAATAGAACTGGCGCAAGTTCAATCCGAAAGCCAATTTCCGGAAAAGCAAATTTTGGGAGCAAGTACAAAGGAAGCAGACGAGAATCCCAAAGAAGAGTTCACGTCCTACGTGGTCAAAAATGGGGATACTTTGTTCAATATCAGCCAGCAATACGGCATTCGCTGGGACTTGATAGCTCAGTTAAACGGCCTTTCCGAGCCCTATATTCTTCACGCAGGCCAGAATCTCAAAATCCCCCAGGCTACCACGTCCAAAGTCGAAGGAAAAATTTATACCATAAAAAAGGGTGATACCCTTGCCAGCATCGCCCGAAGCTTCAATATTACGGTTGATGACATAATCGCCGTAAATCCGAATTTGCAGAAATCTGATTTGATCACCGTAGGTCAAGTGATTAGACTTCCATAAGAGAATTTGCTCCGACGCTTCGGCGCCGACGCGTTAGTCGGCGTCCCGTACCGGTCGGCGTCGGGATCGGAGCCCCGACCTCGACTTGGTCGAGCGTCGGGGCAAAAATCAGATTTAATCACTGTCGGCCAAGTGATTAAGCTTCCGTAACCCACAAAAAGACACTAATATTAAACTAATAGACACGAAAAACTAATTCGTGTCTTTTTCGTTTTGTATTCGTCGTGTTGATTCGTGGATTACCTCGGAACCAATATCTGCAACCTTCGCCTAAACGCATTGCTCGTGGTCAGGCACGAGCTGACATCGGTGCCGCCTGTGGCGCAGCCTTCAGCGTTTAGGGTCGGGAAGTCCGGCATGCCGAGATTGGTGTTGACATCGGCAGTCACATTGCCGGCGCTGCTGAGAATGACTTTAAACCGGTTATCATCGCTGGGATTGGTCGGGAGGCTAATTTGCACAGGCTGGCTTCCGGGGGAAATGGCTGTGCTCGAAACCAATGTCGCATCCATTCGCTCCACGCGCACAGTCAAAGAAGTGCCGCCAGATTTATAAGTCACGGTTATCCACTCGTAGCCTGGGTTTTTATTGCCATTCAAATCATTGGGGTCATAGAGAAAAAAAGTACCATCGACACTAGCTTTGATTTCCAAAGTAGCGCTGCCATAGCTCATGCACTTCATGTTCAGGGTCCTGCTTGAGTCGAGAAGTTCCGTAGGGTTGTTCTGATTTGTACAATCCGGAGGCATGCTGTCCTGCCGGATAATCTGCCAGAGTCCGGTTTCTCCGGCGGTTTCCGCCGCAATGATGGCCGGCTCAGCCAAAACGACTGATTTCGAAGCTTTGAGCTCTTGTACGGCAAAAAAACCGATTGTAATCGTGATGATGGCCACCCCAGACATGACGAAGACCGAGAACAGCAAAGTTATCCCTTTTTGGGAATTTGGAATTTGGAATGTGGAATTTGGAATCTCTTTCGCCATATTCTATATTCAATATTCTATATTCTAATCTTATGGTTCTCGGCTCGGATATTCTCTGCTGGAAAAAGTACTTTGGATGTTCAGCTTAGATACATCACCTAGCTTTTCTCCGAAATTAGAAGTTAACTCCAAGACCACGGTCAAGCTGGGTTGCTGGTTGGCAAGCTTGTCAGAAGTCAAGGGATTGACAGAGGGTGATGCCAAAAATAACAGCTTAGTGACGCGCACTCCCGAAGAGTTGAGCAGGGTAGAAGATGATTTAGTCAAACTAAGGTTGTCGCCATTCAAAAAAATGTGCTCCAATTCGTTGGCCTGATTTACAACCCATAGGTCAGTGGAAGTGTTGTTGGCGTTCTGGCCGGGGTAGCTGGCGTAATCGATAGAGCCGTTGCGCACGAGCTTGGCCAGATACTCCATGATGAACCGGGCGTTTTCTTGGACTGCGCGCTCGGCTCGGGTTTTTGAATCCAGCCGAATGGTAACAGTGTAAATGCCCAAAACTGAAACGACTACGAAGGCAAAGACCGCGGAGGAAACGACGGCCTCTATCAGGGTAAAGCCTTTTTGTTTGGAATTTGGAATTTGGAATTTGGAATTTGGCGCCATATTCCAGATTCTATATTCTATATTCCTCATTTATAGTCCTTCCAATTGGTCAGATGCTCTTCAACTATAACCTTGCAAGGAGTGCTGACGGCAAACAAGTCGCTGCTGCCATCAAACTCGGTGCAGTTTTTGCCGCGCCATAAGGCTCCTGACTTTACATGCACTTCGGGATTTTGCGGCGTATAGGGACTGGCTGTGTTGTAGGCAATCGAAATTTCGCGGGCATAAATGGATGTCCCATTCACCGTAGGAGTATATTGGCCATCAACCTGAAGGAATAAATCAAAAGAACCTCCTGACTGCAAAGACCAGGCACGAGTTGCTGAATTATAATTTAAACGATAGTTGCCCTCAGCCAGGTTGAATGAAGGTGCGCTAAAGGCCTTGGGATAACAAAAATCTCCAGCCAGGTCAGGGCAAGATTGCAAGTCATCTGTTGCATCCGGGTCAGGAGAAGCCGGGTCTGGCTCCGCGGCCAGCCAGTTTGTATCCCTCATCATGCGAACGGCCTCGATCCCTTCGCGGGCAAGGTTGGTCGCAATCACCTGATTCTCGGAGACCGCTTGAGCGGTTAGGACGTAAATAGCCACTGATAAGCCGGCGACCAGTGACGTTGTCAGGATAAAAGTCGCAAGAATGGTTTCTATCAGAGTTTGGCCGGCCTGAAAACGCCGCATTGTTTATGGAGAAATTTCCCGGAAGTTGGGCTCCCGGGCCGAGCCGGTTCTGGTCAAATACGGACCGGCTGTTTTGGAAATGCTTTTCAGCGAGCCGTCTCCGCCGACATCATACCAAGAGACATTGGCGGTGCTGCTGACCTGC
>JACPFQ010000007.1 GCA_016182875.1 Candidatus Doudnabacteria bacterium | reverse complement strand
TGAGGTATTCATGACAAAGGTGGTGCCAGTGCCTGTTTGGGCGGCAATACTTGTAGCATTCCCAACACTGGTAATCGGACCGGTCAGGTTGGCATTGGTGGTGACATTACCAGCAGTTAGTCCTGAGGCTGTGCCAGTGATGTTGGTTCCAACCAAGGCGGAGGGAGTGCCCAGGGCTGGGGTGACTAGGGTGGGAGAAGTGGAGAAGACTAAGACGCCGCTGCCTGTTTCGTCAGTCAATGATGCGGCAACTATTGACGATGACGATGACGATGACAAGGCCTTGTTCGCATCATTAAAGACCAGTCTGGAGGCGGTCAGGGAAGAAAGAGTCAGGTTGCCTGAGGTGTCCAGGGTTAGGAAAGTATTGGTCCCGGGGGTTATGCCGTCTCCGATCTGGAAGGTATCATCATCATCTGATCCGGCGTCATCCTGGACCCCCAGCCAGAAGTCAGTGTCTGTAGCAGTGGTCACGTCTAAGATGAGGGAGGGGTCAGCTTTCTTGAAGGTTAGGTTAGAGTTAGAAACAGCAGTGAAAGTAAGAGTGTCCGTGCTGGCATCCCCAAAGGTTGTGGAGTCCTGGACTGTGAGGTTGCCGGCTATGGTGGTTTGGCCCTGGGAGGTAGAACCACTTAATACCAGGTTGTTGCCATAGATATCTCCCTCGGCATCTACTAAGAACTTGACTGTGCCATTGACAGCTAAGCCTAAGAGATTGGAGTCTGCGGTGGCTGAGGCGGGGTTGATGTAGATGGATGAGTCAGAAACACCTGAGACTCCTGAGGGCCAGGTGGTAAAGACATGAGCTACTGAGGGGACTCTGGTTATGGTTAACTGTCCAGAAAGAGTGCCGCCATTGGTGACAGTGAGGGAGTTGAGCGTGGCAGTGGAGGTGGCATTGATGGTCTCGGTCCGGATGTCTTTTGCGCCAAAGTAGGTGATTCCTCCAAAGGAGCCAGGATTTTGGATGTTGGGGGAGGAGTAGGTGATGCCTGCTCCGGCAGGGCCTTGGGAACCTTGCTCGCCCTTGTCCCCCTTCTCGCCCTTGAGCATCTGTTTGAGCTGGTCAGAGGCAGAAATCAAATCCAGGAGTTCTTGCTCGGTCAAGGATGCTTTGAGGGTATAGTTGTTGACTTCACGGATGACCTTAGTAACTTCTTGGGGATATAACTCCCCCGCTTCACCAAGCGCACTGTCACCCAGCCCCCGGCGGCTGGTGAGGGAGGGAGTTTCTCTTAAATTAAGAGGGGGTTGGGGGGAGTTATTGTCCAAGGACTCTCCCGCTATTCTTGAGAGGGCCACTGTTTGTTGTCTTTGCTCAAGGTAGTCAAAGACCAGGGCTACTGAGTCTTTGAGGTCTGAGGCTATGTCTTGGGCTTCATGCTTGAGGGAGAGGACTGAAGGTGAGATATCCAGGAGGGTCAGAGCTTGCTTAGAGGCTGAAGTAAGGTGCCAGTCGGACCAGTTGAAAGCTAGCCCGCCCAAAGCGAACACCGCCAGATATGTCACAAGAATTAATTTTTTGCCTAGAATTGACATCTTATTTTTTGAGTCCTAAAATGAAAGTCACCTGTTAATAACAAATGCATGCTTACTACCGAAGATATCAAAAGAATAATAGAGGCTGAAAAAGAGCTTTTTTATACCAAACCTGAAATGGACAAGAAGTTTCAAAAGCTTGAAAATTCGTTTTCTTCTTTGCAAACCTCTGTTGATGCTATGACTAAAACTTTTAAGCAATACTACGAAGAACAGCAGATTTTCGTAAAGAAAGTCCAAAAAATTGAGGACTGGATCAAGAAAGCTGCCGATAAACTTGGGCTTGGGTATGAAGCTTAGTTTCTGATCAATTTTCATAGACCTCCCTCTACAACCGGCTCAGCAGCCGGTTCTTCTATTACTGGTTCGGGCTCAGGAGTCGTTTCACTTGTTCCATCCCCGACTTGATCGGGGATCTCGGTAGAGCTTTCGCTTGGACTAGATTCCGGACTGCCCTCCCCCGGATCGGAATCCGGGGTCGTAGCATCCGGAATGGAATCTGAAGCCAGGTCATCGTTATTGTTATCGTCAACAGTCACCTCAGTGCTCTCTCCTGCTACTTCCCCGGAACTGTTATCGGATTCTCCGTCCCTATCGAGACATTCGCCTGCAACTTTGAGCCATTCGCCAAACTCTATCCACGTGCAATATATTTCTCCCGTACCTTGGTCAACCATTTCAAGCTTGTTCAAACGAGCTTTTTCTGCAGTGATACTTACAGCGACAATATTTCCATTCTCATCAATGCTCCACTTTCCTGATATCGAAGCAATAGCTTTGACATTGATAAACGAGAAACCATTAAGGTCATATTGGTCCGAGGTATCAACAATGTCTCCGTCAGAGTTTTGAGCAACGGATAGTTGCATCACAGGAGTCCAGTAACTCAGATTGATAAATGTCAGAACTTTATCTTTCCCAAGCGATTCTTCCATGACAATACCAATAGACTGGCCAGAAGTGGTTTGCTTCATGGCCAAGCCAGGGAGGGTTTTTGAGAGAGTAAGCCTATCGCCTACTTTAACTTCTCCGTTTTCTTTGGAGATTTTGACTGGAACACGTCCAGCCAAAGCTATGGCTCGATTGTTTTCGGGACTTATTCCTCCTGGCCAGTCTCTGAGGGTGACCCCTGGTTTGGTTGAGACTATGCCTAGAACATGAGGAGAATCAACCGATGCTCTTTCTACATACAACAATTCATCTGTGAGTGAGACCACATCTCCGGCATTAATACTCTCATCATGAACCAGATACTCTTCGGCCAAGTCGGCGCCGCCTGTGGAGCCCCAGGTGTAGGAAGAGATCCTGCCTTCGGCATTACCACCAGAAACT
>JACPFQ010000005.1 GCA_016182875.1 Candidatus Doudnabacteria bacterium | reverse complement strand
GAGGAAGAAAAAAAACGCAAGGAATTGAGGGATAAAAAGCGCTCCCAGATAGGCACCGGCGACCGCAGTGAGAAAATCAGGACCTACAATTTCCCCCAAGACCGGATTACGGACCACAGAATCAACGAAAACTGGAGCCAGGTTCAGACCATCATGGACGGCGATTTGGGCCAAATCACCGAAACCCTGGCTGCCGAAGACCAAAAGCGCCAGTTCGAGAGTATAAAACAATGAAATATTTTGAATTAGTAAAAAAGTTTGTTGATGACAGTTTTACGAAAGCTGAGGTCGCGAGTGACCTTAAGCACTTCGAAAGAACCGTTTATTGGCTGAAGCAATTTAAGCCCGATGCTGATGAAGCTTTCGTAATCGCGGCTTATGCTCACGATATGGAGCGGGCTTTTCGTGACAAAACAACGGACATATTCGAGGGCAAAAATTACACGGATGCGTATTTTACTGAAGAGCATCCACGTAAAGGAGCGGAAATCATAGCCGAATTTTTGTCAAAAAACGGTGCATCTCATGAAATGATTGAAAAAGTTAAGTCGCTGATTGCCAACCACGAGCTGGGCGGAGACCCAGACCAAAATCTTTTGAAAGACGTGGACAGCGTCAGCTTTTTCGAAAACCAAATCCCGCATTTTATCCGCATCGCACAGAAAAAACCAGACCGCGCCGACAAAATCAGAAAAAAATTCGACTGGATGTTCGAGCGCATTACTTCTGCCAAGGCGAAAGAAATCGCCAGGCCGATGTATCAAGCGGCAATAAAACAACTAGAACAAATTTGAGTACCACTTTTTGCTCGTACGAGCAGAATTCGGCACAGTTTACTCATGACGATCATACAGGCCTTGAACTATGGGGCAACAAGACTTAAAAGCGCTTCCGACTCGCCTGCTTTGGATGCCGAAGTGCTTCTCTCTTTTGTTCTGAAAAAACCTAAGACTTACCTCTACACCCACAGCCAAAAAACCATACTCAAAAAAAAGTTATATCTATACTTAACATTGGTTAAGCAAAAAATTAAGGGCTGGCCGATCGCCTATTTGACCGGAGAAAAAGAATTTTTCGGCCTGAAGTTTTTGGTAACCAGACATGTCCTTATCCCGCGTCCGGAGTCTGAAGGTTTGGTAGAGCTAGTCCAGGAGCAAATACAGAGAACATATTTTGGACGGCCGCGCATTTTATGTCCTCTTAAAATTCTGGATGTAGGGACCGGTTCGGGATGCATTATCATTAGCATCGCGAAATCTCTAAACCCCTCACCCCCAACCCCTCTCCCAAAGGGAGAGGGGAGTTTACGCAGTTCCTTTCTCCCAACGGGAGAAGAAATTCCCTCCCTCATCTCCCGCCGGGGGCTTGGCCGAAGGCCGGATGAGGGACATTACCAATTCTTTGCTTCTGATATTTCCAAAAAAGCTCTGGCAGTTGCCAAAAAAAACGCTCTCATACACAAAGTTAAAATTCAATTCAAGCAAGGCCATCTCCTCGCCCCCTGGAAAAACCAAAGCTTTGATGTGATTGTGGCCAACCTCCCCTACCTTACGAAGCTCGAGGACCGAAGCACCAGATTTGAACCTAAACAAGCTTTGGTTGCTGGTAAAAAAGGCCTAACCCTTATAGAAAAGTTGTTGAAGCAAATAAGAAATAACTCCCCCGCTTTGGTAAGCGCTATGTCACCCCCTCTTAATTTAAGAGGGGGTTGGGGGGAGTTATTACCCAAGCATATCTTCCTGGAGTTCGACCCGCGCCAGACTGCCGCAATCAAAAAGCTGGCAAACAAATATTTGCCAAATTACTCGACTAAAATTTCTAATGACTTAAATCAAAAAAGCCGATTTGCATTGCTGGAGATGAAATAAAAAAAGACCTGCGAGTTCGCAAGTCAAAGCTCAAACCAAATCAACATCACCGTCGACGGCGATTGCAGCTGTCCACGCCGCGATTTGGGCGGCAGTCATGCCACCGGCTGGTTGAAGCCGCGCGTCGGCGTAACGGCCGTTGACATCGTGGAGATATTGCGCGCGCGAAACGAGAGTTCCACGGCAGACGCGGCCCGGAGCACTCAAGCCCCTCAAGCAAGCAAGCCGTTCCCTCATCTCATCCATCACCCATACTGGGATGTAGTCCTGCCAGTCAGAGTAGGTGAAGGTGAAGTGTATGAGGTGGCTATACAGAAGCTGCCAGTGATCGCCGAACAGATAAAGTAGGTCTTTCCAATCCAGCCGGTCACTGCAGTAGCGGATAAGGTGAGCTACGTCTGCGCCGTCGAAGCGCTCACGCTCCATGACATAGCACTTCGACCATATCATGTGCTCGATCCCGCAAAGCATGACTGGTTCGTCAAAGATCCGTCCTCGGACAGAGCGGAGAAACCAGTCATCGGTGATCCGAGTCACTCCGTTGCCCAATCCGAAAATCAAGTCAACGAACAGACGGCCGTGCCAGACCTTGCCCAGCCAATGAGAAGAAACGATCTCGGTGCGAAAGCCTTCCCGTTGCAGCGCTGCGCGCAAGGCTTCCATGTCTTGACGCCTGAGTATCAAGTCGAGGTCTTTCGTGCGCCGAACAATTCCGGTGTACTGGCGGAATGCCAACGCCCCGGCGACGAGAACCGCCACACCGCTGGCGTTGGTGATCTGAATCACACGACGGTAGAAATCTGTCGCTGTCATCATCCCTCCTTTCGGGTTGATTTAGTATGATAACATTAAAAAGCCCCCGCTAAAAGAGGGGGCTTTTGGTTTACAAATTTATTCTTTGGCTTTTTCTTTAGGCTTTTCTTCTGTTTTAGCTTCCTTCTTGTCTTCCTTGCCCTCAGTGGCTTTGCCTTCTGCAGTAGCTTCCGGCTTGATGACACCCTCAACCCTAGTCACATCCTCCGCCACCGGAGCTTCTTTGAGCTCTGCCAGTTCTTGTTCGGATCGAGGAGGAGCGACGTTGGCCACGGCTTCATCGGGATTTATCAATATCTTAACTTTATCCGAAACCTTAAGGTCCGAAACCCGGATCAAATCTTCAAAGTTATTGAGCGCTGAAATATCGACTTCAATGAACTGCGGCAGGTCCGCGGGCAGACACTCGACTTCGACTTCATGGTGATTTTTTACGAGCACGCCGCCCATAGTCTTGACCGCAGACGACTCGCCCACGAAGTGCAAAGGAATCCTGGCATGAAGTTTTTCGTCCATTCTCACCGCATAAAAATCCACGTGGATAGGCTGGCCCGATAGATAATGATGCTGAACGCTGTGAATGATGACCGGCTTGCTTTCTCCATCGACTACCAGGTTGACCAGGGTGCTCTCGCCGGCTTTCTTGAAAGCCGAAGCAAAGTCTTTTTCAGAAATTTCAACCGGCTGCGAACTCAAATCACGCCCATACAAAACGCCGGGCAATTTTCCCAAGGATCGCAGGTGATCCGTTTTCTTGCCGAGCACCGAGCGTTTGTTGGCAGTAAGTGTGATTCGTTCCATGTTTTAATCTAATTAAGCCTCAGAATAATACCACTAAAAAAGCCCCTTCGCAAGGGGCTTTTAATTACTTGCTTAGAGCTGTCCGGAAGTCGCCGCTGAACCCTTCCAAGAACTGGTGCATTGCCAGGACGTCGTCGGAGTTTAGGGCGCTGGTGTTTTTGAACTTTGAAGTGTCGGAAGAAGTCAAATCCGTGACCATGCCAACTGAGAAGATTTCGGGTCCGTCGATGGCGATCGAGAACACCACCGAGCTTTTGCACCGCTCGCAATCGGTATGGACCAGCAAATTGGCGCCTACCGGCGGTATGTTCTCCTTGGAGTCGATTATTTTGGTCTGCTCCAGATTATAACGGTA
Organism: Candidatus Doudnabacteria bacterium; assembly: GCA_016182875.1. Taxonomy (GTDB): domain Bacteria; phylum Patescibacteriota; class Doudnabacteria; order UBA920; family O2-02-FULL-48-8; genus JACQJI01. The sequence goes on along the minus strand of JACPFQ010000005.1, from coordinate 45,811 downwards.
TCCACAGATGGGACATTTGAGGATGTAGGCCAACCATTCAATAATCTTTTTGAAATCGGCCTTGTGTGGGGGCTGTGCCATATAACCTATTTTAGAAATAAAAAAACAACGCGTCAACCAGGTACTAGAAATTTGACTTAATCTTTCGGCCACTTAAGCAATCCCTTATGACTGGCCGAAAGGTTATAGCGCGATATGTTTTTGATTGAGGATTCTTGCATGAAAAACATATCACCAGCCTCGACTAGACGTTGAGTCTAGGCGGGCGGGTCAAAATTTCAGTACCTGGTCAAGCTACTGGCCGAACTTGATTACTTTTCGCCGGGCGGCGATGCTTTGGATTATGCCTAAAGCCAAAAAAACCGTGAGCAGAGAGCTGCCGCCGTAGCTTAGGAGCGGCAGCGGAATCCCTGTGACCGGAAGCAACCCGACATTCATGCCGATGTTTATCAAAATCTCCACTAGAAGCATGAAGAAAATTCCAAGCGTCAAATACATGCCGAAATTATCGCGGGTGCTGTTCATAATTTTGATCAGCCGGAACAAAATCAAAAAAAACAAAACTAAAATCAAGAGGCTGCCGACGAAGCCCAGCTCTTCGGCCGTGGACGCAAAAATAAAATCAGTTTGGCGCTCGGGCAAAAATTCAAGCTGCGACTGCAAACCCCGGCCCACTCCCCGGCCGAAGTATTCCCCGGACCCGACGGCGATTATTGATTGAATGACGTTGTAGCCGCTGCCCTGAGGATCGGAAGCCGGATCAATGAACGTATTGATTCTTTGCTTTTGGTAGTCGTGAAGGAAAAAGAACCACGCCAGCACCGCCGCGACGGCCAGCCCGGCAAATATCCAAACCAGGTGTTTTTTGCTGATTTTAGAAAAAGCCATCATTCCCAGCCAGGTGCAAAAAATCACGATTGCCGAACCCAAGTCAGGCTGGATCAATATTAAAAAAATTGGAATTACCACATAGATTAGGGACAGGAGGACATAGCGGAAATCTTTAATTTTTTCTCCCTGCTGATCCAAAACCTTGGCCGTAACGATAACCATGATAATTTTGGCGAATTCGGCCGGCTGAAAGCGAAAGAAGCCCAAATCAATCCACCGCGTGGATCCCCTTATCGGCTCGGCAAACAGCCAGACGGAAACCAGGCTCAAAATTATTACCACGTAGCCCCAGGCGGTAATTTTCTTCAGGTTGTGGTAATCAAAAAAAGCCAAAAACAACATGACCGTGATGCCTGCCGCCGCGAAAATAATCTGTTTTTCAAATAAGCCCGCGCCGCTTTCGTAGGTCGTCGAATAAATCATGAGCAAACCCAAAACGAGCAGCAAAATACTACCGCAGCAAGCAGTCCAATCAAAATATATGAAGCCGGAAAGCCAGCTTTTCACCTTAACTCCACTTCCTCGACCTCGGTGCTCAACAATTTTTTGTCAAAAATGTTAACTTCCGGATTAATCTCCGCCCGCACCACTCCTTCGACTTTCCGGGGCCAGACAAATCGGAAGCTTCTGACTTCTTGGGATTTGACCTCGTTGAGCAGAGTCGAATTCACTCCGACCACATTCTGCTTGTTGTCATAAAGCAGAACCGGCACGTAGACCTGGCTGACCGTAAAGGCGGAAGTATTCCGAATCGCCCCCAAAACCGCAAATTCTTCGCCTGACTCAAATTGCACTCTTTGTTTTTCGATATCGATGTTCGGGAGCTGCGGCTTATAAACAAATCGGGTGTCTCCTAAAAAATTAAATTCAATCAGGTCCGGTTTTTTATCCGAAGTGAAGCGGCTGAATACCAAAATCTTCTCTGAAGCCGGCAGAATGAAGGTTTTGCCGGAAACGGCGGTTGCCATGCTGCCGCCTAAAGTTTTAAAGGAGGCCTCATAGCGCAGTTCGGCAACGCCCCGGTCCAAATTGATGTTTTTTATTTTTACGTATCCGGAATACGATTCGCTGTCCAGCGTAAAAATCTTGGAATCAACCACGCTTAGGGCGGCCACTTCCCCGCCCGGCCTGGTAACCTCCGGCGGGGTATAATTTTTTATGCTGAGCTGATAAAAAGAAAATTTTAACAGAAAAAATAACGGAATGGCCGCAATCAGCGAAATAAACAGGGCCTGGCGGAAGCGAATATTAAGAGTTCTGAGGTTGTCATCGATAATCAACATCAACTCCTGCATCCGCTCATTGTTGAAATTCATTGGTTTCATGTTTTTCTAAATTATACAGGAAAAAATCGTTTGCATAAATGCCGTAAACTTTGCCATAATGGCACTGCATGAACTTCGCTCACCTTCACGTGCATTCCCATTATTCCCTGCTCGACGGAATGCCCAAAATTGACGAGCTTATAGGCTCTGCCAAAAAGCAGGGGTTTTCCGCTTTGGCCCTGACCGACCATGGGGTCATGTACGGAGCGATTGAATTTTATAAGAAGGCCGTCCAAGCCGGAATCAAGCCGATCATCGGCATGGAAGCATACCTGGCGCTCGAGAACCTCACCGACAAACGGAATAGGATTGATAACGACTATTATCACATAGTCCTTCTGGCAAAGAACTTTGAGGGCTATAAGGATTTAATGAAGCTTTCGACCATCGGCCATTTGCAAGGCTTCTATTATCATCCGCGGATTGACAAACATGCCCTTTCCCAACATGCACGAAACCTGATCGGACTTTCCGGCTGCATGCGCGGAGATATTCCCAGGGCTCTGCTTAACGGCGAATTCGAAAAAGCCGAGCAGCTGGTAAAGGAGTATAAAAATATTTTCCAGCCCGACAGCTTCTATCTGGAAATCCAAAGACATAACAGCACTGATCCCGAATACGACAGAAAGGAAAAATTGCTCAATGAACGGCTGGTCGCCTTGTCGCAAAAAACCGGAACGCCGCTGGTCGCCACCAACGACAGCCATTATCTTCAAGCAAGCGACGCCGAAGCGCAAGACCTGCTGTTGTGCGTCGGGATGGGAGTGAGCGTCAATGAACCAAACAGGCTGGACATGCGGAAAAGCGACCTCAGCCTTAAATCCGGTTCGCAAATGCAGCAACTATTCTCGGACCTGCCGGAAGCCATAGCCAATACCTCAAAAATAGCCGAGCTCGTAAACCTTCAAATCACCCTGAACGAAAGAGCGTTTCCTGACTTTCCCCTGCCTGCCGGCCATAGCCCTGCAAGTTTTTTGACAGAACTCGCTTTTAGGGGCCTGGCGGAAAAAAATCTTCTTAACCCCGAAACCAAAGAGAGGCTTGAGTACGAGTTGCACGTCATTAACAAAAAAAATTACTCCAGCTATTTTTTGGTCGTGTCGGACTTCGTCAACTGGGCCAGAAACCGCGGCATTATTGCCACCACCAGAGGAAGCGCCGCCGGCTCGCTGGTTTCTTACTCAATCGGCATTACGACTATCAACCCCCTCGACTACAAGCTTCCATTCGAGCGCTTCTTAACCCTTGAGCGGCCTATTCCGCCGGATATTGATATGGATTTTGCCGACTCGCGGAGAGACGAAGTGATTGAATATGTGACAAAAAAATACGGCGAAGACAAAGTCGCCCAGATTGTGACCTTCGGAACGATGATGGCGAGAGCGGCGGTGCGGGACATCGGCCGCGCTCTTGGCGTCCCATACGCCAAATGCGACAAAATAGCCAAAATGGTTCCGTTCGGAAAATACGGCTTCCACATGACCATAGAAAAAGCCTTGGAAGTAAGCGGTGAACTGAAAGGGGCCTATGACGCCGACCCGGAAACCAGGCGTCTGGTGGATCTGGCCCTGAAAGTCGAAGGAGTGGCCAGGCATGCTTCTGTCCACGCCGCGGGAATCGTAATCGCGCCTGAGCCTTTGTCCGACTACACGCCGCTCCAGCAAGACCAGGATGGAAAAATCATCACCCAATATGACATGTACTCGGTTGAAGATGCCGGCTTGGTGAAAATGGACTTTTTGGGAATCCGAAATTTATCGATTTTGGGAAACACGGTCGAAATCGTCGCGCACACCAAGAATATAAAAATTGACATAAATAATCTCAAGCTTGACGACAAAAAAACTTATCAGCTTCTGGCGATGGGCAAAACCATGGGATTGTTTCAGCTGGGCGGTTCGGGCATGACCCGCTACCTTAAAGAGCTGGCCCCGACCAACATCTTCGACATCATGGCCATGATTTCTCTCTACCGCCCGGGTCCGATCGAATCGATTCCCGAATACATCCGCCGCAAGCACAATCCCAAACTTATTTCGTATTCCGACCCAAAGATGGTTGACATCCTCTCCATGTCCAACGGCATCATCACCTATCAGGATGACGTCCTGCTGATTGCGATTCACATTGCCGGATATACCTGGGAAGAGGCGGACAAACTGCGCAAGGCCATGGGCAAAAAAATTCCGAAGGAGATGGCCGCCCAGAAGGAAAAATTCACAGAAGGATGCCTGACCCACTCGAACTACACCAAGGAACGGGCCTTGATGCTCTGGCAGCTGATTGAACCCTTCGCCGCCTACGGATTCAATAAAGCCCACGCCGCATCCTATGCCATAGTCGCCTACCAGACTGCCTTCATGAAAGCCAACTACCCAGTAGAATTCATGGCGGCCCTGATGACGGCCGAGGCCGGGGACGCTTCGACCATTGCCGACGCGGTTGCCGAGTGCCGGGAGATGGGCATTGAAGTCTTGCCGCCGGATGTAAATGAAAGCCTCAACAACTTTACCGTGATCGACGACAAACATATCCGATTCGGATTCTCGGCCATCAAAAATTTGGGAAGCGACGTGATACAGACCCTGATTATCCAAAGGAAGGAAGGGGGAAAGTTTCTTTCGCTTGAAGACTTTGTGACCCGGCTCCAAACCAGAAATTTCAACAAGAAATCCTGGGAAGCGCTGGTTAAATCAGGAGCGCTTGATTCGTTTGGGGAGCGCAATACCCTGCTTGCCAACACTGAAGCAATCCTTGAGTTTGCTAAAAGCCAAAGGGGAAGCCAGCAGCAAAGCAGTTTGTTTGGAGAAAACCTAAATTTTACCGTAAAGCTTAAGCTGCGGCCGGTGGAAAAAGCGACTGAAAAAGACAAGCTTAACTGGGAGAAAGAATTTTTGGGCTTGTACGTCAGCGCCCATCCGCTGGACGAGGTGGCAAATAAGTTTAAGCACCTCGTCCAACCCATCAAAGAGCTGAGTGCAGTCGCAAGCGCCACTACCATTGGCGGAATCATAACCAAGGTCCAAAAAATCCTCACCAAAAAAGGCGAGCAAATGGCATTTATAGACGTTGAGGACACCACCGGCACGGTGGAAGCGCTTATTTTTCCCTCAGTGCTCCAAAAATACCTAAGCCTGATTGCCGAATCGAACATTGTTCTTATTTCCGGCCGGGTCTCGGATAAAGACGGGGTGCCCAAATTTTTGGCCGAAGAAATCAAAGACATCAACGCCCCCCCAAGATCGTCCTCGGTGACGATAAAAATCCCGGGCTCGGCCAACGACGAGCTCTTCCTGTCCTTAAAAAAGCTTTTTGAAGCCAATCCCGGCGAAATCTTGGTTTCTCTCCAAATCGAGAATCAGCAGGTCAAAACGCCATTCAAGATAAATCTCAACGAAGAACTTAAGGCCAAAATCAAGCAGTTGCTAAGTTAGTCAGGCTGGAATATAATAACTTTAAGCAATGAAAGCGTTGACGTGGCTACCAACCATTGAGCTTTCCGTCACCTTCAGCCGATAAATGAAGCAATAAAGTGGGCTGTTAACGGTTAATTGTCAACGGTTAATAGTCAATTTGGGTGGAACCACTCGCGAGAGTCCCAAGCAGAATTCTCTGTTTGGGATTTTTTGTTTAGAATTTTGCCGCAGTTGTTCTCCCCCTTAATATAAGGGGGAGTTAGAGGGGGTTATAATATCCAAGCGTTTTAGGTTCTAACTCCCCCTAACCCCCTCTTAGAATAAGAGGGGGAACCGGAAACCATAACTATTATGCCCAAGCAACAATCCCAAGAATACCTCAGCAACCTCCGCCACTCCTGCGCCCACCTTTTGGCGGCGGCGGTAATGGAATTGTGGCCAAACGCCAAGCGGGCCATTGGGCCATCAATCGAAAACGGCTTCTATTTTGACTTTGACTTCGGCAACACCAAAATTTCCGAGGCTGATTTTCCAAAAATCGAAAAAAAGATGCACGAACTGGCAAAAACCTGGAAAAACTTTGAGCGGCATGAGCTAAACAGCCAAGAGGCCAAAAAAGAATACCCCAATAATCCTTACAAGCACGAAATGATTGATGAGTTCAGTGAACAGGGAAAAAAGAAAGTCAGTTTTTATAAATCCGGCGCTTACACCGATCTCTGCCGCGGCGGACATATCGATAATCCCGACAAAGCGCTTAAATATTTCAAGCTCCTTTCAGTGGCTGGCGCTTACTGGCGCGGCTCCGAAAAAAATCAGATGCTTACCCGCATTTGGGGTCTGAACTGGAGCTTTTCATGTTTTCCCCGAGTGTCGGCCCGGGATTCCCTTTGCTGTTGCCAAAAGGAGCTTTGATTCGAAGGTTGCTGGAAGAATTTGCCTATGAAATCAAAACCAAGTACGGCCTGACTTTTGTCTGGACGCCGCATGTCGCCAAAAGCGATCTATACAAACAAAGCAAGCACTGGCAAAAATACGATGCGATGATGCCGCCGCTTAAAATAGAAGAAGATGAATATACGCTCAAGCCCATGAATTGCCCGCATCATTTTCAAGTATATCTGAACAAGCCCTGGAGCTATCGTGAGCTGCCGCTGCGCTTGGCAGAAAATGGAACAGTCTATCGTTTTGAAAAAAGCGGTGAAATAAACGGCTTGCTTAGAGTCCGGGCCCTGACCCAGGACGACAGCCATTGGTTTGTGCCGCATGAAATGCTGGCGGAAGAAATCCACCGGGCATTAAGCCTAACCAAAGAAATCTATTCAACTTTCGGTTTGAAGAACTTTTATGCGAGGATTTCAAGCCATGATCCTAAAAACTTTGAAAAATACTTAGGACAAAAGAAAACCTGGGAAAACGCAGAAAAAGCCTTGGAAGAGGCTGTTAAAAAACAAAAAATTCAGTATTCAATCGGAATTGGGGAAGCGGTGTTTTACGGCCCAAAAATCGACATTATGATTCGGGATAGTTTGGGACGCGAGTGGCAGGTTACCACAATCCAGCTCGACTTCAACCAGCCAGAAAACTTCAATCTGCTTTATCGGGATAAAGACGGCCAGGATAAACGGCCAGCTATTTTGCATGTGGCAATTTTCGGGTCAATTGAACGGTTTATGGCAATACTGATTGAGCATTTTGCCGGAGCTTTCCCCCTCTGGCTCTCTCCTGTCCAAGTCGCTGTGCTCCCCATCTCGGACAAACAGGTCAAGTATGCTCAAAAAATTGTTGCCGAACTGCAAGAAAATAATATTCGAACGGACTTCTATAACAAACCCGAGTCAATAGGCAAGAAAATCCGAGAGGCCGAACTGCGAAAAATCCCCTATATGCTCATCGTTGGGGAGAAAGAACAAAAAGCCAAAACAGTGGCAGTCAGGGCTCGCAATCAACCTGCCCGCCGAAGCCTCGGCGAAGGCGGGAAAGATTTGGGCGCGATGAAGCTTGATAAATTTATTGGCCGCGTGCTTAAAGAAATAAAAAATAAGAGCCTGTAGCCCGCCGATTTATCGGCTTATACATGCGAAAAAAACTTGAACATAATACCAAGGCAGAAAAACGCGAAATAAAAAAACGGCCCCGGATGAAGGTCCACGGGGCTTCTTTAAAGCGGCCTTCTAAATTTTCGGGCATGACCTTGGCGAAAATCAAAAATCAAAGAGCAAAAATCAAAATGTAATTAAAAATGCAAAGAGAATAATTTTTAATTTTAATCTTTCATTTTGCATTTTGACTTTTGCATTTTGAATTTCCTTATGAATAAACTAGTGGTCATCCTCGGTCCTACCGCTTCCGGCAAATCTTCGCTTGCCATCAAGCTTGCCAAAAAATTCAACGGCGAAATCATTTCCGCCGACAGCAGGCAAGTTTATAAAGGGATGAATATCGGAACAGGTAAGGTGGGCAAAAACCAGCGGCGGATAGTTAAACATCATTTACTCGACATCATTTCACCTAAAAAGCAATATACTGTTACCCATTTCAAACATGACATAAAAATAGCGATAGATAGAATTATGTCACGCGGCAAACTTCCTTTTCTGGTCGGCGGCACGGCTTTTTACATTTATGCGGCTATCGATGGCCTTAAGATTCCCGAGGTTAAGCCCAACCCCAAGCTTCGCCGGCAGCTTGCAAAAAAATCTGCTCCTGAGCTTTTTAAAATGCTCAAAAAGCTTGACCCGCGCCGCGCCAAAACCATCGATAGGCATAATCCAATGCGCTTAATCAGAGCCATTGAGATTGTGAAAGTGACTGGCAAGCCAGTCCCTTCTCGCAATCCTGAACTTGCCTGCCCGCCAAAGCCTTGGCGCCGGCGGGATTCGGGATCTCCTGCATTGCTTTTAGGCCTCAATCCACCCAATCTCAAACAGCGCATCGCCAAAAACGTTGACCGAAGAATCAAGCAGGGCATGCTCAAGGAAGTTAAACAGATGTTAAGCACGGGCATAACATCTGGACGCTTCAAACAAATCGGGCTGACCTATGCTTTGGTTGCGCAATACTTGAAAAATGGAGACGACAAGCAAGAGCTTGTGAAAAAAATAAAAACTGCCGAATGGCAGTATGCGAAGCGCCAGATGACCTGGTTTAAGCGCGACAAAAGAATCCGGTGGACTAAAAATCAAAAGCAAGCTGAGCGAAGGATTAGAAATTATCTCAGTTCTCCGACACTCGGAAAAATTTAGTCGGAATTTGAAGCGAGCGCTGTGTTGCGACAGGATAGAATTAGCACTTCTTCGCAACGTGATAAGAACATGCGAGCTATAAATTCCGGTAAATTTTTCCCGTGTCGGCAGTTTTTGGCGCCACCTTTTGTCTGCACAAAAGGTGGCAAAACTAAATCCTTAGCTCCTTTTTTAGAAGCTCATTTATCACCCACGGATTGCCTTTGCCTTTGAGCTCCTTCATAACTTGGCCAACCAAAAAGCCGATGGCTTTGGGGTTGGCTTTCAAATCCGCCACCCCCTTGGGATTGTCGGCAATGACCTTTTTTACCGCTTCCAAAATCACGGATTCGTCGGAAACCTGAACCAGGCCCAGGGATTCCAAAAGATTGCTCGGGTCCTCGCCGGTCTCGAACATTTTCACAAAAACATCCTTTGCCGCAAGCTGGGAAACTTTGCCCTGAGCGATAAGCTTCACAAGCTCGGCGAAGTTTTCCGCGCTGACCTTTGACTGTGCAGGGGTCTGTTTGGCCTCGTTGAGCAGAGCCAAAAATTGCCCCAAAATCCAATTGGCGGCCAGGCGCACGTGCTCGACATGGTCTTCTTTATTAAACTGAATGTGCTCGGAAGAAAGCCACTCATCGAATTCCGAAATTACGTTTTCAAAGTAATCAGCCAGATCCTTATACAAAACCAAAGTTTGAGCGTCTTTCCCGCTTAGGGCAAATTCGCGCATAAATCTCTGTTTGCGCGCTGCAGGCAATTCCGGCAACATCCTTCGAACTTCTTCTATCCAGTCTTTGCTAAAATGTATCACCGGCAAATCCGGCTCCTGAAAATAGCGGTAGTCCTGCGATTCTTCTTTGGACCTTTGGGAAACCGTAATTCCCTTGTCTTCGACCCAGCCGCGTGTTTCCATTTCCGGAGTTTTGCCTTCATCCAAAATTTCAGTTTGCCTTGTTATTTCGTAAGCCAAAGCATCTGCCACCGCCTTGAACGAATTCATATTTTTGACTTCGACCTTATAAGGCGGAAAACTCCGTTCGCCTTTTTTACGCAGTGAAATATTGGCGTCACAGCGAAGCTGCCCTTTTTCCATATCAGCGTCGGAGACCTGCAGGTAGCGCATCAGATTTTGAAGCTCCTGCAAATAAACCCGGGCCTCTTCCGGCGAGCGGATGTCGGGCTCGCCGACAATCTCCAAAAGCGGCACGCCGGCACGGTTAAAATCAACCAGGCTGTAGTTTTTTCCGGGCGGGTGAACAAGTTTTCCGGCGTCTTCTTCCAAATGCGCCCGGATAATTCCGACTTTGCGAACCTCGCCGTTGACAGTTAATTCCATGAAGCCCTTGCCGTTGATTGGCTTGTCAAACTGGGAAATCTGATAGCCCTTGGGCAGGTCGGGATAAAAATAATTTTTCCGGTCAAACTTGGAGTATTCGGCAATCTCGCAATTCAAAGCCAAGCCGGCCATAACCGTCTTTCTGATGGCTTCTTTGTTGATGACCGGCAAAATGCCCGGCTGTCCGGTGCAGACCTCGCAAATATTGACGTTGGGGCGGTCTGCTTCCGAATTTCTGCTCCGGCAAAACATCTTGCTTTCGGTTTTAAGCTGGACATGGACTTCCAGCCCAATAATGGGTTCGTAGGTCATGGGGTTCAGCGAGGCACTGATTGGCTAGGGTTGTTGGGGGTAATGCTTGGGGCTTGAGTGGGCGGAAACTGTGCGGGGTTTTGTGTATTTTGCAATGGCTGCCGCACTCCTGAAGGCGTTTGGGTCGCCGACGGCGGTTCAGTGGAAAAATCTCGGAACTGAACCAAATCAGGGTTTATCGTATTAAGGATAAGATATGTGCCAAAAAGCAAACCCATGCCGACAATGGCCGACAAAACGTAATGCTTGCCTTTTTCCGACTGCTGGGCGCTGCCGCCGGCAGTCATGACCAGGTAGCCGCCCACAACCATCATGAGCATGGCCAAAATGGCCGAAACAGCCAGAGCCCATTGATAAATCTGGGTTACACACCTGCCAATGTTGGAGTCAGGACCGACGATGCAGGGATTGGCCGCAAAGGCTATTTGGGGGGCGATAATTACGAACAGTAGAATAAATGTGAGAAGACGCATAGCTTTAATTATTAATTTTGAGTTTAGAATTTCGAATCAATTATTTAATTTATTAAATTCTAATTTCAGTCGAAATTCAAAATTCATAATTGTAAATTTGGCTTAAGCTTAAGGCCCAAAGACTGCTCAAGAGCATGCCCGGCTTGCAGCAAAGTTTCCTCTTTAAAATGCGGGGCAATCAGCTGGACCCCAACCGGCAAACCGGCCTTGGTTAGGCCTGCTGGAATGGAAATTGCCGGCACGCCGGAAATGTTTGAAGCCACAGTGAGGATATCGGCTAAATACATGGCCAGGGGGTCTGCGGCCCGCTCCCCCACTTTGAAAGCCGCGGTCGGCGTGGTCGGGGTCAAAAGCAGGTCGTATCTGGCAAATGCTTCCACAAATTCCTGCTTGATTAAAGCCTGAACCTGTTTGGCTTTTTTGTAGTAAGCGTCGAAGTATCCTGCGGATGAAGCGTAAGTTCCAATCATAATCCTTCGTTTCGCCTCCGGACCAAACCCGGCGGAGCGGGTTTGGTAATAAACTTCGGAAAGACTTTCAGAAGGGACGGACAAGCCATAACGAATGCCGTCGTATCGGGAAAGATTTGAAGAAATCTCAACCGGAAGAATCAAGTGATATACGGCCAAGGGCAGGCTGGCGTTCGACAAGCTCATTTCCTCAAGGACTGCGCCTTGCTCCTGCAGTTTTTTTGCACTGCTTTCGACAAGCCCTTTAACTTCCGGCTCAACGCCTTCGGCAAAATATTCCTTGGGCAAACCAATCTTAAAGCCTTTGACTCCTTTATCCATAAATTTGGAGTAATCAGGCACTTCTTTGCTGAGAGTCGTGGAGGAAAATTCATCCATACCCGCGATTTGCTGCAGCACCAAAAACGCATCTTCAACCGTTTTGCTTAAGACTCCGGCCTGATCCAGAGACGAACCGATGGCCACCAAACCGTAGCGGGAAACACGCCCCTGGGTCGGCTTGAGCCCCACCACGCCGCAAAACGCGGCAGGCTGGCGAATCGAGCCCCCCGTATCGGTGCCCAGAGCAAATACCGCCTCGAAAGCAGCAACAGACGCGGCTGAGCCGCCGGAAGAGCCGCCAGGCACGCGGGTTGTATCGTAAGGATTGAATGTCGGGCCAAATGCCGAATTCTCAGTAGAAGAGCCTAAGGCAAATTCGTCGAGATTGGTTTTACCAAGCACTATCGTACCCAACTGCCGCAAGCGGCGAATAATCGTGGCATCATAAGGCGCCACGAAATTCTGCAATATCTTGGAAGCAGCTGTCGCCGGCATGCCGGAAACAAGGATATTGTCCTTGACCGCGTATGGAATGCCGGTCAGCGGAAAATTTTTACCCTGGGCAATCAGGTCATCGGCGGTTGCGGCATCCGCAAGCGCATTCTGTTCGGCGACATGCAGAAAAGCATGAAGTTTGGGCTCTAAGCTTTTGATTCGCTCAAGATGCGCTTTGGCAAGTTCAACGGCAGAGAACTGTTTTCTTAATAGGCCCTGGGCCGCTTGTGTAATTGTTAGCTCGGTCAAATCCATTTATTTACTCCAATACCGACCTAACCTTAAAAAAATCTCCTTCCCTGTCTGGGGCAAGGTTCAAAAGTTCAGCCGGCTCGGCCTGAACCTCGGCAAAATCATCACGCATTCGGTTGACTGAATCCAGGTCTTCAAAAAGTTTTTCTTCAACCGTCTTAGTCTCAACTTTTTTCAACTGGCCGACGTAGTCAAGAATTGCGGAAAGCTCCTGCTGCAATTTTATTTTTTCTTCATCAGTAAACCTTAGTCTGGCGAGTTTTGCTATCCTATTAACTTCGTCTAAACTTATTGCCATAAGATTAGGTTTATTCTATCATGAAACTGTAATTAACCCAAAACATATTATGACATATTTATTGATTATCCTGGCCTTAATCGTGCTTTGGCTCATCGTCGTCTATAACGGCTTGGTTACTTCGCGCAACCGCGTCGACGAAGCCTGGTCGGACATCGAAGTCCAACTCAAGCGGCGCTACGATCTGATTCCCAACCTGGTGAACACGGTCAAGGGCTACACCAAGCAGGAATCCTCAGTTCTTGAAAACGTAACAAAGCTTCGAACCGAAGCCATGAACGCCAGCAGCCTTCCGGAAAAACTTAAGGATGAAAACATGCTCTCCGGCGCGCTTAAGAGCCTGTTCGCGGTGGCGGAAAATTATCCTGACCTCAAATCCAATCAAAATTTCCTGCGGCTGCAGTCGGACCTCACCGATACCGAAGACAAAATCCAAGCCTCAAGACGATTTTATAACGGCAACGTCAGGGATTACAACACCAAGCTCCAGGTCTTCCCCACCAATATGCTTGCCTCAACTATGGGCTTTGCGGCCAAACCTTTCTTTGACATCGATGAGAAAGGTGCGGAGGGACAGCCTGTGAGTGTTCAATTCTGAATTTTCAAATTTTGAATTTTGATTCAAATTAGAATTTAAGAAATTAGAATATTCATTCGAAATTCAAAATTCGTAATTAGAAACTAGCTTACTGATGGTTTATACAGAAATAGCTCGAAACAAGCGCAAAACCGCGCTGTTCATCACATTCTTCCTGGTCCTAATCATCGGCCTGGGATGGTTTTTTTCATATTACGTTGACGCGCCGCTGCTGCTTCCGGTTGCCGTTGGTTTTTCCGTGCTCATGAGCCTGATTAGCTACTACTTTTCGGACAAAATCGTCCTCGCCATGTCCAAGGCCTCAGAAATAAAAAAAGTTGACGACCCGGAGCTTTATAACGTCGTGGAAAACTTGGCCATAGCCGCGGGGCTGCCCACTCCGAAGGTCTATTTAATCAATGACACTGCCCTCAATGCCTTTGCCACGGGACGCGACCCGAAGCATGCTGTGGTTGCAATTACCACGGGCCTACGCAGCAAACTCACCAAACAGGAATTAGAAGGCGTTATGGCTCATGAGCTGTCGCACATAGGAAACTTCGACATCAGGCTGTCCACCATGATCGTAGTCTTGGTCGGAATTGTGACATTACTTGCCGACTGGATGCTTCGGATTGCATTCCACGGCCGCAGAAGAAATAACGAAGGCGGAGGGATCCTTATACTTGTCGGCTTGGTGTTTGCCCTGCTTTCACCCATTGCCGCAACGCTCATACAATTAGCCATCTCACGGCGGCGGGAATACCTCGCTGACGCTTCTTCCGCTTTGCTGACCCGATTTCCCCAGGGGCTGGCCTCGGCTCTGGAAAAAATCTCAGCTGACCATGAGCCGCTCGAGGTCGCCAATAAAGCCACGGCCCATTTGTATATTGTCAATCCTTTGAAGGACCATAAGGGTCGCGACAAAATTGGCTGGTTTGCCAGAATGTTTCAAACTCACCCGCCGATCCAAGACAGGATAACTAAGCTTAGACAGATGTAAGCTAAATTTTTAATTTTTATTTAAAAATTTTGAATGAATATTCTAATTTATGAAATTCGAATTTGAATCGAAATTCAAAATTCAGAATTAGAAATTTAAAACGTCCTTAATCACCTGACTCCTGAATCCCTTGGCAGACAGGCTCCTCGCCAGCTTGACCGGATCTCTTTCCCGCTTTTTTTCGAGTATCTTCAAAGCAATCCGTTTTTCATCCTCGAAACCAAAACTAGACAACAAGTCATCAATGATTCCTTTGTCTATTCCCCGCTGCAGTAATTTGCCCTTAAGCCCATAGAACCCAAAAGTCTTGTATTTTATCAAATTATCCAAAAAAATTTCGGCAAAACGCTCATCATTGAGGTAATCCTGCTCCCTAAGCAAGACCAAAACCGCCACTACCGAGCTTTTACTGTAACCCCTAGCCTCAAGCTTGCGCTGCAATTCAAAAGACGAGTGCTGGCGCCGCTTAAGCAGCTTAAGCGCTCTGTTATACACATTCTCAACTCCGACGCTTCGGTCGGAGTTCCGATCTTGCATTTTGTGCAACGTCGGGATTGACCCGTTTGACATGGTTGGTATACTAATAGTAGATTATGTTTTAATTAGTCGCAAAAAGTAGGTGCGCAGCGCAGCGAGCACGACTTTTTGCGAAAAGGAGTAATAAGTCGACCGGAGCGCTTTTGCGAAGCAAAACGCGAAGTGTCGACCAATTACGACGCATGAATCATTTCTCTTACATTCTAGAACGCCTCTCTTCCCGAGCCAAAAGCGCGCTGATTACTTCACAGAAGCTTTCGGAAGAGCTGAGGCATGACCACATCGGCACCGAACACCTCCTCTATGGAATCGTCCAGGAAATCTCTTCGTTTGCCTCGGAAATTCTGCTGAAAAACAAGATAACGCCCGAGATGGTGAAAACCGAGATAATCCGCATGAATCAGCCGCACCTGATTTCTTCCGACGCCCAGCCGAAATTATCCAATAACCTCCGGGAGGTAATCGAAAAAGCGGCCATTGTCGCCACCCGCTACCAGTACCAATTCATCGGCACCGAGCATTTTCTCTTCGGCATCACTGAGATGGAAAACGATGAGGCGCGGTCAATCCTGCTGAACCTCAAAATTTCAGTCAACGAACTGCGGAAAAATCTGATTTCGATCTTCGAAAACGTCTCGCGGTTTCCCGACCTTTTGAACGTGGAGGAGCCGCCCATAACCGAGGAAAAGCCGGCCAAAACTCCGGCCCTTGATTACTTCACTTCTGACCTTTCGAAAAAAGCGCGAGGCGGGAAAATTGACCCCTTGATCGGCCGGAAGCAGGAAATTGAACGGGTCATAAGCATACTGAACCGCCGGACCAAAAATAATCCGGTGCTGATTGGCGAGCCCGGAGTGGGCAAGACTGCGATTGTTGAAGGCTTGGCTTTGGCCATTGCCAAACACGAAGTGCCTGACTCGCTGCTGGACAAAAAAATCCTGACCTTGGATATGGCTCTGATTGTGGCGGGTTCGATGTTTCGCGGAGAATTCGAGCAAAGGCTCAAGCAGGTTATTGATGAAGTCAAGGATAATGCGCGCATCATGCTGTTTATCGACGAGCTGCACACCATAGTCGGAGCGGGCGCTACCACCGGGTCGCTGGACGCGGCAAACATTTTGAAGCCCGCCTTGGCCCGCGGGGAAATCCGGGTAATCGGCGCCACGACCCTGGCGGAGTATAAAAAACATATTGAGCATGATGCCGCCCTGGAGCGCCGCTTCCAGCCGATTCTCGTGGAAGAACCGTCAGTCGAGGAATCCCTCAAAATTCTTGAGGGACTGCGGCCGAATTACGAAAAACACCACGGCGTCATCATAACCGATGAAGCCATAAAGTCTGCGGCCGAATTGTCCGAGCGCTACATCAACGACCGATTCCTGCCTGACAAAGCCTTGGATTTAATCGATGAAACAGCCGCATACATCAAAACAATCAATGCCAAAAGCCGCAACATCCGGGTAATAAAAAAGATAGAAGCTGAACTGCGCAAACTTGAGGAAGAAAAGACCAAGGCGGTCATGCTTCAGGATTTTACCACGGCGCTCCATCTCAAATCCCAGGAAGATAAATTGAAGAAGCAAAAGGCTGAGTATCAAAAAACCATGGTCAAGAAACCGGGTACGGCTTTTGAGATTACCGCCGAAGACATCGCCCGCACGGTCTCATCCGTCACCAAAATTCCTTTAAATAAAATAGTGAAGAGCGAGGCCAAGAAGCTTTCGGGTTTGGAAAAAACCCTGCAGTCAAAGATTGTCGGACAGGAAGAGGCGGCTAAAATCATTGCCTCGGCCATCCGGCGCTCGCGGGCGGGTATTTCCTCCCCCAAAAGGCCGATTGCCTCGTTTCTTTTCTTGGGCCCGACCGGGGTGGGAAAAACCGAGACCGCCAAGGTTTTGGCCAGCGAGGTATTTGAAGACCGAACCGCTTTGATCCGGGTCGACATGTCGGAGTTTATGGAGCGGCATAACGTCGCCCGGCTGATCGGCGCCCCGGCCGGATACGTCGGCTACGAGGAAGGCGGCCGCCTGACTGAGGAAATCCGCAAAAAGCCCTATGCCGTAATCTTGTTCGACGAAATAGAAAAAGCTCATCCTGACGTTTTCAACATCCTCCTCCAAATTCTGGAGGAAGGAGAGCTGACCGACGCCGCGGGAAAGAGAGTCAATTTCCGAAACACCATCATCATAATGACTTCCAACATTGGGGCCGCTGACCTAACTCACCAAGCCGGGCTTTTGGGCTTCAGTCTGGGTGGAGTCGACAGTGACCACCGGAAACATGCAGACACCGAATATAACCAAACTAAAGAAAAGGTCTTGGATACTTTGAAGCAGGCCATGCGGCCCGAGCTTTTGAACCGGATTGACAAAATCCTGGTGTTTCGGCCGCTGGGCATGGAAGAAATAAAAAAGATAGCTTCCCTGCAGCTTTTGGAGCTGTCCGAGCATATGGCCAAACAGCAGAACATCCGCATCACCTATGACAAGGATTTGGTTAAATTTATTGCGGACAAGAGCTACGATGCCGCGCAGGGGGCCAGGCTAATCCGGCGCAACATACAAGAGCTGGTGGAAGACCGCCTGGCCGAAAAGCTAATCAACGGAGAAATCAAAGAGTCATCCGAAATTAAAATCTTCATGGAAAACGGGCAAATCCAGATTAAGCAGTTGGATATGGCTAAGGTATAACGTCCCAGAGTTGCCAGTCAATAGTCAATTGTCAAAAGTTAATAGTTTCGTCAAAGCACTAGGCCGAGAAATAACTGACCTAGTGTTTCCTGTTTATTGCCTCAACTGCGGCAAGGACGGACAGAGTTACCTCTGCCGGGACTGCTTAAGCAAAATCCCAAAACTAAATGAACAGCTTTGTATAAACTGTCAAAAGCCAGCTCCGTTCGGCAAAACGCATCCTAGATGTGTATCTAGAAATACCTTGGATGGCATCATCTCGGCGCTTCCCTACTCGGATCAAAAAATCCGGGAAATTATCGCCGCTTTCAAATATAGCTTTGCCGAAACTCTCGCCGAGCGCTTGTCGGCATTACTGATACAAGAAATGAAAAATCTGGGCTTGTCCGGATACTTCGCTGAATTCAAAATTATTCCAGTTCCTCTGCACAGCCGCAGGCTTAACTGGCGCGGGTTCAACCAGTCGCTTCTGCTTTCGAAGCCGCTATCGCGGATGTTGAATGTTGAAATCCAGACAGAGCTGGTGAAGAGAGATAGATTTACCAAGCCGCAGATAGAATTAAAAAAAGAACAGCGCCGACAAAACATTCAAGGGGCTTTCAGCATCACTAACCCATCTCAAATCTCAGGTAGATACCTTTTGGTGGACGACGTGGTGACCACTGGCTCAACCCTAAACGAAATCGCCAAACTGTTGAAGCAAAGCGGCGCTTCTGAAGTCTGGGCCATGACCCTGGCTCATGGCTAATTTCCAAAGCGCCCTGCTTTGACCTTCAAGGACTTTTTGGATACAATTAACCATGCTCAGGAGACGTGGCCGAGTGGCTTAAGGCAGTGGATTGCTAATCCACGGGCGTCTAAAAAGCGCCGCACAGGTTCGAATCCTGTCGTCTCCGCCAAAATTGGCGGTTTTTTTGTTCTTGACACTGTAACAAATTATCTCAATAATGCGTCTTAATCTATGACCGATGAGGAGCTTAACAAACTGCTTTCAGAGGCTCAAAGCGGCGACCATGAAGCTTTTGGCCTTATCTACGATGAATACTCGGGCAGAATATACAAGTTCATTTTTTTTCGAGTTGGCCATAAGGAAGTAGCAGAAGATATTTTATCAGAGACCTTTGTCAAAGCCTGGAACAAGATTAGCCAAATTAACTCCTACAAAGCGCTCTCAAGCTGGTTTTATCAGGTAGCCAAAAACAACATTGTCGACTACTACCGGCTCATTTGATAGAACAACTGCCCTCCGATCAAGCCGCAGTCGTCCGCTATAAATTCTTTGAGGAGCTTGCAAATTCTGAAATCGCTCATATCATGAACAAGACGGAAGGCAGCATAAGAGTCATACAACACCGCGCCATAGCAAACTTAAAGAAGCTAATTAATCAGAAAAGTAAGCGAACGAATTATTAATGAAGAAGCCAGCCAAAACCAGCCGAATAACTTCTGAAGCATTAGAACGAATGCTTTTTGACGTTCCAAAAAAAGCTGTTTTAAATGCTGATTTCGTTCGGGTAAAAAACCAAATTCTCAGCAGAATTGCTGTGCCGGCAGAAGCCGCAGTCCCTCAAGTCAGCTGGGTTATGGCGCTTGGCGCTATCTTGCCAAAAATTTTGAAAATCGGAGGCGGCGTTGTCGGCAGCACCCTGATTGTTTCTAGTCTGGCCCTAGGCGCTGCGGTCACAGCCTTAGACAGCGTCCCCGGGGAGCCGGCATACCAATTTAAAAAAGTGGTGGAAAACATCCGGTTGAAACTGGCTAACGACGAAGATCAAGCCAGGCTTCAGGTAAAGTTTGCCGGCGAACGGCTGCAGGAACTCGAGCAGATTTTGGAACAAAATAAAGGCAGACTGGGCGAAACTGAGACGCAGGAAATCGTCGCCGATACTGTCCAGGGCCTTCAGCAGACAACCGCGGCGGCGGTGAGTGCTTCCGCCAAGGTCAAATCAACCCAGCCAAAAGTCGCAATTCTTACCACTCTGGTCCAGCAATCCGCCCTGCTTAAAACGGCGGCTATCCAGAGCGAAGGCAAAGTCAAAGTCGAACTGGAAAAAGCCCTGGAAAATAACAAAATCTCCCAGGAGGAAGCAATCGACAACATTGAACGGGCGGGGCTGAAAGTTGAAGCTGACCCGATTAAAGTCGAAGAAAAACCGGAAAGCGAAGTTAAAGCCTACGGCAAAATCACGGCGCTTACCGAAACCAGCATCAGCATCGGCAGCTCCAAATTCACGATTTCCAAAGACACCAAGTTCGTTAATACTACCTTCAAGGACCTGAAAATCGGGCAAGTGGCTGAGATAGAGGGCCAAGCAGTCGAGAATAAAACTTTTGCCTCAACTATTACCGCCGAATTAAAAGTCAAAGCTGAAACGATGGAAGATTCCACCGGCACAGAACCCCAGTAAGTTATTTAACTCTTGTAATTATGGTTCAACCATAATTAAAATGAAAGTTAACTTCATATGCAGAATAAGAGCCCGAATCCCGGGCTCTTTTCTGTCGCGCTAAAAAATGTTAGAATTAGGCATCTGATGACGAAAAAAACCGGTGGGGTCGCATAGCGGTTTAGTGCACCGGTCTTGAAAACCGGAGTCGGTTAACGCCGACCGAGAGTTCGAATCTCTCCCCCACCGCCAGTAAATAAAATTCATGAAAAACCAAATTACCCTGGAAATCGCGTGGCAGGCGCCGGAATTTAAAGAACACAAGAAAAGCATGCAGTGGTTTTTGGCCTTCGGAACAATTTCGGTGGCGCTCATGGCTTACGCCGTATACAGCCGCAGCCTGATTTCGATTATCAGCTTCGCGGTGGGAATACTTATCACCTATTTCTTTGCCGTGCAGAAGCCAAAGAACCAGACCTACAGCATTAGCGGCATGGGGGTGGCAATCAACAATAACCTGATACCTTACAAGAACATCAGAAAATTTTGGATAATATACAATCCCCAAGCAACCAAAACACTGAACTTGGAAACGACCGGCTACCTTAACAACCAGGTCAGCATAGAACTAGGCAACCAGGATCCGGTGGCGGTCAAACTGTACCTCAAAAGATATCTTCCGGAAGACCTTGATAAGGAAGAATCCCTGACCGATGTCCTGGCTCGAAAAGCAAAATTTTAGCAAGAACCCCTTGTCGTTCAACCCCGACGCTTCGGCTTCGCCAAAGGTCGGGGCTCCGACTCCCGCCAGAAGCGGGACGTCGGAGCGGATATCATGAATATGCCTGGATTCGTTTATATACTTGAGGATGATTTAAATAAATACTATATTGGCAGTTGTGAAAATATTGACGCTAGATATAAAAGACATCTAACGGGTTGGGTCGCCACGACAAATCGAATGAAAAATCCGCGAGTCGCATTATCGCAAAAATATCCCACAATAGAAGAAGCCAGGAGAATAGAACGCAAGCTTAAAAGGCTGAAAAGAAAAGATTATATCCGCAAAATCATTAAAGATGGCGGCTCGAAAAGCAAAATTTTAGCAAGAACCCCTTGTCGTTCAACCCCGACGCTTCGGCTTCGCCAAAGGTCGGGGCTCCGACTCCCGCCAAAAGCGGGACGTCGGAGCGGACAGGACGCAAGCTTGCGGAGCTTGTAATCAAGGTTCGACTCCTTGCGGGGGCACCAGATAATACAAGGCGGCAAGCAATTGCTGTTTTTTGTTCCGACGCTTCGGCGCCGACGTCCCGACCCAAGAGTCGGCGTCGGGATCGGAACTCCGACCTCGTCTAAATCGAGCGTCGGAGTTATAATCAATTCATGTTCGATTTCAAAACTCCAGTTGAAAACCTTTACCTGGTGGGGCCTGCTCGAGCCAAGATCCTCAAAAAGCTCGAGATTCATTCCTTGGGCGACCTGCTTTTTTATTTTCCCCGCGCACACCAGGACTTGTCGAAAATCACTCCAATCAAAGACCTTAAACCTGGAGAATTTTTCAGCATCAAGGCGAAAGTTTTGGAAATCAAGTCTTTCCGAACCAAAATAAGAAAGCTGGCCTTAACGCAGGCTTTGGTGGAAGATGATACCGGCAGCATCATCTGCATGTGGTTTAACCAGCCTTTTTTAAGTAAAGTTATCAAAGCTCACGAGATATTTCTTTTTTCCGGAAAAGCCGTGATTGAAAAAAACAAGCTCATTCTGCAAAATCCGATTTACGAACAGGAGAAGTCCGAACAAGTCCATACCGCCCGCCTGGTGCCAATTTATTCCTTAACTTCTCAAATCACTCAAAAACAATTAAGAACCATCATTAAGACTTACCTGGATAAAACTTACATATCCGAGTATATACCCAAGCATATACTGGAGTCCGAACGGCTTTTGGAAGAAAATGCCGCGGTCCAAAATTTTCATTTTCCCAGCGATTATTCATCCCTGAAACAGGCCCAAAAGCGGCTGGCTTTTGACGAAATATTTGTAATGCAGACAAAAGTCCTGCAGAGCAAAAAACAGCGCCAGCTGCGATCCAGCGCCCAAATCCGCAACATTCAACTTCTTTCCGACAAAATCCAAACGCTTCCCTTCCGGCTTACTGAGTCCCAACAAAAAGCCCTGGCTGAAATCACCGCAGACTTTGCCAAGCCGTTTCCGGCAAACCGTCTCCTGGAAGGAGATGTGGGAAGCGGCAAAACCATTGTCGCGGCCCTGGCTATGTGGCTTGCGGCCAAACATGGATTGCAGGCGGTGATGCTTGCTCCAACAGAGATTCTCGCTTCTCAGCACTACGCCAACTTGCGCAAATTTTTTGAAAGCGACGGAATCACCACGGCTCTGCGGACCTCAAGCCATAAATCGGAACCGGCAAGGGTGACCTTCGGAACGCACGCTTTGCTTCAAAACAGGGTTAAATTCCAAAATTTGGCATTGGTAGTAATCGACGAACAGCACCGGTTCGGCGTTGAGCAGCGATCCATTCTAAAGAATTTGAACAACACTCACCTTTTGACCATGAGCGCCACTCCAATCCCCCGCACCTTGGCCCTGACCTTATATGGCGATTTGGACATTTCCATGCTTAAGGAGTTGCCCTCCGGCCGGCAAAAGATCTGGACCAAGATCGCAACAGAAGAAAACCGGCCCAAGGCTTATGATTTTATAAAAAAACAAATCCAGGCGGGAAGGCAAGCCTTTGTTATCTGCCCGCTCGTTTCCGAATCGGACAAGCTCGGCGTAAAATCTGCAACCGTTGAATATGAAAAATTGAGCAGAGAAATTTTTCCGGAATTAAAAGTGGGGCTGCTGCATGGCAAACTCAAGGCATCGGAAAAAGAAAAAGTCATGCAGGCTTTCCAGAATAACGAAACCAACATCTTGGTTTCCAGTTCAGTCGTGGAGGTCGGCGTGGATGTGCCCAATGCCACGGTCATGATGATAGAGGGAGCGGAAAGATTCGGGCTTGCCCAGCTGCACCAGTTCCGCGGGCGGGTAGGCAGAGCGGAGCATAAATCATATTGCTTCCTGTTTTCGGAAGATGCGGAAAATCCGCGGCTGAAGGCGGTCGTTGAAAGCAATGACGGCTTTGAACTGGCTGAAAAAGACCTGCAAATCCGGGGTGCGGGGGATCTTTACGGCACTGCCCAAAGCGGATACCGCTTCCGCATCGCCACTCTCACCAATCTTGATTTGGTCGAAAAATCAAGGGAATACGCGTTCAAACTTTTGGACAGTGACCCCACTCTTGCCCAATATCCAGCGCTGAAACAAAAAGTAAGCGAACAAGAAAAAGTGCACCTGGAGTAGTCCTTTGAGATTTCAGGTTTTAAATTATGCTATCGCATATTATAAGTTCTGAAGTTATAGCGAGAACATTTTGCGAAGACTATCCTCTGAATCGATTTTTTCGGCAAGCACCAGTTTTACAAACGGCCGGATTTCGTAGATTTCTTTCAAGTACTCTATTTCGTCTTCACAGTCATAAGGGCAAACCCAGACGCTTTTCTGAAGTTTTATAAAACCCATCTCGCGCATCTTGAACACAAAGGCATTGCGGGCAACCTTATGTTTTTCCGGGATGTCAAATATAACCAGCCTGAACTTACGATCCCATTTTGGCGGTCTTTTTATTTTCATATCATCGAGCTTATACTTAAGCAACTTCTGTTTGCCGCCCTCTGTCATTACTATTACGTCTTTATCCCCTTCTCTGATTATACCCACCAGTTTCCTTCTTTTCATGCGCCTGAGTGCTTTCGCTAGCTGTTCGTTGCTAAAACGCTTACCGCGATAACTTTTGTAGCTTGATTTTCCAAAGGCCGCAAACAAATTCGGAGCAACCACAGCCACGGCAATAACTCCAGCCACAGCCAATCCCGCCAGTATATATTTAGTTATTTCAGGTTTTTTGCTCATAGGTTTTAAATTATGCTATCGCATATTATAAGTCGATCAACGGTTACTACTTTGCTATGTAATAAAATTTGCTGTCTATAAGGTTGACAAAATACAATTTACCGTTTGCTTCCAAAAGATTTTTGGCTTTTATATCTTCTGCAGGCAGGTAGTGCGTTTCTTGCTTCAAGCTCGTAAGCTCTAGCTTTACGAACTCATCCCCGTTGCTGCCTTTTTTTGCCACTGCCGCATAAAGCGTCTTGCCGCCGTCACCCAGGCCAATTTTATCGATGCTCGCGGCCAGGTTGAGGTCAGTGATTTGGCGATTGGAAAAATTATACATTAAAAGGCGCTGGCCGCTTCCGAAAGCTTGGGCAAAAATAAACTTTTCGCCGCCAGGCAGCCAAAGCATTCCAGAATTTCTGCCGCTTTCAATAACCGGCTCAAAGGACCCCCTTCTAAAATCAACCCTATAAATTCTATTGGTTTCAGAGGCTTCAGAGCGGTAAAGAAGGGCTTCGTCTCCCTTCGGGGAAACCTTCACGACGTAATCGGGCCAAAACAAATCCGCAAGGGTTTTAAATCCGCTGCTGTCCGCGCTGGCCATCTTCAACTGCTGGGAGTTATCGCCCGCCTTCCAAACATAGGCAATCCGCTCCCCGTCGGGCATCCAGTCCAGACTTTGAATGTTGCCGGGAAGTTCAACGTATTTCTTTTCTTGGTCATCATAAAAATATTTGGTTCCTCCGGAACTTGCAGAGGTCGTGACAATAAAGTTGCCGCCTTTTTCCGGCCAGAGCGCTTGGAGCAAGCTTCCTTTCGGCAGCGGCGGCAGTGGATATTCAGTCAACCCTGAACCATCGACGCTTATTCGGAATAGGCGCCCGCTGGCATTGAAATACCAGATCGCAGAGCCATCAAAAGATTTTATAGGAGAGACTACGACTTCATCCACCAGCTTCTTAATCGAAGTCTCAGCCGGTTCAGCGCTGGAAGGCTGATCCTGCTTCTTGTTCAGCAGCAAAATCGCCCCCATGCCGAAAGAAAGCAGGATAATCAAAGCTAAAAGGATGATAATTTTTTTATTCATAGATTTTATTTTGCGGCGTTAAATATTGCTGTAATTGGACCAAGCATGCATGGACGCACTTGCGGATGGCTTGCTCCTTCCACCTTTATATCGGATGGTATGGCAATTAAATCCGTCGGCGTAACTTTGACCTCGGTATCGTCGCAGTAAGTATAGGTTTTGCCATCTTTGGTGTAAGTATTGAACTCGACGTGGACGTGGCCACCGCAGGAAGAGGCATTAGGGTCGCATTCGGGCTCAGCATACTCATTCAAAGTATTGCCCTTAGCCGGGGTAAATCCTGCAGCTTGAGCTATCGACACCAACTGAGTGATGCGCGGATCACTTCCACGCAGAGGAACTATGGGGTTTCTAAGCGCTATGTCAATTGCCTCGGCCCGGCCATGGGCTGAAGGCCCCCCGCGTATGGTTTTTGCCCCCGGCCGGTAAGCTGAGGTTACCACTATGTCCAAAGGATAGCTTGCTCCTCCGCCGGCCCCGCCGCTTCGGCTTGCTATCTCTAAAGGCCCGCAGATGTCCACTTGTCCAAAGGTCACGATTTTTGCCCCCCAGTTTGCAAGCCATCCTGTAGTGCTATTGCAAGTCGCGGTAAGCACTATAATCAAAAATGCTCCGATTCCAAATATCAATAATATTGTTCCCCAGGCTGGAGCTGTAGCGGCTAAAACCGCACCAATGCCATAGCGGGCGGCCGCTTTCCCGATAACCTGTTTGCCGTATCTTCTAATGGCGCGCCCAGCAGCTTTTTTGGCATAGCCTTCAATCGCCAGCCGTTTTTCTCTCGCTTCCTGCTTTCGTCTTTCTCTTTCTTGGTCTCTGGCATTCATTGCGGCCAATTGGGCGGCCCGCTGCTCGGCCAACTGCGCTTCGACGTCGCTTGTTTCAGGCATGGATTTAAATTCAAAAATCAAAGCTCAAAAATCAAAATGTAATTAAAAATGCAAAGAGAATAATTTTAAATTTTGCTTTGTCATTTTGCATTTTGACTTTTGTATTTTGAATTAGCTTGCTTGCTGGGATTCTGCCTGCAATTCTTTCTTGGCTTCTTCGATTTCCAAGGCGCGCTTGGGGTCAGTGGTGATAATCTGGTCTTCCATGTAGGAGGCAATGAT
This sequence comes from Candidatus Doudnabacteria bacterium, assembly GCA_016182875.1. Lineage (GTDB taxonomy): Bacteria > Patescibacteriota > Doudnabacteria > UBA920 > O2-02-FULL-48-8 > JACQJI01. Next base: position 19,645 of record JACPFQ010000005.1, on the reverse strand, counting down.
TTTGATCGCGACGTGCTTGAGTCCGGCAAAGAAAATCCCCTCGCCGATATCGGATTCCAAAAGCAGATATTTCTCCCCTTCGGTCAGGAAAAAAGTTTCCGCTATCAAATCAATTGCTGCCGGCGACTGCTTCAACAAAAGCTGAATCGAAGAATTGGTGACGATGGGCTTGCCGTAAGGCGACTGCAAAAAATCCGAAACATCCTGCGTGATGGTCGTTACGCCCAAATAATATTTTCGCGCCCGCTTTGCAATCCCGAACAGGAACCTGGCGGAATCATCATGCTGCATCATCCACCAAGCTTCGTCTATCACGAGTATCCTTCTTTTTAAATGAGACCTGACAATGTTCCAGATGTAATTGAGGACAACGTAAATGGCAATCGGCCGCAGCGTATCTTCCAAATCGCGGACCGAAAACACGACCAGCTGATTGTCCATGTTGATGTTGGTTGGCTGGTTGAAAATCCCGCTGAAAGTCCCTTCGGTATATTTAGTCAGCCTTTGCGCCAAGCTCTCGCCGCCGACCATGCCGCCCAAAATTTCCACCAAGTCCTGCATCAAAGGCGGCTCGGCATTGACGAACGAGCTGGCCGGAGTAATGTCTTTTTTGGCGTATGTCTCCCAAATTGCCCGGTCCATAATCGCTTCTTCCGTAGGATTAAGTTTGCCGAGCATGAGGTTCATCAGGCCCAAAAGATTGACCACAGCCGAGCGGAGAATATCCTCATTGCTTTCGTCCTCAATGCCCGGCGGCAAATCAAACGGATTGACGCGCGAGGCCGAGTTCAGGGAAATAGTCAGGTAGCTGCCGCCTACCGCTTCGGACAGGTGTTTATATTCATTTTCAGGATCAATCACAATCACCTCAGAACCAAGCATCAGCGACCGGAGAATCTCGAGCTTGACCGCGTAGCTTTTGCCGGCTCCTGATTTGGCAAAGACGACGGAATTGGCGTTTTCCATCTGAAACCGGTCAAACAAAATCAAGCTATTATTATGCCGGTTAATGCCATACAGAATTCCGTCGTTGCTCGTAAGCTCGGAGGAAACAAAGGGGAATGTCGTGCTTAAGGGCTCGGTGTTCATGTTGGTCGCAATGGCCAGTTCGTCATTGCCAAGGGGCAAGGTCGAATTGAATCCCTGCTCCATTTGAAGCACCGCCGGCTTGGTAATGATTAGCTTGGATCCCAGCAACGATTCAAGAGTCGAAGAAATTTCATTGAGTTCCTTAAGGGTGTCGGCGTAAACCGTAAAATAAATCGAATAGCGGAAGTAGCGTTCTGTACCCTGCTGAAGCCGGTCGCGCAGCGCCTCGACGTCCTGGTAAGCCGTTTCGAGCATCGGGTCGCGGACCTGGCCTCTTTCCTGATTCATGGCCATGGTCGACTGGAGCTGGCCGACTTTATTGCGGAGTTTCTTCATAACTTCTTCGGTATCAATGGGGTAAATGAACATCGCCATGTCCATTTGGGTGTCCAGGCTAATCACGGGAGAGAGCCAGTTAACGGAAATAAACCGCGGGTAGGAGACGACGAAAAAACTTCGCGCCAGTTTGCCCGAAACTTCGGCGTAGCTGGAATTGATTACAAAAGCTGAAGGCGCGATTAAGTCGCGGAGGCTGGTAAGCCCGGACTTGTATTCTTTCTCGGCCTCGAGAATTTTCTTTTCCAGTTCAACCTTTGGAGACGGTTGGGTTTGGAGTCCGGGAATTTTTGGGAGCTTGGGGAGTTTCATTGGAAAATTTTAAATTATAAATTTTCAGTTTTAAATATAATTTAAATTATTAAAATATTTTATTTATAATTTATAATTTCAAATTTAAAATTACTCTGCTGTTGGCATGTCCAGCTCTTCCACGTCCTTAATTTTTATCTGCTGAGAGCTGGAAAGATTGTAGCTGTTGTAGAACAATTCAATTAATTCCTCGGTGGAAAGAATAATGCTTCGCAGGCCAATGCCCCCCAAGCTCCCCGAAATCTGGTTGGCGCGCTGATTGAGCAGTTCGCGATTTTTTTCGAATTCCATTTTTTTGGAGGAAATGCCGCTTACGGGATTGAGTATCTTGCCGAACTTGGACATGAAGCCCTGTTTGACCGCGGTTCCGGTGAAGTAGGGCACAACTATGTAAAAAGTCTTATTCATGATAGAAGCAAATTCAATCAGCTTGGAAACGTATTCGATGTATTCCTGGGTCTGCATGCGCAGGAGTTCATTGGTTTGCTCCTGGGCCACGGAACGCAATTTATCCAGATAAGAATGGATGTCCAGTTTTCTGGATTGCATCAAAATTTGAATCGGAAAACTTAAGCCATTCAAAAAACTCTGATATGCGCTGATAATCCCGCCCTGCTCATCTGCGCTTTTCAAAGAAAAATTGGTTGATGACACCGCAATCACGGCCCTAAGCGACCCATCCTTAAGAACAACAGTGCCTTCTTTAATCTCGGCAATGTCCAAAATCGACTGGGTCGAGATGCTCGATTTGCGATTAGCTAATTGTGACGACTGCATTTCGGATTTCATTGAGAATTTCTAATTATTCTAATTTCTAATTGACCTAAAAAATACACAAGCACCAATGTCCCAATTATTTAAGTTTCTTATAAATGCTGTTGAAGATCAGGTTTAATTCTTTTGCTTCAGTCCAGAGTTTTTGGGTTCGCTCTTTCATTTCAGGCACAGCGACTAAAAACATTCTTAGAAAGTGGTTGCATTCGCGGGATTCTTTCTTGCAAAGGCCAATTTTATGCTTGAAATCTGCTTTGCTTTCTGCGTCATCAGCTTCACAGTAGTTGGCGCCGACAGCAGTTCCGCACTTAACCAGCTGGTTTATCAAAGGCCTAGTAATATCATTTCTTGGCAAATCGTTGCAGTATTTCACAATGTCTTCCCCAAACTTAGCTGTCCTTTCCTCAAGGTCATATTTTTTGTCATTGGAGCTTGGGTCATTAGACATTGTTTAAAAATTAGGTCAATTAGGTTAATTAGGTCAATTCTTACTTTATTTCCTCAATTAGCTTTTCCTCCTCAGACGTTTTCTGGTCCAATACGTATGCCAATTTTCTAAGCCTGTTCTCCCGCCCAGCTTCGCTGGGCGAGGCTCGCCCCGATGAAATCGGGGCGGCAGAAACTACCTTCTTGGAAAAAGTCACAGGCACTCCTTCCCGTTTGTAAATCATAACCTTGGGCGAAGTCGTAAAGTTGAAGAACGGAAAAACATAGGCAAAAAACGGCCGGCCGTTGAATTTGGCAAATGTCACCACCACACCCAGCAAAACAATTGGCCCGGCGAAGAAGAAGAAAATGATGCTGAGCCCGAACAAACTCCAGAAAAACAAAGCCAGTCCTCCTGTCGCCAGCAGAGTCAAAAACTGCTTTAGGGTCAGCGGACCTATAAGCTTATCTTCGACATCAGTGAATTGGGGAATAGCGAATTGCATGGTTTAAGCTTAGTTTATAAATTCGAATATCGAAGCACGAGATTCTTTTAGTTTAGGGTTAAAAGGTTACGATGCCCGTATCGTTTAGGGGTTACGTTAGACGTCTGACCCTTGACGATACCGGTTTCGTTACCGTTTACCTTTAGACGATTCCTGGTTACGTTTAGGGTCTTTAAAGTTAGTCCAAGCAGTGCTTAGGTTATATATTTGTCGTCCAGATTTGTCGTAAATATCAACTAGCTCGTTTATCACCTTTGGGTTAATTCCGTAAATATCACGGGCCTGTTCTAAGCTGACTATGGTTTCGTTGCACTCAGTCATGGCATCGTCAAGATATTTCTGAAAGCCAAACTTCTGATGCCTTTTGGCATAACCTTCTGCAATCAATCGGGGAGCAGCTTTACAGGAACGCCTTAACTGGTCTACTAAGTCATATTTCTCTGACGCTGGTATTAAAGGCAAGACTTCTTTCATCAGGCGCAGCATTGCAGCATACGTATTTTGAAAAACCTCAAGATCTCGAAAACTTTTGATTGGCTTTTTGTCTTTTTGTTCTGGCATTAAGACGTTTAACTCTTAACTCCTCACGATACGGGCTTCGTTACCGTAAAACACTAAACTGCAAGATAATTTGTTTCGGATTTCGGTATTCGGATTTCGGATTTAGCTAGACTATTATACCATAAACTACCAAAAATGGCCAAAATGGCCATTTCATCAATTTACTCACTACGCACTACAAACTCACATGCGCTCAAGCTCGCGCTTCAGATCCGCCACCGCCTCAAACTCGGCCTGCGTCAGGTCTCCTTTTACCTGCTGGCCGGCAACCTTGGAGCTTCCGTGCGCTAAGTAAGCCTTAAACAAGGGGCTTTGCTGAAAAACAACTACTATCTGGTGGACATACATGCGGTTTGTCGCGGCCAGATTGTAAATTGCCGATTTGAGATTTGAGGTTTGTGACTTCGGGTCTCCGCGGCGGAGGTAATTAACGTCTATTCGCTTGAGGTCGTCGATGAATTTGATTTGCGGCAGAGCATTAGGCCGCAGCTCCCCCCTCTTAGAATAAGAGGGGGGAGGGGGAGTTAGATTTGAGGGCTTGGCCTCTAACCCCCCTTGATCCCCCCTTGTTCCAAGGGGGGAAGTCCTAACGCTTGGCGTCAAAATATCCAATTCCTTGGTCGCGACCTCTCGCTTGATCTCACTCAATATATCTTCTCCCTTGACGGGAGAAGACGGCCGCAGGCCAGATGAGGGTGGTGGAGTTCTCTGCGCAATAACCTCTTTCTTTAGCTCCTCAATAGTCAGAGGTTTTTGAAAGGTTCCAGAAGGTACAACAGGCGGCTTTGGGGGAGTGGCGTTGGGCAACCCCCTCTTAGAATAAGAGAATTTCCCTACCTCACTGGCCGCCGGGGGCTGGGGAGGGGGAGTTAGATTTGAGAACTTAGCCCCTAACCCCTCCCGACCTCCCCTTGTTCCAAGGGGAGGAGTTTGATCACTTGACGGAGCTTTAACCAAAGCTACCACCTTTGGAGCTGGAACTGCTTCAACCACCTCTTCAATCGGAGTTCCGAATCTCAGCCAGTCATAAAGCTTCAAAACCTTTTTCAATAAATTCTTATCCGCAGGCAGAAGTTTCCTCGCGTTCTCGCTCTGATTCATATAAGTAATCTGTTCGTAGCTTCCGCCTTTGTCCGCCGCCACAGCGCTTCGGTAATCTATAAGCCAGTTGCCCAGCGTTGGAGGCACTTGTCTTTTCGTTTTGCTAAGCACGAGGGGCTGTTGGCCAAGGCGACTGCCGCAAACAAGCATGGCCTTGCCCAGCTCATAAGCTATAGTGCCCTCCAACAGAAAGTCATCATAAACATCCAGGACAAAGTCCAGCTTGGCGGTTACCTTAATGCCCGCCTCTATGGCGTCCAATAAACGATCGGCAATTATCTGTTTGATTTCAGGCAGGCCGGCCTGGGCTGAAAGGTTAATGAATTTCAAGAGCCCAATTAACTTTTCGTAGCGCGCATAAACTTGCGGATAGTCTATTTTCAACTGTGGATGCTCTTTGAGCAAATGAGTCAGTATTGTGACTCCCAAAAGCGCTGTTTCGCCGTCGTCCCTTGTGATAATTTCTTTGACCAGGTTTTCAAATTGAACAACGGTAGCCTGCTCGGAAAGCTGGCTTAGGTTGGTAAGTACGGGCACCGGCCGCTCCAAATCAGCCTGGAATCGCTCGCCCATCCGGAACAGTTTTTGGATTAAATTGTGGTCTAATTCTGCCATGGTTTAAATTAATTTTAAATTTTCACAGATTCAGCTCCCGCAGGTTCAAACTCACTTTTAAACTCGGTCATTCCGGATTCCCTCATCTTCGTGCGATAACGTTCCTCGATCCTATTTTTCTCAAGTAGTTCTTTCAACGCAGCCTCGTGAGCCTTTCGCTCCTCTCCCTTAAACTGAGACAAACCAATTCTTTCCAGCTGACTTACGGTATAGAGAACCTGCTTTTTCCTAGTCCAATTGTTCAGGTCGTTTTGGCTAATTGTTTTCTCAACACCATTAATATCTTTATATTTCGTCCCGACAGTAATCTGCTGGTTTCCTATGCCCTTTGGATCAACTTTGTCTGTATCATTCAAGTCAGCTGCCCTATGCCGTAATCTTTTTACATTGGGGGCAAAGGCCAAGGCTCTGGCTTTGCTTAAATCAAAGGTGCCGCGGCCCAACCGGAAATTAATCGCGTCAATAAAGTTCATAGCCATGTCTAACTCGTTTTCCTGAGCAATGGATATTCTTGCACCATTGCTTGCGGTGTATTCGTCATGGCCAAACAAGCGGTTGGTGCTCATATATTCAGATTCCTGCATTTTGCCTTTTTCAACGCGCATTTCGGCATCCCATTCATCGTACGGGTTCATCTGCCAGCGGCCATTTTTGGTGTTGTATAACCGCCAAATGCCCACGTGTCCTCGCTTCTGCGCTATATCTCCAATATCTGCCAAATGGCGCATGGAGGCTGCTTCGCTCATGCCCAGCTTTTCTTCCAAAATGAGCTTGCGGAAGTTTTCAATGCCGCTCTTATCTTCATGAAAGAGTTCGCCTAGCTTGTGCATCTTGAAATTCCCGTTTTCGATATCAACTTCGGAGATGTCTTTTCCATCAACATCTTTTTTAGTTTTCAAATAACGCTGTTTTAACAAATCCCGTGTTTTCACATCTTTCCAAGCTCCGGTTTCCTTGGCATTCATGTCGCGGGTATATTTCCAATGGGTAATCAGCTCGTTTTCATTGTAGGTGTCCGCCAGCTTCTCAAACAAAGCCTTGAACCGGGCAATATGTTTCTCTCCCACCGCCCCTTGGGCCTGGTCAAACATTTCCTGCCAGACTTCGCCGGTGATTTTGGCTTTTTCGTGGTTGGTGGCTTCGCGCAGCTTGCGCTGGGTGAAGTAATCGGGTTCATGAACCAGATGCCTGGCTTCCTCCGCATCTTTGGCTGCCTTTGCTCTTAGTCTTTCGGCCTCCTCCATATATGGCGCACTGGCTTTCTCTTGGGCGGCTTCGACTTGGCTTTTGAGATAATTATCAGTAATACCCAAAGCTTTTTTGCGTTCATATTCCGCCTGCATCGCCTTAACCCTCGGATCATTCAAAGCTGATTCTGCTGCAAGTTTGCCCTCTTGTTCAAGTTCGTTGGCCCTCTTTTCGTTAGCGGCCACATCGTCAAGTAATTTCTTTCCCTGCCTATTTTGACCGAGAAGCGCTTTTTTAATGCCTCCACGGCCAAACATATAGCGCTGAAAGAATGACGTTGGGTTGGCAAGCACGCTCTTGCCTTCAGCCTTGGCAAGCCCTGCCTCTTCGCGAGCCAGCCGGTTGGCTTCGCGCGACTCCTTCCAGCCTTCGATCCATTTACGAGGGCGTATTTCGATGTTCCTGCTCTCTAAAAGCTTTTCCGCTCCAAGATTAGCCAAAGCTTTGCTGCCGGCCCAAGCGCCGACAAAGGGCGCTGCTGCCACGCCCTTCATGGCTTTGTCTGCCATGCTCAGGATTGCTTCGGAGCCGACCATGCCGGCCTGCTTGGCCACATACACGGCCGCAAACATGAAAGCGGTGAGAATCACGAATTTGAAGTAAGAATCCCCACCTGCGGTTGTGTCTATAACATCTTGATTGATCCCTAAACCCTGCGGTTTGGTTATGAATATGGTCAGCCAGACCATGAACATGGCCACCGGCGCCCAAATCAAATATTTAATGAAAGTCGTCCACCACTGCTTGGCATACTGTGACGTTTCCGGAAGAATATACAACGCATAAGCAATCGGAGAAAAAATCACCAGCACATACAAGCCGACCATTCTGACGACAAATAAAGCGGCCAAAGCCAAAAAGGCGATGAGCATTACGGCATTGAGGACCAGTTGGCTGATGCCTATAACCAAAGCTTGCTCCCAACCCATGGTCGGCATGGACCAGTCAGCTGTGATTCCTATGAGATTGGCAAAAATCGTGGACAAACTGCCGTCAATTGCAAAAACATTAACCAGCATGTTGGAAACATTAATCAAGGCAACGGCGATGGCCTGGCTGAAGTTAATCAAAAGCGCCATAATCACCAGCTTGGTCAGAAGTTTTTTGTAATTGTAACTCTCCAGATTCAAAATCGTGGCCAGGGAAATCACAATCATGGCCAGCACAAAAAACATATTCATGATGTCACGCATGATCACCCAGCCGGTTTTGACGATTTCCGGCATGTCAGTAAAGCTGGTGGTCGATTTAATCACAGCAGCCATGATTCCACCGGCAATGGTAGTAAGAGTAGCAATCAGGCTGTTTAAGACATTGGTAATAAAATAAATCACCCAGCCGAAGACTTTGCTTAATCCTGCCGCATTTTTTTTGTCCTCCAGCAGTGCCGTAGTGTAGGCGGTGAATTGTTCGTTCGTGATGCCGCTTTCGCTCTCTCTTATCAATCTTTCGAAGTTAATGGCAGTAATCGGCCGGTTACTCGGATCTTCCGTGGTAGTTCCTGCGTTGCCTGGATCGTTGGCGTTGCCATGGTAAATATAACAGCCCGCCTTAGTTCCCAGGCCCAAAGCGGCTCCCTGCCACCATAACGCTTTCCAATAGCGCCCCGTGGCATTCCAAAGGTCATCCTTAAACTTGCGGCAGGCTGCTGCGTTAGTCTGGGCAGCCTCGAACGACTGCTTGCTTATCAATATAGTCGGAGCGGTTCCAACCACCTCCCAGCGGACTTTGGCTCCGCTGGCGGCAAGTCTTCGGCATTGATCTTCATTCAACGGCGGATTGCCTTGAATCAGGTTTTGCTCATTGTAACACCCGGTTACTGTTATCGGCGGAAGGCCAGGCGCTGGTGTAGGCGAAGGTTGAGGCGTGCCTGACGTATCAACCCTCACGGTAAATGATGCCTGCGACCTTTCGCCGGCTTGATTGGTGGCGTAGATAGTATAAGCCGTGCTCGTGGTTGGTGTATCAGTAGCGCTGCCTGATACGCCGGCGTTGGCTCTTCTGAAAGCGCCACTGGAGTTAATATCAACTTGCACTGCCCCTGCCGAGGCAGACCAGGTTATGGTAGTGCTATCTCCAGGTTTAAGAAGAGACGGCGTCGCTGAAATGGAAACTTGAGGTGGAGCAGCAGAAGCAAAATTGGCAAACGCAAAACCGGCCGCGATTGCGAGGGTAAGGGCTAGTGTGAGTTTTGAGATAATTCTATTTTTCATTAACAACTGCTAAGAATTCAAAATGCAAAAGTCAAAAATCAAAATGTAATTTAAAAATTAAAAAACATCTTTGAATTTTACTTTGTCATTTTGCATTTTGCAGTTTGATTTTTGAATTAAGAAAATGATTCATGTTTCATGTTACATGACCCTAATCATTGTTATTGATGTTTACATCAATCTCAATGTTTTCAACTGCGTCTCGGACATCTTTGATTCCTTTGTTGAGTTCGTTGAGCCGTTCAAGAATTAGCTGGTCTTCCGTTGGTTCGAACTCGGTGTCCGGAGGCTCGTTGAACTCAAGGTCAGGCGGCGGCAAATCTTCTATGGCTTCCAAATCAGGCTGTTCGCACTTGCTTATTCTCGCTCGGAAGTCCTTGGCATAGTCAAGAATGTTGGCAGTCCGCACTCTCGAACTGAAGAACGTCCCGCCATCGCCGCTGCCGGGGCCAGTGCGCAAATCCACGTCGTTGTTGCCAAACAGCGACCTGACTATGGCGTCCAAATACCAGGCGTATCGGTTGAAGTCCCTGATTGGTCCGTCATACTGGGTAACGTTGCTCTTCTTAAGCTCATTGACCAGCTTTTCGACATACGACAAAGCCTCGGAGCCAACGTCGCCCCAGCGGCTCGAGTCTGCATCGTTCCAGAAATTAGTCGTGTTCTTAGCCTCATTCTTATGGGTCTCCTGAAACTCGCTCCATTTGTCGAGTGCCAAGATGGCGTTGTCCGTAGCTTTGCAAACCGGGCTTAGATATTCCGAATAATCGGTTTCACTTGATTTGTTGCAGACCAGCGGCTCTTCGCCCGGCTCTGACTTAGCGTCGTGGTAGCAAAGATCCACCAAACTTTTTAATTCCCTGTCCTCGTCATTGTCTTCACCGTCCGGTATACCATCGCCATCTAAATCGATGACGCGAAGCGAGACGTCAAAGTCATCAGTGCTGTTGGGGTCATAATCCTCGCCCCCCTCGTTGAAGACATTGCTGTTGCTAAACCCGCTGCCAGACTCATTGAGATTCAGGCTTGTAAAAATAAAGTTGCCCAAAGAGCGGCCGATTTGCGTGTAGATGTTGGAAGCGTCATAGTTGTTTTTGAAAATAGCGTCAACGGCGCCAACCAACTGCTTTTCGGTAAAGGCAGTTGGGTTGGTGATGAACGACCGGGCCTGGTCCAGAGCGCTTGCCTCCCAATGTCCGCCGGCCGCATTGCAACTCACCGGATCCTTGGGCGGATTGCCGCCGGCAATGGCGTCAAAAATATCCGCGTCATCAGCTGAACCTGCGGGCCGAGCGCAAGTGCCGCCGATGATTCTGCCGTTCTTAAGCCCGCTGCCGACTGCCACTTCCAGCCTGGACGCGGTCGTGGCAGATGACTCGAACGCGCTGAATTGCGCATAAAGGTTGCTTTCGGTAAAGCTCGGATGATTGTAGAAAAACGACTGGGCCGTCGAGAAATATTCCCGGTCTGATACTCTTCTTGCCGGGTAGTAAACTCTTCTGTAATCTACTCCGGTCCGCGCCTTATAAAGATCGTTTATCTTCGCCTTAAGCTGGGGGATCAAAGCTTTCCTGGGGTCGATATCGTCCCATTGCCCTCCTCTGGCCCGACAAGCCTGCTTGGTGTCGGCAGTGGCGTTGCGGCAAATGCCGGCGTGGTAGCCGCCGGTGCGGCCGGTGACGGTAATGCCGGTGAACAGCTCAAGCGCGCGCCTCAAATCCGGGTCATCCACGTTCCGGGTAATGAGATTGGTGACGTAATAGTCAGAAAGATACTGGTCGTAAAACAAGAAATCCTTGATCCGGTATTTATCCTGAAGTTTCTGGACGAATTTGGTCAAGTATTTGTTGGCATACTGGGTGCCGAGGCTGACCAAAACCCCCTGCACGACCTTTTCAATATACCCGGGGATGTCTCCGATTTTAATGTTGAGGTCGCCAAAGCCCAAAAAAGCTTCTGCCCGCTTGGGGACCAAAAGGAAGCTGAATGAAAAAGCCAGCTGTCCTGCCAGCAGGACGACTGCAAGGGCGACGACCACTTTATTTTGAGCTTTTAGCAATCTCATAATTACTTCAGGCCCAGGCGCTGATACTCCTGGTTAATTTTTTGGCTGGCCGCAAGCAAAGCTTCAACGTTTTCAAACCAGACATCGCTTTCTTTGCTGGCCATATCCATGCTGGAATCCTTGGCCAGCAAAACTTCCGGCAGGAGCTGGTAGAAAGCTATTATCTGGCGGTGCAAATTAAGCATCTCGCGCGGGATGGTTATTTTTTTCAAGTCAATCACCAGCTTGCCGGCCTTATATTTTATTTCGCTGAATTCCGAGCTGCTGCCGTGTTCCAAAATCGCGACCAAGGATTCCAAATCTTCTTCCGCAAAATACCGGTTAATCGTGCTTCTTAAGTCCGAACCGTAAGTTTCATAAATTTCGGGAGTTTGCTCATCCGTGATTTTTAGAAGCTCTTCGGGGACTAGAGGTACGTTAACCTTATTTATGTCACTCGATTCCTGAATGATATCCTTCACGTCCTCAGCCAGAAGCAGGCTCTCGCCAAAAATATTGTCCTCGTGCATGACTTCTTCAAAGGTCATTTTGCCCGGCCTGCTGGGATCAAAATTATTTGCCACATCCTCGCCGTCTGTCAGTCCGTTGTTGTTCGTATCGGGATTAAACGGCTCGGTATGATAATAAAATTCCTGGGCATTGGTCAGCTTGTCCCTGTCCGGGTCAGCCTCGGGCTTGCAGTTGTCGCGCACGCACACACCCGCGCCAAAATATTGTTCATACCACCAGCTGGGGATTTCGGAAGCTTGAGCAGCCGGAATGGAAAGCTTAAGCTCGCTGTTTTGCCTAAGCAAGCTAAAACCTATGGTTACGCCCAAAATCAAAACTGCAACCGTAATACTAGCAATGGTTAAATGCCTGCGTCTAAAATACCAAGCCTGCTTGGTTACAAAGGTCCCATATTTGTTTTTGAGTTTGTTCATATAGAATTCAAAATGCAAAAGTCAAAAATCAAAATGTAATTTAAAAATTAAAAAGCATCTTTGAATTTTACTTTGTCATTTTGCATTTTGCTCTTTGATTTTTGAATTCGCGAAGGACCCCTTTAGAATTTCTTGAATACTTTGTTTCTTATAGCGCCGGTCTCCTCTTGGGCCTATCCGCACAACATCAATCAGCCCTTCCTTTTCCCAGTTGCGAAGGGTGTTGGGGTGAACGCTCAACAAATGCGTTACCTGCTTTAAAGTAAGCAGTTCCTCAAGTTTCACTGTTGAATTGTGGTTTTATTTTTATTTCCGGTCCGTTCAAATCCGTTCAAAATATCCTAAACTATATATATTATAGCATACTTTTAGGGACTTGGCAAGTCTAAAAACTTACCAACGCTTGATATTACTTATACAAACCTACCCATTGCTCGATCGTTAAATCCTGCGGCCGGGAAGTCGGATTTATTTTGGCTTTTTGCAAAGCTTCCTGGTTGCGGATAGTATTTTTTATCTGCTTTCTTTTGCCGGCAAAGGCAATCTTAAGAATCCGGAAGAATAATCCGTAATCTGTGATTTGTGGGTATTTAATCCTTGGCTCGATCCGTAAAATCACGGAGTCGACTTTGGGCTTGGGCCAAAAGCTGTTTTTGGAAACCGAAGCCGCGATTTCGGCATCGGAAAAAACTTGGACCGAAATGCCCAGGATTGAAAGCTCTCCGGCGGGAGCGACAATCCTTTCTCCCACTTCTTTCTGAACCATAAGCACGAGAAGACTCGGTTTATTTTTCTGCGTCAAAAAATGCCGCAGGAGATTTGAAGTTAAATAGTAGGGAATGTTGGCCACGACTTTATAAGGACCCTTAATTTCTTTTTCAAGATTGAATCGGAGAATGTCTTGGTTAATTAGCTTGACTTCACGCAATCCTGAACTCGATTCAGGATCTCCAGCGTTAGGCAACCCCCTCTTAGAATAAGAGGGGGTTGGGGGAGTTAGATTTAAGCGCTTGGCCTCTAACCCCCCTTTTTCCCCCCTTGTTCCAAGGGGGGAAATTAAATCGCTCAATGTATGATGCAATATTTCAACCATCCTCTCATCCTTCTCCACCGCAATTACTTTTTTCGCTCGCTTGGCCAATTCAACCGTCAGGGTTCCTATCCCAGGGCCTACCTCCAGCACCGTATCGTTCTTTGACAGCGCCGCAGTCTCGACGACTTCCGCCAAGACTTCCTCGTCGACCAAAAAGTTTTGGCCAAGATAATGCCTTGGTCGAAGTCCGTGCTGTTTAAAAAGCTGCTTGATGTATTCTGGGTCTGTGAGGTTATTCATAATAATTTAAAATTTCTAATTTTGAATTTCGATTCAAATTCGAATTTCAGAAATTAGAATATTCATTCGAAATTCAAAACTCAGAATTAGAAATTATCACCATAGATATCCAGCAGTTCTTCGGGTATTCCCTTCAGTATCCGCGACGGCACGCTCGTATTCCTCAAGCCATACTGTTTGCGCGACAAAGCATGAACCAAATAAAGCTGCTTTTTGGCGCGGGTTACCCCCACATAGGCCAATCTTATCTCTTCCGCGATATCTTTCGCTTCCAAAATGGACTTGGCATGCGGCAAAAGCCCTTCTTCCAGCCCAATCAAAAATACAATGTCGAATTCCAGGCCCTTGGCCTGGTGGAGAGTCATGAGGGTGACCTTGGGCGAATTCAAGTCAAGCTCGTCCACGGACGTCATTAAAGCCACTTCTTCCAAAAATTTGCTCAAACCCTCTTTCCAGGCAAAATTTTGGAAACTGGCCGCGACGTTGAACAGCTCCTGGATGTTCTCGAGCCTGCCATCCCCTTCTTCCGTGCCATCCTTCAAATAAGCCTCATAGCCGGTAAGCTTCATGATATTGCGCAAAATGTCCAAGATATTGGCCTCATCCGAAAGATTGGATATGGTTTCTAGTATGTTAAAAAAACCTTGCAGTTTATCGTTATTCGGCAGCGCGGCGCGTATCGTCTGACGTAAAGCGTTAGGCAACCCCCTCTTAGAATAAGAGGGGGTTGGGGGAGTTAGATCAGAGGGCTTTGATTCTAACCCCCCTTGTTCCCCCCTTGTTCCAAGGGGGGAACTCCATCCGCTTGACGCTTTATCTCGTGAGGGATCCTTACTCTCAACTGGCGCTGCCAATAATTCATCCTTCAAAATCTCAAAAGTCTTTGGCCCAATTCCCCTTGGCGGCACGTTAATCACGCGCTTGAGGCTTACGATGTCCATGGGATTAATGAGAAGGCGCAAGTAAGCTAGCATATCTTTTATTTCCCGGCGCTCATAAAATTTCAGCCCGCCGACTATCTGATATGGGATGCTTGCGGAAATCAACATTTCTTCCAGGGCGCGGGACTGTGCATGGGTTCGGTAAAGGACAACAATGTTATTTAGACCCTGGCGATTCTGAAGCTTGGGTAAAATTCGAGAACGAGCTTTGCGCATAATACGGGATAAGATGCTTTCGTCTTCCCGCCCATCTTCCTCGCCTCGCTCGACGCGAGTCGAAGCGGGGATGGGCGAGGCTCGCCCCGATAAAATCGGGGCGGCGTCTTCGTCCTCATAAGATAACTCCCCCCGACCCCCTCTTATATTAAGAGAGGGAGTTTTTTGCCTCTGGTTTTCATCCCCCCTTAAAATAAGGGGGGATACAGGGGGGTTATCCTGAAGGTCAATAATCGTCTTGCCGACAAACCAGGCTTCAGCCATCTCGTCCTCCGCGCGATAAAGCACTGGAATCGCCCCTTCCTCATTTTCGGTCCAGAGCTTCTTCTTGTGCTGTTCCTTTGACTGCGCTATAACTTTTTCGGCCACAGAAAGAATAGAAGCGGTTGAGCGGTAGTTCTGCTCCAGCCGGATGATCTTCGCGTCCGGATAATCATCTCCGAAATCGAGAATATTCTGGAGGTTGGCGCCGCGAAATCCATATATGGCCTGGGCATCATCTCCGACCACAAAAATATTTTTATGGCCCTGGGCCAGAAGCTTGGTGAAAACATATTGGGCATGGTTGGTGTCCTGATACTCGTCGACCAAAATGTACTGCCACCGGCCCTGATATTTCTTAAGCACTTCCGGATAAGCCTGAAAAATTTTTACCGGTAACATGATTAAGTCACCAAAGTCCGCGGCGTTGTTCTTGTTCAGTTGCAATTGGTATTCGGAATAAACTTTGCGAGCCATTTGTCCGAATTTTTTGTCATAGTTATCGTCATAGTCAATGTCTTCCGGTTCTTGTAGGTTATTCTTGGCCCGGTCGATGATGTAGGAAAAAAGCGAAGGCTTGAACTTAATAGGGTCGATGCGCTGTTGGATCAAAATCTCTTTCAAAAGACTTTCAGCGTCGTCGGTATCATAAATGACAAAATCCGATTTCAAACCCATCAGCCGGCCTTCGGCGCGAAGGATCCTGGCGCCGATCGAATGGAATGTACCCATGGTTGGAATTTCGAATTTCCCGGCCTCGCCTTGACGGCGAGTCGAGGCGGGCGAATTTCGAAATTCGAATTTTTTCACTCTTTCCTTCATCTCGCCTGCGGCTTTATTCGTAAAAGTGACGGCCAAAATATTTTCCGGCCTCATCCCTAATTTTTTTATCAAATACACAATCCGCATGGTCAATGCCCGCGTCTTGCCGCTTCCCGCACCGGCCAAAATCAGCACGGGACCTAGTGGGGCCGTAACCGCTTCGAGCTGAGCTTTATTCAAACCAAGTTTTTTTGCGAATTCACGCTTCATGCTTAAGCATTATACAGGTTATAGGTTTTAGGTTGTAGGTTATAGAAAAAATTTTAGGCTTTTACTATCAACTATCACCTATAACCTATCACCTGACTATTTGTGGATATTGGGTACAAAAATAACCTCAAAAATAGGCTTGATTTGGCATCTCTTAACCAAAGCAATCGCTAAAACTGTTGACCATTTAATGCTGTTTTGGTAAGATTGGGTGGCTTTGCAGTTCCGGAAGTCTATGAAAATAACCTTCAAAAACAGCCTCAGGAGAGCTGTGAATGAAGCTTACAAGGAGCCTATATCCAATCCTCACCCTTGCTCTCCACTCCCACTCAATCGGGAGGATTAAAACAAAAACTGGCCCGCAAATTCTCTCAAATAAAACAACTTTGTTCTACAAACAGCAAATTCACAATTCATCCGTTTAAATCCCTGCACAAGCAGGCACTCCTGCCTCTGCTGCCCAAGGACTACATGAGCCGATTCGGTTTGGAGCTCGTGGTATTTATGGTGGCGGTGGCGGGCGTAGTCGCTAATTTTGATTTGCAAAGCCGCGCTTATCTGCTCGAATCATCCGACCAAAGCACGGTTTTTTCTTACATCAAAAACAATCCAAGCCTCAATAACCCCCTGACCAATAACCAAACCACCACTATTCTTGCCCGAACCGACGAATGGGTCGCCACAAGATTCGCTACCGCGCAAGCGTATGCGAATCTTGTTTCTATAAACAGCCAAAAAACCCTGTCCTCAGACACCACCATTCAGGAAAACGTCATAGTCAAGACCAATCCGACGACAACCGATAACTTCTTAAGAAGCGGCACGGAGGTCTACGAGGTTGTCAGCGGCGACAATATTGTTTCCATTGCCGGGAGTTTTGGCATTTCGCCTGCCACCATCAT
Organism: Candidatus Doudnabacteria bacterium; assembly: GCA_016182875.1. Taxonomy (GTDB): domain Bacteria; phylum Patescibacteriota; class Doudnabacteria; order UBA920; family O2-02-FULL-48-8; genus JACQJI01. The sequence goes on along the minus strand of JACPFQ010000005.1, from coordinate 2,791 downwards.
GATGGAAAACAAGCTCGACGAAACATCAGTGCTACATCCCGGGCAAAAATTGACCATTCTGCCAACCACCGGAGTGACGCATAAAGTCACCGAAGGAGAAACGCTTGAAAAGATTGCTGGTAAATATAAAGTCAGTGAGGACGATATTTTGGATGTCAATGATATAGAACTTCCCACCGACATCCTCGCTGGTGACTTTTTGGTCATTCCTCTCGCCCGGGTCAACCTCCCAGCCAAGCCGTCCAATTTCGTGAAAACCACTGCCGGCAGTGTTGCGCTCAAACAGGCTACGGCACCAGACATCAGCGTGGGCAACTTAAGTTTCATCTGGCCGACTGCCACGCGTCAAATCACCCAGGGTTTCCTCCGCCGGCATTCAGGGATCGATATTTCCAACTCAACCATGGTGCCAATTTACGCGGCGGAAGCCGGGTTCGTCGAACTGTCAGGCTGGCAGGCTGGATACGGAAACACCATTGTAATCAACCACGGCAACGGATTCAAAACCCGCTACGGCCACGCCTCAGCGCTCTATGTTTCCGCTGGCGAACAGGTAGTTCAGGGCCAAACCATCGCCAAGCAGGGCCACACGGGAAGAGTCAGGGGAGCCACGGGAATTCATCTTCACTTTGAAGTCATCAAGAACGGCGCCAGAGTTAATCCGTTGTCTTACGTAAAGCCGTAAAAAGTTAATAGGTTATAGTTAATAGTTGATAGATAGCAAAACCCGCAAAAAGACTGCGGGTTTATTTTTTTACTATCATCCATCAACTATCAACTCTATTGAACTGACGTTCCCTTCTGCTCAAAGTCCTCGTCGTCCAGGTTGTCGGTGGATAGTTCAGATACCACCTGCGATTTAACCAGAAGGTTAGTAAAAGAATCCTGCCCTTCCACAAAAATATTCGAAAGGAGTTTCATGGCCCTTCCGCGATCCGACTCGGTAGGGGTAACCGTCAGTTGGAAAGCCGCCGAACGGGCGGGAGTGTACTTGCCGGTGAATGCGGGCAAGCTGCCGACTTTCCATCGGATGCGCCCTGAGTTGGGATCATGAGTGATGTTGCTTTTCTCTGACTCCGGGATTATTACGCCGTTCCAGGCCGATGGCGGCAGAAGCAATGAAGCGGTAAGCTCGGTGTTCACAAGATCGTTGCTGGTGTTGATAACAAGCATATTCACCGCGAATGTCGTCGGCTGTCCAACTTTCATGGGAGTAGCACCGGAAATATATTTTCCGGAAATCAATAAATTGACTGACGAGGCAAGCTTAATCTCGAGGCCGGAGGCATAAGCGGCTTTAGGCATCTGGTCAGACCTTATTGTTCCCATTGTTTTGACTGTGAGGTTCTTAACGTTGGAGGTCAGGTTGGATTTTATGGGGGCGGAAAAAGAGATCTCTCCCTTTTGATTCGGACCAAGCACAGAAAGATTGGACAGCGTGGCGCTCTTCCAAGTAATAGTATTGCCGGCGACAATGGCGTCGTATACATTCATGCGCGTCAGGTCCAAAATCGTGCTTTCAAAGTTAACCGTAATCACGACATTGGTCATGCCAATGTTGGATTGATTGCCGTACTGAAGATTAAAGTCTATCGAGTCGCCCAACTCGATCACATCTTGCGGCTGGCTTGTGATTTTAAGATACATTGCCGCCGGAACCACTCTGAATGCGGCGGAAGTCGAAAGCAGAGGCGCCAATTGGCCGTTTATGGACTGGGCCAATTCGGCTATGACCAATTTTTCCTGGCTTTCGTTGCTGAACACACCGGTGATTTCGATTTGACCGCTGCCGCCAATGGGCAGTCTGGGGATGATAAAAATATTTTTGTCCTTGGACGGCTTGGGATTGCTGTTTATAAATTCCAGGCCTTCGGGATACTGAACCGAGAGCGTCAAATTCTCAAAATCCTGGGTGGAAACATTGCCAAAGCTGATGCCAAAAGTTGTTTCCTGGCCATTCGTGACCTCGATCGGGCCGGTAATCTCGAGAGTCAAATTAGGAGCCAGGATTAAAGTGTGGGCTTCGGTTTTTACTTCGAACTCCGAATTGAAGTCAGCCAGCTTGTAATTGAGTTTGGCCGCGATTAATTTATCTTCGGCGGTTGCGCCCGAAATTTGGACGCGCACCTTGACCTCCCCATCGGCCCCGGCCAAAATCTTTGGCAGATTGAAGCGGCTGCCGCTGGACGAAATCGGCGCCGGGGCGGCTGACTTGAACTTCGCGCCCGAAGGATAAAATACCTCCAAGCTCGCCGAGACCAAGTCTGAATTTTCGCCGTTGCGGTATATAATGCGATATTCCGCCTCGTTTCCGGAATTGATTTGAGACGGGCCTTTAATGTTGAGGAAGACGTTGTTCGAGACCGGGGTTATATCTTCTTTTTGGCTGAGCAGAATGACAAGAGCGGCTGTCACGGCCAATAAAGCCGCAGCCACTGCGCCAACTATAATTTTGTTGTTCCTCACGAAGTCGCGAAGGGGGTGCTGCTCGGTTATATGCTCATTCAGCTCTTCGCGCTGATTGGGGTCAAAAATTTCATCCATGATTTGTCACCTCAGTTTAGATCTCCCCTCTCCTCGCAGGAGAGAAATTTAAAGTCTAAAGCCTTTATATATGATATTAACGAATTAGAATTTCCCTCCCCTTCCAGGGGAGGGACTAAGGGTGGGGTGGGCAAAGCAACCTTAAGCCACCTCTCCCCCGACCAGCTCCCGGCGGCCGGTGAGGGAGGGAATTTCTCTCCTGCGAGGAGAGGGGAGATCTAAACTGAGGTGACAAATCATGGATGAA
>JACPFQ010000004.1 GCA_016182875.1 Candidatus Doudnabacteria bacterium | reverse complement strand
TAGGGTAAAGCCCACGGCTTGGGAAGTTAAGGTTAAAGCATTGAGTGTTCCCGCTGTCACAGCCCCGCTAAAGGTTCCAACCGGAGAAACTACTGAGGTGCCAAAGTATCCGGTTCTTGGCCGATTGGCTCCCAAGGCTCCCAAGTCATTGGTATTGTCTGTGGTAAAGGTCAGATTGGAGTTTAATCTAGCGACATAGGTCACGGTATCCGTAGAAGCATCCCCAAAGGTCGTGGAGTCTTGGACGGTGAGGTTTCCGGCTATGGTGGTGCTTCCTGAGGAGGTGGAGCCGGTAAGAATGAGGTTTCCTCCATAGACATCCCCTTCGGCATCAACCAGGAACTTGATGGTTCCACCTACCGCGGCAGAGATGAGGTTGCCGTCGGCTATGGAGGAGGCGGGGTTGATGTAGACTGTGCCATCTGAGGCATTGGAGGTTCCTGAGGGCCAGGAGGGTGAGAAGACGTGGGCCAGCGTTGGAACCTTGGTGAAAGTGCTCTGGGCCGTGGCGGTAAAGGTGGAGTTGGTGATAGTCAGGCCATTTAAGGTTGTGGTTCCGGAGACTGTCAGGTTTCCGGTAATAGTGGAGTTTCCTGAGACTGAGAGGCTATTTAAAGTAGAAGTCCCTCCGCTTTGGGTGAAGTCCGAGGTGACGGTTATCTTTTCTGAGGTGATGTCCTTGGCTCCAAAGTAGGTAGTACCCCCTAAGGTTCCTACAGGGGAGGTGGATGGGGCGGTGGGCAGGACATAACCCACAGAGTAGCCTTGGGGGCCTTGGATGCCGTCTTTGCCAGGAGAGCCCATTTCTCCCTTTTCTCCCCTTTCTCCCTTTAACTGAATGAGGATGTCTTGGGGCAGGCCTTCCTGGAGGGTGGCCCGGAAGGCTGAGATGATTTCGTCGTTGCTGATGCCAAGGACCATACCCCCTCTGTATCCCCCTAACTTAGGGGGAGAAACAGAGGGGGTACTTGGAGTCCAGGAGCGGGGGCCGGCATTGCTTTGGGGGCTGGACTGCAGTTCCCCCCTCTTAGAATAAGAGAAATTCCCTCCCTCACTGGCCGCCGGGGGCTGGGTAGGGGGAGTTAGATTAGAGAGCCCTGCCTCTAACCCCCCTTCATCCCCCCTTGTTCCAAGGGGGGAAATTTTTTTGCTGTCATCGGCTGTTTCTCCGGCGATTTTTCCTAACTCCAAATTATCAATCTTCCGATTTATTTCAGCCAGCATCCGGATAGTTTCATCATTCTGCTTGGAGCCTACATTGAGCGAAATCAACTCCGCAAACTGGGACTTAAACGCTGCCAGCCTATCCGGCAGATTGAAAAAGGCTGCAGCAGGCGGAGCAAGCAAAGCAACCATTACCGCGGCAAGAGCCAGGTACTGCAACCTTTTGGGCGGACTTAACCTGCCAGAACTAAGAAATCTGTCGAGGTCGCTGCGGGTGGTAACCCAGGTTTTGCCGATCTTTACCGCCCCAAGCTTTCCGGACGCACAAAGCCGCCGTAAATGCTCGGCGTTATAGCCAGTGTACTTAGCTGCCTCAGAGAGTCCTATGTATTGCTTTGTGTTTGAATCAGGAAGCATAGTGGTAATTCGTTATTCGTCGGCGCTGCGGTGTGAGTATCGTTTTTCCGAGCGCGCTAAGTGTTCGGGCTCCCCTCTCCCAACGGGAGAAGGGAACTGATGGGCAACGCCAGACGTTTGATGCTCACCGATACCCGCTGCGCTGCCCATAAACGCATAACTAAAAAGCCAAAATCCGAAGATTTTGGCCTCGTTCAAGATATCTAAAAACCTTAATTTTTGTTTTTGTTTCGAGCATAGGAACTTAAAGAACTAGGGTTATTTTGACCCTGATTCCCTGCCTGCCGGCAGGCAGGCTGATTCCCGATTCTTGATTCGTTTTATTTTGGTTTCTGCCTAGATTTGTCCTAAGTTAGCCAAATGTAGGGGTATCGAACGCAAAATATAGGGATAAACCTATTAATATTATAGCACAAAAAAAGCCCTTTGTCCAGGATTTTTAACTTTAGAAAACGCTATTATGTCAGGCTGTAATTAGGGGCTTCTTCGGTGATGATGACGTCGTGAACGTGGCTTTCGCGCTGGCCGGCGGCAGAAACTCTTACAAACCGGCGGCTCTGCTTTTGCAATTGTTTTATATTTCCCGCTCCTTGCATGCCCATGCCGGACCTAAGGCCGCCGACAAGCTGATGGACAATACCCGCAAGCGGTCCGCGCGAAGCCACTCGGCCTTCAATGCCTTCGGGTACGAGCTTGTAAACCGGCTGTCCGTGCTGTCCATATCGGCGGGCCGAACCTTCTTTCATTGCACCGATCGAACCCATGCCTCGGAATTTTTTGTACGTCCGCCCCTGATAAAGAATCACTTCGCCAGGCGCCTCGTCAGTGCCTGCAAACATCATGCCGATCATGACGGAGCTGGCGCCCGCGGCAATTGCTTTGACAATGTCTCCGGAAAATCTGATGCCGCCATCGGCGATAATGGGCACTTTTGATTTACTGGCGGCTTCGGCGCATTCCATCACGGCTGTTATCTGCGGCACGCCATTGCCGGTCACAGGCCGCGTGGTGCAGGTCGAGCCCGGTCCTTGACCGACCTTGACCGCGTCCACGCCGGCAGCAATGAGGTCCCTCGCACCCTCACCGGTCGAAATATTGCCGCCGATAAGGCCTGCTTCGGGAAACTCCGATTTGAGCTTTCGAATCGCCTTGAGCACGGCTGTGGAATGACCGTGAGCGGTGTCGACGACCAGCACATCTACTCCAGCCTTGACCAGGGCGGCCGCTCGATCCAAATAATCCCCACCCACTCCGAGGGCTGCCCCCACGCGCAATCTGCCTTGCTTGTCTTTGGTCGCATTCGGGAAATTGGTGGCCTTGCGCAAATCCTTGATAGTAATAAGACCCTTGAGCTTTCCCTGCTTGTCCACCACCGGCAGTTTTTCAACCTTGCGCCGGCGGAAAACTTTTTCCGCATCTTTGAGGGTTGTGCCAACCTTGGTCGTGATCAAATTTTTGTTGGTCATGAGATCGGCCACTTTCAGGTCATGGCGGTTTTCAAATTGCAGGTCACGGTTGGTAATAATGCCTATCAGCTTGCGGTTCTTTTGGCTGTCCACCACGGGAATGCCGGAAATGTGGAACTTCTCCATGAGCTGCATGACTTCCGCGATCGGCCGTTCTGGTGTGATGGTAACCGGGTTCGAAATCATCCCGGATTCGCTTCTTTTAACTCTATCCACCTGTTCGGTCTGTTCTTCAATGCTCATGTTGATATGAATGATGCCAATGCCTCCAAGCTGGGCGATAGCCACGGCAAAAATCGACTCAGTGACTTTGTCCATGGCCGCCGAGACCAGCGGAATGCTGAGCCTAATGCCGTTTCTTGTCAGCAGAGTTGATGTGTCGACCTCTGTGGGATGAAATTCTGATTTCGCCGGACGCAGCAGCACATCATCGAATGTAAGGGCTTCTGGAAAATTATGCTGCATGGGATAATTCTAGATTTAGAGTATGAAAGGATTTTACACGAATTAATTGCTCGGGGCAAGTGAGGCTATTTTTAGGAGTTCAGATTTCCCCCTTGGAACAAGGGGGAATAAGGGGGTTAGATTCCAAGAATCCTTATGATCTAACTCCCCCTACCCAGCCCCCGGCGGCCAGTGAGGGAGGGAGATTCTCTTATTCTAAGAGGGGGTAATTAAGGCCTATCGCACTATGATTGCCTCGCGGGAAGGCTCGTTGCTTATGAGGCGAATGGGTATTCCGACCAGTCCTTCAAGCTTTAAAACCAATGCCTTGGCTTCGGCTGGCAAGTCGTTAAAGTCCCGGCAGCTGCGGATGTCCGCAGTCCAACACGGCCATTCTTCCCATATGACCGAAGCTTCATGCAGGCGGTTGGCAGATGGCAGCTCTCCGGACTGTAGCCTGCGCCCTTCAAACTCATAAGCCACGGCAACCTTGATCGAGCGAAGGCCGGAGAGGGTATCAAGCTTGGTAAGAGCTAGAAATTGCGGGCCGTTTATTTCAGCCGCATACTGAATGATTGGAACATCGATGAAGCCCACACTTCTGCCGCGCCCCGTGGTCGAACCCCGCTCATCGCCTAAGACTTGAAAGTATTGGGAGATTTCCGCCGGGCTGGTTTGCTTTGAATTAATTTTGGAAAGCAGGGCTGATAAAAACTCCGAACGTTCCCAGCCCGCTTTGAACAGCTCTTCGTGATCTTTGGCATACTGCTCAGCCTCGGCGCGATTCCAAATTTCCGAAGGCATGGGCCCTTCGCCCACGCGCGTGGGCAAGATCTTCACAACCATCGCGACCCCTAACGGAGAAGGCGGCAGGCCGGTTTCGGTAAATACTCCTCCGGCAATGGCATCCCCGGAGGAAGTGTATGGCCAAGTCCCCCAAGTGGCGTCAAGCAGGGCGGCCTGCGCTCCTTCAAAAAGAATTCGCTGGCCCTTGCGCATGCCATCAAGCAACAGTCGGCGCGTATCCAGGACGTAATCTTTTATCTGTGCCGCTTCGGAAGCAAGACCTAAGCCCACCTCCTCAGCAGTTTCTATGCGTGAAATGATGCCGGCAGTCTTCATGTTCTCAAAAATGGGCAAGTAGATGCGGCGCAGAAGTTCAAGTTTTTCCAGAAGCGCTTCCTTGCCGCCATACAAGTCGGCCAGCTTGATGTCCAGGCGTGCGGCTCTGATGCTGGCCATGGGGCCTATCCCCCGATTGGTGGTGTTGGCCCACTTGCTTCCTCTGGCCCTCTCAGACCAAAGCTCCAGATAATTATGCCAGGGGGTTCTTACTGTACAGCCCTCATCAATAAAGATCGGCGGCAGCTTGCCTAAAACTTTCCCTGCCTCCGAAAGCTCAGTGAGAAAAGCCGATAAATCAAAAAATACCCCGCGCGAGATTATACAGGTCTTGCCCTGAGCCAACCCGCTTGGGATAAGGTGGCCCACGATTTTGCCGGCCGGAACATAAGTCGTGTGGCCGGCGTTCGAGCCGCCGGAATAGCGGTCGACATAGTCAAAAAAAGGAGCCAGAAGGTCGGTGATTTTGCCTTTGGCTTCATCCCCCCACTGACCGCCGACAATCGCCCAATTCTGATAAGCCTGCAGCAAGGAAGCGAGCCTTTTGGAATCATTCATGGGCGGAAGGGGTTTGACCTAAGAAAATTAACAGGGGCCGGGGCGAAATTTTCCTGCTCTTCCAGCAAGTCGATGGTCTTGCGGTAATTCTCCAAATTGACGCGGACAATATTGCTTGACGCCACTTCGGGAAGTTCTTGATTGAAATTCTTAAAAATATGAATGTAAGCCAAATACAGCTCCCAAAGCAAAACCAGGGCGAGGACCAGAGTCAAGATGAAATTAATTTTAACTTTGGGGATTCTGATGTTATTCATGGACTTGGCTGTTTAACAAAAAATACGCCGTCTATGGAGCCAAAAACTTTGCCGGTATAGATCTTGGTTTTGGAAACTTCCGAATCCACAGTCTCGGCCGAAAGAGTAATTTTGGAAACCTCGGTAAACTCGGGCAGATGCTCAAGGTATCTTAAAAACTGGATGGTTCCGATATAATCGTTTAAGGTCAAAACCCGATAAGGGATTTCTTCCAAACCCTTAACGTCAACCACAGGCTGGGGCTTATTTTTAGGGTCCTGGTCCGGTTCATCAATCTTCAATGATTCCTGGGTTTTAGTAGCTGCGGCTGCTGCTTCTAAATGCTTTACCGCGGCAACCAAGTCCTCACGGACCAGGAAAGCGTTGAAGATTCGCTCTTTTTGCGCCGCTTTCGAAAGATCGGCTTGGGCATTTTGATACGCGACAACCTGATGCTCCACAGTTGCCAATTCCAATTTTTTCTGCGTAAGATTCCCGCTTAATGCCGTAAGCTGGTTTAAGCTTGGGTTCAAAAGGAAAATAAAGATGAGCAGACAGCCCAGGAGTCCGGAGGCCAAAATCAATGAAAGTTTGACTGACGATGCGGTCATGGCGTAATTTTGTCTTCGTTAATGTAAAACGTGAATTGATAATGCGCATTGCGCGCCTGCTCCAAATTTGACAGCGGGAAGTTGATATTTTTGAAATATTGGGACTTATGCATGGCTGACCAAAACTTGATGATGCTTTCCCGGTCGCCGGCAAATCCCGTGATCTCGACTTTGCCGCTGATTCGGTCAAGGGTCAGAATGTCCACGACTAAGTCGCCCGGAATAATGCTGCCGAGTTCAATTAGCGCCTCTGACCATTGATAATGACTCTCACGCAGTTGATTGATTTTCCCGATTTCATTGTTCAAAAGCAAGACCTGTTTTTGCAGCTCCTGATTGCTCGCACTGCTTAAGGCCTGCCGGTTCTTGTCGATTTCCCCATCGACCTGCCTCGCCATAAGTTTAAGCTGAAAAACTGCCAGCAGGCTTAATATCAGCAGGACCACGAGGCTTAAAACCAGCCACAGCCAAAAATTTACAAGCTGGCGGCTTATCAGCTCAAAGCGGATTTCTTTTTGTTCCGATTTTGGTAAAAGGTTAACCGGCATCTGACAGTCCTCGCAGCGCCAACCCGATTGCCGTGGCAAAGCCTAAAGCGGATTCGGGCGTTAAGGGAACGGATTTATCCATTTTCGTTATTGATAAATTAGTCCACGGGTCCCCCAATTGAACCTTTCCTAAAGGCTTGCTGCTGCCCAAGTTGATGCGGGCGGAAATATAATCAGCGATGCCCAACAGCCTCGCCGAGCCGCCGCAAAGCATAATCTTATTGATCGGCTTGTGATTGACATTGTGATCTTCGTGAAACCGGACAACATTTTTGATTTCGTCGACTATACTGTCTAAAATCGGCAAAATCGCCTCTCTGACGTTGCGCTTGTTTTCCGAAATCAGGCCTATGTCTTTTTTGAGCTTTTCCGCTTCCGCGGCCGATATTGAGAGGTTTCGCGCAATGCTTTAATGAAGCTCGTCTGCACGCTGGCTATGTCGAGGATCAAGACCGTCTCAGCGGCATCTTGCCTTCTTATCAGACAGCGCGCCACTGCCTGAGATTCCAATTCAAGCGCCACGGGTTTGAGGCGGGCGAGCTTCAAAGTATCAATCAATGAATCGACGTAATCTTTCTGGGTGGCCGCGACCAAAACCGCGAGCTTGTCATCCGACTTCGAAACCACTTCCCAATCCAAGTAAACCTGATCGACCGGCATTGGAATATCCTGCTCCAACTCCCAGGGAATGGCGCCTTCAATTTCAGAGTCAGACATTTTGGCCATGTTCAACAAGCGGACAAATGATCTTGCCTCCGGCAAAGAAGCCACCACGTATTTGGTATCGAGCTTGCCGGCTTTGCTCAAAGCGTAGTTGATGCTCTCGGCCAGCCTCTGTTCACTGGCAATCAGGTGATTATTGATGATTTTCGGCGGCAGGGGAACATTGGTAAAAGCCTCAGGAATGAGGCTTTGCTCATGGGGCTTTAGGCTCATGAGCTTAATCGAAGCGTCAGAAATATCCAGCCCGAATGCTTTGATTTTTTTGTTTCCAAATAGCGATAACATACGCTTTAATTATACCACTAATTAACACTAATATCAGACGAATTTACACGAACAGTTAGTGGCTATTAGTTTAATATTCGTGTGCTTTCGTGGATTATTGAAGTAGCTGCCACGTTCCATCTAAGACTTCCCAGCCCCCGCCCGGGCCCGAAGAAAATTGGGCGTTGGCCAAACCAGACTCATAAGTTACACTGGCGGTATTGCTCAAGTGAATCTTATACGCCGTCAGTTCCTTGACGTTGACCCCGTTGTGAAGATGAACGAGACCGCTTTTGACATAAACAATTGCCGCTCCAACATTGTTATGCAGGTCCACGGCCGCGCTGTGGTGCGTACACCCTGAGCCCGATGAACCGGTGCAGGCCAAGGTATTGAGAAACATGAGATAGCTCCCGGCCGTTCCCGAACCGCCGATAAGGCCGTTGTTGTCAAAGTGTATCCAGCCATCATTGACAATTACACCGCTTAGACTGCCGTAGCTCGGATCAAGCACGACTGTCGCGTTATTATCGATGCTGATATTGCCGGTAACCCAAATCGTTCCGGTCATGGTCAGCGTCGCCCCGTTAGTGATTGTCAAATTGCCGTTAATTTTCTTGGGCCCGAGGGAAGCCGTGCCGTCGATGGTCTGGCTGGTTACCACACCGCCGGCTTCCGCCTCATCCTTCCAATCTTGGATTTGCTCATCAGAAATAGGCAGAGACAATACATCCGGGTCGTCGAAATTGGCGGGGTTGGGCGTCGTCTGCGTGCCGCCGATGGTACAGCTTGTTTTTGTATCGTAGGTGGCATTCCCTCCAATGGTGCAGTCGGAAATGCTGTCGGAAACGGCGTTCCCCCCAACCGTGGCTTGAAGCAGGCTTGCTGAATTTGTGCTCCCGTCAACCGAGACATCTTCCAAAAAATGGGCGGCAGCATCGCCGTCAATGTCGTTGATTTCATCGATTTTGCCAGTGGCGCCTGCGGCGATTGCCGTGCCGGCGATCCTGACGCCGGAATTGTCGCCGATAATATTGCCGTTGGAATAAACGTTGCCCGTGACCTGCGAATTGTTTTCCATTTCTATTCCACCCGAGTCGACCTGTACTCCATAGTTGAACGAAATGTTGGTTGCCCCTAGCGTTACCGTAACCTGCACTGTTCGTTTTGCCTGAGGGTTGGCGGCGTTGGGCACGAATGAATCGACCTTAACCAATTTCTGATTGCCGCTTAAATTTGTAATCGTGACGTTAAACGTGCCATTCCCATAGGCCGTGCCTGTCTCGCCGGTATAACCTTGCTGATTATTAAGCTTCCAGACAGCCAATTCAATTGCGGCTTCGGCGATATTTAGACCCTGCACGCGCGAAAGCGCTTGCCTATGTCCTTTGATTTGCACGCCGGCATAAGAAACTAAACCGGTTATGAGGATAATCAAAATCAGCATGAACACGCCGGCAATGATTATGATTTGACCTGTTTGATACGTGTTACGTGATACGTGATTCATGACCTTAGTTATTTCTTAATCTCGACTTGGAAGAAATTGTGATTGACCGATTGTACCTTCCGCCTGACTGCTGGATGGTTAAGTCCGTGGTCACTTGCTTAACCAAAGCCGAGTCGCCATTGTCGTAACTGAAAAGCAAGCCTGTGACATTGGAAGCTATTTTTTTCGTTGTGGCCTGCCGGCTGCTTGATGCATTGGGGAAGATTTGCCGAAAGAAATCACTGCCGGTTAGATAGTAAACGAAATAATCATAAGCCGCCGCGATGATTTGGTTGGAAGCATTGATGGAAGGAATCTGCAGAACCAAAACTTGCGTTCCTGTAGTATATGAACTATAGCTTGCCGCCACCACGTCCGCGGCTCGAACCGAGGAATCAATATCGTCCAAGGCGAACCGGGCATCGGCCGTGACGTTAAGCTCCGCGGTCTGGCTTTGGTAAACTTGGTTTTGGTTGAGGAAAAGGCTGGTCAGCACGAGCATGGCCATCCCGAGCATGAAGACCACGATTATGACCTCGATGAGGGTGAAGCCAGCGTCTAACCCCCCTTGATCCCCCCTTGTTCCAAGGGGGGAAATCTGATCGCTAAACGTCAAACGCTTACCGATACGCGTTGCGCTGCCGTTAAACATATACCGCATTCTCGTCATGGATTAATTCCTCCGCTCCCAGCTAAAGTTTTCAAAACGACCTGCTTGCTAATGCCGTCATTCCAAGTTACAGTCACGATAACTTCCTTCAAACCGCTGAAGCCGGCGTAGTCATTGACCGTAAAACTGCCGGCCCCGGATGGAATTTGGCCAAGCATTGAGTCGGAAATGGCGCCCGAGACGGGAAGTGAATTAAAAGCCGTCGCCCGAAGTTCTTCCATTTTTTTGTTGGCCGCATGGTAAGCCAAATTTTCATAGCGTAGTTTCCTTGTGTGAATCGTCGTGTTTTGCGCCGCGATATACAAAATAAAAAGAACCAGTATCATGGCCATGCTTATAACCACTTCCATCAAAGATAAACCGGCTTGCCTGTTATTTTTCATCCTATGCTTTGCGTAATGTTATAAATCGGCGTTACCAGAGCCACCGCCAGCAACCCGACCACGGCTCCAATGACCATCATAATAACCGGTTCCAAAATCGAGGATAAATTTTTCATGGTCTGGTCGACTTCGGATTCATAAAACGCGGCAACCTCAGAAAGGACTTCATCCGTCGTGCCCGATTCCTCGCCGACCTCCATCATTTCCACCACCAGATTCGGAAACAATTTAGGCTGCTTTTTGAAGCTTGCGGCCAGCGGCGAGCCGACTTTTACTTTGGCCGCGGCCTCGGCAATCACTTTTTGGTAATAAATATTGCCGACGACATGGGAGGATACTTCCAGCGCTTCCACAATCGGCATGCCGCTTTTCATAAGCGAAGAAAAAGTGCGCACAAACCTGGCCAGGTTGATTTTTTTGACTATCCCGCTGCCAATGGGAACATAAAACACCGCCATGTGAATGACTTTCTTCCCGCCTTCGCTCTTGCGCCAATACATAAATCCAAAAAAGCATAAAATCAGGAGGAAAATGATGAAGATTCCATATTTCGCGAATAAGTCCACAACCGCCATCACGACTCTGGTCATGAGCGGCAGTGGAACGTTCAAGTCTTTAAAAGTATCGGTCAGCTTGGGCAGGACAAAGGTGAACATAAGGAAGCCGACGATGCCCAAAGCGATTAAAACCACGATTGGGTAAGTCAAGGCGCCGCGGGCCTTGGAAATTAAGTCGTAGTCCCGCTGCATTTGTTCGGACAAATAAAGGAGATTCTTTTCCAGATTGCCCGAGATTTCACCAGCGCGGACCATGCTGACAAAAATTGGAGAAAACACTCCGGGGTGCTTGCCCATGGCGTCCGCCAAAGATGTGCCGGCTTCCACGGCTTTGGCCAAATCGGAAATGACTTTGACAAATTTTTGGTTGGTAGTCTGCGTTGATAAAATCTTGAGGCTTTTGGCCGCGGGCAAGCCGGCTTTAAGCATCACGGACAAATTTTTGATGAAGGTTATTTTTTCGATCAGCCTGATCGGGGTCAGAAATCCTTTTAAAATTTCCAAATCAAAGCTTTTTCTTAGAGCTTTGATGGACGTCGGCATCAATCCTTTGGCTCTCAAGGCGTCGGCCACAGCCCGTTCGGAAACGGCCGTCATGACATCCTGTTCCAGGCTCCCGGTTTTGGATCTTGCGATATATGAAAATTCAGGCATATTTAAAAATTCAAAATGCAAAAGTCAAAATGCAAAATGACAAAGCAAAATTAAAAATTATTCTCTTTGCATTTTTAATTACATTTTGATTTTTGAGCTTTGATTTTTGCATTATTCTTTACTCACCCTCAAAATCTCCTCAATGGTGGTTTGGCCCTGCGCGCATTTGATAAATCCGTCCTCCCACATCAAAATCATCCCCTGTTCCACGGCTTTTTCCTGGATCTGGGAAGTCGGAGCGTGTTTCAAAATCAAGTCCTGGATTTCCGCGGTTACTTCCAAAACTTCATAAATACCCTTGCGGGTCCTGTAGCCCGTATGGCCGCACTTGTCGCACCCCTGGCCTTTGTAAAAAGTAACCTCCCTCAGATTTTTTATATTTTTTTCGATAAAACCCTCGCGCTTCATGACCCCCAATAAATGCTCGAGATTGTATTCCTTTCGCAAACTTTCCTCGAATTTTTCATCGATATGGACCTCGACTTTGCAATCCTGGCATATTTGCCTGGTCAGCCTTTGCCCGACCACGGCGTTGATGGTGGAGGCAATCAAGTATGGTTCTACGCCGATGTCGAGAAGCCTGGGCAATGCTCCGGAAGCATTATTGGTGTGAAGCGTGGCCAAAACTATGTGTCCGGTCAAAGCCGCGTGCACGGCTTCCTCCGCGGTTTCTCGGTCTCTGACCTCGCCAATCATAATGATGTTCGGGTCCTGCCTCAAAAGCGCCCTTAAACCAGTGGCGAAAGTCAACCCGATCTTGGGATTAACCTGCATTTGATTGACACCCGGGATGTGATACTCGATCGGCTCTTCAATCGTGGAAATATTGACGCCTTTGGTGTTGAGCATGGAAATAATGGTATAAAGCGTGGTCGATTTGCCGCTTCCGGTAGGGCCGGTGACAAACAGGGCGCCGTGCGGTTTTTTGACGTTTCGCAGTATCGTATCGTAATTGCGATGGATAAACCCGAGCTCTTCAAGGGTCATGGCGCGGGCTGATTCATCAAGCAGGCGCATGACGACCTTTTCGCCGTCGAACACGGGAATGGTCGAGACCCGAATCGAAATTTTATAATCTTCCTTTTCCACTTTGAAGCGGCCGTCCTGCGGCAGTCGATGTTCGTCGATTTTCAAGTCGGCGATAACTTTAATCCGCGCCACAAGCGCCGGCTGGATGACCTTGGGCAAGGTCATGACTTCATGGAGCACGCCGTCGATTCTGTATCGCACGATTAAGTCTTTCTCATGAGGCTCGATATGGATGTCCGAGGCTTTCTCCAAAATCGCATACTCCAAGAGCGTATCGACGACGCGGACCACCGGGATCTCTTGAGCCATTTCCTTGAGTTTGGCCGTGACCGCCTCCGGTTCATGTTCGCCTTCCTTCGAAGGCTGCGAAACTATTTTGGCAAATTCAGCTTCAAGCGAGGTGTGGTACTGCTTGAGCCCCCAGTCCAAAGAGCTTTTGGAAATCAAAAAAGGCAAAACTACCAAGTCCGTCTTTTTCTTAATGGCATCCCTGGTCTCCAGGTCATTGGGGTCAATCATGGCCAGGTTTAGCTTGTCCTTTTCCTTTCCAAACGCTACCACCTGATGCCGCCGGGCAATCGGCTCCGGAACCAAAAGCAGGACTTCTTTAGGAATCTGTTCAAGCTGTTTGAGGTCGACGTATTCAACATCAAAAAACTGAGCGGTGATTTGCGCCAGTTGTTCTTCTTCCACCAGCTTCTTGTCGATCAGAAGCTGGCCGATATCCTGTCTTTTGGTTTTAGCCTCAGCTAACTGCTCGTCCCAGCTTTTTGCACTGAGGATTTTTTTTGAAACCAAAGCACGTTTTAAATCCTGCTCGTTTAAAGCCATCAGGGTAGTAGAAATTTAATAAATTGCACTAGGTTTGTTTCTGAAATAATCAAAAGGTCGTCCTTATTATACCATAAAGCCTACTTTATAAGAGAAGCAGGCTCCTCTGACAATTTAACATAATTATAGCGACCGATGTTTTTATGTTAAGCTATAAATTAAAAAATTTAAGCAAGTCTGTCTGCCGGTCGATGTTTTGAGCCAAAATCAGGCGGACAAATGGCCTGATTTCATAAGCTTCCTTCATCAGATCTATTTCGTCTTGCAGATCATAAGGCCAAACCCAGACGCTTTTCTGCATTTGGGCCAATCCAAGCTCTTTAAGTTTCTTGGCGAAAACCAGGCGACTCAATTTATACCTTTCCGGAATGTCGAAAATAACAACGCGCCATTTGCCGTCCCACTTTTTGGGTTTAGCAAGCTCAAGCTCGCCCAAACGAAATTTAGCCATTCTTTCCTTGCCCTTTTCCGTAAGCATGACCGCGTAGCCGCTTGGAGTTTTTTTGATTTCTATCATCTGGCTTTTTCTGGCGTAGTCAAACGCGCGCCGGATCTGCTGTTTTCTGTAACCTTTGCGGCCGGTAAATTGCCCTAATGCCGAAAAAAGATTAGGCGCAGTAATGGCAACGAGCACCAATCCGGTTAATCCAATGCCCAGCAAAACATATTTTAAAATCTCAGAGCCTTTAATTCTCATGACATAATTATAGCGACCGATGTTTTTATGTCAATGTATATGGAACAGATTATCAAAAAACCCGCTTTTTGAAAAACGGGTTTTTTGGGGGAACTTTTTGTTTTATTTACTGCACACCGCCGCCTGACTCGTAACTGCCCAATGAGCCGCTAATCGCGTTAGATGATTTATAGCCCTTGGCAGTCAAGTCGGCAGTGGAAGCAAACTTGAGCTTCTTGCCGTCGGAAATCAGGTAGTAATCGGCTCCGTCTTTGACCAGGGTCCCGTCACGGAACTTGACGAGCGGGCCTTCGACTAAAGCCTTGTCGGCTGGGTTGACTTTAGTGACGTTGGAAAACTTGAAGCCATAAGTGTTGAACACCGCTTCGGACTCGAAGCCCTGGCGGGTATTGCCTCGAATCCACCAGACAGTTTTGCCGTCCAGGACCAAGGCGCCATCAGGGTGAGTAAGCGCTGAATCAGCAACAGGGGGCCCTGGCGGATAATCCGACAGATTGATCTTGGGAATGTCTTTGAAGTTATATCCCAAGCCTTTGAACACCGATTCAGACGTAAACCCGCGCTTGGTGCCATTTGAGCCAATCATGTAGATGGTCTTGTTGTCAGCAGCATCAAGCACCAAGGTTCCTTCCAAAGCTTTTTGGACAAATTCCGCTTGTGGAAGGGTTTTATCCTGAGCATTCGCGGCTACTGCCTGGCCGAAATTATATCCGTGAGATTTATACTCAGCTTCGTTCCTAAACCCGATTCGTTTGCCGCTCTTAATCAGATAGATTGTTCCATTGTCGTTGACTAATGTTCCATTTGAGTGCGCTCCGCTGGGAGCGGGAGTCGGAGTCGGACTCGGACTCGGTGTTGGAGTGGGCGTTGGGATCGGAGTAGGTGTTGGCGTGGGAGTCGGGGTTGGGCTTACCGGAGCAGCACTTCCGCCGCCGCCTCCACCACCGCCTCCGCCGCTTGCAGCGACAGTGATTGTTACCGCAGAAGTGGCGGCTGATTCATCTCCCGTTGAGTTCTGCGCGCTAATCTTGAAGTAGTAGGTCGTCCCGTTGGTTAAGCTGGTGGCATTATAAGCTCCGGTGGTCTGGGCGGTATTGGCCAGCAGTGGGAAAGTCGAATTGTCAGTGGAGCGGTAGATGTTGTAGCTGGTAGCTCCCGAGACTTCAGTCCAAGTCAGCCTGACCGAGGCGCCATCGCCGGTATTGCTGGCCGCCAGATTGGTCGGAGTAGCTGGCGGAGAGCCGCCGGATGAAACTAACGGCGCGAAGTCTGACAAGTGAGAAACTGTGGCGGTTAGAGTATCTAGGGTCGTGTCAACCGTCGTTGAAAGCGTATCATAAGTTTGCGTGGCGTCATTCCAAACACCGATAACCAATGATTCTTCGGAAGTGCCGGCTGGCAAATCAGCTTGCGTATAAGGAATCGTAATCGTGATCTCATCATTCAAGCTTGAGATGGGCTGGCCCGAAGCATCCACGGCATCAATCGTCACTGCATTCTTGTTTAGGATCGTTCCGGTTGGCGGGTTGGGCATGGCTGTGTTGACTTTGGTCGTCACGGTTGCTGCATTGGAACCAGTGCCTAGCGCGTTTGCCGGAATTTCCAATTGGAAGTGCGTGCCAATGTCGGTGTTGCCGATAAATCCTCCGGCAGTCGGGGTCACGGTCTCGGGCCGTTCAGCTGTAATGGTAAAGCCTGAAATAGCTGAAAGCGTAATAGTTTGGCCAGTGACATTGGCCCCGCTGACCGTCACTGGCAAGGGACCACCTTCATAGCCTTGGCTGTGCGCTCTAATCGTCCAAGTACCGTTGTCAACGTTCAAGGTATAAGCGCCTGAGGCATTGGTTTGAGCCACCGCATAACCGCCATTGCCATCTGTAGCATCCACAAATGCGTTGGAAATGCCAGCGCTGTCCAAAGTCACTGTTCCGGCAATGGTCCGAGCGGCTGTGGTTAAGGCAATGGTTCCGGCAGTCACTGCGGCACCAGTGACGGTGACTGCGGTTTCTGCCGGCGATTTATAACCCGGCTTGTCCGCCCTAATCCTGTAAGCTCCTGGCGGGACATTGATGGTGAATGTGCCATTGGCAATGGTCTGGGCGCCCAAGAAAACAGTGTTCGTGGCCCCGGTGGGAGTGCCGTTTAATGACACCCAGGCGCCGCTTAGGGCCACTGCGTCTCCCGTGACTGTGCCGGTCACCGCGTATAATTGTTTGGAGCTGCCGACATTGTAAGTAATAGTTTGCGTTGTGCTGACATTGGCGGTTTGGCCCACGCTGCCGTAGGCTGGATGCCCGGCGCGCACATTGTAGGTGCCAGGAGGCACGACCACGGTATAAACAGCGTTCACGCCTGAAGTGGTAGAAGTCGAACTAAAGTTGCCGCGTCCTGTGACAGGATCGCGCACCTCGACGCCGGCATTGGTAATCGGATTGGTGCCGTCAGTGACGTTGACGGTAATAGTAATCGGGGCAGCCAGCGCGCAAGCTCCCGCGGCGGTGGTATTTCCTGATGTCACGACAACTCCCGTGATGGGAGTGCTTTCGCCGACTCCCGGGAAGAAACAAGTGATGGTGTAAGTGCCGGCCGGAACTTTAACTGTATAAGCCCCAGCAGCATCTGTCACTCCCATATTGCCGCCGCTACTACTTTCTGCCCGCACCATGACTCCCTGCACCGGACTGCTATCCCTGGTAGCAGAACCGGTAATCGTGCCGATACTTAAGGTTTGAGCAGAAAAGTCCTGGCCGCTTAAGCTTGACGCAGCGACCGTGATTGTCTTGGTTCCCAATCTGCCAAAGCCGGGAGCGAAGGCTTCCACCACCCAGGTGCCGGTTGTCACATAGAGGGTGTAAGCGCCATTGGCGTCTGTCGGGCCGCCGGCAAAGTTGCTGGAATCGCCGCCGACTGGCGTGGTATTGGTGGTGGAAACAACTTTGCGGCCGCTGACTCCGGCATACGGGATGGCGTTGCCGCTGTCATCTTTGATAGTTCCGGAAATTGTCAGCGTGGTCGCCACGTCAATGATAAAGGCCAGGCTAGTTGGGGTATTAGCGGCAGCGCCCACCGTGATTTGCTTTTCCGGAGCCGGCGGCATGCCGGGTTTGAACACTCCGCAAAGGTAAACTCCGGTAGTAACATTAAGCGTAAAGGCGCCGGAAGTGTTGGTCATGCCACCCGTGCCAAAGCCGGAAGAAGTGCCGGTAGAGCTTTCCGAAGGCCGGCAGAACACGCCGGCATTGGAAATTCCGCCGCCGGATGAATCAACCACGGTGCCGGCAATGGTCTTATCAGTGGCTGTCGGCGGCGGCGGCGGCGGGGCTCCGGGCCGCAGAGACGCTTCCGGCATGGTTGGGCCTACGCCCACGTTGTAAGTGGTCAAGTCCTGCGCCGGCAAAGAATAGGCAACAGGCGTGCCTAAGCCCAAGAGAGTTATGGTGGTCTTGGTAAAACCATTAGGTGAGGAAGCAAACACATCTACAATTGTGCCGTTAGGTCCCGCCACAGTGCCGGAAATTGTATAGGGGGCTGCGCGCAAGCCGAAGTTTTTGGTTAAGCTGGAAGCTGAGAGAGTAAACGGCTGGGGCGCGGAATTAAGCGCAAACCCGCCGCCGCCCACCGAGGCCGGCTCAAGGCCGATCATATATTCGCCGTCTGCCAAACTGGTGAATGTCGTTTGGCCATTGACGTCAGTGGTGCCTGCTTGTCCTCCCACGGACGGCGAGAACAAGAAGACTTTGGCATTGGCAATCGCGGCTTCTGATCCATTTTTGATGTTGTCATTGGCTACCCCGCCGACTCCCGCGCCGTTGTCGTTGAAGACGTTAACAGTGAGTGTGCGGGAACCGGTTTGTCCCAAAAAGAACGGCGAGGCAGTTTTGGTTTCCAAGATTGCGAGGTTGTTGGCCGCGGTATCGCGGGTTTTGATGTCAACGGTGTAGCCGGCAGTGTTGGGAACCGTGGAGTTGACAATCCCGGAAAGCTCCAGGCACAAGAAAGCATTGGCGCCTGTGGCATCTCCGCCGGTGGTGATGGTGATGGTTCCGGCCGCGTTATCGTTGGCAAGAGAACCGGCGATGGTGACAGCGCCAATGCCTGGCCCGTTTAAATCAGCGTTGCAGAAGCTACTCGCTGCGGCCACTGCCGCGGCATTGGTTACGGTAAAGCCGGCTGGGAAAGTCAGGACAATCTTGCCGCCCGAAGGCACAGAGGTCGCGGCCAAAAACTCCGCTTTGTAATTGCTGGTCGCTCCCGCCGCCCGGTTCATGGGAGTCACCCTGGTTGGGTTCATGCCCTGCTGGCTAAAGTTAATCGTGCCTGAGCCAGGGCCCAAGTTTCCTCCCGTGGTGGTGGAATTTTGGACCGTGCCAAAAGCCGTGTTGTTAGCCGGCGTGCCAGTAGTATCCATGCCATTGCCAGCCAAATCCTGGGTGGGAGCATTGACCGTAACTTTAAAGGTATTGCCGTTTTGCAAACTAAGTCCTGAGATGCGCGCGGTTTTGGTGGCGGAATCATAAGTCACGGTTTTGCCGCCTAAAGAAATGGAAGAGCCAGTCGGGCTTTGCAAGCTGTAGTTGACAATGTTGTCCGCAGCATTAGGCCCGCCGCCGGTTTTCATGGTTTCGTTAAAGGTTATGGCTACGCCAAAGTCGTCAGCCGCGGCAAATGAGACTTTCGGCAGGACATTGTCGGCTGTGCCAGTGGTCGTGAAAGTTGAAGTAAAGTTTGCGGCCAAATCATTGCCCGACAAATCATTAATCCCGCTTGCTCCGCCGACAATGGTAAAGGTATAGCCGGTGGTGGCTTCAAGCACTGTTGAAGGGGTAAAGTTAACGGATCTGCTGGCCGAATTGTAGCTGACATTGCCGGTAATCGCAGTCAGGGGCGTAGTTTTGGCAAGCGTCACGGTAGTTGTGGAGACAGTCGAAGGATCAATGTCTTCGCTGAATCCCGCGCTAATGACCGTGCTCATGCTAACCCCGGTTGAGCCAGTGGCCGGAGAGACCCCTTGCACGGTTGGTGCCGCGGTATCAGCGGCCCCGGAAGCGGTCTTGAAGAATAAGAAATAAGGCTGCGTACTCGGACTGTTTAAAGCAGTTCCCGTAGTGGAAGTGGCAGTGGTATTGACCCTGGCCACATACCCGGTTGCAGCAGTCAGCGTTGCAGGAGTCAGGGTGACTGTTCTGGAAGCCGAGTCATAAGCTTTGGTAGTAGTCACAGCGACTCCAGGAGCGCCGTTGACATCGGTAAACAAACCTATGTTGGCATCAGCAAGAATTGACCCGCCGCCGCTTGCAGCCATGTCCACGCTAAACGTCAGCCTGATGGGCGCGCCAATGGCATGGGTTTGGCTGCCGGACTGCGGCTGGGAGGATTGGACAAATGGCGGCGTGGTGTTGGTCCCGCCGGTGCCGCCCGTAGTAAAGGTAATGACTTGGTTTGTAGCCAAAGCGTTTCCGGCTAAATCTTTAATCCCAGTGGTCATAGTCAAGGTGTGGGCAGTGGAAGTCGCCAAGCTGCCTGGAGCGTTGTCGAATCGCAGGCTGGTAGAGTTTGCTCCGGTAGCGCCATTAGTCACAATGTGAAAGTTATAAGCATTGTTATTGGCGGCATTGGCTGTGGTCTGGGCAAACACCAAGTCTCCATAAGCAAAGACAGTTGCAGTGTCAGTTACCGCCCCGTTGGCAGCAGTTGCAATCTTGCTCATTTGACTGCTAGCGGCAATTCCGGGATCAGCCGCGCCATCGTCTATAAACGCCGTGTTTTCCGTGGCGTCAGAGGAAAGATCGCCAGCAGTAGTCACTTGATGCCAGCTATAAGAACCTGCCCCGATTTTTACAAATACCAAGTCGCCAACCACGACTGCCAGCTTTCCGCCATTGGTGGCGCCATTGTCAGTTGCTGTGCCGGCCGGGGCGATGGTTGAGAAGCTGGAACTGGCAGCAAAAGTTGGGGCGGATCCATTGCCGTCCAGTCTTAATGCGCCGCCGTTTAAGGCCGCTGCGGACACGCCTGTGGTGACCATGTGCCAATTGTAGCGGCTATCAGTAGGATTGGCAGTAGTATTAACCACTATGATGTCACCCACATTAACTGTTGTCGAAGCGCTCACCGCGCCGGTGGCAGCAGGAGTGGCTATTTTGGTGATCTGCATCGGCGCAAACCCTGCAAACCCATTGACGGCAAAAGTGCCGGAAGTCAAAGTGGCATCCGTGACCAGTCCCAGCTCTGCTGGAAAAGTTTCTCTCTGGGTCATGACAATGTCGCCAACCACCGGTGCGGTATAAGTTCCCTGCGGACTTATGGGGTTAGTTCCTGCGATTTGGAAGAAAGCGGTAGAGACAATGCTAAGTTTGGTAAAACTGGTGCTGGCCGTATAAGTAGGGGCGCTGGAAACGATAAAATCAAATCCATCAGGAAATGCGCGGATGGCACCATTTACGGCACTGCCAGCAGTTAGGGTGATGTTGGCAGGGATTAGAGTCGTTTGGTCCACGCCTTCCGAGAAAGTCATGTGCGGGGTGGTGCTGATCGGCACTCCGGTCGCGGCAGTCAAAGGATTACTCATGGCCGCAGTCAAAGTCGGAGCCGCAGTATCAACTGTGATCGTCCGGCTGGTCACCGGCGTGATGATTGGGTTGTTGGCCGAGGTGACAATGTCGCCGTCAGCGGCCACGCCAATAGTAAAAGCATTATTGTTAGTGGGTGCAGACTTGGTTTTCAAAACAACGAAATAAATATCATCAGTCGTCAATGTCGGATCAACAGCCGGATTGAGGATAAAAGTCGTGGCCGAAGCGTACTGCGGGGTGGCGGTCAAAGCGACTTGCGTATCAACGCCTGTTCCCTGGAATCCCGCGGCACCCGCGTCTTTCCAAAGCTGGATGCCGCCTGCGCCATCAGCCGCGGCTGCCAGATCGGCAAGTTCGGAAGAAGTGGCCGCGCCGGAAGTCCAGCAACCGGTACAACCGGTAACCGAGGCAAATGTGACCTTGATAGAAGTCAAAGTTTCGCCGTTGGAGTCCGAGCCGAACTGGACTTTGAGCACCGCGGTCGGGTTGCTGGAAGCTTTTAGCCGCTGCCCGCCGAATTGCGGGGTCAGATCCGTGATGGTGGTGGTGACGATCGCTTGCGCGAACGGCAGGAGTGCCGCCGGGCCAAATGCCCAGATGGCGATGGCCACTATTAAAAACCAGTAAACGACTTTTTCAAACCGCACGTAAAGCATATTTGTATTCATGTTTGTTCCTTTCTAAAACAAAGACGCGTCTGTGTTCGACCCAATCAAACGCGTCATTGCTTGCAGTTTTTTGGTGACAAATAAAACATTGGCAGTTGGACTTCCAGTTTGGAAAAACCCTAACAATCCCTGCAAAGTTTTGTTTTTCACCTTTGATTTAATTGTTTTTGCTTTCTTAAAAGCCCAAGGCTTTTGTGCCTAAACTGTAGTATATTATAAAATTTATGTCAAAACTGTGGATCACTCATACAGCTCTGAATGGGTGCCAATCTTCATAAACACAAAAATATCTTCACTTTTTAGTTCATAAAGCGCACGGTAATCTCCGGTAATATTTATGCTGCGCCAATTAGGATAAACTGCGTCCACTGAATGGTTATTTAATATCGGGTGGAATGGATCTTTCAAAAACAAATCAAGTCTTTTGAAAAATTGTTGCTGAACTTTCGGAGGAAGTTTGTCAAACTGTTTTCTGAAGCTCTTGTGTAAAAATGGCTCCATACTTACTTCATCAGATACTTTTTCATTTCTTCAACTGTTTTAAAAGGTCCAACTAAATTCTTCCCTTCCTTGATATCTTTAGAAGCTTTGATAAGCTCTTGGCGAGTTTTAGCATTAAGCCTGGGGTGCGTTACCAACTCGACATTCAAATTCCCCTTGACGTAAGCCTGCGTGGCCAGCTTAAGAATAGAGGAAAAAGCAATGCCTTCGTTTTGAGCTTTTTTCATGGCTTTGGCTTTAAGGTTTTTATCGACTTTAAAGATAACTTGCGTAGTCATACTTCAATGGTTAATTGATAGTATATATAATATATAACTTAAAGTTATATGTCAATCCACAAGACCTCAAAATAAAGCGGCTCCCAAATAGAGCCGCTTTATTTTGTTACGTGTTATCTGGCTTATTGCACATTGCCGCCGGATTCGTAGGCGGACAGAGACGCGCTGATTGCGTTGGAAGTCTTATATCCCTTGGCAGTTAGATCAGCTGAAGAAGCAAATTTCAGCTTCTTGCCGTCCGAGACCAGGTAGTAGTCTGCTCCGTCCTTGACCAATGTCCCGTCGCGGAATTTGACCAGCGCGCCTTGGGCCAGCGCCAGATCCGAGGAATTGGACGCGACCACTTTGCCGAATGAGAAGCCGTAGGTGTTGAACACGGCTTCGCTCTCAAATCCCTGCCGGGCATTGCCGCGAATCCACCAGACTGTCTTGCCTTCCAAAACCAGGGCGCCGTCCGGATGGACTTCGGTGGTAGTCCCGATCGGACTGCCGGCTGGATAATCCGAAAGATTGATCTTGGGCAGATTAGCAAAATTATAGCCCAGGCCGGTAAACACCGCAGCTGTGGTAAACCCGCGCTTGGTCGCACCTGTGCCAACCATATATACCGTACGGTTGTCAGAAGAATCCAGCACCAGTGTGCCTTCCATGGCTTTTTGGATCACGCCTGCGGGCAGAGCTTTGTCTGCAGCAGAGGCTGTCACGGTTTGGCTGAATTTGTAGCCGTGGGAGAGGTATTCTTGTTCATTGCGGAAGCCAATTCTTTGACCGTTCTTGATGAGGTACACGGTTTGCCCGTCCAAAATCAGGGTGCCATTGGCATGCGCGCCAACTGTGCCCGAGCCGCCCGGCTTGGCCGCGATCACAAACACGGTAAAGTGCGTGACTGTGGTCGTCAGCGTATTGGTGCTGGCATTGACCGAGGTTGGCAGGGTCACCCAAGAATTGGAAGTAGAGTCAAAATACATGACCACCAAATCGGATTCAGAAACACCCGACGGCAGTTGCGCGTCAGTATAGGTAAAAGTCAGCGTGACCGGCTGGCTAAAGCTGGCCGCACTACCGCTAGCGGCAGTGGCCGTGACTTCGTAAGGAGCGCCGACTGTGGCAGTGGCCCCGCCGCTTGAAGGCGCTGGGGTAATGCCTTCGCTGGCCAAAGTGGTGTTAGTCACCGTCACTGTAGTGGTGGAAGAGACAGAATTGGCCGGCAGTGAAACGCTGGCTTGTGGAGTGGCAGTATCGGTTGGCGTGAAGCTGGTGGACCCGCCGGCTTCTGGCGTGGCATTCACAGTGCCAGTGGTGCTAGTAGGAGTAGGGGTTGGTGTAGGAGTCGGGGTAGGCGTGGGGGTCGGTGTCGGTGTAGGAGTTGGGCTTGGGCTGGGTGATCCACCGCCGCCGCCACCGCCTCCGCCTGACGGCGGATAGTTGGTGGTACAGGTGGTTGAGGTGTCAGGTGTTATAACTACGCTGGTTTTGGGGCCGACCACTGGCAGGACGTTGTCCGAAACAGAACATTGCTGAGCCAGACTTTGGTTGTTGTTCAAGGGACGGCGGTCAACGGACCTGAGCCTAAACTCACTTCCGGAAGGGACTGTCACGGTAAGCGTCGTTGCCCCCACAATCATGGAAGTCGCTTCGGAATTGCCGCTGATGATGAAGTTTACCGAATTGATGGTCACGGTCGTATCTACGGACCAGTTCAAATCAGCCGCACCAAACGCCACGCTAGACAGAGCTAAGCTTATGCCCAATCCCAAAGCCGATGCTTTCACGAGTGCCTTATATAAGTGTTTCATATTTTAGGCATAATGATTAATGATTAGGATTGCCTGCCTAGACTCGCCTCTTGGTTTTTTCCCCTCCTAGAATAGGAGGGGTTAGGGGAGGTAGAGCCAAAGCTTTACGCTTGTGCTCTACCCCTTTAGCGAGCCAAGGCGAGGCGGGGTTAAGCTTAGTTGTTCACTGAGCGCGAAACTTCAAACCAGCTGGTTCCGTCAAATACTAACTCAAGTACATCATCAGCAGCAGATGTAAGGTTAGCGCTACCTACCAGATTTATCGCATTGGCGCCGTTGGCGTTGTCGTCAGTCACCACCACTGCATCGCTGAAAATGATGGTAATAATTTGGCCTGCGGTACCGCCAGCGATCGTGGCAAAGTCAGCTGCTAATGCGTTAAGCCTAATCACATTTTGGCCAGACGCATTTGGAACATTAGCATTAGTCGTGTACCTTTGAACCAAACCGCCGTTTGCCGCAATTATTCCAGAGAAAGCTATCGTGCCATCCGTGGCGTTGTCAATGAGTTCGCCATTTTGCAATCGAATATCTCTTGTGTATGCTTTATGACCGGAAGCTGTACCACCGTTGATGGATAGCCCATAGGAGTTCGTTTGGGCACCAGAAGAGTTGTTCATCAATTCAATGCCTACGGCTTCGGTGATTGTTGATCCGGGCAAACCATCGAGTGATGCTTCAAACGCGCGAGCAGTGGTGACCAAATTGTCTTTGGCATCCACGCTGGTGTAAACGCCGCGGAGAATTTCAACGTCAATCTGGGAAGCCACGTCATTAGCCACGGCTTTGATTTGGGCGCCGTTAACGGCATTATCGGCTGAGCCGACATCAGTGGAAACTCTGACATGCAAACCTTCATAGTCGCCAGTTAAGGCATTGGTTATCTGCTTGTATTGCAGTTTAAGGTTGCTCCCTCCGCCGGCTGTGGTAGTAGAAAGCACTGCCGGTGTGCCAGTAAGCGCGCCGCTGATGGTGATTGCGCCGTCAGTGGCGTTGCTAATCGTCTCGCCGTTTTGAAGTCGGATATCGGCTGTGCCGTAATCAACGGCCTTGTAACCGCCGACAGCCGCGGAGAAGAGATCAAGACCGTAAGTGAACTTAGAAGCTGCCGTAGAGTTGAGATAACGGACAGCATAAGCCGCTCCAGGAGCAACTGTCGCAGTATCACCGCCAAGCACTGCCATCACTGCGGCATTGGCAACGCTAGTTTCCGCTTCACCAACCAAGCCTGCTTTTGGTCCAACCAAAGCGTCGCTCGTGGTCACAGAGTACTTGCCGATTGTGCCGGCGTGGATAGTGGCATTAGCGTTGGTCAGAGTATCGCCCAAAAAGTTGCCCATGACGCCAGCGTGATATGTGCCAGTACCGCCCGCGGCTCCTACGTAGTTAAGATCGCCAGCAAGTGTTTGATAAGAGCTCGTAGCGCCGGTTGGGCGAGTTGCCGCCAACTCAATTTTAGATAATCCTGCGCTTGTGCCGGTTATGATCACAGTATCCAGGGCTGAACCTACGTTAATAGCATCAAGAGTAGTGTTGTCCGTGCCAACGTTAATGGTGTTGCCTGCAGTGCCGGTTCCGATGCTGATGGTCTTGGCATTATTGCCAGTGCCAAGATTGACAGCGCCAGTGGTGCCGGAATCCAAACTTATGGCATTGGTGGTGGCGGAACTAATCGTTAAAGCGCCGTCGCTGGAGGTGGTAGTGGCGGTAAACGTCAGAGCGGCAAAGGCTCCGCCGGCAACCACCAAGAAAGCCAGCGCAAGCACTGAGACCATCAAGGCTTTTTGCCGGCTAAAATTTTTGAAATATTTCATATTTTGATTGATTGTCCTTAATAATTTGTGGTTTTGAGACTTATCAACAAACACTCAAGATTAAAAATCGACCCTAAATCTTGGGGTTTGCGCCTATTTACTCGTCTTTAGCCAAAGGTTTTGTCTCAAATCCGGGATTTAATTGTGAGTTTTTACAGGTGAATAATAGCGGGAACGTTAGGTAATTGTCAACTTTTACAATACCCTAATTATCCACAACCTTGCGGGATTACGTTTGACGGTATCGATGCCAGTATCGTATTACGTCCTACGTTTTACGTCACGGGCTTCGACAACGTAAACCGTATTACTAATTGGGTCAATTCTGTATAATCGCCTCCAGCAATTTTATTCCATCCTCATAGGACATTCCATGGGACATTCCATGGGTTCGAAAAATAAGCGGGCCAATGGCCGGGTTTGGGCTTTTGAGAACAGCCGCGGGGCTACCGTTGCCATCTGCTTCAATAGTATTTTTAATAATATAAGCCAGAATGTTGGCGGTTCGGGTAGGTATAACTTGTTCGATCGTCACCTCAACAGTCGGTGAAACCGGGTTTGAGCTGTAAAGCTTTAACTTCTTGTCCAACAAGTCATACTTCAGAATTTCAAACAGGGGTGCGTCGGCTGCCGCGCATTTCTCATAATCAGACGAGACAAACCCAAAATCAATGTTGGGGTTGCCGATAAATGTCCCGATCGTCATGAAACCCCGCGGGCATTGATAAATTTTTTCAGCCACTTCGCCGAAGCTGGCCGGATAAGTGAACTCGAATTCGTACTCGGTGTTTTTGTAGCTCTTAACGTCCGCTGGGGAAGATGAATTTTGAGCAGGCAGCGGAGTTTGCGGCTGCTGCGGAGCTGGCGATGCTAAACCGTTATCTTTGGCAGGCTCGACCGCTTCGCCCCCAACCGCTTCCGTCTCGCTTCTTAGGTCTGTTTCGCTTTCCTTGCTGACTAAGGCTGGATTTCTAAGGATATTTAATCCCACAGCAACTCCCGCCAATAAAATAACTCCCGCCCAAAGGATTAAATTTTTGTTTCTTGGATACATTGTTATTGTTATATAGAATCAATTTCTAATTGACCTAGTTTCTCGCAGTTTCACCTCTCCTCCTGCAAGGAGGAGAGGATGGGTGAGGAGGTGGAATTAGGCAGTAGTTTCTGAAGCTTGCTGGTTAAATCCTGGAATACTCCTTCAAGGTTATTTAGTATATCTGAATTTGCGTATCTTAGGACAGTATAGCCCAGTGATTCTAAATAAGCGGTTCGCTTTTTATCAGCTTTAATTCCCTCAACAGTTCCATGAGTATCGCCGTCAATCTCTATAATTAACCTAAGTGCCGCGCAGTAGAAATCAACTATGTAAGGCCCGATGCTGTGCTGACGGCGGAATTTTAGATCTAATACTTTTCTGTCGCAAATCATAGCCCAGAAAACTTTTTCCGCTGGAGTTGAATTATGCCTTAATTCTCTGCGTAGCTTTGTTTTGGGCAAAACCATAGAACTCCTCCCCTACCCCTCCTCTAAAGAGGAGGGGTAAACTGCTGCCTGATCCTTAAATTATTTGAGCAGTTTCTCCAGCCTCCTCTGAAGCCTGTCTATCTCCGCCTGATAAACTTCTCGCTGGGCAGTATTGACTTCATAGGCTTTCTGCCACTGCTCCAAAGCGCCTTCCAAATCGCCTGTCTGCTCCAAAAAGGTCGCGTAAGCCGTGATTATATTGATGTTGTTATCGGTTTTGCTCAAAGCCTCTCCATAAAGCTCGTCAACCCTGTCGCTGTTTGCCTGGAAGTGGTCTTTTTCCAAATCAATTTGCCACTTCCAGAAATCGGCTTGTTTGGGGTCCAAGGAAATTGCTTTCTTGATGGCGTTCAAAGCTCCTTTGTAGTCGCCCATGGCGGTTAGGGTGGTGGATTGGGCCTGCCAGGCAAAGGCGTTGTTGGGCATGACTTCCAAAGCCTGCTGATAAGCGTTTTTGGCGTCGAGATAGAAGCCTAAACTGAACTTGGCGCTGCCCAAAGCCATATAGCGGTTGAATTTTTCTTCGGCCGGAGTTTGGTCATTGATCTCAGCAACGGCTTTTTGGGCTTCGCTCAAACGCTGCTCATAAATCGCTCTGGCTTCCGCCGTTAAGCTTGGCTCCTTGTAAGTAACCAACTGCGGCTTATCCCCCCATTGCTGGTAGGCTAAGTACCCAAAAAAAATAACCAAGGCGGCTCCGATTCCTATAAATAATGCTTTTTTGTTCATGGAAGTTATTTAGGATGAGAAATAATATCAAGTAGATAATATACATCGCCTTTGATGCGAAAATAAAACCGCCAAGATTTATCAACTCTCGCTTGCCAGATATTTTCTGTCTCGCTGTATTTCTTGGCGCGCAATGAAGGGTAGTTTAAATTTTGAAGAAGCAATTTTGATTGTTTGTCAAATGCTCGCTGGATTTTTGTGGGAGCCTTATTGTAGGCTTTCACAAAACTAGGCGAAAAGTCAAGCCTCATTATAACTCTACTTTCGCTTAAGTTTTTTTACCTCGCGATGAAGAGCTGTGATCATTTCTTCTGCAGTATCAAAGGGTCCATAAGTCTGGCCCTTCTCTATCTCTTCGAGCGCCTTGGCTAATCTCTTATCAATCGTGCTTTGAGGTGAAAGCATAATTTTACCGTTTTCAATTTTTGCTTCCAAAATATCCCCAATTTCGATTCCGGCTTGCTTGCGGACATAAGCGGGCAAAGTCACCTGGTATTTATTTTTGACTTTAACTATGGACATGAGTTTCCCTAAATCAATTTAGTTAGAAAGTATAACTTTCGTACTTATGATAAATTAAATGATTCAGCCTGTCAACAAACAAAACCCCCGCCTTTCGGCGGGGGTTTTTCAGTAACTAAGCGAGATCCCAAAAACTTGTTTCAGGATGACACTAAAATAAATGCTATATCAATGCTAAGTATAAGTTAAGTAAGGATATAGTAAAACTTCCAGCGAAATCAAGCAATTGGAGGGGATTTACTAATGCCCGAAAAGAATTGGGATCCTCCCCCTTGGAACAAGGGGGAGTTAGAGGGGGTTAGAGGCAATGATCTAAGATCTTTTGATAAACTCCCTCAAGATTCTCAAGCACCTCGTTATCCCAGAATCTAAGGACTTTAATATTCTGTGATTCAAGATATTTGGTTCTCTGGTTGTCGTAGAGTTTTTGCTTGGCGTGCTGACCACCGTCAAGCTCAATTCCCAATCTTAATTTAGGACAAAAGAAATCTAAGATATAATTGCCTATATTGCTTGTTTCGCAACACAGACCAGAGCAAGGCTTCACAGTCTGTCTGGTTGCTTCTTAGTTTACGCCTGAAGTTTTTAAGCTTTAAATTATTATACAAATAGCTCATGTTCTAACTCCCCCTACCCCCTCTTATTCTAAGAGGGGTTTAACTGCAAGTTAATTCTTTAAGGCAAAGCGTAAGGCCGCAGTTCCATCTCCCCTTGGAACAAGGGGAGATGCTAAGAATTAGGCTGAGCAGAGGGGTTAGAGGCAGGGGTTCTTTACGTCTAACTCACCCTACCCACTCTTATTCTAAGAGGGGGTTTTAACTCCCAACTGCCCTAAAATTATACCAAACCAAAGCCCCCGCAAATTGCGGGGGCTTTGCCTGTCCGCCGAAGCTTTTCAGCGAAGGCGGATAATAACCCGATTAGCTCTTCAAGCTAGATTCAGATTATTTTGTCCAAGTCTCGCCGTCGAGCGGCAAGTTGAGGACATTGTAGCCGTTCGCCCAGTCGCCAGTGCTGGTGGCATTGGCGGTTGAAACGTGTGCGGTTGCCGAGTTGTCGGACCAGATGAAGTTGGCAGCAGTGCCATCGCTAGATGAAGCGGCGGCGGAAGTGAACAACTCCATGATTTCGGACTGGCCGGCGTTAATATCAGTCTGGTCATTTAAGAAGACTGAGGTGCCGTTGTGGCTGGCATCAGACGGGACATTGAAGGACACACTGTCGCCGACGGTGTCAGTGCCGGTGGCGCGGAAGGCTTGCGGCGTGCCGCGGACCCGGTAGGTCACGGATTCGCCGGCAGCCACGGCATCTTCGGTGGTGAAGGTGACAACCAGTGTGTCGTCATCTTCAGTCAATCCGGAGGTGGTTTCCACATCATTGCCGTCTTCGTCAACCATAGTCACGCTCGCCGTGATATCAACGTCGTTCTTGTAGAACTTCAATGATTCCACTTCCAGGGTGTCGGCAGTGCCGCCATCAGACCAAGCCACAGAAAGCTTAACCTGTTTGACAGCTACCGTGCCGCCCTGGCCAGTGACTTTGAATTTGTAGACGTCCTGGGCCGAACCGTTGACCAAGGTCGAATTTGTCAGATCGACAACCTCAACTTTTGGCGTGCCCTTATAGACGTACAATTCATTGCCCACGCGGTCAGTGGTGACTGCGGATGAGGTGGAATCTTGGACTCCCTGGCTGTCCTGGATGATCAAAGCATCCGAAGTGACAGCCACGTTTTGCTGGGAAGTGCCATAGTTTCCGCCGATTTGGTTGAGCAGCAGCTTGACCGAGAAGGTCCTGCTGGTATTGGCCGCAACCACGGCTTCAGCCTTAGACTCAAGCCCAGTAATTTGAGCAATTGTGTTGCTGGTGACAGAGAATGGAGCGGAGCCGAGCAAGGTCGAGCCATAGTAGAGCCTGGCTTCCACGATAGCGGATGAGATTGGCGATGCGCCAACCTTCATGTTCCACTGGCGCAGAGTGTAGGTCTCATTGGTGGCAGTGATCTTGAATCGGGCCGCTTCCACTTCCTGGTTGCCATAAGTGATCCTATTGACTGGTGTGTCAGGAGCCACGGCAGTGGCAAACGTGCCGGCGCCGGCTGTGATGGTCTGGCCATCAACTTCGTCGGCAGTGGCAGAGGTGCTGGATTGTGTAGTGGTGGAAGCCACGGTTACCGAGCTTTCAATCGTGTCGGCTGTGCCGTCACCATTGGTGGCGGAAGCAGCAACATCGGCGTAAACCTCCAGAGCCATGACCTGGCCGGCAGCAATCGCGACATTGGTTGAGAACGTATTGCCCGTATCCGTGACTGTCGCCTTGATGGGCGAGGTGTAAGAGCCCATCTTAATGTAGAGGTTGGTTAAGTCGTCTGAGCCATCAAAGGCATCAGCTTTTTCGTCGAAGTCAACGACAACGCTGGTGATGTTGGCGCCTTCGGTGGTCGTTTGCTGGATCGTGTACTTGCCAATCATGTAGCCATACTTAGGAGCCACAATCGTGTGATTAGCGAGTGAAGTATCAAGAGCAGCGGTCAGCGAACCCGTGGCCACAGTCAAGGTGTTGGCCTCGGCTGCGGTCGAAGGAGCGGAAACGTAGCCCAATGAAGTCAATCTTTGGACGTTGGCCGAACCAATGATTTCCACCTGGTAAGTGTCGCTGGCAGCCACGCTGTTGGTGCCGTCATTGTCAAAGATATCTGCTTTGACTTCGAGCACGCGCGGGGTGCCGGGGACCACGATGAACGATGAGCCGAAGGTGTATTCGGTGTAGTCAGGGTCGGTGCCGGTGTCGCCGGAAATGGCGGCTGTGGAGCCGATCTGAGCGCCGTCGAGATACAAAGCGCCGTTGCGCAGGGTCATCTCGTCGCCGTCGTCATCATCAATTCGCACGCGAAGGGTTTCCACCTTCATGGATTCACCCGCAGCCTTGACGTCGAATTTCGCCAGCAAAACATTGGAGGCGGCATTCACGACGTTGCCGGACGGGGAATCAGCCCGCTTGGTGAAGGTGATGGTGCCAGTGCTAATCGTCTGCAAGTTATCATCGGTGTTGCCGCGCGCCGAGAAAGTGGCGCTGGCAGCGGTCGGAAGGACTCCCTGGTTGAAGTCGTTATCCACGAAGAAGCCATCAACCGCTTGGCGCAAGCTGAAGGCGAAGTTGCGGTTGGAACCGCCAATTATGTCGCCCAACATCTTGATCGTTCTAGAGCCGGTTTCTAGTGTGACCGGAGCGGCTGAAAGATCGAAGTTGGCATAGCCTTCGGAATCCAAAGCCGCAACTGAGGCGACCTTGGTGCCGTCAACAAACAGATCAAAGTTCTGAAGATCTGAAGCTACGACTGAACCAACTTGTCGCAGTTTGAACGCATACAATCTGACTTTGGTATTGCCCACCGTGACCACGTTCTGCCACATGGTGTAATCATCTTGCGGTGAGATTGTGGCATTGGACGGAGTGGTAGTGGCATTAAAGTCAACAGTCGCGAAGTTGCTTGGAGCGGCAGCCACAGTGTGCATGTTTCCGGAAAGCGGAGAGCCTGACACGGTGCCGACGTCAGCCGCGGCTGAGAACAATTGCACGCCCACAGTCTGGCCGGATGTACTGGCCGCGATGTTGGAGCGCACTGTGACTGTTCTGGAACCTGCCACGGTGAAGAGTCCCGCGGTGTTGTTGAAAGTGATGGTGCCAGAAGAAACGGTGGCAGAATCAGTCAATCGGACATAACCGTCATACAGATAAACTGCAGACAAGGTGGTGTCGGATGATACACCCAATCGCTTCAAGACAACGCTGGTTACTTTACCAGAGCCTGAGAAGCTAAAGTGAGCAAGATCTGCCACACCTTGGCCGGCAATTACTGTGCCGGCAACAGGGTTGTTGGAAGCAAGGCTGACTGACATAGTGCCTGCTGGCGGAGGAGGAGGTGTGGCGCCGGTTGAGCAGGATGCTCGGGCGGCAACTACGCCTTCATTCGCAGCGGCAGTGTCAGCAGCGTTGGCAGCAACCACATTGGACCATGACCAGCCATAGGAGTTAAAGACTTCCATGGAAGGAACGCCTTTTCGGCCGGTGGCAGTCATTTGCCAAACAGTGCCGGTTGAATCCTTGGCCAAGACGCCAGCTGTGTGGCGCTCGGTAGCGGACTCGAGGTTGGCGCCCATTGGCAGATCGGCAAAAGTGTTGGTGGCGGCAGTCACGATACTGGCAAAGCTAAAGCCAAGACCGGTAAAGACCGAGCCAGACACAAAGCCTCTCTTTTGACCGTTGGCTACCAAGTAGACCAGAGGGTCAGACGGGCCCTTGACCAATGTCCCATCGGCGTAAACCATTACCGGACCCATGGCTTGAGTGTCTTCGGATGAGGCAGCCACGACTTGGCTGAAGCTGTAGCCGTGTGAGGCAAAAACTTCAGCGGTCGGGAAACCTCTCTTTTGACCGCCAGTGACCAGATAAATGGTGCCGGATGAGTTGATCAAGCAACCATCAGAGTGGGGTGCTGCGGAAACAAAAGCAGGCAGTGCCCAAAGAGTGGCGGCCCACAGCAAAGTGGAAACAGCCAAACCCAGTGCAATGCCTTTTCGCGCAGTGAGAGTTAATTCGCTAGTGTGCATTATTATCTCCTGTTTATAAGTGCTTTCCTGAATTAGGATTAATTGTTCATATGAGACAATCAATCAAATATTGGAAAGACGACCTATAAACATTCTTTAATTTGTATGGAATTGAAATCAGTTGTTAAGACAAAGACCGACCAATCCGGTCGAATGACCGGACACAGTGTCCGCTTTAAGATTCCATATTCCATAAGCTAAGACGCACGTTTGCCTGTAATAGTTACAAACAAACGTTTCTACATTATAAAGAAAACAACCCCAAAATGTCAAGCAATCCCGCACCAGTATCTGGTGCGGGATTGAAAAAGGCTAGGTATTTTGCTAGTATATCTTGTGCTTTAGGCTTTTAATGCGAGTATCGTATAGTGGCAATACCTCAGGTTTCCAACCTGATGCCGGGGGTTCGATTCCCCCTGCTCGCTCCAAGAAGTGCTGTTCGTCAGGTCATCCGACCTGACGCCCGGCCCCGTCATTCGACGGGGTCAAGCAGTCCGGTCGCATGACCGGATCGAATGACCGGGCGATTCCCGCATCCCGCTCCACAAGGTTATTGATAGGCAAAGATAGATAAAATTAACTTATTCACATTTTATCAACAAAACCTTTATTTTATTAAATTTCCCGAAACAAAAACTTCTGCCAAGGCTGCCGCTATAAGCAAAATAATAGCTAACGGCACAATTTTTAACGCCTTTATAAAATCTTCTTTCAAAACCTGTTTTCGCTTCCCAGCTGATTCTCTCTTAAGCCAGCGCGTACCGAGTACTAAACCGAACGCGGAAACAATCAGAAATTCTGGAACCTCAAATATCGCATGGGGCAGAAGTCCTTTAGATGCAAAAGTAAGGCTATCCATTATACTTCCCGGCATCAAAACAAATATCGAAGTCACTACATAGCCCAAAAGGAGTCCGTTGAGGCCCACCAGCAGTACCGGAGTAATACCCAAAATGACTCCGCCGATTAGCGCTATAAGCGAGGCTATAAGATTTTGCCTGAAAATATCTATGGCCAAACTTAGGTCAAGCGCTCTATCCGCTCCGAATTTTTCTTCGAACATAGCAACAATTTTATCAAGCAGTGTTTGGTCATAGAAAAAAAGCACCGCTCCCGCGGCAATTGATACGAGAAATAAAATTATCACCTTCCGCAGCACTCCCCTATTCTGCCAAAGCAGGTCTCTATAAAATTCCCAAACTCTTTTCATAAGTGCCAGTATAACATATAATATTGCGTAGGCTTTTGTGACATCTAACGGGCTTGCCCGCCGAAGCTTTAGCGAAGGCGGGGTGTCGTATACCGGTAGCCCCGTAGTAGAACCTTCGGTTCACTACGGGGTAAATACGCCTGGTAGGCAGCCTGAAATTTTTCCGGGGAGTAGTATACCGGTAGTACGTCTGCTTTGGGAGCAGATAGACCGGGTTCGATTCCCGGCTCCCCGACCAAAAATTTCAGGCTGAAGAGCAGGCATGCCCCATACCAAAGCGAAGCTTTTGGTGCGGGATAGACGGGTTCCCGCCCATCGAAGATGGGCGTGGCTCGCCTCACGAAGTGAGGCGGCAATTCCCAGCACCCCGACCAGTAAAATTTGCTAGAGAATTAATAATATGATTAGAAGGCAAAACAACACGACTGGTACCTATATTAGCCATGGCTATTTTAGGTACCGAATGCCTTGTGTCTAACAAATAGCGTAATTACACCAAAAATTAGACAAACTTAAACCGCCGGGTTGCCGGCGGTTTTTTACTTAGTTCAAATTTGGGCCGGTGGCGTAAACGTGATACGTGCCGACAAGCTTGATGTCAGACGACTTATATCCCCTGCTGGTAAACGCCTGCCAGGAGGTGAACGGCTGCTTCATGCCATTCTTGACCAGATACACAGTTGGGTCCGGATAATACATTATCAGGCTTCCTTCCGGCACCGACAGCATCCGGTTCAAAAAATTGTGCCCGGTGTAAGGTTTAATGTCAGACTCAGCCACAATTTTTATTTTACTGAAGTCGCTTCCATATCTGATGGCAAACCCAGAAGCATCCAGCGGTAGATTTTGTTTGGCATCGTCCATGTAGAAGACCACTGAACTGTTTTGTGTTTTGACAAGGTCCCCCGGCATAATCACGACGGCCGCAGAGGCATGCCCCCACATGCCGAACACCAGCATGAAAGCCAGGCTAAACACTACAAATTTGGCTTTGCTCATAGACTTTCCTTTAATAATAAGGAACTCTAGATATTAGCAAAGCTCCCGTCTATTGGTCAAGGCGATAAAATAAATCCCCGCTTTCGCGGGGCTATCTCACGGCATCCTTGAGGTTTTTGCCGGCGCGGAACTTGGGGACCCTGGTAGCCGCAATTTGAATTTTCTGCTCAGGATTCTGCGGATTGACTCCCATTCTGGCCGAGCGTTCTTTGACCACGAATGAGCCGAACCCGGAAATGCTGACTTCTTGGCCGCTTTTGAGAGTTTGGGTGATTACTTCCACTAAACCCTCCAACATTTTTTCCGCGTCGGATTTCGCCACGCCGATTTTATTTGCCAAAGTATCGACAAGATCTTGTTTGTTCATAATTGTTTAGGTGAATTTCCTTAGATAAATATAACAAATAAATATGCCCGCGGCAAAGCCCGCCAAAAACCACAAAGAACCGCCGCCGAATTTTTTGCTAACATCGGTCTTGGGAGCGGAAACG
Organism: Candidatus Doudnabacteria bacterium; assembly: GCA_016182875.1. Taxonomy (GTDB): domain Bacteria; phylum Patescibacteriota; class Doudnabacteria; order UBA920; family O2-02-FULL-48-8; genus JACQJI01. The sequence continues at coordinate 291,921 of JACPFQ010000004.1, read as the reverse complement.
GAAGCGCCGGCCACTTTGCCTGAATCTGAAGCTTCAGAGATAGTAGCAATCGGCAACTCCTCGTTTGCAACTTCAGACAACTCCAAAATTTCCGGTCCCAAAACTTCTTCCGGGGTTTCTTCAACAGCCTGCACCACCTCCGGCTGTTCTTGAACCTTGACGCGATTGGCTTTTCCTGGTGTCACCAATTCCGACCAAACAAAACTTCCCTCAATAAGATTATATGACTGATTTTTTGGCGCATCTTCATATTCGACCTCGTCAATAACTTCCCCTTGCTCGTCGCTTATTCTGACTACTTCCTGCCCGTAATTATTAAACGACAGCTTGCTTTGGCTTTTACTGATGACGAGCAGTTGTCCCGATTCAATTATTAGGTCTGCAAGCTTATGCTCAGAAACATTATCGGCAATAGTCCAGCCGGAAAGATTCACCGCCGCATTACCCAAATTTACAAGCTCCACGAACTCTTCAACCCCTTTTTCGGGCTCTGGAAAAACTTCGTTAATAAATATTTGGGCTTTTTCTTTCTGCTCAACCTCAGAAGCTTCGATATTGGCCTGATTTGGCGTTGGCTTCATCCAGGACCAGGTATCATTGTTATACCCAAAACTCAAATCTTCCTCGGCATTCTCATAGTCGACGCTGTTAATCAATGTTTTAAAAGAATTGAAAATCCTTACAGTTTCTTTGCCGCTATTATTGAGGGCAAACGAGCCAGAAGGAAGAATAATCTGCACGACTTGACCAGGATTAAGCGTTACGCCACTGATCGTATAAGCGCTTGCGCCAATTTTATCCTCGACCTTGCCATCATCGATAATCCAGCCATCCAAAGAAACTGCGGCATCGCCCTGATTTTTTATTTCGACCCATTCCTTGCCGGAATCAGCGCCTTCGGGATTGGGAAATATCTCATTGATTTTAATCCCAAAATCAGCGGGATTGCTCGCTCCTAACGGACTTGTTGCCTGGCTGAATTGATTCACCGCTCCTCTGGTAACTTTGCTGGTCCAGGCAAAAATGTTATCCGGCTGTTTGGCGTACGACTCTTCCTCTTTTGCTTCTTCGTAGCTGACCTCGTCGGCCACTTGCCCATCCGGCCAAATCAGACGCACGGAATCAGTGCTGTTGTTCAAAGCAAAAGCGCTTTCGTCCAAACTTATTACTAGATATTCTTTCGGCGGTATGGTGTATTCCGAAAGCAAAACAGCAGAGGTTCCGATCTTGCCATCCGGTGAAGAATCATCCAGCTTCCAGCCTTTGAGTTCAACATAAGAAACAGAATCGTTATAAAGCTCAACCCACTCCTCGCCGCTATCTGTGCCCTCCGGGTTTGGCATAAATTCCGAAATTTTGACTGATACCGAATAAGCTTGGGGAGTGGAGGTGGGGCTTGGTGTCGGTGACGGACTTGGAGCTGGAGATGGACTTGGAGTTGGCGAATCAGTGGCGGAATTTCGCGGATTGGAAGCCACAATAGTAAAATCTGAAGCGTTATTGTCGGTGTCTGTACCCCTGATAAGCGCTTGTTCTGACGCCGGTACGGAAGCGGCGGTTCCTTCCGGAGAGTTGCTGGAAGAACTGCCGTAACCAAGTTTGTCGACAATCGAAGAATCACTGCCCGAAACAAGAAAACTGGTGCTGTTGACTAGAAAAATCGTCGCGCCGCTGCTTGAGCCGGACAACGTGAAACTTGAGTGAGTATGATCGGCCGCAACTAAACCATTATATGAAGTGTGCGCGACAAGAAAATATCCGCCCGGGTTTACGATGGCATCCGGCAAATTTTTCTTTCCCGAAGTCAGCGGAAAGTTGCCGCTTGAAGATTTATACTGCAAAGACCAGCCGTTCAGAGAAACAGATGAACCGGTTGGGTTGTAAATTTCTATGAATTCGTCATTGCTCCCGCCGTCGCCTTCGACTTGGATTTGATTTATGACTAGATGAGTCATGGACGAAGCCTCAACCCGACTTACTGGACCCATCAGACCTATCAGACCTACCAAACTTATCGCACCTATCAAACCTATTTTTGTTTTCATAAATTTAAACCGCGAGAAATAACTCTCGCGGTTAAGCCTTATTAATTTATTTTATTGTATAACGGGAGCAAACAGCAGTCAACCAGGTACTGAAATTTTGACCCGCGATACGTTTTTCATGCAAAGAATCCTCAATCAAAAACATATCGCGCTATAATTTTTCGACCAGGAGCAGGCCAAAATCTTAAGTGGTCGAAAAATTAAGTCAAATTTCTAGTACCTGGTCAAACTTTTTCGCTATCTTCCGGTTTTTCTTTGTCTTGCTCCGCTTGCGGAAGATTCTTATATAAAGTTCCCAGTACTCCGTTGATAAACTTACCGGATGACTCGCCGCCAAACGCCTTGCCGAGTTCCACCGCTTCATTGATCGCCACCTTGGGCGGGACTTCATGGGCGAACAGCAATTCATAAATGCCCAGGCGGAGAATATTTCTGTCCACGACCGTGATCTGGTCGAGCGGCCATTCGGGAGCGGTCTCTTGGATTATCTTGTCGATGTCGGCCATATGCTCTTCCACTCCCTTAATCAAATTAAAAATAAAAGCGGGATCATCGAGGCCCGGGGCGAACTGCTTTACATTGTACTGCGTGATGTCCGAAAGCGGTTTGGCTCGGTCGTTGAAATCCCACTCATACAGCGACTGCATCGCAATTGTTCTGGAAAGGTGCCTATTAGCCATAATTATGAATTCATAATTTTGAATTTTGATTCAATTTCGAATTATTATAAATTCTAAAATTCACTCGAAATTCAAAACTCGAAATTTAAAATTATTTCGATGCCTTAGTTTTTGCCTTGATCCTCAAAACCTGCCGTCCTTTGTAGTATCCGCAGTTCTGGCAAACCTCATGCGGCATCACGGGGTATTTGCAGTTGCTGCAAACTGCCAAGTTGGTCTTAATCAAAAAGTCATGAGCCCGCCGTTGATTGCGGCCCGATCTAGTTTTATGCTTTTTTGGTACAGCCATCGAATTAGGTTATAGTTAATAGTTGATAGTTGCCTGAAAACTTTAGCATAAAAAGAGCGCCTCGTCAAAGGCGCTTGGTTTTCTTCAAGTATCTGCCGGCGAACAGGAGATCTGATAAATCTTCAAAGAAAATTTGTCAGATTCGCCGGCAGATATCTAAAGAAAACTTCCGGAGGAGGAATGGCCGTACTAGCCCACCCCCCTCCGCTTGATGCGTCGCACGATTGGCCCTGCCCACACCGCAAGCGATATGAGCAAACAGATCGTCGCCACTTCTCGCATCATTGGCAAGTTGCTGATGATGCCATAAATGCCGAAGGCGACGCCGATCGGTGCGCAGACCCTCAAGACGACCAAGAGGTCAGGCGCTTCGTGCTCCATTGGAGCCCCCCTTGCTAATAAAGTTGGTTTTTGTATAAGTACTTGGGCGCGCTGGGAAGCGCCCGGGGAAGGGATTACTCGAAGAGGAATCCGCCGACGACCCATGTTAACAAAATGGCCGCGGCGATTACCATGAGGGTGTTGCATACCCGCCTGTGTGTCTTTTCAGACATTGGGGGAAGCAACGACCACGGGTCCCACCAATAACGGATGCGAACGACAGGCCTTGCGACGGACGATTCCACGCCGACGGTAGCCTTCTTCTGCATACTCTCCTCTCTAAGAGGTTAACGACACGAGGGCGGAAATATATCCCTCCTTATGCATTCGACCTTTTGGTCAAACACATAAGGAGGGGAAGGTGGCTCTAGAGAAGCGAACCACCTTCTTGGTAGCGCCTACGCAGCAATTGGGGGCTGCTTTTCTCGCTCTCGCGAGATTGGTGCGGGCGCGGCGATGGCAGGGAAAGAAACGATCTTTCCGGCGGGAGCAGTGACGCTTGCCGGGATTTCGGACGCTTCTTCCTGTCCGTAGACCCGTCGGCTGAAGGAGCGGGCTTTGTCTTCGACATGGCAGAGGCCAACGAACACAAAGCGGATGAAAAGCAGCGCGCCTATGGTGGTCAAACTGGCAGCTTCGGCTGAGCCGATGATCTCAGGCATCGCAACCTCCTTTGGTTAAGCCTCCACGATTCTGGCCGCTTAACCAACTAAGTATCCAAAGTCTCAAAGACTTTATTATATAAAAGTGCTTTAACACTATATTATACCACTGACCCGCCCTCAAGCTCAATATAGTTTTAAGCGCAAGGGCAGGAGCAGGATTAATCTTGAGTCAATCCTGCTGGATAAGCCAGGTGAAGGTGAGCTGATTGGAAAATCTTGCTTTCCTGGCTGGAAGGAATCCTCCTACTTGATGACGAGGTGGTGCGGCTGGCTTGCGACGTACTCCCAGAGGAAGTAAATCGCCAGGAGCAAACCACCGAGGAGCAACCGGAACTTCCAGGACGAATCAATCTCGATATGCATGTTAGTCCTCAATGCGTCTGCATGAGCTCTTCTTCATGAACTGATATCCTGTGGCCGTTTTCGAACTCGACGATGTAGGCGACACCGCCATCATGCTCATCCGGCGGAACCACAGTGACCACCGTGCATTTTTCACCGCTGCGTGCGCTATTCCCGCTGCGGTTGGTGAACGTGCACCGATCTCCGGGTTTGAACAATGGGTTCTTCATAGTCACCTCATCACCTCAATTCGCGTCCACAATGGAATGTATTTAGCTTGTTAGTTCTGAGACTGAAAAATGATGTTCTCTCTTAACTTAAGCCAACTACACTCGCATTCTAGAAACAAAAGTGATTAGTAATTAGTAAAAAGTATATAGTAATTAGAATCTTTTGTCCTAATTACTTATTACTAGTTTCTTATTACTGATTTAACTTCCGATCCTCTGGACTCCACTTCAATACGTTAAAGTATTATAAGTGCAGTCCAAGGGAAGGAAGGCAAAACGGTCAGTGACCCATCGTGGGTATGAACCATCTCGCCACCTTTGCACTTTTACGACGCGTTACCGCGCCGCATCCTCCTTGGAACCTGGCGGCAGATGCGCTTCCCGGAACCTCATCTGCATTGTTTGATACAGTCCGCCAAGCATCATGAGGATACCGGCGATCTGTAAGAGACGCTTGCCCTGAACCGGAATTACCGATTCCGGCATGAGAGTCACGAGCCAGATAAGAACGAACCCACCGACGACCAGCCCGAGTAGTCCGAGCAGACCGCGCGCGCTGGACCCGAGAGTCCAGAGAGCTCGCGCGACCCTCAACGTGATGGAGAGGAACGCCGCAATCCCGAGGGCGATCAAGATAAAATCCTGAATCTGCATGTCACACCTCACGCGCACATTTCGCGCTCAAAAGAACTTGCTGTTACTTCCACAATTCTGGGTACTTAGAGCATTGATTGCTTAAGGCTCGAGGGCATTTATATATGATTCCCTGCCTGTCCCGACCTGTTCCGACCTTGCGTCGGAACCGTAGCGTCGGGACTAAACCAAGATAAGTGCCCAGAATGGTGGACACGAGCTTAGCTCGTGACTGTTAACTATTTAGTTCCTGTATTACAACATTAAGTATTCAGAATCGTGGAAACAATTTCTATTTCGTCCGGATTTCACGGACTCATCAGTCCCATTGAAGGGAAATAGAAAGGTGGAAGAGAAATTAATCAACTTACACCTTGGACCTAACTGCACTTCTTGGTAATTGCACGACGGCTACACCACACGGGGCTTGCTTCTAACCCAACCAACCTTGAGAGATTTCCGAACAGGACTACTTAAGCGAGTTCGAACCAGTCAACCGGGAAAAGCTCGTCGTAGAGATTTGGCACAAAAACATCTTCAAGCTTGATGTCCTGGGCCAAAACTTCTTTCGAGACACCGCTGGTGTTCTCGAAAATCGTACACTGCGTTCTCTTTTCGACTACGCAGTAGATTGAGTTTGAACTGAGCAAGAGGATGTAATCCAATTCATCCATGCTCGCTTCCAGTTCAATCTGCTGGTCTACAGCCAGTTCTTTCTCGACTGCCTGATCTTTCAACTGAGCGATTTTCTGTCTCAGTTGAGCGACTCTTTCCTCAGAAAGGTCAATCGAGTCGCCAATTCCGGCTCGAGAAAACCTGACACGATCGCCGACCTTAAACTCATGGTTTATCGTCATGCAGTCCTCCTGCATATTAGTAGAAGCTTGTTTGCCTCCACAATTCTGGGTGCTAATTCTAACGCCCAGAACCGTAGAAACAAAATATATTGACTGGAAATTTTCAAAGGACTAGAATAAATGCACTATTATGGCTGAGATTAATTTTAAACCATTATTGGGATACTTGGACGAGAAGTTCGACAAGCTGGAAGCGGATATTACTAAGGTTCAAAAACATATAGATCAAATTTTAATATTAATTAACAGCATAAATGCTTACTCCCCAGGACATCAAAAATTTAATCGAAGCTGAGAAAGAAGTCTTTGTCACTAAAGAGGATTTAGCGCATACTGATTCAAAGATTGACATTCTCTTAACAAACCTGACGGGCTTACTAAAATCGTCAAAACTTTCCAGGAAGAGCATATCATCATGCGCAAACGCCTGGAAGTCCTGGAAGCTTGGGCCAAAAAAGTGGCCGACAAACTCGGAATTGTTCTGCCTTACTAACTATATTCTATACTAGCCGTCGCCTAACCAAGGCGACTTTTTTTATCAAAGATCTTGCTGTTACTTCCACGACTCTGGGTGCAATGGCTTGATTGCTTTGAGGGCATAATTTGATTTCCCTGCTAAATCAAGTTAGTACCCAGAATGGCGGACACGAGCTTGGCTCGTGGCTGTTAACTATTAACCTATTCACTTTAATACGATAATGTATTAAAGTATTTAAATCCGTTTCGGGATTGCTCCCTTCCAAAATCTTCGAATCTCGAAAATTTAGGAAGAGAGCGGATGAGGAGAGTCGAATAGACCTCTCACTCATCGCGCCTCACGGAACGCTAGGGACCGGCTTCGCCGACGACACGGCCGACGATTCTGCCGATCGGCGAGAGCAGCAGGTCCTTCTCGACCGCGGCTCCGACCCAGCGCTTCTCCTCGCCCTTTTGGCTGACAGTGAAGGAGGTCAGCCGAAGCGGCTTGGTTTGTTCGTCGGTGGCCACGAACCACTCGGTCAGCTGTTCTTTCAGCACAGCCGAGTTGTCGAGGGCGTCTTGCAGGACCTGGACCGTGGCGGGGCATGAGCCGAGCTGGGCTTCAAGCCGCGCCTGCATGTACATGTTGTCGCCGATCGCGCCGACAATGGCCGCGGCGACAAACGCGAGCACCCAACCGATGGTTCTGAGCTTCATCTGCCCTCCTAGAGCAGCCGATCCTCGTAGGTCGGCCGGTTGCGATACATGTACACGAATACTCTCAACCAATCGGCTCCGGCGAGAGCGACGATGCCGAGGCCGATGAACTCGATGATCCTGAACGGCTCAGAGATCAACGAGTAACCGACCTGCGCCAAGGCCAGCCCGCCGACGATCACGAGAGTCGGCGCAATCAGGCCCCGTTCGGCCTTCTTCTGCATCTTCCTTTCGTATCTCTTGCGCTGCGCACGCGTCATGTCCATCCTCCCTTTCAATTCCACAATTCTGGGTGCTTAGGCTTGATTGCTTAAGAGGGCAATAAAATGATTTCCCTGCTAAATCAAGTTAGTACCCAGAATAGTGGAAACAAAATATTGGAAACGGGATGTGGGGACAGAGGTTTGGCTTGCTCTGGCCCCACTATTCAATTCGCGATGGTTCGCGAGTTACTTAATGCATTCTGTGTCCTCCATTCATAGTGCCGTCGTTGGCCTTACTTGTGCCACCGACAGGACGTCTGCCGCGGCAGGTTGTCCCGATTACTCGGCGGCGAGATCGCGTACAGCAGCAGGCCGGCGGCGGCCATTACGAGACAGACGATCGAGGCGACCGCAATCACCCCGGGGAGAATCTCCCTATATGGATCAGGGTTGGCTTCAACAACAGAGCTAACCCGGAGAGCCAGAAGTATCATCGCGATTCCGAGGAGAGCGCTTAATCCCTTCATGTTGCCTCACTTTGCACCTTGTCAGGTGCTGACAATCTTTCACTTCCACGATTCTGGGTATCAATTTAACTTTCAAGGCAGTATTACTGAATTCATCCTTAGTTCTAACTAACGCCCAGAATCGTGGAAACAAAATTTTAGAAATTAGTAATTAGAAATTAGAAGTTTGTTAATGTCCTATCCTCTAAGCTTCACTCTAATACGGCGCAGTATTAGAGTACTAGCTCACAGGACAGGAGAAGTGTTGGCGCACTTCTGGGTGGATTACTTAGAATGAAGTAATCCGAAATGATTTGTGACCGCCGCCAAGCGGTTGGGAACTTCCTCCTACTTACCCTCAGTTTCCGGCGCCGCCGGTTGTTGGCACTACTCGATACGCTGGTTGATGTATCGAAGGCCGGCGAACGTCACCGGAACCGGATCGACCAGCATGGTGACCCACCCCTGTTCGGTGAAGTACGTATAGTCCGCGCTATACGTGGTCCCGAGGTAGGCCATGGTCTTCTCCACCGCGCGGAGTTCCAAACAGCCATAGAGCATCTTCGACTGACCGACAGCGCTGACTTCGAAGAGCTCGAACTGCACTTCGTTGTTCGGGATGTTGCCGACCCTTGTCATGACCTGGCCGACGCGGCCCGCCGACATTTTGAACATGTAGTAGACATTGAAACCAAGCGAGGCGACCAAGGCGAAGTACAACGCAATACATCGCATATTCTTCATCTCACACTCCCGCTGCGCATTTAAAGCGCTAAAACAAAAGAACTTGCTGTTACTTCCACAATTCTGGGTACTTAGGCTTGATTGCTTAAGAGGGCAATAAAATGATTTCCCTGCCCGCCCGTACCGAACGGTACGTTCGGGCGGGCTAAATCAAGTTAGTACCCAGAATAGTGGAAACAAAAACAGCTCGTAATACAGGAGCTGTTTTTGTATAATTTTTAACGCCAAACTTCGGTCCTGTTACGAAATTGGCATAATATGCGATTTTAAAAAGAACTCAAAAGTATATACCTTTTTGCCGGCGCTGTCAAGACTTTGGCCTCAAAAAAGGCTTAACTTAGCCAAATAAACCACTAATTAACACTAATAATAGACGAATTTACACGAACTTACTGGGCATTGAAAGCTTTCTATCATTAGTAAAGATGATGCGTCTGACGTAGAGCTTAGGTGAAGCGAAGTTTATAAAATAGGCTAATTCATATTTACTGTTTCGCAAATAATCATAGATTCTTTTGATCTCATCACGATTAACGAATTTTTCAGCCTTCATTTCGACAAGTATTTTACCGTCAACAACAAAGTCGGGTCAATATAACCCGACTTTTTGTCCATCCTTAGGTGAATAGATATTTACTGCTGGCTCTTGTTTGAAATTTATACTTCGGCGGTCGAGTTCCTGCGCAAATGCTGTTTGATATAGTTTTTCTTTGTGTCCTGGCCCAAAATCTTTTCGAACTTCAATAGCCGCACCATGCACTATATATGATAACTCTTTATGTAAGAGTTCTGCCATTAGTGTTTATTGGTTTTATATTCGTGTCTATTAGTGGATTAATAATCCATGCCCATACCAGGGTTCGGCATTGCTGGCGATTGCTTCGGCTCAGGCTTTTCTACGACCACAGCTTCGGTGGTCAGGAGTTCCCCCGCGATCGAGGCCGCGTTTTGCAGAGCGGTCCTCGTGACCTTTACCGGGTCAATGATTCCAGCATGCATCAAATCTTTAAGGCCTGACTTCCAATTGTTGGGGTCAAAACTCTGAAAATCGAATCCGACATTGGCATCAGCTCTCTGCACTTCGGCCACCACCGAGCCGCTACTCAAGCCGGAATTTTCCGCCATTTGCTTCAAGGGCACTTCGATGGATTTGCGGACAATATTCACTCCGGACTTTTCGGTATTGGGCACGGTTGCCGCGAATTCATCAAGCTTGGGAGCAATCTTGGCCAGGGCCGAGCCGCCGCCGGCAATAATTCCTTCTTCAACCGCAGCTTTGGTGGCATTGAGCGCGTCTTCGATCTTGAATTTCTTTTCTTTCATCTCAGTTTCGGTCGCCGCACCAACTTTGATCACTGCCACTCCGCCGGCCAATCTCGCCAAGCGCTCCTGCAATTTTTCCTTCTCATAATCCGAAGTCGTATTTTTAAGTTCGTTTCTAATCGCGGCGACGCGCGCCTCGATTTTACTCTTGTCTCCCGCGCCGTCGACAATCGTGGTATTTTCTTTGGTGGCGATTACTTTGCGCGCCTTACCAAGCTGTTCGAGTTTGGCGCTTTCCAGCTTCAAACCCAAATCGTCAGTGATAACCTCAGCGCCAGTTAGGACCGCGATGTCCTGCAGCATCTCCTTGCGCCTATCGCCAAACCCGGGAGCTTTGATCCCCAGGACGTTGAAGGTTCCCCGCAATTTGTTGACTATGAAAGTTGCCAGCGCCTCGCCTTCGATCTCGTCAGCAATTATGACCAGGTCTTTTTTGCCTGACTGGGCCACTTTCTCGAGCAGAGACAAAACTTCCTGAATCGAAGAAACCTTCTTGTCCGTGACCAAAATATAGGCATCTTCCCATACTGCTTCCATCCGCTCCGGATTGGTAATCATATAAGGGGCGACAAAGCCCTTGTCGAACCGCATGCCTTTGACCACTTCCTTTTCAAGTCCGGTGGTCTGGCCTTCTTCCACGGTAATCACGCCGTCCTTGCCCACGTCATTCATGCATTCGGCAATCAGCTTCCCAACTTCCGGGTCAAGCGAAGAGATAGTGCCGACCTGGGCGATTTCTTCCGAAGTTTTGACGTCTTTTTTCATTTTCTTAAGCTCATCCACGACAAAACTTACGGCTTTGTCCAAACCGCGGCGCAAAGCCAAAACATCAGCTGAATCGCGGACTTCACGCCAGTGGCTCAAGATAGCCTGGGCCAAAACGGTAGCGGTAGTAGTGCCGTCGCCTGCGACATCATTGGTTTTTTCGGCGACTTCCTGCATAAGGGCAGCGCCCACGTTCTGATACTTATTCTCGAGCTCGACTTCTTTGGCAATGGTCACGCCGTCATTGGTGATGGTTGGGCTGCCAAAGCCCTTGTCCAAAATCACGTTGCGGCCCTTCGGGCCCAAAGTGACCTTGACGACATTAGCCAAGGCGTCCACGCCCTTCATGATTTCTTCGCGGGCATCTGCTCCGCTTTGTATGAGTTTGCTCATGTTTGTTCCTTTCCAGAATATAATTCGAAACTACGAACTGCTATGCGAATCTACGAACCGTTCGCATTATTCGGATGCTGGTTCGTAATTTTCGCATTATTACTCAACAATGCCCAAAATATCCTCATCTTTGAGGAATTTATATTCGACCTTATTCGTACCTTCTCCCATCTCGACGTCATCACCTGAGTATTTGCCGAACAAAACTTTATCGCCGATTTTGAGATTGAGCTTCTTGATTTTCTCGCCTTCGCCGATGGCCACGACCTCACCCTGCTCTTTTTTTTCCTTCTCGGCAGTGTCAGGCAGCACGATCCCTGACTTGGTAACTTCTTCTTGGGTCAGAGGCTTTACAAGCACCCTGTCGCCCAATGGTTTGATATTCATTTGGTTCTCCTTCTGCTTAGAACTCCCCTCTCCTCGCAGGAGAGGGGTCGGGGGAGAGGTGGCTTTAAGGTTGCTTTACCCACCCCACCCTTAGTCCCTCCCCTGGGAGGGGAGGGAAATCCTAAGCTGCCGTTTAATATCAATTGCTTTGGTTAAAAAAATGCCACAAGGCATTTTGTTTTTTCGTACTAGTAATTATAATCGGTCATTGCAAGCTTTGCAAGTCCTTCCGATAAGCATACAAATAGCCTTTTTTCGCCAATACTTCGAAGCCCTTGGCCTGCAGGAAATCCCGGATCTGCGAATGATGAAAACTCAAAAAGTCATGGCACTCCATGGCGATTTTGCCTATTCTTCCAAGCATCGCTTCGCTTAAGGTAAGAATAATGTTGTATTCCGAGCCCTCACAGTCGAGCTTCAGAAAATCAATTCTCTCAATTTTATTATCCCTGCAGAACTGTTCCAAAGTAGTTGTCTCGACGGTTATTTCGCCGATCGTTGAGGGTTTCGGCCGCATGCCGTGTCCGCCGCTGTTCGACGAGATATAAAAATTTTCTCTTCCCGTTCTGTCCCACAAGGCCTGCTCAAAAACAGAAACATTTAAAAGATTGTTGAGGGAAGTATTGTACTTGATAAATTCAACCAACCGCGGCACAGGCTCGATGCTGTAAACATGTTGTGCTTGCCTGGCAGCGTAAATTGTAAAATATCCTTTGTTAGCGCCTATGTCCAAAACCACGTCAGTCGGTTCAATTTTCAAAAAATCGCGTTCATAAACATGCCGAAGCCAGATGTCGGCGAGCATGGACAATTCAGCTGTTTCCAATTTTTGATTGACCTTGAAGCGTGTTTTGTTTCTTAATTCTATTTGATTGAGCTTTTGGCGAACAAACAACTTGCTCAAAAAGATACGCCACCAATTTTTACAAAGCAATATTACGGCGATGATTTTCATATTTTTCAACTATCAGCCGCCTTTGGCTGACCGCCTGCAGTTTCAAGACGTCGCGGTTGGCAATGGTAGTCGAGGTCGCCCAGTGATTCTCCGGAAGGTTGAAAGTGTGAGTGATATGAATAGAACGAAGCAACGGTTCAATCAAAACTGCGGGCAACTGGAGCAGGGTTTCCAGAAACTTTTTGAGCAAAGTTGATTCTGCTCTTCGGATGTTTTCTATCCTGGCCTGCGGCGAATAATTCGGCAGGAACTCATAAATCCATTGGTTGCTTTCCGCAAGCTTTAAATACGTTTGCTTGCCGAAAATCGGCAGGAACGAAGCGAACCAAAAAGCCATGAATGGGTCTTTGCCCTCAACCTCGGATAAATCCAAAGCCTTGCTGCTGACATAGTAACCAAAACTTAGCCTGCCGGCGATTTGAGTTCTGGTTCTATAAACCCCGAACATTCGGAATAAAACGATAACCAAGCTTCGCACGAAATAAAGCCGATTTGGCTTCGTGATTACGAAAAAATCAATATCTGATTCGGAATTGACATTGCCGATGGCCAAACTATGGATTATGGAAATATGCTCGATAAATGGAATGCTGGACAAAAGTTTGAAATACTTGTCGACCTGCTTCCAGCGTTTTTTTGTTTCGTCGTCACGCATCAGCGACTGCAAGTCATCCCAGGATTTCAGAGCGTAAAGATTATCGTGTTTGACAACTTTGCTTCTTAACACCAAATCTTCCAAAGCCTCATTAACCTGCTGCTTACTGGCTCTGGTTTGATAAAGCAGTTCAAAAACCCTTTTTGAAGATAGCGGCAAACCATACATGCCGAAAAAAGCCAAAGTGGACAGAACACCGTTGGCTAAGTCTGTCCCAACCCGCTCCTTAATTTCCGAAATTTTTGGCATCTATTTCCTTCCAGTCATCTTCGTCTTCATCCCACTTAAACGCACGGAGCTTGTGCGAGAATTCCGTGTCCGAAAAAGTGTATTCCGTGCGCCCGGCTTGGCCGGCGCGGTGAGAGTAAATGAATTTCTTGTCCAAAACCGCGGGCCGGTTTTCGCGGACGAGCTTGATTTTGCCCATGGGGGTTTTTATAATCAAAACCTCCGCCACTCCTTGCTTGACCAAGCCATCCGAAGTCTCGCCAAGGACGTCTTCGGTTTTTTCCTCAAGAATCTTAAACTTCCTCTTGATTTCTTCTTTCAAGCCCTCCCACTTGTCGTTTTCCATAGGGTTTAGGTTGGATTGCTTTGTCCCCCGGATCGGAGTCCGGGGTCCTCGCAAATGCGCATTCGCGAGGAGGCCGTAGGCCGACGCGGCGATCTATTTCTGGCAAACAGGACAGAAACTTCCCGTCCTGCCGTTGAACTTAATGCTCTTTATTATACTACCACAAACTTTGCATTTTTCTCCTGCCCGGCCATAGACTTTATGCAAAAAGCCGTAGGTCCCCCAATCGCCGCTAGGCCGGACGAAGTCTCCGACCGATGAACCGTAATGCACTACGGCATCGCCCAAGATTTTTGCTATACCTAAGTATAACTTTTTTTTCTCCTGCGTCGTCAGGCTGTTCACTCTCCGATTTGGCCTGAGCTTGGCATAATACAAAATCTCGTCGGAATAAATATTTCCGATTCCGGCAATATTTTTTGGATCCATTAAAAATTGTTTGATTTTTGCTTTCGGTCGTTTATTCACAATTGACATAAATTTACCGGTCGTGAAATTTATGTCAAGCGGCTCAGGACCGTATTCCTGCAATTCCCTGACGTGCGGCAGTTCTTGATCAGTAACTAGCTTCAAGTACCCAAACCGCCGAAAGTCATTGTAAAAAAGCCTAGAGCCGTCCGTGAAATCAAAAATGACGTGCGTAGATTTGGCCGGGAGGTTAGAAGGTTTTAAAGTTGGAATGTTTAAAAGCCTTATCTGCTTGTTAAGATGCTTTTTATCTAAAAAAATTAGTTGACCAGTCATTTTCAGATGAACCAAAATAGAATATTTACCCGCCAAGTCGATAATGATAAGCTTCGCGCGCCTTTTAACATTTGTAACCTTCAAACCTTTTAACGTCTTGGCAAATTTAACTGCCACTAATCCAGAAGTGTTTCGAAGATTCGGTAAAGTCGCCGGCCCCAGCGCCACCATTTTTGGCAGCAAGACGCGGATGTCTTTGATTTTTTTGTTTCGAAGCTTAGGTCTAAGCTCTCGAACAATGGTTTCGACTTCTGGCAATTCTGGCATGGATTTGGTTTGGCTGAAGCGTCAGGCAGCAGTTGTCTCTCCTTCCAGGAGAGACCGACCGCTTCTGAGGTTAATTATTCCGGTCGAGAGAGGTGGTTAAAGCTTTGTAAATTGTATCCAGTACGCCGTCTATATTATCGTCTAGCTCATTGTTCCAGAATCTGAGGACTGTATAGCCTTGATCTATAAATATTTTGCCTGCCCTGGTCCTTACGTATATTTATATTCTCATTATGCTGCCCACTGTCGAGTTCTATGATCAGCCTTAGCTTATGCAAATAAAAATCAACGATAAAAGGACCAATAACCACTTGCCTTCTGAATTTAAAATTCTGGAATCTTTTAGCTCTGAGGTAATACCAAAGCTTGGCTTCCCAGGGATTCTGGGATTTGCGCTGTAGCTTGGACTTTTGCAAAAGATTCCTGTTGATTCTCATCCCACCTCTCCCCCGACCAGCCCCCGGCGGCCGATGAGGGAGAGAATTCCTCTCCTGGAAGGAGAGGGGAGGAACTGCGGGCTAATGCTCTATCCATTATACCAGCAATTCTGGGCAAAAATAAAAGACGATTCCCCTCCCGCCTTCGTTAAAACTTCGGCGGGCAGGCACAATCGTCGCGTTACGGCAGGAGCTCGACGGAGCCGAAGACCTTGCTACTTCTGATGACGGCCTAAGGCTGTATCGATGTCGTCCTGGAAGCTGTCGCGGCGCGCAGAATCAGTCACTGGCTCAGCCGCTAGCCGTTTCCTTGCTGCGGTTACGTGCTGCGCGTGACGGCTATGTTCCTCAGTGTCCTCTGTGATTATCGTCTGCTTCCAGTTGCGGACGAAAGCAGGAACAATTCCCTTCAGCTCACGCACCGGGCAAACTTCGACGTCGATTATGTGCTGATGATCCCTTGATTCCGCCTTGAATGCTTCGGCCAGCTTTTGGGCCTCTTCCTCGGTTTCCCTGACAATGACTAGTTTCCTAGACCTACCCCCGTACGGCAAATTGTTCACGACGTACATTGAAACGCAGACAGCGTACGACATGTCGTCCTCCTCTCAGTTATTCTTTCTCCGATTTCGGCTGAGCTGGCTTAAGGCCAGCTTCCCTAAGAAGATCTTCCAGCCAACACCGGAATTCTTCTGGCGATGGCATTCGGTAATTCTGAGGCCTTTTGGAGACCTCAGTTTTCTTGCTTTTTTCAGCCATGAGGCCTCCCATGCTTCTGATTCTAACAAAAATAGAAAAACAAAAACAGCCCTCAGGCTGTCTCTGTTACGTGTTACATGATACGTGTTACGTGACCTAAATCATCAGGTCTTCTTCCACCCGCTTGTAATCATGGATTTGATCCTGCGTAAACCAGTGAGCGATTTCGTGTTCTGCTTCTTCCGGCGTTTCGGAAATATGAACCAAATTATGCACCGCGCGTCTGTCTCGATTAGCTGCGGCAGCAGAATCGGCAGAAAAATCCCCGCGGATCGTGCCCATTTCAGCATCAATCGGCATAGTCTTGCCTGCTAATTTTTTGACCATGTCTATGGCGTGGATCCCTTCGACGACAATCTTTACCAACGGCGCTGAACTCATATAATTAATCAACCATTCGCGCACCATTGGCCCAATTTTTTCGGCTTTGTCAGTTCCTAGCTCTTTCATGGCGTCATAACCGAATTTGGCATAGGTCGAGAGTGTTTTTTCGCCGAGCCTAGTAATCCATTTGGGATCTTTGGGATAGTGATCGTCCATCTGCTTATGAGTCGGATGTTCCATTTCCAGCGCGACAACTTTCAATCCTCTCTGCTCAATGCGCTTAATAATTTCTCCAATCAACCCGCGCTTAACCCCGTCCGGCTTGATCATGACATAAGTTCGCTCTTCTCTTGGGTGCTTAGTCATAGCTTTGTTTACTTCAGATTAGATCTCCCCTCTCCTTCCAGGAGAGGGGTCGGGGGAGAGGTGGGATGAGGTTGCCTCTATCCACCCCACCCTTGGTCCCTCCCCTGCAAGGGGAGGGAAATTCTAATTTGTATTACTCTATCATAATTCTCTTAATAACAATATCCTTAATCGGGTAATCGCCGGGTTCGGTCGGAACTTCGCTAATCTGAATCACGACATCCATGCCGGACGTGACGTATCCGAAGACCGTGTATTGCCCGTCCAAACTCGTCAAATCCTGCACAGCGATATAAAACTGGCTGCCGGAAGAAGCGCGGCTGGGATTGACCGAATCGTCCGTGCGGGCCATGGCAATCGCGCCCTTCTTGTGCTTAAGGCTGATTTCGGCAGGAACCGTATAGCCAGGGCCGCCCAGCCCCGTGCCTTCCGGGTCGCCGCCTTGAATCACGAAGTTTGGAACCACACGGTGGAATTTGAGGCCGTTATAAAAGCCGTCTTTGGAAAGTTTGATGAAATTCGCCACGGTCTTGGGTGCGGCCTTGCCATCAAGGCTCAAGTTAATGGTTCCGTAGCCCTCGACTTCAATCACTGCCGTGGCTTGTTCGGGAACGCTTGACTGCTGCGGTGGCGGCTGAGGTGTAACAGCTTGAGTTGATTGTTCCTGTTCGACTGGTTCCTGATTACTGTTTCCTGACTCTTGACTTCGATTCTTAAAATAAAAAACACCAGCGACGACTCCCAAAACTATTACTGCAATAACTGCTAAAAATTTACTATTCATGATTGCTTTGTCATTTTAGCAAAAATTTCACTTTTTGTAAACTCCGTTAGAAATAAGATGTCTTAGACATCTGCCGATGCGTTAACGCATCGGATTTCTAACGGGGTAAAGATTGACGCCGTCAGAAACAAATCGGACGGTTTTATTTTGGTCATTACGGAAAACTTGGACAGAAGCCGCAGCCAGGTTGTCCAAGGTTTCCTGAGTCGGATGACCATAATTATTTTTGCCCACTTGGATTACCGAATATTCAGGTGTCACTTCCTTCAAAAATTCTTTGGAAGTGGAATGCCTGCTGCCATGGTGGCCGACCTTAAGCAAATCAGAATCCAAGTCGTACTGCAGCAGAAGCTGCTGCTCAACGTTTATGCCGGCATCACCGGTCAGCAAAATTTTATTTTTGCCAAAACTCAATTTGCCGACAATCGAGGTGTCATTCAGGTCGTCGCTTTCCAGCTGATACTTGCCGCTGGAAGTTACCCCGGCAACTTTGCCATAGGGATAGTAAACATCGAAAACTGTACCGCTGTCTAGATAAATTCTTTGGCCTGCATGGGCAAAAATTCTTTCGACATTCTTTTCTTCAATCAAATTCAAAAACTCTTTGTACGGTCCGGACTCAAAGGCCACTTCCGGCAAGATAACTTTTTTGACCCGATAACGCTTTAGCACATCGATCAAGCCGGCAACATGGTCATTATGGGCATGGGTCAAAATTATCATATCGATCGTCCGGTCAAAGAACGGCAGGTCTTGGCCCAGATGCCCAAGCACGGCATCTGACGGCCCGCCGTCGATCAGAATTTGGTTGCCCAAATAAGTTTGAATCAAAATCGAGTCGCCTTGTCCGACATCATAGAAGTTGATGTGCATCAAAAAATCCGGCTGGAACTGAATGTACCCGGCAAAGACGGCCAGATTGGCGAAGAGAAGAGGAACAAGAAATCTTTTTATGAGGGTTTTAGTTTGAGCCTCCATGACTTAATCCTCGGGGATAGATTGCTTCGTCGTTTCACTCCTCGCAGATACGGGAACGGTAGGCGCATTTGCGAGGAGGCCGAAAGGCCGACGAAGCAATCTAATCCAAAGCTCCTGCAAAAATCTTCTGTTCAAGAACGCAATCAAAACAGCATAGTACAAAATCAGCATCCAGACGGCGAAGCTTTCATAATTTATGGACGCAAATGGAATTTTTGCGGTCCACTCAACTATCCAGATGATGTATTCCAGCATGGCCCAGGCAACCCAGACAAACGGCAAGGCCAAAGCTTTCCAAACCAAGCCAGCCAAGCCTCCCAAAAATCCGAACAGCATGGCAAATGGAATCACAAGCAGAATCAAGACGTTCGTAAGCGGAGCGACGAGCGACAGCCGGTCGAAGTTAAGAAGCAAAACCGGGATGACGAAAATCTGCGCCGATAAAGTGGCAACCAAAATTTCGCGGAGCCATTTCCAAAGCCGCAAAAAATACGGCTCCAATTTGGGTGCTAAATAAACCAAACCCATTAAAGCCAGAAACGAAAGCTGGAAACCAAGGTCGAAATGCAAGATTTTCGGATTCAGGCCAACCATCACCGCCCCGGTAAAAGCCATGGCATTATTAATCGCCTTGACCCGCCCGATGTTCAAAGCCAGCATGGCCAAAATACCCATAATCGCCGCCCGCACTACCGAGGCCGAAGCGCCGGTCATAATCACAAAGCTTGCTATGCAAATCAAAGAAAGCGCGAAGGAGATTCGGCGGCGAAACCAATTGAGAAGCACCCCGTCCACCGCCCGGGCGATGATGGTGATGTTGAAGCCGGAAAGCGCGATGATGTGAGTCGTGCCGGTGATGTTGAAATTTTCCAGCAAATCTTGGGGAATGCCACGCCTTAACCCCACCAAAAGCCCGGCTAAGAAGGAATTATGAGGTTCGGGCAGAATTTCAGAAATGGCCCGGATGAATCTCTGCTTCAAAGCAAGCAGGCTTGCCTTGACTACATTGCCCTGGTTTTCTGCCAAAACTTCAATTTTCGGGTAATAAACTACTGCTTCAATGCCGGATTTGGAAAGATAGTTTTTATATGAAAATTCGCCTTTGGTTTCCGCATCTCGCGGCTCCTGGATTTTGGCGGTAAGCTTTAATACGTTACCGTATTTGTATTCAGGGAACTTCGGCACAGTCAGCAGGATTTTCGAATCAACTTCTTCTGACTCAATTTTCAATCTGCCCAAAGTCAAATAGGTCTTATCGCTTCTCACGTCCGGCTCTTCGGTGATTAGACCCTGCACGTTTAGCGTCTGGCCGTAGAAGGGTACAAGTTTATTTTCGTCCAGAGAAAAATAAATCCGACCCATGCCCAAAACCAAAACGATTCCCGCGAAGCCGGCTAGCTTGGCAAGTTTGCTCTGCCATCCCAACGTGGCGATGACAACAAAAAACATGGCCAGCAAAGCCATGATTTCCAAATTCGCATACTTTCCCAGCCAAACCCCGGCGATGAAGCCCAAGCAAAGAATCAAAAAAATTTTCGATTTAGATAGCATAAGCTACCAAAGCATGCTTTTGATTTCCGTGACTAAGTCATCTAGGTCAACAGAAACTTGTTTTTTTTCCGTTAAATTTTTCACGTTGACCTTCCGCGCTTTTGCTTCATTGGGGCCGTAAATCACCGCAACCTGGATATTTTTTGCTTCCGCATATTTGAATTGTTTATCAAGCTTGTCCGGTTTATAATAAAATTCGCAATCCAAGCCGGCTGAGCGCAGATTGGTCGCAATATTCAAATAGTCGGCAGTAAGGCTTGCGTCCAGATTAAACACAATCACTTCCGCCGCGGTCTGCGGAGCAATCACTCCCATTTCTTCCAAGGCCGAAAGCATCCTATCTAAGCCGATGGAACAGCCGACTGCGGGCAGGGCTTGGCCTTTATTGTCTTTAATCAAATTATCGTAGCGCCCTCCTCCCGCGATTGAACCAAACTCGGGTTTATTTTTCAAAATGAATTCAAAAATCGTACCGGTATAATAATCCAAGCCGCGCGCCAAATAAGGGTCAAATTTTATATTGCCCACTCCAAAGCTTCCCAGTAAATTTTCGAACTGTTCCACAAAGTCCAGGCCGGCTGATTTCATCTGGCTTTCATATTCAGTCAAAAGGTCTGGCTTAAAGCCTGCCTTCTTCAAGCTCTGCAAAGTTTCCTTTTTGCCGATTTTCTCAAGCTTATCGAGGATTCTCAAAAAATTCACCCGCTTTGCCGTTGAAACCTTAAGCTTGTCCAAAACTTGATCAATCAGTCTGCGGTCATTGAACTTGACCACAACTTCCCCAATTTCCAAATTCTTGAACGCGGCGGCAAAAGTCGCGACCACTTCCGCGTCGGCAATCAAGGAATCAGAGCCGACGATGTCTGCGTCGCATTGCACAAATTCGCGGAAGCGCCCTTTCTGAGGATTCTCCGCGCGCCAAACCGGGGCGATTTGGTAGCGCTTGAACGGCTTGGGAAGATTGGGATAATTGAGCAGCACTCGGCTCAAAGGCACGGTGAGGTCATAACGAAGCGCCACCATGCGTCCCCCCTGGTCTTTGAATTTATACATGAGCTTTTCACCCTCAGTGCCGTATTTGCCGCCCAAAAGTTTGTAGTATTCCAAGGCCGGAGTGTCGACCGGGGCAAACCCAAAACGCTCGAACACTTCCGAGATTTTGGAAATTATTTTCTTCCGCGCCATCTGCTCCTGCGGCAGATAATCGCGAAAGCCTTTTAGCAATTGAGTTTCGGACATAAAGTAATTTTAACACAAAGCGCTTGACGATTGGTAGCGTTGCATTTGCACTGTCTAAACGTCACCGCTGACAGGATTTTTTATCCATTGAGGCACCTAAATTAGCCATGGCTTTTTTAGGTACCTACAATAGCCAAATTTTTTGCCGCAACTAGAGGAACATAATTCTTGCGATCGCAATATTTATGTTCCATCGATGCCAGTACATGAATTACGCGGCCGTGCAATTCATGTACCAGCATTTCAGTTTTAGATAAAAAACGGGAGCGAACGGGAGAACGGTTATAGGATTTCGATGAGCTTATGCCGGCTTTTGTTGCCGGAAATAATGCGGATGCTGCTGGGCACGATGTCAAAAAAATCCGCGATGATTTCGATTACCGCTTGGTTGGCCCCACCCTTTTCCGAAATCGCTGTGGTCCAAATTTTGTACTCATCCAGGCCGGTTTCTTCCATCCGATCTTCATGCGCGTGGGTTTGAACGTGAACTCGAATGATTCTTGACATAGTACGATGCTAATTCATAAATTCCAAAAAACAAGCTGACGTAAAACAAGTCGCCTAACAAAGTATTCCTAAAGAACGGCAGAGCGTTAATGTAAGATGACATCACGCCGTTCAAATCATGGCTGTACATACCGGCAGGGTACAAAAAAGCGAAGTTGGTAATTAAATAAAAAATCAGGGAGCCGGCCAGGGAAGCGGCCACAATCCGGCCCGGGCTTCTTTTGACCCTCAGCCAGAATCCCAAAAGCCCGACCAAAATAAAAGTGCCGTAAACAGTCAAACGCGAGCTGAGCGAATCGAATCCGATGAAGTAGTCGGAGATAATCATGGCCACAAGCGGCAGAATCAGCGCCAATTTTTTATTAAGATAAGCGCTGCCAAACAAGGCAATGGCCGCAATCGGGGCGAAGTTAGCCGGATGCGGTAAGATTCGCAAAAACGCTCCGAGAAAAATTAGAAAATACGCGAGCATCGATAGTGAGTAGTGCGTAGTGAGTAGTTTGTAGTTTCTACTCACTACAAACTACCAACTACAAACTATTTAATTTCTTCCAGTTTCCATTCAATTACGTCCGAGCTTTTGGTGACGTAAGCCCCGGCTCCAACCTCGGCTTGTTTCTCATTCACATAAAACGCCCAAAAATGTTTGCTGTCCGGAGCAATCCCGTCGATAGAGATCACGTACTCCCCAATTCCCGCGTAATCTTTTGTCTCGACATTATGATAAGCCTTAAGCAGTGATAAGGCGTTTTGGCCGTCTACGCCCTGATATTGAATCGCAGTTTGGGGAACTTGCTGGATGCTCTCCGTTTGGTTGCGGTCCTGGCTTACTCTCGGGGCCACCACCGGCTGTTTGGCTAAAGCATAAATAATCCCGATTATGGCAATAATTGAGATAATGACGAATATTTCTAGCTTTTTGGCTGAATTTTTAAACATAAATTAAATTTAAGGACCTCAATATCTTATTTGCGAAATTCCAGTTTGTCAAAGGTCAAAATTTTATTAATTTTTTTATAAATAAAAATATTGTTCCTCTCTCGTCTCTTAAGATCAGTCACGAAAATTTGGGTCGGCCGCCAGGTGGGAAAATTAACGCGATAAGTTATTGCGAGCGACCCAGGTTTTAAGTCTTTCTGTAATTTTGCTTCCAAGGCCGGCAACAATGGTCGAGGCAAATAAACGAATGCCAAATCGATTTTTGAAACATCGACGTCAAAAATATCCGCCTTTAAAAACCTCGGAAAATTTTGATTTCTGTGGTAAAGGCTGCGCAGCCTGGCGAGCCAGGTCTTTATCCTGCTTTTATCTACACCGACTATTTGCAGGCCCGGGCAGGCAGTTTGAATGCCGAACACAAATCCGCCCCAGCAGCTGCCCAAATCGTAAAGCAGGCTGTTTTGCAAATTATGAGCTGCAATAATTTTGCCAATTAGTGCTGTGGCTTCCTTGCTAGTTTCAAAATCCGCATCTCCAAATAAAGCGTCCATTATATGCATCAATAACAGGTTAATTATTCTTTTTCAACTCCTCTATAAGCTCCAACATTTGTTCTTCATCACCAATTTCAAGACGAGACAGCCTGGAAAGAAAATCGTCTGATATGGTTTCCGCGAAAGCTTGCCGCAATTCAGGATTCTCCATATCTTCTCCCGTATAAGCAGCTCGCACAAAGCTTTCCCAAACCATTTTAGATTCTAAACCTGTTTCTTTGGCAATTCTATCAACTAATGCTTCAACAAATCTAACCGGGATCGGATAATAATAATTTTCTGGGTTTTTCTCATCATTCACTTTTTTGCCATGCTCCTTTACATCCATGTCTTTAACATTGGCGTATTTTTCAAATATTTCTCGTGCCAGCTTCTCAGTTACCCCTTCATTCAAGAGATAAAATACTCTCGTCCTTCCATGAATACTTTTTTTAGGAAGCGTAAGACGGGAAAGGCCATACCTAAGTTCTCGGAATTGATTTTCAGGAATCGAGTTAACTTTATTTGGGAAATAATCTGCTAACCAGGTTGGATCAATTTCTCCCCTGCAAATAGTTTTTGCCGTTGCATGAACTTCTTCATGGATCAATACATGAGCAAAATCCTGTTCAGTTGGTCTTCCTGTTGCTTCTAAATTTTTTAAGGCAATAATGATGGCATTATCAATTCCGCTGTATGTGGTACCATGATTAGATTCAACAATTCTCTCTGGTCCTAAAAAATTAAAACTTGTTTCATCCATACCGATTCTTTTGAAAATTTCAAAAAATAATTTACGCAGCAAATCAAAATCAACCTTCCCCAAATAAGCTAAAAATTCCGGGCTTCTTTTTTCAGCATCCGTTAAAACTTCATTTTCAATTGCTTGAATCTTATCAGGCGCTTCAGGTTCTCCGGTATGAGTTAATACTTCTCTGCTTTTATTGGCCATAGAAATAATTCTTAGTATAATTAGATTGCCTCGTCGACCGAGCAAAGGGCACCTTTGCCTGATTGGTTTTCACGATGGGCAAAGGTGCCCTTTGGAAAAATTAATAATCAATCCCTCTCTGCGCAAGAATGCCCAGATAATAGGGATGCTTGATCATTTTCATTTCCGTCACCAG
The DNA here is from genome assembly GCA_016182875.1 of Candidatus Doudnabacteria bacterium. GTDB lineage: Bacteria > Patescibacteriota > Doudnabacteria > UBA920 > O2-02-FULL-48-8 > JACQJI01. The sequence goes on along the minus strand of JACPFQ010000004.1, from coordinate 267,563 downwards.
ATCCGCCGCATCTATCAATTTTTTGATTCGCTTGTGGCCGGTGAGGCATAAATGGACGTTCTGCGGCTTTTGTTTAATTAATTTGTAAACATCTTCTACTGTCAAAAGCTTGGACTCAATCGCGGAAATCGCCTCGTCGGCGATGACCAGATCATATTTTTTGCTTTTCAAAGCCTTCAACACAAGCTTCAGTCCAAGCTTTGCGGCACGGATATGTTCCTCAATAGGCTTGCGGTCGCCCAAAATGCCCACGAATCCCCGGCCCATGAGCTTAACCGTCACATTGGGCAAGGTCTCCAAAATTTTCCGCTCGCCGCTCGGCCAATCGCCCTTCACAAATTGCGCGTACAAAACTTTCATGCCGGTTCCCGCCGCCCGAATCGCCAAGCCAGCGGCGGCTGAGGTCTTGCCTTTGCCGTTGCCTATATAAATGATTACCAGACCCTTTTGCATGCTATATTTATGCTATATCCGTGCTTAACATTTTTTAAAAGGCGGCGGATACTCCACCGCCTTCCATTATTTTTTATTCCAATTTCGAAATGTGGATGCGAGGCACTGTTGCAAAACTAACTTGCGCAGGGCGACGGCCCGAGCACGTAGGCCGAAAATTCAGCAGAATTTTACGGCCGGTAGTTTTGCAATCGGTGCCGAGCGTCTAACCACATTTCGAAAACCCGCACGCTTCGCAGGACATGCAACCTTCTTTCATGACCAGCATGTTGGAACAATCAGGACAAGCTGGCGCGTGGCCTAAGTTAGCGATGGAAAATTTTTGCGTGACTACTGTTGTTCCAAGGATACCGCTGGGTTGCACTTCTTTCGTGACGGTTTCGTAAACCAGTTCCTGCTCTGCTTTCTGTTCAACTTTTGGCGCCGCTTTAGGCAGTTCGAACGTCAGCTCCTGCTGGCCTCGCTTAGTGTGGCCTTCCAGCACCGAGGCAATGGCGTCCGGCAAAGAAAGAATCCGCTCGCCGTTATGGAAAACGGGATCCGGCCCTCTAATCCCTTTCAGCTGGTCTACGACTTCCTGAATCGAAATGCCGCTTCGCAGGCTTAGGGAAATCAGCCGGCATAGCGCTTCGGTTTGGGCCCCGAAAAATCCGCCGGCCTTGCCGAGCTGGGAAAACACTTCAAACGGGCCAAACTCGTCTTCGTTGACTGTGACATAGAGATTGCCATAGGCGGTGGAGACTTTATACGTGGCGCCGTGCATGACATCCGGCCGCTTGCGCGGCGAGATTGTCCCGCCTGCCGGCGAGGCAGACATCTTGGGAGTTGCCGGCGGCGGCATGGGTTGGGGTTGGGGCTGGGGCATAGGGGTTGGATTTGGATTTGGCTGGGGAACAGTTTGCCCCGACGTTCCTTCGGAAGTCGGGGTCCCGACCGACTGAAAGTCGCGTCGGGAGGCACTCTCTGCGATTTTGGTTTTGCCGTCCGCAGTCAAATTTTTGTTGATATTCAAAACCTGCAATTCTCTGGAGCCGTCGCGGTAAACCGTGCAACCTTTGCACCCAAGCTGCCAGGCTAGAATGTAGCCTTGGCGGACATCTGTTTCCGTGGCGCTGTAAGGAAAATTAATCGTCTTGGAAATGGAATTGTCCACCCATTTCTGGAATGCCGCCTGGACCCGGATGTGAGACTCGGCGGAAATGTCCATGGAGACGCGGAAAGTCTCTTTGAGATCCTCCGGAAGCTCAATATTGGCAAGCGAGCCTTCATGAATTATTTGGTCCATCAACTCCTTAGTGTACAAGCCTCGCTCCTTGAGTTCCTTTTCCAAATATTGGTTGACATAGAGATACTGCATGCGGTCTTTGTCCTGCTTAGTGTAGGCCAAAGCGAAGTTGGGCTCGCATCCGGAGGAAGTGTCGAAGAACATGGAAATCGAGCCGGTGGGTGCTACTGTCGTCAACATTGTGTTGCGCATGGGAATGCCCAGTTTTTTGTAGATTGAAAGATTGTAAAGCGGGAACACGCCTTTTTCTTCGGCCAAGGCCTGTGAAGTCCGGTGCGCCTCTTCCTGAATGCAGCGCATGACGTCTTCCGCCGCCTTGTATCCTTCGGCCGAATCGTAGCGCACGCGCAGTTGATAAAGCATGTCGGCAAAGCCCATGACGCCCAAGCCGATTCGCCTGGAATTTTTGGCCATCTCATCCACGCTTTTGACCGGGAAGTTGGAAACATCCACGACATTGTCCAAAAACCTGGTCGCGGTCCGGGTCACAAACCGCAGCCGCTCAAAGTCGACCTGGCCGTTTTTGACCAAGACGGCCAAATTAATGGAGCCTAAGTTGCAAACATCATAATGATGCAGGAACTGCTCGCCGCAGGGGTTGCAGGCGTCAATTTCGCCCAGCTCCGGCAAGACATTGGTTTTGTTGACGACATCGAGGAAGACCACGCCCGGCTCGCCGTTCCGCCAGGCGCCATACACAATCTCATCCATCAACTGGACGGCGGAAATGTCGAGCTCTTCGATTTTCTTGATTAAGCCATGCTCATCCCGCTCAATCCGGCGCGGCTTCATGGGTTCTCCGTCAAATTTGCAGACCCAGGGCTCGTTGGGTTTATTGATTACCGCCTCCATAAATTCATCGGTAATCCCTACTGAAATGTTGAAGTTGCGGATGTGGCCTTCGATTTTCTTGCTGTGAATGAAGTCCAAAATATCAGGATGATCCACCCGGAGAATGGCCATGTTGGCCCCATGCCGGCCCTGCTGTTTAATCACTCCGAACGCCTGATTGTAAACCTGCAGAAATGAAACCGGGCCAGAAGCCATGCCTTGGGATTTTTTGACGATTGAGCCTGCGGGGCGGAGATGGGTAAACGAAAAGCCAAGGCCTGAGCCGGCTTTCTGCAGCTGGGCGGCGTCCTTGAGGGTTTGGAAAATGCTTTCCATCGAATCTTTGATGGGTAGCACGATGCAGTTGGCAACCACAGCCGAAGGAGCGCCGGCGTTGGTGATGGTCCGGCCGGCTGGGGTAAATTCCTTGTTGGCGATAATATAGAAAAAGTCGCGTTCGATTTGCTCGATTTCAAACTGGTTTTTGCCGTACTGCCGCTCGACGTCAGCCAAAGAATGCGCGATGCGATGCAGCATTTGCGCGGGATCTTCCAAAATCGTGCCCTTCTCGTCGCGGAGCAGGTACCGCTTCTTCATCATCTTAAGCGCATTCTGGGAAAAGCTGTCGTTGACCCGTTGTTCTTCTTCCGCGGTTAATAACTGATGCTTTTGGATGACTTCGTAGTACTGCATATTGGTTTCTTTAGTTAATTCTTTTTTTAAATATAATGCGAAATTACGAACGTTTATGCGAATCTACGAACGGGTTCGTATTATTCGGATCCCGGTTCGTAGTTTCGAATTATTATAACTTTTTTGCTTCTCTCACAAACTCGTCCACATCGGCGAACTGGCGATAAACCGAGGCAAACCTGATGTAAGCAACCTGGTCGCGGGATTTGATGCGCCGCATGACAATGCTTCCGATTTCGCGGGAACTAATCTCGTCTCGGCCCAATTTTTGAATGTCTTGCTCAATCGCCGACATTAAGGCGTGGAAGTCGTCGCGGTTAAGCGGCCTTTTTTCGAAAGCTTTCCTGATGCCGGACTCAATCTTTTCCCGCATGTAAGGCTCCTTGCGCCCGTCGCGCTTGACTACCGTTAAATCCAGAATTTCCATTTCCTCATGGGTCGAAAACCGAAAGGCGCATTTAATACACTCGCGCCTTCTTCTTATGGCCAGCCCGTCATTAATCGGACGCGAGTCCAAAACCTTGCTGTCGTCATGGGCACAATTAGGGCATTTCATGCTTTTTTAGCACATAAAAAATAGGCGTGATTCCGACATCTTTGGGCCTCTCGATTTAGTTTGCAGAATGAGCCAGTTGTGATTTTGTGTCGAAGGGTAGCCTATTTTGGGCTTCAAACACAATATCTAGTATTAACATAAGCACTATAGCCCCATATGTAGATACCTGTCAAAGAGGCGTTTTTACTAAATTTCGAGAACTTTTACTAAATATAGAAAAACTTATCAACATAGCAGGGAATAAGAGTTCCCTCTGTCAACATGTGCAAAAAAAAGAAGCGGGACCCACAGGCGGTCCCGCCGGAACTTGCAGAGTCGCCGCGCTCGCGGCTTTGAATCGACCGGAAATTTCGATCAGTTGCCCGGTCCGGTGACCTGGAACCGGTCCGCTTGGAGCGCGTAGTACCCCTCAGCGTCCAAGCTCAGCGAACCGATGACGACGAGCGGCGTACCCTGCCTGAGGCTCGTGAGGCCGGCGAATCCCACATCTCCCAGGCGCTTCCTCGATGCGACGACTCGGATGATCCCAGTGCGGTCCCTCATGCTTACCAAAGCTTCCTGAACCTCCGGACTCGTCGGCCTGGGGGGTGCCGCGATGGCACCGAGTACCGTGACTTGCTGACCCACGTGATTGTGGGCGTCGGTAATCTTCATTGACATGCTTGCTCCTCCTCAAAATGGCCCGGTAAAAGGCCGCCCTACATCCCGCAATTATACCCGAAGCTTGCCTTGCGGGCAAGGGGGTTTGACTGATGGGTTTTCGCTTCCTATAATTTAGTTAATCATTAATCTAGCTAGCAGATTATGATGGGACACTAAAAACGAGCCTCTGCTAATTGGCAGGGGCTTTAAAATTAACCTAATTGACCTAATTAACCTAATTTCTAAACAATGACTAATAACGAAAATCCTAATAGCCGAAAGTATGACCTTGAAGAAAGAACTGCAAAGTTCGGGGAAGAAGTCATACGCTTTTGCAGCGCAATGGCTAAGAATGATATAACCAGGCCCTTAATAAACCAGCTAGTTAGATGCGGTACCGCAACCGGAGCTAATTACTGCGAAGCTGATGATGCTGAAAGCAAAGCAGACTTTAAGCACAAAATCGGCATTTGCAAGAAAGAGTCCCGAGAATGCAAGCATTTCCTGCGGATGATCAAGGTCGCGGTTCCTGAAATGGCAGAAAGGGCTGATAAACTCTGGACTGAAGCCAAAGAATTAAACCTGATCTTTAATGCTATTTACAAAAATGCTATTTACAAAAAGGTTAAATAATTTAGAAATTCGTGCTTGGGGTTTAGACATTATTTAGGTCAATTAGAAATTAGAATAATTAGAAATTCATGGCTAAATGCCTCTATTGCGGCGAAAATCCGGTAAACCACGCCTCCATCTGGTTCTATGGCTCCATGGACATAGCGTTCTCCCCTCTGCGGCAAAAGCTTTTTTTCGGCTGGTTCGGAAGAAAGGTTATCAACAATTTGGCCGAACTTTTGGCGTGGACAACTTTTTACGGCTTGCGGCTGTTGGGACTGGTTCGCTTCAATTCCAACATAGAAAAAATTCCGTATAAACGGGCCAAGGTCCTGCTCGAGGAAGCGCAAAGGCGCGGGATTGAGGTTTGCGAAATCAAGCCGTTCAACCTTTCCATAGATTTATACCAAGCTCAAATCGCGGGAAAGAAAAAAATTTTCTTCGGGCTTCCCAGGCCCGAATCGATTGATGAAGCTGTGCTTGATTGGATAGACGACAAATCGATTCTTAAACAAAAGCTCGCTGTTATAGGACTTCCGGTAGCAAATGGCAAGTCCTTTAGAAATTTTCGGGAAGCCTCTGAGTATTTTCAAACCCTACTCAAGCCCGTCGTGGTCAAGCCCAGGAAGGGCTCGCGCGGCCGGCATACTTCGACTTTCATCTACAATGACGCGCAGTTTGCCGAGGCTTTCAAAATCGCCAAAAAACTCTGCCTCTGGGTCATGGTTGAAGAGCAGTTATTTGGAGACGTCTTTCGCGGGACTGTTATCAACAAACAGCTGGTGGGAATTTTGGGCGGCTCCTCGCCAAAGGTTACGGGCGACGGCAAAAGGACTATCGCGCAATTGATAGAAAAACATAATGCGAATCTTGCCTTGGGCATGCAGCCCATAAAAGTTAATCCAGCAACTGCGAATTATTTAGTGAGGCAGGGCTACAATCTCAATTCCGTTTTAGCCCGAAACCAAACCGTCACGCTTTCCGAAAAAATTGGCGTGGCATACGGCGGAACGAGCTATGACTGCACGCCAGACACCCATCCGGAAACAAAACAAATGATTCTTGATGCAGCAAAAGCCGTGGGCGATCCGATTCTCGGATTCGATTTCATGCTCTCAGACATCACCAAATCATGGAAAATTCAAAAAGCGGGCATTATAGAATGCAATGGCGCCCCATTTATAAATCTGCACTACAATCCCCTGTACGGAGAAACCGTAAACGCCGCCAAGTACGTCTGGGATATGATGCAGCCGCCCGGCGCTTAGTTTGACCAGGTACTGAAATTTTGACCCGCGATTATGTTTTTCAGATAAGAGTCCTCAATCAAAAACATATCGCGCTGTAATCTTTCGGCCAGTCCTAAGAAATTGCTCAAATGGCCGAAAGATTAAGTCAAATTTCTAGTACCTGGTTGACAAGATTTTTTGCCGGCGCTAGAATCGTTTCAGCAAAAGTTAACAAAAGAATAACGGTTATTTGTCCCGACGCAAGGTCGGGACTCCGACTCCCGCCGCAGGCGGGACGTCGTAGGGGAAGTCCGGTGAAATTCCGGCACTGTGCCGCAACTGTCAAAGTCAGATTGCCAAGTAACCATTCTCTCCCGAGCAGGAAACTTACATTTCACCTTGAGAGAGGTGATTTTTTCATTTTTATGGACGATGAAACAGATATAAATATAGAAACATTTGAGGACGACGACTTCGAGGCCCAGGAGAGTCATGTTGAAATCTCTGCTTCTGCCGAAATAAATATTCAGGCGTCAGTTTCCGGAAGACCAGTGGCGGAGCAGCTGGCGGCGACTATAGAAGCCCAGGGCTATGCCAGGGAAGAAATCAGGGACCTTAACCAATATCGGCTGGATGCCGAAAGGGGTTGGGTCGTTGTTGATTCCAACAACACAGAACGTTCGATAACCGAAGCAATCAAAAATAGCACCGATCAAGAGGCTTTGGCTGAACATGATCGGCTTTTGGCAGAGCTAAAAACAAGAAACTATGCCATACAGGAAGGAACGCTTTTCGGCAAAGAATTCTTCACTGTCTATTACTTGGAGGGCGACAATATTCTAAATGAATCTTTCGTCAGGATAGAAGAAACTGAGCCTGCTCCGGTCGATGATATGGACGATGATATTTCCATGGAAGAAGAAACTGATAGCAAAATTCAGCAATCCCGCTTGATTCCGGCTGTTACCGTAACCGAACCCCAGCCAATAACACTCAACTTAACGGAGGCCATTCAAGCAGAAGTAAGTCAAGAAGTTGAGATGTTGGCTGTCGACGATATGGACGACGACACTTGGTTAGGTGAAAAAACCAGCAGTCAGGGGCAACAAATCAATACAGAACTTCCTTTCGTAGACGAGGAAATAAACAAAATTCCGCAAGTGGTGGAAAAAAGCGCGGTAATCGAAATCGACAGGCCTGAACCCATGGTTTTAAATTTTACAGAGACCCTGGCTACTCAGCCGCAGGGAACTATACGTACCGAATCAAAAGTGCAACAGCACCAGGTCACACGGCCTTTAACCGATATGGCGAAATCCGAGCCTGTCTCGGTTATGACCTTGGGCGCAGAAAAACATTTTTCCGAACCGCCCACTGAAGCAACTAAGCAAGCTCGAACTGAGCCAGAACAACCTCACGCCGCAGTAGACGAGACCCCAAAAACCGAGCCGGTAGAAAGCGGGCAGGCAATTCGGGTCATGCAGTCAGTTCACCGAGCCGACCAAGAAACGAGTCCCTATCTGACAACATTTAAAGTTGAGCTTAAACCCGTTGATGACGCTCAAGAGACTCAGCCGAACTTAAAGCCTGACCCCATATTTGATACTCAAGATTTAGAAGCGCATTTAGTCCGCCGACAAGCTCAGCAAACCGAGACTACGGTCCATTTGCCTGAAAGCCAAACGCAGGAATTGCTTAAGACGGTCATCCCTGAAAAATTTATTGAAAGTGCTGAAAGGCGGACTAATGCCAGATTAACTGTCATCCAAGCCGAACAGCCACAACTCCTAACCGAAACAGTTGAGGAACCCATTGAGAGTTCATCACAAACCATAATTCAGGCGGAATCCGCTCCCAAGCTTAAGGCAATTGAATCTAACCTTGAAGAAAGTCCCGTGAGATTGATCGAAATTGAGTCAAATAAGGAAATTGAACCCTTGAACAGTCAAATTGACCACGACACTGGAACCGTCCCTGCTGAAAATCAAAAGTTAGAAATCTCATTGCCAGAAATCAGACAGCCTGCCTCAACTGACCGTGAAAAGGCTCTGACACTTGGACAAGCGCAAGCACAAAACAAACCCATCCGAGCCCAAGAGACACTTCAAAAAACAACAGTGAAACCAACTGCTGAGATTCCCGAGAGCAGAGAGCAAATACGCCGAATAAACACGCCAGATGTCCGGCAAGCAGCGGCAAAAAACACGGAAAGCAAAATTAAAGGACCAGAACGCCGACCGTCAAAGACAAGCGAAGCTCCCGCTCAAGAAAAGCGAGATTCACTCAACAAAGTTGAGCGGCGACCGGGTTTAACTAGGCTAGCAAAAACAGAACTCAAGCCGGAGCAGTCAGTTGATGCTTTTACCCCAAAAGAGCGATTGCAACTGACCGAAAAGAGGCAAGCGGTTGGACAAAATAACATTCAGCAGAGAAGCCGCAAGCCGACAACCTTAAAACCGCAATCAGAGCTGGTTAAATCTTCTTTCATGAATCCAGCTCAAACCACAGATGTAGATGAACAAGAGGAACGGGAAGAGAATTTAGAGTTGGCCATCGCCGCCTAATGAATATTTATGGCTGAATTCCAAAAAATCAAATATTTCGATTTGGCTTGGGAAGCGGCACACAATCGCCTGCCGGCCTTAATTGGCCGCGAGCAGGAGCTGGAACGGCTTGAGCGAACAATCAGCCGCAAAATAGACAACAACTGCCTAATCGTCGGCCCTTCCGGAATCGGCAAAACCTCTTTGATTTTAGAGTTTGCGCAAAAAAATTCTGCGCAAACCAATTCTCTCCCAATAATCTTAATGACGAGTGAAAGCTTCTATGACTTAACCCAGCCTGCCGCTTTCATAAGATACGAAGAGGCTTTCCAAACCCTGCCTCCCGCAATCATTATAATCGACGACTTTGGAGCACTGATTTATAACAAAACGCTTTTGCTTCAAAACATGGTTAGACTCTTAACTCCGCTTAGAGAAAGCCGAAGCTTCAAGTTGATTCTTAGCCTAACACCCGAAGAGCTTCAGTGGTTTTCGGAGCACGACGTAAACTTCACGAAAAAATTTGAGATCCTGACTTTGAAAGAACAGCCTTATGGACAACAGCTGGAAATTCTCAAATCAACAGCAAGCACTACTCCGACATTCAAACTGATACCCGAGCAAATTTTTAAATTGATTATCGAGCTCTCCCAGCGCTTCCCGATCTTAGGCCAGCTGCCCCGCGCTGGCTTAAAGCTTTGGGACGAAAGCCTGCAGCTGGCCTCGAATATGAGGGAAGTTTTAGGTGAGGGTCATGTCTACCGGGTTGTCGCTGACAAAACAGGCATTCCGCTTAACACCCTTCAAACTTCAGAACTAGATAAATTGAAGAATTTAGAGCTAACGCTTCAACAACAAATTGTCGGCCAAAACCAAGCACTTGCCACTTTTGCCCACTTCATCAGGAGAGCCAAATTGCAGCTGCGCAACCCCCACCGGCCTTTGGGTTCATTCCTGGTCTTGGGCCCTTCCGGCGTGGGCAAAACCGAGACGGCCAAAGTTTTGGCTGCCGAAGTGTTTGGCAGGAAAGAAAATTTTTATCGCCTCGACATGTCTGAATTTTCCGAAGCTCATACGGTTTCGCGCCTTATCGGCTCGCCTCCGGGATACGTCGGACACGAAACGCCTGGGGCGCTGATTTCCGCCGCAAAAAACGAGCCGCACAGCTTGATTTTAATGGACGAAGTCGAGAAAGCTCATCCGCGGATTTTTGATGTATTCCTTCAGCTTCTGGACGATGGACGCCTGACTTCGGCCCAGGGTGAAGCCGCCGACTTTACTCAAACCATAATCATCGCTACTTCCAACCTCGCCAGCCGTGAAATCAGCAATGCTTATCAGAAGGGAATAAGCGTGGACAGCCAAGAGTTCTTGGACCGGACGATCATGCCGATATTGACTGCTTACTTCAGAACCGAGTTCCTCAACCGTTTTGACGCCATTGTTATCTTTAAGCCGCTTAGCCTTGCTGACCTCACTAAAATAGCATTGCTTGAGATAGCAAAAATCGAAAAGCGGCTAAGCAAGCATCAAATCCAATTTGAAATTGACCATGATGTTCTTAAACAAAAAATAACCGAAATTTACGACCCAAAATTTGGCGCGCGCCCGATCAAACGCTTCATGGAAGAGCTTTGCGAATCTTTAGTAACCAAACAACTGTTAAACTATGGCTCTAAATAAAGAACTTCTACAATCAATCGAAAAAGTAATCAAGCGCAATGCCTCAGCTCATATCAAGCCCGAGCCTGCTGACTTAATTAAAACTTTCGAGCAGTTGTTTGAGGCCCGCTACAAAGCCTTGGAAGAGCTAAAAAACGACTTAAGTCTTAAATTTTTCAGCCGAATCCAGGAAAAAATAAACCAAGAATCTCGGCAAGCACGCGAAATACTGGGCCTAGAAAAAAATAAAAAAGCCGCGCTTGCTCACTACAGCCTGATTCTGGACGAAAGGTATTTTCAACAACGATTTTTCCATGAACCCCGTTAGAATTTTGACAAACCAGGTTATTTATCGAAAATCTGCTAGATAAAAATTTATTATTATCAAAAATATTATGGCCGACAAAATTCAAAACGGGGTGAACAATAAATCAATTCTTGTGGGCAACAACCTATACCGCGGCCGCGCCCATCCGATTTTCATGCAAGCGCCGGACCGCCGGCGCCACATGTACATGATTGGCAAGACAGGGGTCGGGAAATCAACCTTGTTCGCCAACATGGCATTGCAGGACATCCAAAACCTCAACGGCATTTGCTTTATCGACCCGCACGGAGAAACAATTGATTGGCTGGTCAACCGGATCCCCAAAAATTCTTTGGATGATGTAATTTTATTTGATCCAGCTGATACCGAACATCCTTTGGGTTTGAACTTGCTGGATGCCCAAACAGAGCAAGAAAAAGATTTTTTGGTGGGCGAACTGATTCAAATTTTTTATAAACTGTTTGATCCTGAGCGCACGGGGATTATTGGGCCGCAGTTCGAACACTGGCTGCGCAACGCCGCCTTGACCATCATGGCGGGCGAGGGGGGAAGCTTGATTGAAATTCCCAAACTATTCATAGATAAAAAATTCCTCGCTCACAGGCTTAAACAAGTAAAAGATCCAATTGTCCTCGATTTCTGGACCAAACAAATGGCTCATACTTCCGAATTTCATAAATCCGAGATGCTCAACTACTTCAGTTCAAAATTCGGCCACTTCCTTAATAACTCGGTAATGCGAAACATCATCGGACAAAGACGCTCGGCTTTTAGGTTTGATGAAATAGTCAATAATGAAAAGGTGCTTTTAGTTAATCTTTCCAAGGGGAAAATCGGCGAGCTAAACACTCAATTCCTCGGCTTGATTCTTGTCTCGAAACTCCAGGCGGCGATATTGGGCAGAGCAAGGTTGGATGAGAGCAAACGGCATCCTTTTTATGTCTATGTCGATGAGTTCCAGAATTTGGTTACGGATACTTTCATCAGCATGCTCTCGGAGAGCCGGAAGTACGGACTAGGCGTCCACCTGACCAATCAGTATTTTTCGCAGTTGCCCGAGAAAATCCAGGATGCCATCCTGGGCAATGTCGGCACTCTTCTTTCATTCCAAGTCGGGATGGAAGACGCAGAGCGCCTGGCGGCTGAATTCGAGCCCATCACCAAGGAAAACTTCTTGCGCTTGGAAAAATATAATTTTTATATAAAACTCCTCATCAACGGCCGGACATCAGAGCCATTTTCCGGAACCAGCCTGCCGCCCGCTGAAAAACAAACCGGTATCGAGCAAAAAATAAAACAGCTTGGAAAGCTGGCTTACGGCGTCCCTCGGCTCCTGGTGGAGCGACAAATCAAAAATTATCTAGCGTAGGAAACTATTTGCTATTTTATTTTCTTCCTAATAAACGCGGGGATCTCCAGTTCGTCCTGCTCTTCCGAGACCGACTGAACCTCTTCTTCAATCGCCTTCGGCGCGAAGATCGGACGCTTCGCCGCCTCAAAGGTCGGCTCTTCCATTTTCATTACCGGCTCGCTCTTTCGGTAAGCTTCATCAAAACCCGTAGCAATGACCGTGATTTTTACTTCTTCGTCCATTTCTTCATCTATCACCGCACCAAAAATAATTTTCGCCTCCGGGTCGACTGCCTTGGTAATAAACTTGGCAGCTTCATCCACTTCATACATTCCCAGGTCTTTTCCGCCCGTGATGTTAAACAGCACCCCTTTGGCTCCATCAATCGAGAGCTCCAAAAGCGGCGAGTCAATAGCGGCTCTGGCCGCATCCAAAGCGCGGTTTTCGCCGGTCGCTCGGCCAATGCCCATCAGCGCCGATCCGGCATTCTGCATGATAGCTTTGACGTCGGCGAAATCGACGTTAATCATGCCCGGGGTGGTGATTAAGTCCGAAATGCCTGCTACCCCTTGGCGAAGCACGTCGTCAACAGTGCGGAAGGCGTCGAGCAAAGAAGTTTTCTTGTCTATGATTTGCAAGATGCGGTCATTGGGAATGACAATAATCGTATCGACATGCTGTTTGAGCTGGTCAATCGCTTTTTCGGCAATCTCCCTCCTTTTAGCCCCCTCAAAAGCAAAAGGCCTGGTGACAACGCCCACAGTCAGGATTCCCGATTTTTTGGCCAGTTCCGCTACCACCGGCGAAGCGCCGCTGCCGGTGCCGCCGCCAAGGCCGCAGGTAATGAAAATCATGTCCGAATTTTTGACCGCGTCAAAAATTTCGTCCTTGCCTTCTTCGGCCGCGGCGCGGCCGATTTCGGGATTCATCCCCGCTCCCAATCCCCTTGTCACGGTCTTGCCGATATGAATCTTCTGGTCAGCGTTGGAATGATGCAGAGCCTGGGCGTCGGTATTGATGGCCACGAATTCCACCCCCCTGATCCCTGTTTCCATCATTCGAGAAATGGCATTGTGGCCGCTGCCGCCCACCCCTACGACTTTAATTCGGGCAAATGTTTCGATTTTGGGCTTAACTTCTCTAAATTTCATGGCAAAAATGATTTAAACCAGTGACGCAGCTTGTTTATTGTATCATTTTCTAAAACTTTTCGCGCGAATTTATTCACCGACCGGCTCTCCCCCAGCAAAAATTCATTGGCCCAAATCACCAAACCCACAGACGTTGCAAAAGCCGGGTCATTGACGCGGTCAATCACGGTCGCCACGAGGCTGGGCAGACCTAGGCTGACGGGAAGCCGCAGCTGTTTTTTGGCATAGTCGACGACTCCCGGAAGCTTCGCCCCGCCCCCGGTAAGAATCACCCCCGCCGGCAGTTGCCCGTCCCGGCCGATTGACTTGAGCTGTTTGTTTATAAGGTCGAAAATTTCCTCCAGCCGGGCCTCGACTATCTCGGCAACATGCTTGACCAAAACCTTGCCTTCTTCCTGCTTGTCTATCTTGGCCAGATCGATGTCAAAGTCTTTTTTAACTTCCTTGACTTCGGCATGCGCGTACTGCAGTTTAACCTTCTCTGCAGTGTCGACTGAGGTCCGAAGTCCGATGGCTAAGTCGTTGGTAATGTGCATAGACCCGACCGGCAGGATGTTGGCCAGGAGCAAGTCCCCTTCTTCAAATACGACCAAGCCCGTGGTGCCGCCGCCCAAATCGACCACGGCTACCCCGAGCTCTTTTTGCTTTTTGGTGAGCACCGTTTGCGCGGCTGCCAGGGGCGATAGCACCAGGTCGTCAATTTCCAAACCAGCCTGCAAAATACATTTGGTTAAATTTTTAACAAAGGGAACTGAGGCCTGAATGATTTGTGTATCAACCTCAAGCCTAATGCCGGACATGCCCACGGGGTCTTTAATGCCGCTTTGGCCATCGACGGTAAAGGTTTTGGGAATCACGTGAAGAATTTCCCGGTTAGGCGGAATCGATATGGCCTGGGAAGCGTCAACCACCCGAATCACGTCATTTTCTGTAACTTCGCCGTCCGCCCTGGCTACCGCCACCACGCCATGGCTTTCCATTGAGGTAATTTGCGCGCCGCCGACCGAAACCACGGCATGGTCCAAAGTCAAGCCGGTCATCCTTTCCGCTTTCTCCAGGCTTTCGGAAATGGAAGAAACCGCTTCGTCAATATCGACTATCACTCCCCGCCGGATGCCGGAAGAATTGCTTTCGCCCACGCCAATAATACTGGGGAGCCCAATTTCTGACTCTTGTTTTCCGACTACTACCCGGATTTGGGACGAGCCCACATCAAGGCCGATAAATATCTGTTCTTTAGCCATTAATATAATGCGAAACTACGAAATGTTATGCGAATTACGCGAACCGCTCTTCGAAACTCTCGTTCGTATTATTCGCATCCCGGTTCGTAATTTTCGCATTCTATTTATTTTAATTCTTCTTTTACTATTTTCGAAACCACACTGCCGTCGGTAGTACCTTTTGCTCGTGCCAAGACTTCCTTCATAACTTTCCCGAAGTCAGAAGCTTGCGCACTGAGTTCGGTGATGACTTCTTTGACCAAAGCCCTAACCTCGGCTTCTTCCATTTGCTTGGGTAAATACTTAAGGAGAACTTCCATCTGCTGCTGCTCGCGATTCGTCAAATCTTCTCGCCCTCCAGCGCGGAAACTTTCTATGGAGTCTTTATGCTGTTTAACTTTTCTCTTGACCAAGTCCTGAACTTCGCTCTCCGAAAGCGGCCGTTTTTTCTCAATTTCAGTATTTTTGATTTCAGCTTTAAGATTTCTTATGGCTGAAACTGCTATTTCGTTTTTATCAAGCATAGCCTGCTTGAAATCTTCGTCTATGGTCATCGCCTTCGAGTGGTCGTAGGCACAAATTTGCCCAAACGCTTTAGTTCTTCCCGCTTTTCCCTGGCTGCCGCCCTCCTTAAGGCGCTTTCTCTTTGCAAGTTCTTGGACTTAGTCGGGGTATAAAATCTGATTCTGCGGGCACGAACCAAAACTCCGCTTTGTTGGATCTTGCGGTTAAAGCGCCTAAGCAGACTTTCGAATGACTCGCCGTCTTTCTTTTTTACTTCTACCAAAAAAATCACCCCTTTCTAAATCGCTTCGCAAATTATAACACAATTCAGTGTTCCCTGCAAAACTGGATAAATAAACACCCCAGCATGGTTGGGGTGTTTAGGGTTTGCGGTAAATTACGCTGCGGCCAGTACGCCCGATTTGCCGCAGTCTGCCCTGTTTTTCCAGTTCGTCCAGATACCGCTCCGCCGTGTTATTGGAAACATTCAGCATCCGTTCTACTTCGTCATTAGTAAGCTGCTCATGAGTTTCCATGAACCTCATGATCTTCTGCAAATTCTTTTCTTTGCGCTTCACTTGCTCAGGATTAAGCAGAACTTTGCCGCCGTCTTCGTCATTCCCGCGCCTGCGGGAATCTAGCGCTCTGGTCAAAATAACTCCGATCAAAAATCCAACAGCCAGGAACAAAAATTCTCTCATAAATCCTTATCTCAAACTAAGCACTTGTTAAAAACTTAAAATTTTTCGGACGGCGGGACCTCAAATTGGGTGATAGGTGGGGTTAATAATATAATTATTGCACTTTTATATCAAATTCAGCAATGGTCTGTCTTAACTTCCACAACCCATGTAGAGCATTTTTATGGCAACTTCTGAATTTTTTTGAACTACCACAAATACACGGGTAATGCCCTTTGACTCTCTTTTTAGATATCAATACTCTCTGAATAAATTGCCACTCTTGGCGGGATTTCAAATAGCCAATGAAACTCTCAACATCCTCTTTGAGTACATCCTTCTTTTCCAAAAACCCTTCAAGCAAGCCGACTACTCCGTGACTATATTGATCCCCTGGCCAAACTTCATTCTTCTCAAAGTAACTCTGCCCGTAAAAGAAAGGGATAACCAAGTTATGGAAAAAGTCTGGAAGGTTAAAACCGTTGGGTAAGTATTCCCTTTCCGCGACATTGAGGCAAAGACAAGCTGCGCCATTTGGGTTTATATGTAAATCCTCAAGCCTGCGGTTTTTAGCAGAGGAAACTGACTTTATTCGGTCGTCCTTCTCGTAAACTTGGGGAAGATTAGAGTGTTCGCTAGTTTTGAAAATAACCTCAATTTGATATTTATCTTGGACTCTTTGGCCACCGAGGATGTGTTCAGGCCCCGGCTTAATAACGTAAGACTGGCCGTCATCAGCCAGAACCATATCAAATACCAAAGCACCTTTTATCTTAACGTAGCCATCCTTATCCCTGCCGATTTTCAAATCGGGATAGTTTGTGCGAAGCCATTTTTTATCGTTCTCACTTATTTTTAGATCAAAGACTGCACCACGGCTTTGCGGGGCCTCTGTTGATAACCACAGGCCCAGTTTTGATCGGAGAACTTCCAGAAATTTTATTTTCATCGCCATCTTTCTCAAAAATTTTCTTCCATTTAGCTACTGCTCCGTCGTCATCGCCTTTTTCCTCTAATTCCATTGCCTCGTTCGCAGTTTTTCTTTCATCTGCAATCAGTGATAACAAATCATCTCTTGTTCCGTCTTCATCGAGATATGTGTCAATGATATTTTCCTCATTGGCGGGGTCGGTTAGCGGTGATTGCAGGTCTACGCTATTAAAAAATTTTGCAATACCAGCAGAGTAAGACGTAATTTCCTCGTCTTTTAGGGTCTCAACCGCCAATAGCTCAAGATGAAACGACTTTAGATAGTCGCATTTTTCTCGTTTCCAGAATTTAAGCATTTTGACTATAGGCACTAGTCGCTTGGCCAAGTTGGAAGCGGTAGCGTCATTAGCGTCTGTAAGATTTTTGCTGTGAAGTTTGGGATTAGAATTTACCGCTGTTTGTGTCCTTTTATCAAAAATCTTATACAACTTGTCTTTCTCAATTTGAACTGCAGGCACGACGTCAATTTGGAAGTTATCCTTGTAAATAACCCCAATTGACCGCCTTTGTTTATCGTCTATTTTTTCAATGTCCGAATCCCCGGATTTTATTTCGTACAACGCCACCTTAACCGTTTTCAATAAATCCGCCAGCTCGCTTTCGCCGTATTCTTGCTTGCTGAACGCAAGAAAGAAATCTGCATCAAACTTTTCGCCGTCTTTGGGACGGATCATTGTGTTCCGAGCATAGGAACCCGTGAGAAAATCATCCTCAACAGAAAGTTTTTCGCACAACTTCTCACGGAGCCAATTATGTTTTTTGGCAATTTTATCCGCCTCGCTTTGGGTAAGTTCTATTTTACCAGCAAGGGATTTGAAAAATTCTTCGGTGGTCATAGTTTTGAATGGTTAATTATAACTTTGTTGTAATCATCGCCGTTACGACGTCGTTAAGTAGGCGACCGCGAAAATTAGTCACTGACGTATTCCGTTTTCCATCCAAGTTTTCCATTTGATCGTCAGGTATCTTACCCTTGTTATACGGTGCATAAACAATCATCGGACACCTGTCCGGCTTTTTATCAAGAATGTCGTTTATTTCGCCAGACCAGTCGTGCCAATAAACGAGATAAATGGAGGCTTCTTCTGCTCTTCCTAAATCATTCTTGCTTGGTACCTCGATTATGTTCTGCCTAAAAAGCTTTGAATCTGCGAGGAGACTTTTAATGCTGGATAAGTTATCGCCCTTTGCGAAAATCGCTATTTTCCTTTTAGCCAAACCATTACCGAGGCGGTAGAGGACGGGCAGTATTCCCCTTGCCCAGAGAAAAACGGCATAGATTACACCTACTACCAATAAAAGGGTCTCAATTACACCTACAATAGCGAGTGTTTCCATGGCTGAATTTAGGTACTGGCTCATAAATGTGTATAACTTAATAATTGACACTTCGAAATTGTTTCGATACACTCATAGTATACAAAGCAATTCAAGAAGTCAATATGCTCACCAAGCGCCAAAAGGAAATTCTCGACTTCATCACCAAATATACCGAAAAGCACGACTATAGCCCTTCTCTTGAGGAGATTGGGCGCAACCTTGGCTTATCCTCCCTTTCCACGATTCACTACCATTTGGAAAAGCTAAAAAGGAGGGGGTTTTTAGAAAAGGAGGCGAGCAAGCCGCGCTCAATAAGTCTTCAAAAGCAAGAAATGGTACAAGTTCCAATACTTGGAACGATTGCCGCCGGTAGCCCCATTGAAGCAATAACCGATCGTGAGGATACAATAGCCGTCTCCCACAGCAGTATCCCAAGAGGGGCAGAAGTTTACGCTCTCAAAGTCAAGGGTGATAGCATGGTAGATGAAGATATTTTTGATGGCGATATTGTTATCGTACAACATCAGCCGACGGCGGATGACGGAGAAAAAGTAGTTGCTCTTATTGACAGAAGCGAAGCAACGCTCAAAAAGCTGTACCGCGAGAAGGGCAGAGTTCGGCTGCAACCAGCCAATCCAAAACTTCTACCGATTTATGTTGATCCCGACAACCTGCTTATACAAGGAAAAGTTTTGACTGTGGTAAAAACTTCGGAGCGCGTTAAAGTTGGGCCGGTTTTTAGCACTCCTCTTGTTACAAAAATAAAAGAGCCCGATCAAAGCGCACTGTTCGAGTTACCGAAGCAAGCAAAATTTCCTTCAACCCGTTTTCAGGGAAGTAAAACAAAATTAGTTGATAAAATTTGGGAGTGTATAAAAGATTTGGATTTCCAGAGTTCACTTGATTTATTCGGTGGAACCGGAGCCGTTGGATATATGCTTAAAACAAAAGGTAAGCAAGTCTATTACAATGATTACTTAAAATTTAATTATCTTACCGGACTTGCTCTAATTGAGAACTCAAAAGAAATCTTAAATGAGAAAGATTTAGGTTCTATTCTTTCCAAGCACAACAATATGGACTATCCAAATTTTATCGAAAAAACTTTCCACGATATTTACTTTACTGATGAAGAAAATCGGTGGCTTGATATAGTTTCGACCAATATTCGCCAGGTCAAAAATAAATATAAGCAAGCACTAGCTTACTTTGCTTTATTTCAGGCGTGTACCATCAAACGCCCATACAATCTTTTTCACCGCAAAAATTTATATGTTCGTTTTGCAGATGTAGAAAGAAGTTTTGGAAACAAAACGACTTGGGACAAATCATTTGAGGAACATTTTTCAAATTTTGTAAAAGAAGCAAACAATGCCGTATTCGACAATGGACAGGACAATAAGTCTTTCAACGAGGACGCTTTCGACCTCAACATAAAAGCGGACTTAATTTATATTGATACTCCCTATGTATCCAAAAAAGGCGTTGGTGTAGATTATATTGATTTCTATCATTTTCTTGAGGGATTAAGTGATTACCAAAATTGGTATAAACATATTGATTTTGATAGCAAGCATAGAAAGTTTAAGAATAAAAAATCAGTATGGTCTGATAAAAATAAAATAACGATTGCTTTTGATAAGCTCTTTGAAAAATACAAAGATACTATCCTTGTTGTGTCCTATCGATCAGACGGCATTCCTTTCCCAGAAGAGCTACAAAATCTTATGAAGAAATATAAAAAGAATGTTTATGAAGCGTTTAGAAGCGAATACAAATACGCGCTCAGTACGAACGGGGATTCAAAGGAAATTTTGTTGATAGGCAAATAACCTATTTCCGTCTTTTCTTCCACTTCAAGTATTCTTCAATCTTGCGGAACGGTTGCTCCTTGCCGCCGTCACGGGCGGTTTTTCGTTGCATAAAATTGCGCCAATAGTCCTCAAAAACTTCCTCGCCATATTTCGCAAACGGTCCTTCACCCTCTTGAAGTTTTTTAATTTCCGATATTGAACCGATGTTTGCGGTGTTGCCGCTTCCAGGTCTTTCAGAAGCGATTTTATACTTTGGCTGTACGATTATTTCTATGTCCTTGATGACCGGAACAATATCGTCCAATTTTGTGATAGGAACGATGTCGGCTTTAACGTTTGCCGCTCGCGAATAAATAAACCCTAAAATCCAGTGTTCCTTGTATTCGTGGTATGGGAACATTATATTTTTCGTCGGATTCCTCAAATATGCCGTATAGGAACCAAGCGTAAAGCCCGCTACTCTGTCACCATTTCGCCGGTAAGTGCTTTTAATATCCAATGCAATTTTTGTTTTGTCCGACATTATGAAAGTAAAATCTGGATACACTGTTTGCCTGTCCGATTCGACAAGCTTAAGTTTGTTTTTTTCCGCAATGTCTAAAACTATTGGCGTAGTAACTAATTCAAAAACTTTGGAAATAAGTTTGGTGTCATTATTGATGGTGTAAATTCGCTTTTGCGAATCAATAACGCCTTTTATATCCCAGCCGAGGCCAATCTTATTGATCTCTTCTTCAAGAACGGTTTTTATATCAAATCTTTTCATACGATTGTTACGGCAGTAAATCCGAAGACTTAACACCCAGTGCTTTAGCTATCTTTTCGATATTTTCAACAGAGACATTGCGCTCGCCTCTTTCTATATCGCTCATGTACGTGCGGTGTAAGCCCGCTTTAGCCGCTAGTTCTTCTTGAGAATATTGTGCTTTCAGGCGGAGCTCTTTGATTCTCTGACCTAGTTGTTTCTTGATGTCGGTCATATAAAGTCTGGTAACTTATTGACTACATGATATATCTTTGAACGAAATCCATCTACATACTATAAGTGACAATATTTTAAAAACACCCCGGCATGGTTGGGGTGTTTGGTTTCCGTGCCTATTTTCCAAGCCTTTTCTTAACTTCTTCAATGATCCTCTCCACCGTAAACAGCTCCTGCATGCCGGAAGGCACATCGCGCAAAATTACCGTTCCTTCGCGCGCTTCTTTCTGGCCGATGATTAACGCGATGCTGACCTTGTTTGATTCAGCCAGGCGCAGCTGGGTTTTAATCGAACCAGGGCCGATAAATTCGGAGGCGATGATATTATGGTTCCAAAGTTCCGTGAATAATCTGAGAGATTTCTTGGCGGCCAGCTCTCCCAAGGGCACGAGGAAAACTTCAACTTTGCTTTTGGTGGCGAATTTGTTATTGGTATGCTCCAGGGCCAAAATTGCCTGCTCTTGTGAGCCAACGAATCCTAAAGAGGAAACCTGGGGGCCGCCGAGGCTTTGAATCAAATCGTCCGCATGACCGCCGTATCCCAAAACCATTTCCTGGTTGTCAGGGGTTTTGTGGCGAATTTCAAATACAGTCCTTCTCGACCATGGCTTGCCGATTACCTTTTGATTGAGATTATATCCGATGTTTAATTCATCCAGACCCTCGAGCACTCCGATGAAGTGCTTGCGGCAGGCCTCGCACAAATAATCGACCAGCACCGGCGCATCGGTGGCGGCGGTGGTGCAGGAGAGGTTGTCGCAGGCCAGAATGTTTAACGGGTTGTGCTCCAAGTCCTCAAGACAATTTTCACAAAGGTCGTATTTTTTATCTTTAAAAAAGTTCTTCAAAACTTCGGCATATGGGGGCAGGCATTCCAGGCAGCCGATATTATTGATTTCCAAGCCTACCTGCGGCAGGCCGAGGTCGGAAAAAAATTTCAGCAGCAGGTTCATTAACTGAACATCGGCGATCGCTGAGGTCTCGCCAAAAATCTGAAACCCCCATTCGTTGATTTGATGCAGCTCTTTGTTTGCCCCAAAGTGCGCCGTGGGTGAAGCATAAAACCATTTGCAGGTTCGTTCTTTTTCAAAATAATGATGCTCGAGGTAAACGCGGGCCAGACTGAACAAGTTGCTGGGCTTAACCGCCAGGTAAGATTTGCCG
Source organism: Candidatus Doudnabacteria bacterium (assembly GCA_016182875.1). Classification (GTDB taxonomy): domain Bacteria; phylum Patescibacteriota; class Doudnabacteria; order UBA920; family O2-02-FULL-48-8; genus JACQJI01. The sequence goes on along the minus strand of JACPFQ010000004.1, from coordinate 245,550 downwards.
TCATCACTCATGATTTCTATTAAATTTTCTTTGGGATACGCGCTTTTCCAAAATCGAAACAGGCGGGCGTCTTCAATCAGCGGGGTATCAATTTTTGAATAGCTGAAAGTATGGGCCAAATTATTAAGCTTATCAAAAAAGAAGCCATAGGGCAGATGCTGCTCTGGCAATACATCAAAGGCTCCGGCCACTTTTGGCGGAGCTTTTTCAATAATCGGTGTGGCTTTTTTGGGTCGTCCCATCGTCGTAATTGGTCGAACCTGTGCAATTTTGCTTCGCAAAATGTGCTTCGGTCGACTTATTACTCCTCTCAGAAAAAAATCGTACTCGTCCGGTCATTCGACCGGACTGCGCACCTATTTTTTTCTGTTTTTAATCTAAAAGCTATAAGCGGGGGTCTTAAAATGCTCAAACTCGGTCAACGGCAATACGCGAATAAAAACTTTCCCTATCATATCTTTTCTTTCCAGGATTCCCCAATCACGCGAATCGGAAGAAGCCAAGCGGTTGTCTCCCAAAACCAAATATTCATCCGCGCCCAGCGTCAGGCTTTTTTTCCCGCCCACCAGTGAGGTATTGTGAGGGAAGGTTAGCCCCTGGTTTGGCAGATACTTTTCTTCCAAAACCTCACCCTGAGGATGCTGCTTATTCTTGATTGTCACCCGGCCGTTGTCTATGGTTACTGTTTCGCCTGGCAAGCCCACAATCCGTTTGATAAAAAATTGCTTGCGATCCTTGGGAAAGCGCAACACGACCACATCACCGCGAGTGGGATCTTGGAACCGATAAGATATTTCGTCAATGATTAAATACTCGCCGTGGGAAAAATTTGGCTCCATGGATGAACCTGAAACTATAAAAGGCTGGAATAAAAAATAACGCACCGGCAAAATGATTGCGAGCGCGATGATAATCACCTTCAAAAAGTCCCAGACGAAAACAAAGATACCGCTCAAGCCGGAAGAGTTCCTTGTATTGCTATTTGATGATTCAGACTCGTCCATAAATATGCTGTCCTGCTTCGCGTAAAGCTACGCAGGACACTGCTAGCACTGCGAAGCCTTGGCGAAGCAGTGGTGGTCACTGCTGGACTCGAACCAGCGGCCTCGTCGATGTGAACGACGCGCTCTAACCAGCTGAGCTAAGTGACCTCAAATTTAAAAATGCCCTATTAGTTTACCAGAGTGCCGACGCCATTTCAACCCCGACGCTCCGACAGAAACGTCGAAGGTCGGGGCGCCGACCGCAGCGTCGGCGTAGCAAAAAATGCCTATTTAGGCTATAATTATTAAACAATGAGGTCTTTTGACGCAATTTCAACCCCAGGAGTGCGGCGTTTGCCTCCTCAAATAAAACACCCGCGCAGGAAACTGCGATTCTTTTTACTGCTTCTTTTAATTTTGTTTGTCGCGGCGACCTGGGGTACCACCAAATTGCTGTCAAAGACGAACCAGATCTTCAGCAGGCAAGAAAATCCTTTCGTGCGGTTTGGAAAACTTCTGATAGGAGGCGATAAGCAACTGGCCGGCGAAGATGAGGGCCGCGTCAACATTCTGCTCCTGGGGATGGGAGGAGAGGGGCACGACGGGCCGCTGCTGACTGACACGATTATTGCGGCTCAAATTGACCCTGAAAGCCAAGAAGCAGTGTTGCTCTCAATCCCGAGGGACTTCATAGTCGGCCTTCCTTCGGCGGGCTTTCGGAAAATTAACTCTGCTTACGCCTTTGCGGAACAGGCTGGAAGCGGCACGGGCGGAGAGGCAACCATAAAAGCCGTTGAAAAATTGACCGGCTGGGAGATTCCATATTTTGCGGTCGTGGACTTCAAAGGCTTTGTCAAAGCGGTTGATCATGTCGGGGGCTTAGATGTCTACGTCGAGCGGAGCTTTACTGATTCCACCTACCCTGACGAAACATACGGATATCTGCCGGAAGTAAGCTTCAAAGAAGGCTTTGACCACATGGATGGGAAGCGGGCGCTGCAATTTGCGCGCTCCCGGCACGGGAGCAGCGGCGAAGGCTCGGATTTTGCCCGCAGTGAACGGCAGAAAAAAATCATTTCGGCCTTTGCTCAAAAAGTCATCAAGCTAAATCTGATTGACCTTAAAAAAATCAGCAACCTTCTTAACGACTTTACAGATCACTTTCGGACCAACCTCGAGCCGTACGAAATGAAGCGGCTGGCCGAAATCGGAAAAGGCATAAAATCGGAAAAAATATATTCCTTTTCCCTCGAGCCTGATGGAAACTTAATCTGCCAGGGAATCATAGAGGATTATACCGCCAGGGCTTACGTTATTCAGCCATGCGAAGGCATTACCTACCAGGACGTACATGAACATCTGGAAAATATTTTTACGGCTGCCAAGCTGAAAAAAGAAAACGCGACCATAGAAATTCAAAATTCTACGGGCAACGCCTATGCCCTCGATGGCCTCGGCCAGCTTCTAAAAGTAGTCCCCAACACGAAAGTTACCACATTCAAAAGCCGGGTCCCTTACGAGCGGACCATATTATATGATAATTCAGGCGGAAAATTTCCCAACATGGCCGACTATCTTAAAAATAGTTTTAATTTCAACATCGCCGACGTTCCCTATACCAATTCAACCGCAGATTTTGTGATTATTCTGGGGAAGGATGCATTGTAGTAATTTTAAATTCTGAGTTTTGAATTTCGAATGAATATTCTAATTTCTTAAATTCGAATTTGAATCAAAATTCAAAATTCTTAATTCTAAATTTCTAATGAATACTCCGCTCGTTGCCATAATTGGCCTTCCCAACGTCGGCAAGTCGACATTTTTTAATAAAATCCTGGGAGTCCGAAAGGCTCTAATCTATCCGGAAGCGGGCACCACCCGAGACCGGCATTTCGGCCTAACTTCCTGGAGCGGACGGAGTTTTTATCTTATCGACACTGCGGGCGTCGCCAGACCCGGCTCGGATCTGGAGCGGGATGTCCAAAAACAAACCGAGATCGCTCAAGAAGAAGCTGACCTGATTCTGCTTATGGTTGACGGCAGAACTTCTCCCGGAAGTAAAGACTTTACCGTGGCCGGCAGGCTTTCGCAGCAAAAAAAACCTGTGGTCTTGGCCGTAAATAAAATTGAAACGAGAAACGTCAAAACCGAAACCTTGGCTTTTGAATATTTAAAACTGGGGCTCAACAAGCCGTTTTTAATCTCCTCCATCAATGGCGCCGGGATCGGCGACTTATTGGATGAAATAGTTAAAATACTAAATGATAAATTTCCGGTGCGCCAGTTAGAAGAGGAAGAACGGATTAAAATTGCTTTCGTCGGAAAACCCAACGTCGGCAAGTCCTCCCTCATCAACGCCCTGCTCAAACAGGAGCGCCTGCTGGTCCATGACAAGGCCGGCACGACCCGATCTTCAGTGGACATTCCATTTGACTATGAGCAAAATAAATTCACGCTGATCGATACGGCCGGAATCAAAAAAAAATGGAAGCAGGACTCGGACGTGGAAACGGCCAGCGCCTTCCAGTCCCTGCGAGTTCTTTCGCAGACCGACGTCGCGCTGTTCGTCCTGGACGCTGCCGGCGAAATTACGGTCGCTGACCAAGTCGTGGCCCAGCAAATTGCCGAACACAACAAGCCTGCTGTGATCGTTCTCAATAAAATTGACCTGGTGGGGGAGGGCGAGCGGGACAAACTTTTAAATATCTTGCCTGATTACTTCCCTCAGGCATGGTTTTTGCCTGTGGTCTTTGCTTCGGCCAAGACCAAACTCAATCTCGAGCTGATTTTGGATTTGGCTGCCAAAAGCTTCCAAAGCACCTCACGTGAAATTGGAGTTGAAAGCCTCGATAAATTTTTGGATGATATTCTTTCAGAACATCCGCCGGGCAAAATGGACGACCAACGGGAGCCAAAAGTCTATAATTTAAAGCAGACAGGAACCAAACCGCCAACCTTCAAGCTTACGGTCAACTTCCCCGCGGCCATTGCTGCGGGCTGGCGAAAATTTTTTGAAAAGTATTCCCGTGCTTTAAAAGTCCTAAATAAGATTGCAAGGTTTCATTGGTTGAATTTACACGGATACGCTTAAGCATCCGTTTTTTCGTGGCTGTGCGTAGCACTCTATGATGGGGAAAATTAACCCACCCTAAAAAATCAATGCCTGAAGCAAAGGTTTTAAGAGTGACTTTATGTGGATGAAGCCGCAGTTTAAGCTCTTGCTTGAGGAGTACTGCAATACGTGACAGTATTGCAGTGAGTTCCTCTTCGCTTGGAGATAGAATTATAAAATCATCGGCATAGCGTATATAATGCTTAACCTTGAGTTTATGCTTCACAAACTGGTCAAACTCGTTCATATATATGTTGACGAAGAGCTGGGAGGTTAGGTTGCCTAAGGGAAGACCCTGGTTATGAGATTGCTTCGCTTCGCTCGCAAAGACAGATTTAATGTCATTGCGAGGAGGCCGGTTTTCTGGCCGGGGTTTAGTCTGGCGGCCGACGAAGCAATCTGACCCAAAGCTATCAATAATATTCCCTAGAAGCCAAAGCATATCTATGTCAGGAACATGTCTAGCTAAAATATTTTTCAAAACATCATGATCTATGCTGGCAAAGAACTTCCTGATGTCGCATTTGAGAACCCAGCATGTGCGGGTATTGTTCTTGCTTGCTTTTCTGAACATTGCCAGCAATCGGTTGACCGCCTTGTGCGTGCCTTTATCAACCCGGCAGGAAAAAGAATCAGCGATAAATGTCCGGTCAAAGAATGGATACAGGATTCGATATATCGCATGATGCAAAAGCCTATCGCGAACCGAGGCTTTGCTGATATCCCGCGGCTTGGGATCGGAAATCTTAAACTGGTAATATCCGCCGTGCCGATAAGTCTTGTTGGCTAAATCATTGTGAAGCTGTAAAATATTATCAATCAAAGCGTGAGCAAAGAGTTGGACATCCGGCTTATTCCTCTTGCCGCGGATAAACTCTTGCCAAGCCAAGAGCAGATTCTCAACAGAAATAATCTCGTCAAAACCATGAGCCAACTGAATTTTGCCTCTGTTAACGCCCCCCCCCCCAACGGAATCTTCCGATTCTGCAACATCTTATTTCTGCTTACAAAATGTGGTATGGCTTCATGCCGCACATTTTAAAATCTTCGAAATATACTCTTGGCGCAAAAATTGACATATTGTTTCTAAGCACAATTGAATTAAGTTTTATCGCTGGATACTCATCGAAGCCGCAGAAACCTGCATATTTGCAAAAAACCATAATCAAGCTCGATTTGCTCAAACTATTCTTGCAGATTCTCTGGGAGATTAAAGCCTTGGATACCAAAAAATACATCGCTCTTTCTGAACCGCTGAATGAAATCGGCAAAATGCTTGGCGGCTGGTATAGACAAGCCAGCAAAGAAAATCCCGCCGCAAAGGCGGGATAAAGCCGAAGAAAGTAGCGGACGAAACCGAACCAGTAGTTGTCGTTCCAGTCGTTGGTGAACCAGTTGAGATTGGCCTTGCGCTTCTGCTCGTTCCACCAGCAGTTGCAGACTTGCGACTTACCGCCGAATTGTAGAAAGCATCATCTATGCCACCGCCCCTCAAATGCTCTTGGGGTTGAATTTTATTTGGGATAGCATCTCGCTAAGCGACACTAATCCGCCAATGCCTTATACCGAGTTTCTTCATCTTTTGGGAAGTTTGAAAAACACACTAAGATCAAGCGTGCCCGATCTCATTCTGGCTGATCAAACTCCGGAATTCGATTGTCCGAAACCATGGCCGCGGACTGATCTAATATCTGAAAAAATGATATCAAAATTTTAAAAAAAGAAAAAGGGACCCAGGGTCTGAAACTCAAAGTGTCAGAGTTTCAAACCCAAAGATCCCCAGAGCCCTAGGACTCGCGGACGAAACCGAACCAGCAGCGGACGTGCCAGCCGTCGGTGAACCAGTTGAGAGCGGCCTCGCGCTCCCGCTCGTCCCACCAGCAGCTGCAGACTCGCGACTCACCGCCGAACTCGCACTTCTCCAACGAGACAACGGCCATGTAGTCGAAGCCGAGCTCGCGATTGAGCATGGGCCGGTGCTCGCCGATGGAGAAGCACTCCCATGGATCGAGCGTGCGACCGAGTTTGTGCGCCTGCCCGAACTCCTGCGCCTGTTCCGAGCTGACGTCCAGCCCGAAGTTCACGATCGTGATGTTGCGCCGGACGATGCCCTTGTGCCGGGCGACGTAGAGGTCGCCGACTTTGAGGACATCGTAGTTGGACGGGGTCTGCGGACCACCGGCCATTGCCGCGTCCACGAACTTGCGGTCGTAGTTCACCGCGATGTTCGGGATCGGCACGATATAGCGCGCCATGAGCGGCTGGCCCGTCTGTTGCGGCGGCAGAAACGCCTGGCGGAAGAGCGACTGCATTTCTTCGCTCCGGTTCGCCCAGCTTTCCTGGACTCCCTGTCCCAGATCATTCGCGACCAGGATCAGGGCTTTGGTCGCCGTACTAACAAACGGCGCCAAATGCGTTGCGGAGAGGGGGGTTCCATGACTTGGCATGGTGGGTTCCTCCTTGTTGTCCGGGAGACCGCCCGAACTCGGCTTGTCCCGTCGTGATGACGGGATGCCTCAAGACACGATTCTAGATATTATTAACAATACCCGGAACCGTATCTTGAAACAATATATTATACTCCTTTTTGACGATTCTGTCAAGGCTGAGTATAATTGAAATATGACTCAGGCTACAATAACCAAGATTAAATCTAATTCAATTACTTTACCCAAAACCTGGCGGGGCAGTAAGGTATTCTTGCGTATTACTGGAAATACTGCGACTATCACTAAGATAAAAAAAACAGATAAGATTTATTCTCCTTCCGAAATTCGAACCTGGCGGCGTTTAGGCAGAGTTATAACCAAATCTGCCCTAAAAAAAGCCCTAGCCCAGGCCAAATGAAGATAGCTGCTGATACCAATGTGCTAATTTCTATGCTGCTTTGGGGCAAATCTCTCGAGCAGCTTTTTACTTTGGTCAACCGCCGTCAAATAATTCTATGCTTCTCGCCGGAGACGATTGATGAGTTGATTCGCGTAGTAAACTATTCCAACATGAAGAAGCAGGCCCAAAAATTAAAAATTAACACGGACGCTCTGCTTGATAAATTACTTGCCGCTTCTGCGATCTATTACCCGGATACCAATGTTAACATTATCAAAGATGATCCTAGCGATAATCGTCTGCTGGAAACGGCATATGCTGCTCAGGCTGAATATATTATTTCAGGCGATAGGCACTTAACTCAGTTAAAACAATTTAGAAATATCCCTATTGTCCGGCCAGCACTGTTTTTGCAAATATTTAATAGAAAAAAATAAGATGCACTTTCTCATCGTCGGCCTGGGCAATCCAGGCAAACAATACGAACAAACCAGGCACAACCTCGGATTTCGAGTGCTTGATTTATTGGCAGGCCCTGAAGGTTGGGAAAACAAATATGACAGCTTGTTTTTGAAAACGGACGAGGTGATTTTGGCCAAACCGCAGCTGTTTATGAATCTGTCGGGAAAATCCATCAACCAGATTTTGAAATTCTACCCAGCCGCACAGCTGGTTGTGGTCCACGACGACTTGGATTTTCCACTGGGCACTATAAGAATACAAAAAAACGTTTCTGCGGCCGGACACAATGGCGTGGATTCGATTATCACCGAACTTGGCACAAAAGATTTCATTCGAATCAGGCTGGGCATTGATAACTCGGAAACTCGAGGACAACTCCAGGGAGATGACTATGTCTTACAAAAATTTACGGTACAAGAAGAAAAAATTGTGAACGAAGTTCTGCTGCGGGCAAAAGATGCGGTCGAAACTTTGATGACCGAAGGACTGGATATGGCACAAAGCAAATTCAATGGATGAATATACATCTTAGAATTTCCCTCCCCTTTCAGGGGAGGGATTAAGGGTGGGGTGGCAATAGTAGATTTTTGTTGCTTTGAGAAAAAACTCATCATCGAAATTGATGGCGGTCAGCATAATGAACGAATAAACAAAATCAAAGACCATAAAAGATCAAAATATTTAGCTGACTCTGGTTTTAAGATTCTTAGATTCTGGAACAGCGAAATAGACGAAAACCTGGAAGGTGTTTTGCAAGTAATCTCTAACCACCTCTCCCCCGACCCCTCTCCTGGGAGGAGAGGGGAGATTTAATTTGTAGATAAACCAAATAAAAAAATGCGCCGGCGAGCATAGCGCAACGCCGGCGAGTGTTGAAATTTTGTGGCCTCCCTGTTCACCGCGGTGGACTTGGTAGCCACTGGCCCAGGCGGGATTGGGCAAGGTTTGGTCTGCTGGGAACAGACCGATTTCGAGGCGGGATGAGACTTGCGGGCTAGCTTTCGAAGCGGACGCGGCGCATCGTGTCGCTGAAGCGCTCGGCCAAGGGCTCGTTCGAGTGCACGCCGGATTCAGCGAGTACGCTTTGAAAGTCGCATTCAGACCCATCCTCGTCATTGCAACTGAGGCGGTGATAGAGCCTGGTATCGCTCCCAAAAATACGCCTGAGGACGTCATCGATGTCGCCAGCCAGCATGGGAACCGCTTCAGCTCCCGGCGGGGGATGGTCAACATTGACGACTCTCGCAAGGTAGGACGGCTTGGGTTGGCTGGCCAACACAATACCGTTTTTGACCAATCGCGGCCCGGGAAGGTCGCTGGCTTTGGTCAGGGCGGTGGAATTGCTTGGTGAACGACCTAGCATGGTTGCCTCCGAAGATCCGAACACGTGATGGTGGTCCGCGAAATTTCCGCGGGGTGGACTGACGCCTGCCTCTATCAGTGCAGGCTTCCGATTGCCCTGAGCATGTTGAGGATGGTGTCCCCGAACCGCTCCAGCCTTGGAGCGATCAGGTCGCGAACGACGAAGTAACCGAGGCCCGCAAGAGCCAGTGCTGCGGACCCGAAAATCACGATCTGAATCATGTTAACCCCCTGTCCTCCGTGGACGTGTTGTGATGTGCTTAACCCTACTTACGAGCGCCAGGCGGAAATGGAAGACCATTTGAGCCTGAACTTGTGGTTACTCAGAAACAATAGGAGGGATGCTGCTTCCTTTCGCCGCTCGTGAAGTAGGGTCAAGAACACCAGAATGCCCGGTCGAATGACTGGGCGATTTTTAATTTTCAAAGTACTAGTATATTCTATAGAAAACAATATATGGTAGCAAAAATTCCAGAAAAAGTCAACCAAGAAACCAAAGAAGAAACCCTGTCCGCCGAAGCTTTAGCGAAGGCGGAAAAAATTTACGGCAACGCTTTTAACCTGATTCCGGATTTGGGCCCGATAAGCCTCATGAAACTGCAGGCCTTCTTCGGAGATTACGCTTCAGCCTGGCAGGCTTCGGGGTCGGATTTGCGGCAGGCCGGGCTTAACCAAAAGAGCGTGGATGCCATTATATCAAAAAGAAACGAAATCAAGCCAGAACAATCGTGGGAAAAACTTCAAAGTTTGGGAATCGAGGTCGTCCTTACCGGAGATGAAGATTATCCGCCGCTGCTGTCCGAAATCAGCCAGCCGCCGCCCATCCTTTATATACGGGGAAATGTTCAACTGCTGCGCCAGCCCGGACTGGCAGTAGTGGGCACGAGAAAAATGACCCAATATGGAAAACATATCACCCAAGAACTGGTGGCAACTCTGGCGGCAAGCAATCTGGTCATCGTTTCGGGCCTGGCTTTTGGCGTGGATGCCGAAGCGCATAACACGACTCTCAACTCCGGCGGAAGTCCGATAGCAGTGCTCGCGTCTTCCCTTGATAACAGCAGCATCTCCCCAAGAGCCAACTTTCTGCTGGCTCAAAAAATTATTCAACAGGGGTGCCTGGTTTCCGAATATCCATTGGGGATGGTCGTGCAGAAACAAAATTTCCCCATTCGGAACCGGATTATTTCCGGCTTAAGCCTGGGAACCTTGGTCATTGAAGCCGACCTGGAGAGCGGCGCTTTGATTACCGCCAACTACGCCTTGGAGCAAAATCGGGAGGTATTTGCGGTCCCCGGCTCTATTTTTTCCGAAGTCAGCCAGGGGACCAACGAGCTTATCAAGCGGGGCGCCAAGCTGGTCACTTCCGCCCGAGATATAATCCAAGAGCTAAATATCGACTTGAATTTAAATCAAGCGGTGCCCCTTGAACCAACTGCGCCCGAAGAAAAAGTGTTGCTTGAGCTTCTGTCTAAGGAACCCACGCATATTGATGAGCTTGTCCGCAGCATAAAAAAACCGGCCGCCGAAGTCAACACTCTTTTGACCATGCTCGAATTGAAGGGCCGGGTTAAGAATTTGGGCGGCTCACACTATGTTAAAACGAGATAAAATAATTTATACGGCGATCATCACTGCAGCGCTTCTGGTCGCGGCGATTTTGGTCAAACCTAAGAGCACGGTTTCTCCTGAGCCGATGAATGGGCACGCTACGGACTCTATCAACTATCAACCATCAACTATCACCCTGTTCTTTGCCGGCGACATTATGCTTTCGCGTAACGTCGCTGATAAAATTTATAAAGCTGGGGATTTTTCCTTGCCGTTTAAAAACGTGCTGGAACAGATTTCGCAATCCGACATAAGCTTTGCGAATTTGGAATCTCCTTTCAATGATGAAGGCCGGCATTTTGTCCCGAACAGCTTGGCTTTCAATGCTGACCCCAAAAGCGTTGCGGGGCTAACTGCGGCCGGCTTTGATGTTCTGGCCGCGGCCAATAATCATAGTTTGGATCAGGGGCAGGAAGGGCTTAACTTTACTTATGCATTACTCAAGGCTCATGATATTCTGCCTGTTGGTACAGGAGCAAATTGTCATGAAGGCGTGCTGATTACTCAGGATGAGACAAAATTTGGTTTCCTGGCTTATTCTTACGCCGCTTTCAACGACGGCGGCCCGCCTCGCCTCGACGGCGAGTCGAGGCTGGGCGAAAAATCAAACCCATTAGTGTGTAATTGGAATGACACAGCCTCGGTGGCGCAAGATATTCAAAGCCTTAAACTAAAAGCTAATTTCGTGATTGTGTCGGCGCATATGGGTACGGAATACCAAAGAAAGCCCGACGCCGTAAATGTTGAACGCGTACACCAGGCGATTGAGGCGGGTGCGGACTTATTTGTCGGCCACCATCCGCATTGGATTCAAACCATCGAACAATATAAGGGTAAATGGATATTTTATTCCTTGGGCAATTTTGTGTTCGATCAGATGTGGAGCCAGGAAACTAGAGAAGGTTTGACTGTAACAATAACTTTTGAAAAAGAAAAAATTAAAAAAATCGAACTTAAGCCGGTAATCATTGAAGATTATTGCTGTCCGCGATGGGCAAATGAGGAAGAAAGTTTGGCGATCCTCAAGAAGATCGGCTTGACAAATGCAATTCTGGTAGATAAAAATGATTAGGTTAATGCAAAAATCAAAGCTCAAAAATCAAAATGTAATTAAAAATGCAAAGAGAATAATTTTTAATTTTGCTTTGTCATTTTGCATTTTGCATTTTGACTTTTGAATTTCTTATGCCCAAATCCCTAGTAATAGTAGAGTCTCCCACAAAAGCGAAGACCATCTCTAGATTCCTGAACAACCAATACGAAGTTCAGGCCTCTTTTGGCCATATCCGCGACTTGCCGACAAGCAAAATGGGAGTCGATATCGAGCACAATTTTGAACCAACATACGTCATTCCGCCGAAAGCCAAGAAGCGCGTGGCTGAACTTAAAAAGCTGGCCAAAGACGCGGAAGAAATAATCCTCGCTACTGACGAAGACCGGGAAGGCGAAGCCATAGCGTGGCACCTGTTGCATGCTTTAGGCCTGGGGAAAGTCAAAAGTCAAGAGTCAAAAGTCAAAAGAATAGCTTTTCATGAAATAACAAAAACTGCCATAGATGAAGCGCTCAAAAATCCAAGAGAGCTTGACCTGCACCTCGTGGACGCGCAACAGGCCCGAAGAGTGCTTGACCGGCTGGTGGGCTATGAACTCTCTCCTTTTCTTTGGAAAAAAGTCAAACGCGGGCTTTCTGCCGGCCGGGTGCAGTCTGTGGCAGTAAGGCTCATAGTCGACCGCGAACGCGAGATTCTGAAATTTGCGCCGCAGGAATACTGGAGCATTATCGCGACCTTCAATAAGGACGCCAATTTCACCGGCAAGCTCGCCAAAATAGATGGCAAGAGTCTGGATAAACTCGAAGTCAAAAACGAAACGCAGGCTCAAAAGATAATTTCCGATTTGCGCAACCGGCAGGCAGTCGTAGCTGAGGTAACGAAAAAGGAAGTCAGAAGAAATCCGGCTGCTCCATTTATCACCTCAACGCTCCAACAAGAAGCTGCCCGAAAGTTAGGATTTAGCGCCAAACAAACCATGATGTATGCGCAGCAACTGTATGAAGGCGTCGAAATTGGCGAAAACGAAGCAACTGGTTTGATCACTTACATGCGTACTGACTCAGTCAACCTTTCGGATTTTGCCTTGGATTCTGCCAAACAAACTATTCTGGACCGCTATGGCAAAGAATATGTTTTGGACCAGCCAAGGCGCTATACTTCTAAATCCAAAAACGCCCAGGAAGCGCACGAGGCCATCCGGCCAACGGACCTAATGCGCGACCCGGAAAGCATCAAGGATCATCTGGATCGAAATCAATACCGGCTTTACGATTTAATATGGAAGCGGACCCTAGCCACCCAAATGCCGGAAGCCGTGTTTGACGCCACTAGTATCGATACCGAAATCGCCGGCGTTAAAAAGAAATATACTTTCCGCTCAACCGGACAAGTCATCAAGTTCGACGGCTTCATGAAAGTCTATCTGGAAGGCACTGACGAGGAAGAGGCAAATGGGGAAGGTGAGGGGCTGCTGCCGGAGTTGAAAAAAGGCGATGAACCAAGGGTGGTAAAAATCATACCCAACCAGCATTTCACCCAGCCACCCGCGCGCTACACCGACGCCACCTTAATCAAAGCCTTGGAAGAACAAGGCATTGGCCGGCCTTCAACTTATGCCCCGACTATTTCCACGATTCAGGAGCGCGATTACGTCAACAAGATAGACAAAAAATTCCACCCGACCGAAATTGGCTTCATTGTCAACGACATTTTAGTTGAACATTTTCCAGCAGTGGTTGATTTGCAGTTCACGGCCAAGATGGAAGACGAACTGGATGAAATTGCCAATGGGGAAAAAGCATGGGTGCCTGTGATACGCGAATTCTACGAGCCGTTCCACAGCAATCTTAAGACCAAAGAAAAAGAAGTCGAGAAGCATGTAATCGAGCTCGATGAAAAATGTCCGGAATCGGGGCATCCTTTGGTCATAAAATTCGGAAGGTTCGGAAAGTTCATTGCCTGCTCCAATTATCCGGAGTGCAAATTTACCCGTCCCATGCCGGAAGAGCAAAAACTAATGGACGAACACAAGGACGTGATTTGCGAAAAATGCGGCCGGCCCATGGCGGTAAAGTTCGGCCGATTCGGCTCTTTCTTGGGCTGCACCGGCTACCCGGAATGCAAAAACATCAAAAAAATCCAAAAAGGCACAGGGGTGGAGTGTCCCAAATGCGGCGAAGGTGAGCTGGTTGAGAGACGAAGCAAGCGCGGGATTTTTTACTCCTGTTCCAAGTACCCCCAATGCAAATTTTTGCTCAACCAAAAACCCACGGGCGAAAAATGCCCGAAGTCAGGAGACCTCTTAGTTTACGCCAAGGACGGCGTTATCAAATGCTCCAACAAAGAATGCGATTTTGAAAAAGAAATTGAAAAGGTATAGAATACAGTTAATTAATCTTTAATCTATGGCAACTGAACGTCAAATTGGTGATGCAAGCGATCGAGTAGAAAAGCAATCCGCTGCTCAGGCGCTTCTACAGAAGATTGCGGCGGCTGAAGCTTCAGGTAATACTGCGGAACGTGACAGATTACTCGAGCAATACAAGCAGTACGAAGACTTGGATATAGCAGCATAAAAAAAATCGGCTAACCGCCGGTTTTTTTAAATCACCATCTATCCCAAAAACAAGGAATATGATTAAGGGTTGGGTCGAATGAATTTTAAAAGCATAAATTAAATATCCGACGACAAACGGTGACATCATCAGGTAATAATTTCTTACGATTTTTTGCATTTTATTTCTATCTTCTTCTTTTCTCTATATAATCGTACAAAACTACTGCCAGCCAACCGCCGATTAAACCCGAAACAGTTGCGATTATTATTTCTGGCCAGCCGTATTGAAATTCGGGAGCAAAAAATCTTGATGATGAACCGAAAAGAATCAACGACCAAATGCCGCCGGCTAAAGCTCCCCTTGCCCAAAGGTTGTGCGTAAACCTCGTATAATCCAAAAACGCGGCGGTTCCAATGTAAGCAAACAAATAAATCCAATTGGGGCCCCGGTCATGCGGCATAAGTAGAATCTGGGGCGCGGTTTCTTTGCCATACGCTGTCATCATAAGCAGAAGCCCAAAAATCGAAGTCATAATGGCCGCGACTCCACTTTTGCTCCATCTTTGAGCCATTAAAAGGACAAAAATATACACAGATGCCAACAGTCCCGCTCCCCAAAATCCCCAAACCTGTCCCCATCCCTCGGTCGGATGGAATGGCATAACTAAGAAAGTTGCTTGAACGTAAAGCGCTCCAAAAATCAAAGTCCCAAAAAAAGTTTGGTCTTTAACTTTGTGGTGGCGATAGAGGGCTTTCAGCAAACAAGCTAACACCAGAATAACCGCAATATCCAGTGCCATATGAGGCGGGCTCCACGAAAGACTAATCGGCCGCGATAAGTCTTCTACCCCAAAAACGATATGCCAGAAGTTATCAAAAGGAGCGGACAGTGGCACTATCATCAATGCCAATACCATTTTCTTCCAAAGTTTTTCGCGAGTATGACGCCAAATGTATATTCCTAGGGCAATTCCAATCGTCGCCAGAGAATACATAAAAATATGCGGAAGCTCCCATAGTGAGTCTCGCCCGACCGCCCGATGCCACCAAATGTCCCAGGATGCCGAAAAAAGTGCGGCAAAAATTATTAGCGTATTGAGCTTAATCAGCCGAAGTTCATGGCCCACTGTTAACCGTTTGCTCTTAGGTCGCGGCAACTTATCTAGAAAACGATAAATAATCCAAAGACCTAGGGCCGCAACCAATACTGCAATACCCGCTAACTCAAAGTTGCCAAATGTTGGCAAGGGTGTGTTAGGCATACATTTGTTTATTAATCATTTTTTGTAAAGATGTTGTTTTAAAAAAGACAAAAATTCAGGGCAGTCGGCCAGGGCAGAATAGACAAAAAGTAGCGCAAGTCGGCCAGTCGTCTGATCAACCAGCCCAGGAAGCCCGGAATGACCAAATTCGGAGTATAAAAAATCGCCCATTTGCCCGTAACCGGAATAACAAATCGGGAAGACGCGGAATGGTAAGGCCACAAAGGTTTGCCTTTGATGGTTCGGAAAATATTTTTGGCCGCGTGTTTTCCTTGATTAACGGCCTCTTGCGCGGTCTGGGGCAATGGTTTTTTGGTTTTTGGGTCCATGAAGCAGCCATTATCTCCGGCCAAAAAAATATTCGGAAAACTTTTGAGATTCAAAAATTCCGTGACGTTGGTTCGGTCTTTTTTGTCGCGCTCCAAATCCGTGTCCACGGGCAGGCGGCAGGACCGCACGCCTCCGGTCCAGATTAGCAGATCGCACTCCAGTTTCTCCTTATTGTTAAGCAGCACAAAGTCCTTGCCGGCTTCAGTAAGCAACGTGGAAAATCGGGCTTCCACCCCCATTTGGCCTAGGCGGCGGGCCACTAGAGCAGAAACTTTTTCGGGAAGACCCGGCAAATATGTCGTCGCGCCCTCAATAATCAAAATTTTAAAGCTATCCAGGCGCTTCCCGTGATGCCGGCATTCTTTTTTTATTAGATTGCGAAGTTCGGCTGCGAACTCCACTCCCGCGAACCCGCCGCCGCCGATGACAATCAGTGCTGAATCTTTTTTGGTGATTATATCCTCGATTCTATTGCGGACCATTATCGCGTCTTCCAAACTTTTCAAAGTGAATCCGAAACGTGCGATGCTCTCGATGCCGTAAAAATCCGCCACACTTCCCAAAGCAATCAAAAGATAATCAAAATAAATAATCCGGGAATCGGTAACGACCTTGCCGTCATTAAGCTCAATCCGTTCCACGTAGCCTTTGAAAACCTTGACTTTCGTCTTGCCGAAAATCTCGGCAAGCGGGATAGTTAAAGTTCGCTTGAGCTTCTTTCCTTCGACGTAGCCGTGCTCGGTCGTCGCCGCTTCATAAAGCGCGGCGTGATAAAGCTGATAATCTCTGCGATCGACAAGTATAATCTCATACTCATCGTCAATCTCCAAATACTGTGACAAATTCAAGGCAGCTGCAACTCCGGCAAAGCCGCCGCCGAGAATGACTATGTGTTTTTTTTCTTGTGAATTTTGTTTCATTTTCCCCTTGATGCCGCCGCGCGTTAGTTTACCGGAATCGGCGGCTGCGCATTCATTGACCCCATTAGGTCACCAAATACCTCATTGAAACTTTTGCTGTTGGAAGGAGCTTCCACGCCCACGGGTTGATTAAAGCTTTTGAAGTTGATTATAAATGTCCATTTGCCGCTCGTGGGATTCTCGTCAGAACTGTTCATGTTCATTGCCATCACGATTTTATACGGCAGATTATCTTTGCGGCCTATCCATATCTCGCCTGGTTCAAACTCAAGCTGGCCTATTGCTTTCTCGAATTCGGCTTTCATCTCTTCAGTCAGCTCCTCGTTGGTTATCTCGATCGTGCGGCGCATAAATGCCGTAAGCTCCTGCTTATCGATAGTGAACCGATAGTGGCTGGCAGCCGCCCCGTTGACCTTTTCCGAACCTAGACGCTGCGCTAGCTTGATGATTTTTGAATTCTCGTATAGAGCGGTAATCAGTTTTTTTTGCTCTTCGGTTAAGCTTTTGTAGCTTTGCTCAGGCAACCCCAAATCCTTATTCAGCTGTTCAATATCAACTTTTATCCACTGGTTTTTTACCTGACCCGGATCGATGAAGCCCAAGAAGGGAGCTTCATTTAACTTTATATAAAAAACTTTTCCGATGACCCTGACATCTGCAGATATAACTAGCGCTTCGCCAGACACTTTTGTTAACGCATAAAACTTCGGATTATTGGCGTCAGACGAATCCGAAGCTCCATCCAATTCCACGGATATTTTGACTTGTCTGCTCTCGCCTCCCAACTCAGGGGCCAGGGCGGCATTCAGTTCCATGTCCATTTTGACGCTGAAGTCCGTGGACTTGGCATCAGCCACCATCTTCGCCATTCGAGCCGCGACTTTCTCGGGAGAAGGCGGATAATAAAAATAAGCCAGCGCTCCGCCGGCCAACAAAATCAGGGCCAAAGCAATAGAACCGATAATCAAGTTCTTCTTGGAACTGGGCTGCGGTGAAGGAATCTGGCTTTCGGGCAATGAAGCTTCTGGGGCCGCCGAAGGCAGGTTTTGGTCAAGATTCTCCATAACTAGTTCAATACGATTAATTTTACGTTACTTTTATTTTTTTACAAACCACGCTGACAAAAATCCTAAAATGAGCCCAACTACGCCGGACATAAGTGCAAACCTGGAGCTTTGGTTTGCGTCCGACGCCTTGAGGTTAAATACTGTTTCGGCCAATTTTTTGTTGTCTTTTTCATAGCGGACAGTCAAATCATAATCCCCGCCGTAAGGAAAATGATACGTCATGGGTCGCAGCAAGCCGGAAGAGTCGTTTTGCAAAGTGCCAATAAACATCACTTTGTCCGCCTGCGCCAGCTTGACCCACACCGCGTCAAATTCAGCCGGATTTTTAGTTTTATTATCAAAAAGCTCAAAACTAATTCGGACGGCGTCGCCCGCTGTAATATTTTCCCCGCTCAAGCCAACATCAATAAGATAATCGTCTTCCACTTTCTCCAAAGTATAAACTAAACCGTGAGCGAAAGCGCCTTGGCTAGAGAGGAATAAAATAAAAGCAGAGGCTCCCAAGAATATTCGGAACCTCTTCTGACTTTCGCTTAAAGCCTGATAATCCATTTTGGCCTCTGTTTCTTAAAATAGCGATTTTTACTCATATATTATAGCACATTAGATTATATCTTTCAAATTAACCAAACGGTATTTTCCTAGTTCTAAATCCCCCAGGCGCAGTTTGCCGACTCTAATCCGCTTGAGATTGCGCACGGTAAATCCAAGTAATGAAAACATTCTTCTGATTTGCCGCTTCCAGCCTTCATGAATGGTGAGATAAACTGTGGTACCATTCGTACGAATTAGACTAGGGGCGGTCTTTTTGCCGTCTAAAATCATTCCGTTTCTGATTTTTTCCATTTTGCCCTCGGATAATTCTTTATCCAAGGTTACTTCGTATTCCTTCTCATGTTCACTGGAAGGATGGGTCAACTTTTGGGTCAGCTCGCCATCATTGGTAAACAAAAGCAAGCCTTCGGTATTGAAGTCCAGGCGACCGACCGGCCAGACTTTATTTTTCAAATCAGGCGGCAGAAGATCATAAATGGTGCGGCGGCGTTCTGGGTCAGACCGCGTGGTCATGTACCGCTTGGGTTTGTTGAGGGCAAGGTAAATCAATTTTTGCGTACTTTGGATTTTTTTGCCGTTAACCGAGACTTGGTCGATTTCGGGATCAACTTTTGTTCCAAGCTTTGTAATTACTGCGCCGTTAACTTTAACTTTGCCGGAAGTTATCAACTTTTCGGCCGCGCGCCGCGAGGCAACGCCAGCCGAGGATAAAAATTTTTGAAGCCGTTCTTGCATGCTATGATTATACTATGTTTAACAAGTTTTGGGTTTGGTATCAACGCCACTACTTGCTCAACCTCTCGGTTGCAACCGGGTTATTCCTGTTGCAAATTTTCCACTTATATTGGATGTTGACCGACGTCGTCCTATTAAAACTCACAGGGCAGAGCTATTTTGGCCTGTCTGATATTTGGGGGATAATCTCAACTTTCATCGATTATTCAGAAATACCGGCGATCATTTCTACCTCGATCCTATACATTCACCTGCTCCGGGAAAGATGGACCGCAAAAAACTTCCTCTACCTTTTGTTCCTCAATGTTCAGTGGATTCACATTCTTTGGATAACAGACGAGGTGGTGATTGAGCGCTTTGCGACACACATTGAATTGTTCCACTGGCCCCTAATCGCGGCTTGGGTGGCGATATTGATTGACTACCTGGAACTGCCCGTGATTTGGGATACTTCGAAACGATTAGCTACTGAGATAAGAACTCAATTACATAAGTAAAAATCCCTTTCAGGGATTTTTACTTGGTGGACTAAACAGCCCAGTATTTGAACATTCCACAATTTAGCACAATGACTTAAACCTGTCTAAGTGTTAAATTTCGAGAATTGCTATAAGCAATTGGTATCCATAAATCCAAGCAGGATGATTGGTTTTTCGCTGACCCTTGTTTTGCGCCGATTTTCGAAGGTAGGGCCTTTTTATTTCTCTTCAGGGCAAGGGGTTTGTGTTGACTTATGACGCATTTTTCATGTGCCGATAACATTTACAGCCCAAGCAAAAGAGAATATAATTTACTCACTATATGCAAGTATTATTTGTTTTACTCCTGTTAGCTTCTTTGGCTGGGTTAGGGTTGAGCCTGATTAGGCCGCAGTTGCTTCATAGACTTTTGAAGCTCGAATGGTCGCGTAAAAGGTTAGCTGCAGCATTCGGCATTGCTTCTATATTTTTTGTAATCTTAATCGCCAATGCTTCTCCAAAAGGATCGGTTCAGGGAGTTGTATCCGACTCACAGCAAAAAGATTCACAATCCCAAGCTGAGTCGACAATGCCAGACAAAATTCAAACCTCTGAAAGTCAGTTATACTCAGTAGTCAAAGTCGTTGATGGCGACACCATTGACATTAGCTTGGACAATAAAATCCAGAGGGTTAGGCTCATTGGTCTTGATACGCCAGAAATAGTTGACTCCGATTCCCTTGTAGAGTGCTTTGGCCCCGAAGCTTCAAATAAAGCCAAGGAGTTGATGAGTGGCAAAAAGGTTAAGTTGGAAGCTGATTCATCCCAGGACAACCTGGACAAATATAATCGTTTGCTTCGATATGTATTTGTAGGCGACCTGAATGTTAGCAAGGAAATGATCAGGCTTGGCTATGCCGAAGAATACACTTACAACAAGCCTTACAAATACCAAGGTGAGTTTAAGCAAGCGGAGGCGGAAGCTATAGCGGCAGAACGCGGCATGTGGGCAGATGAGGCTTGCGATTCAGGTACACAAACTGGCAGTTCTGCGCCTGTTTTAACCCCTCCGATTACTGGTCAAGACAGAGATTGCGGAGATTTCAAGACTCAGGCAGAAGCCCAGGCATACTTTAAAGCGGGTGGAGGTAGTCCAAGTTATAATTTTGACAGATTAGATGGCGATCATGACGGTGTCGCTTGCGAAAGCTTGCCTTAAAAAATCAAGTTATGAATTTAACTAAGGAAGATTTAGAACAAAAGCCCTGGTATAGTTTGCGAAAGTTCTATATATTTTATGTCTTATAATTGCCTGGACATTCAATTTACTAATTGCGACTATAGACTCAAACCAAAGGGTTTTTAGTTTCGTTGTCGGTGGCATGATCATATTCGTAATTTTTGAAGGCGTTAGAAGGGCGTTCTATTACGTTGTCACTGGTAAGCTTAGTTTAAAATAATATTGACCTTTATGTTTTGCTTCAATTGTGGGGTGGAAATAAAAAAATCTGACACTTTTTGCTATTCTTGCGGTTTCAAGAACAGCCATGTTAGCCAATCCTTATTCGATCCGCTATCAGAAAGTAGTTCGAGGAAAAAATCCAACAAGCGAGATACTGCTCAAGCCAAATTCAACCCTAAATTATTAGGAGGTTTTATCATTCTGCTTTTGATCATGGTATCCCCGATTCTGATTTTAATTATTCAAGGAATTGGTAAGGGGGTGCGTGCAGAGGTTGCGATTCAGATTGAAGCGCTAGATGATCAAAGTAATGTAGAAAATTGTCGCGATGAGAATTGTAAGTATATAAAGATCGGTAATGAAACTTATCCACTGGCCAAACTTACAGAGGAGCCTAACAGTCTGAGGAAACATATAGTTGACCTTGCAAAAAGGTTCGATGGCAAGGACGATACTCCACTAACACTCTTCAATGAAAATAAACGTAATAGGCATTTTGACTTATCCTTGGATATTTCAGGTTCGGTAACTTCACTCGACCGACAAGACCTGGAACGCGGCGCTCAGATCAAATATAGCGATGTTGTTTTTAATAAAATGCAGGAATATTTGACCGAGGACGAGCCACTCTCCCCTGGCGATGTAATCACTGTGAGGCTATATGGCCCCGCGCAGCAAGATAATCCGTGCAAAGAAACGCTCACCGTTAATTACACCGATCCTGAATACAAGGCGAAGTTTGTCTATTCCAATAGGGACAAAACTGCACTGGTGCAAATAGGCGAAAGAATGCCGCCAGCCATTTCACAAAATGGTTCGGTTGTAACTACGAACGATGCCGATGTTGTCTTCAAGGCAATACAAGAATTTTATAGCAAAGGTTTGGGGAATCCAAGCCGATACTGCCATACTGATACTTTCTTGGACCAACTTTTAACCAGGGTGCTTGATAACAGCTTGGATAAATATAATAATAATCATTATGTGTTGGTTAACGACGGGGCGTTTTCGTTTGGCAGTTCCTTTGTTTGGCCCTCCGACTATAGGGCTTTAGAAAATTACAATAACGGCTCCCGTTCATTCATCACGGAAAATGCCCTTTGTAAAAGTGAGAAGGACACTTTCGCTGTTATCGGCGTAGATTTTAAGGGTGATCTTAGCTACAGAAATGCTTTAGAAAAATTTTATAAAAAAATCCTGAATCCGTGTACGGTGGTGTTCAAGAACTTATAATTAATCCCTTTAAAATTTATGGGAACTTGGAGCAATAACCTAATTCTTATTCTAGTTGGAGCAGTTGCCCCTGTGACCGTGTATTTACTTTACAGGCTTTCAGGCAGGTCTACTGATCCTTACAAGACTGGCTACAGAGTCGGTAAGAAGATAGTAAAAAAGAATCAGAATCACTGGAAAAAACAGATGGCGAAGGCAACGGAAACCGAACCTTTGGAAGATGTTATAAAAAAAGTCCAGGCTAAAATCTTTGATTTAGGTTTTTCCAATGAAACTAAGGACTGCGAAATTAAAATTGAGACGATTGACCAAAAAATTAAGGAACTCAAACAGGACATTAGTGCTTTAACGACAAACTTAGAGAATCAGCACCAGGAAGATAAAAGGAATTTGCTTAGTGAGATTAGTGATCTCGAAAAGGAACTGGCACGAAGGCAGGAAGAATATCGTAAATTACAGCAGGAGCAAGATAATAAGGCCCCAATTGCACAACCTGATAAACAGCCGAAGACTTTGAATCGTTGGGGCACGCTTATAACTGCGGCGAAAAATCAGTTAAGCTCTGCACTAGCGAATGTTGAAATGGACATCCTATACTACTTCTATCTAGGCCTGGCTGTCCTGTTATTCATTGGAGACTTTTTCATAACCTATGCGATATTCAGTGACGTATTGAAAGTTCAGGTGGGCAGCACTATTACGATTGGTTTTATAGCAGTAAAGTCCGCCTATATTTTTAGCGCCATCATTGCTTTGGTGTTTGTAACCTTAGTTGATTTTCTCATTAATTACGTTGAGAAGCGCTACAGGAATTCTGTGCATGTGATTAACCAACTTACCTTATATGCGATTTTGGGTATAGGTTTTCTGTTGTTGTTAGCTTATGTGCTTGTGATTCTGGTACCTGTAATGAAAGGGCACGAAAGCGTTGTTATTGATGCCTTGTTGCGTATTCTGTTCGTGCCTTTGGTATTCGCTGTGGGCTTGATCTTACATAAAATACGTACGGAGCATCGCTTCAATTTCATATTCACGCCATTTAAGATAGTCCTTCTACCCTTGGCCATGATAGTGTTCGGCATACTCATGGTTGCAGAGTTAATCTTACATTTTGTAATAGGACTTTTTCGTAGTCAAAAGCCAAGACGGGCTGATACTTTGCAGGAACTGACATTGGCTAAGAACACAACTGAACTGAATACAAAACTTGCGACCCATAAGTCTGAATTGGAGCATTTGGATAGAAATTTTGGAAATAAGAAGGATACTATGATAACTAAGATTAATGTGCAAATAACCAGCTTGGAACAGCAAAAAGAAATTCAAGGTTCCAGATTGCGATTATTAAGGCAAGGAAGCGACGAGGCTGTTGCGACATGTCTCACAATTAGCTAGATTAAATTGGCCCACATATTCTAGCTTATAAAACCTGTTATAATCCCCTTGGAATGGCGAGAGTTGGTGTTTTTCGGCCTATTGGCTGGAAATAGTATTGTGCAATAAATCCGCCTTGTGCGGTAAAAAGCAATTCCAGGCTTACGGATCCACCAAGAGTTCAGCCGAGTATAACTGGAGCAAAATTGAGGGCTGAAAGGCGAAGAGGGTTTTCCTCTCGCTTGCTATTCCCGTCAGATTAGAAAAAAAGAGCGGAATTTAATCCGCTCTTTGATTTTACACCTTTTCCATGTAGGTGCAGCCGTGGACATATCGGCAGCAGCCCCACCAGAAAAGAACCAGAATTGAAGGCTCTCTTGGCTAAAACTATATTCAAAAAACTTTACATGCGAGATGGCAGAATTACACAAGCGGAATTAAACGAACCGCTTGATTATATTTGTCGAAACAAGATCGCAAATAACCCTGTCATTCGAATAAGAGATACTTGGTGGGTGCAGCAGGATTCGAACCTGCGACCCTCTGCTTAAAAGGCAGGTGCTCTACCAGGCTGAGCTATGCACCCAGTGCTTAGATATTATACTGATTTAACAATAATATTCAAGCCTTGACAGTGTAAAGTCATTTGATTATACTTTCAACATATGAATTTATTGCAAATGCAATCTTCTACCAAGAAGAGCCGGCCAGTGGTCGGCTAAATTCGTATTGCCAAATCGCAAACGAAACACCGACCACGCGGTCGGCGTTTTTAAGCCAACGAGGAGAAAATACATACTCCGGCTAGAGCCATTTGCCTTCTACGAAGTCCTCGTTCTGGCTCAGAACATACTCGATCAAATGGGGACGGAAAAGCCACCCATTGAGGACAGTACTCTTCGCTTCAGCGCAACAGAACAGGAGGTGCAGGATCTCCGAAAAAGTCTGGAAGACTGGCCTAAACGGATGTACACAATCAGGTCCGTTGGCAAGCGGCAGGATCGCTCGTTAACGAAAAAAACGGAGTTGAGAAAACACGAAGGAGGATGGTTCGTTCGCTGCGAGTCGGGTGGTCGACCACTGGAACTCTCTACAGCCTATCCGCTCCCACGAGAGGAACGGAACGCAGCCAAGATTATAGCGCGACATGATTTAACGAGGGTGAGTGACCCTCGAAATGCGGCGCTAGTCTGGCTTGAAAGATGCGAGGTGCTCGAAACGCATGATCTTGCACCAGTTGCAAACTCGTCCACTTCTCTGGACAAAATGGACGCAAGGCTGGAGCGTAGAGTGATGGAAGCAAGCGCTCGCGGGCGCGGGCTTCTCGATCTCTTCGCGCCCGGAGAGGAAGCCGGACGCAACAAGGACTCGCGGGACGAGTAAGCTCTTCGACAGGAGGATTATCATGAATATCGACCCAACGTTTTCTCCAGATTACGACTATCCTCACCGACGAGAAGTCGAAATCAAGGTGAGTTGCGAGGATCGTGCCGAGCTTGTGATTGAATCCCGCAGGCCAGTACTCCGACCAGCCTATCCAAGCTGGGTACGAAAGAGGGTGCATCGAGAGTTGGAAGAAACCAGTCCGAAAAAGTTCTATACAGCCCGGTTCGAACTTTGGCTTGCGCCAGGCCAAGACACTGACGCTGGGGTTACCGGCCATGCCGTGTACGAAGCGCTCAAGGCAGGCGACCTCCTCGCCGGCTGTGCCGGTCTCTTCGAACTCCAAATCATTCGGCCTCGGGGAAAAGAATTTTACGAGAGATACTTCCTGGGAAAGGCTGTCTTCGGATGGCGCTGGGTCGTCGAGCACTACAACGGTCGCCTGTTCGTTCCATACCTCGGTGTGTACCGGGGCTCCCTAGGTGAGCACTGGCACTGTCTCGACGACAACCTAAACTATGTCCGTCCGGCGCTTCGTTTCGGGATGCCCGAGGCGAGTAAATAGCGAAGAGGTTTCGTTCCTAATCAACTCCCACAAGGCCAGCAACACTCGAAAGGAGAAAATGTTGCTGGTTTTTATTTTTGGAATTTAGGGGGATTCCGCCGCGCCCGAGCGCATTACAGCTATTGTGCCGCGCATAGCGCGGCTCTCTGTCATTTTTTACAAATTTTTGCTAAAATACGTTCGAGCGTGATTGTAAAGCCACACCAAATTGACAACAACGGAATTTTAATTTAGTATTAGCTAACGATGACTAATCAGACTTTCTCAAGCAAAAAGTACGGTAAGAAGCCTTCCTCTGAAGGTAGCTTTTTGGTGAGTCTTGATTAATCAGTTCTAGCCTAATCAAATCACCTAAAGCCGCCTTCGAAAGAAGGCGGCTTTCTTGGTGTAAAGTCTCTTCGGCGCAAGTAGTAATAAAGCTTGTGCTTGAGAGTTCTGGACACCAGCTCCGCTGCCGAAGAGCAGAGCCATAATCGGAGGAAGAACATGAAGCGCACATTTAAGGGTTGCGGGACCGCCATGGTCACGCCGTTCGACCCGGATCTTTCGGTGGATGAGACAGTCCTGCGGCGCATGGTGAACTGGCAGATCGCGCAGGGTATCGATTTCCTCGTCCCTTGCGGGACGACCGGCGAAAGCCCGACGCTTTCTCACGACGAGCAGCGGCGGGTTACCGAAATCGTAATCGAAGAAGCCGCGGGTCGCGTGCCGGTCATCGCCGGCACTGGCTCAAACGCCACGGCCGAGGCAGTCAGCCTGACCCAGCACGCGAAGGAGGCGGGTGCTGACGGCTGCCTGGTGGTGACACCGTACTACAATCGGCCTACCCAGGCTGGCCTCCTGGCCCATTTCCGCGCAATTGCCGATGTCGGCCTGCCCGTGATCGTGTACAATATCCCGTCGCGTACGGGCGTGGACCTGCTGCCGCCGACCCTGGCCGAGCTGTCGGAACATCCGTACATCGTGGGCGTCAAGGAAGCGACCGGCAAGCTCGATCAGATGATGACTGACATCCAGCTCTGCGGCGACCGCCTGACGTATCTGTCCGGCGACGACGCGCTCACGCTGCCGCTCATCAGCATCGGCGGACACGGGGTGATCTCCGTGATCTCAAACCCCATGCCTCGCGAAACCGTGGACATGGTGTATGCGGCGCTCGACGGCAACTGGGCGACGGCGCGGCGAATCAACTACCAACTGTTCCCGCTCGTTCAGGCGCTGTTCGTGGAGACCAACCCCATCCCGGTGAAAGTGGTAATGAGCATGCGGGGTCTGATGGAGCCCGTGTATCGGCCGCCTCTGTGCGCCCCGTTTTTCTGGAGCAAAAGATGAAAATCCTGATTGTCGGATACGGCAAGATGGGCCGGCTAATAGATCAGCTGGCTACGGAACAGGGTTTCGAAGTAGTAGGCCGCGTCAACCGAGAACGGAATGAGTGGAACCGGGCGGACGTGGCAATCGACTTCTCCACTGCTGAAGCGCTGATTGCCAATTTTGGACAGTACGCGGAACGGAAACTGCACGTCGTCATCGGGACGACGGGATGGTCCGAGCATGAAAGCCGACTGCGCACCGAGGCAGAACATGCCGGGCTGGGCGTAGTGGCTGCCCCGAACTTCTCCATTGGCGTCAACCTCTTTCAGATGGTCGTGGCAGAGGCCGCGAGGCTGCTCCAGGCTCAGCCGCAATACGGCGCATGGATATATGAAGCGCACCACGCGGCCAAGCGAGACGCGCCCTCA
This sequence comes from Candidatus Doudnabacteria bacterium, assembly GCA_016182875.1. Taxonomy (GTDB): domain Bacteria; phylum Patescibacteriota; class Doudnabacteria; order UBA920; family O2-02-FULL-48-8; genus JACQJI01. Next base: position 218,496 of record JACPFQ010000004.1, on the reverse strand, counting down.
GGCACCGCCTTGATGCTTCGCAACACCATGACACAGGCTGGCTTCAATCGCGCCATCGACGTCTCATTCACGCGAGCTGGCTCAATCTCCGGCATCCACACGGTGGGGTTCGACAGTCCGTCGGACACCATCGAGCTGACCCACACCGCCAAGGATCGTAAAGCCTTCGCACAAGGAGCGCTGTTGGCAGCAAATTGGGTAGCCGGCAAGACCGGATGGTATTCAATGCGCGATGTTCTGAAACAATAAAGTTACCCCGCATGACCCTGCGTTTTGCGGGTTTTTTTCTAGAGTGAATTGATTTAAGACTTAAACTTACCCCAAAAGCTTTCGTCCACGTCCACGGACTCGCCGTTTTCTCCCGCCAGCTTTTTGAACAATTCTTTTTCTTTTTTCGTGAGTTTCGTGGGCGTTATTACGTGCACTGTAACCAAATGGTCGCCTCGGCCGGACCGGCCCATGATCGGCACACCCTTGCCTTTTAACCTAAAGGTCTTCTCCGACTGAGTGCCTGCTGGGATTTTCAGATTGACTCTGCCGTCGACTGTTTCCACTTCCACTTGAGTCCCGAGTGCGGCCTGATAAAAACTCAAAGGCAGCTCGGATAAAATGTTGAACCCTTCTCTCTGCAGGGTAGAATGGGGCGCGACATTAATTCGCAGGTAAAGGTCGCCAAAGTTTGAACCTTTGTACCCAGCTTCGCCCTCACCAGGAATTCGAAGCCTCGAGTCGTCATCCACCCCGGCTGGAATTTTTACCTTCAAACGCTTGGTTCGCCTTGCTATCCCGCTGCCCTGACATTCTGAACAGACGATTTCCGCGACTTTGCCGCTTCCTTCACATTCGTCGCAGGCGGCAACCTGCGCAATCTGCCCAAAAATCGTTCTTCGGGAAGTCCTGATTTGCCCGGTTCCGTGGCACTTGGGGCAGGTGCTGACTTTGCTTCCAACTTCGGCCCCGCTTCCTTTGCATCTTTGGCAAACATCCCGCTTTTCCAGGGAAATATCCTTTTCGGTTCCAAAAACGGCTTCCTCGAAAGACAAATTGATTTCCATCTCCAAATCGACGCCTCGTTCGCGCCGGACCCTGGTTCTGGCAGGCCTTCCAAACATGTCCGAAAAAATATCGAATGCGTCCTCAAAATCCGCAGAGCCCGAAAAACCAAACCCTCGCATGAAGTCATTGGGGTCGAAACCGCTAAATCCCTGCGCCCCAGCCCGGCTGTCAAAGGCAGTCCCGAACTGGTCGTACTGCTGTCTCTTTTCCGGATTCGAAAGCACCTGGTACGCCTCATTTATTTCTTTAAACTTCTCCTCATTGCCGTTGCCTTTGTCCGGATGATGCTCATGCGCCAAACGGCGATACGCCCGTTTGATTTCTTCCGGACTCGCGGTCTTCGAAACCCCTAAAGTTGAATAATAGTCCTTGGCCATAGTAAGTTAACCTTAATCCTAAATCCTTAATCTTAAATCTTAAATCTCAAGCTTGTCGACTTCGACCGTCACCTTACTGATTCTAAAAAACTTAACTGCCAGCAAAATTTTAAACAAAAGCCAGCTTACAAAAATCGCCAGCCAATTAAATAAAAATGCAAACGTTCGCAATAAGGCCATGACCACGACCGTAAAGATTAACGGAAAGACGCGTTCGTATTTGGAGGCAATATCCTTGACTTGGTCAGTGGCGGCGCGAGCAAAAATTTCCGCCAGGGTTTCTGAACCGGAAGCATTAATCCCAAATCGCCTTAATAATTCCTCACGAGTAGCCGTTAAATCAAAATTGCCTCGATCTTCCTCTGCTGCCTGTTTGACCAAAAACTCGTCAAGTGACTGGTTGAAATTAAACTGCTCGCCCAATCGCCCTGATGCCCGGAAGCTTTTGGCGGTGGATTCTCCGAGACGATTATAAAACTGTTCCGGATTCCGCTTGAAGTCTTCCGAAGTATTATGGTAAATATTGAAGCCCAATAAAAGCAAAAACGCGTAACTCAAAATTATGATGCTGCTTCCAACCAAGTGCCTGATGGAAAAATGCGATTGGTTTTTTCCCAACGATTTGATTCGATGTTCAAAAAGGTAAACTAGGATAAAAAACAGCATTCCGCCCAACCAGACAAATTTATCCGAAGGAAAGACTGCCAGATAGGCGATTAATCCTCCGGCAATCAAGGCTTGGAACAGCCACTTCTGGTAGTTGGCCAGGGAAAATAAACTCAAAACCGCGGCCCAAACCAAGCTTAGTAGAATTGGCCAGAGCCAAAAAGTCAACGGCCTGCCGCTGTACAAAGCCAGGTTGATGAGCCACCAGTCGAACAAGAGCGAGAGCAGGCAGACAGCGCCGAGAGAGTAAATCTTAATTTTTTGCATACCAGGTACTAGAAATTTGACTTAATTATTCGACCACTTAAGGCCTGTTCTTATGCCTGGTCGAAAATTAATATCGCGATATGTTTTTGATTGAGGGTTCTTTACCTGAAAAACATAATCGCGGGTCAAAATTTCAGTACCTGGCATATTAGCCCTGGGTCTTGAACCCTATTTCCGCATTTGACGGTGTTGGCGCTTCCACGATTTGGCCGAACTGGTCCTCGTATTTTTTAAGATTTTCCGAAAGTGCGGCGACAATTCTTTTTATATGCCCGGGGCTCGTGATAACCCGGCTGACGACCATCCCCTGCGGCGGGAGGACGTTCATGAAGTCGAGCACAAATTCCTCTTTGGTATGCGTAATCATCATCATGTTCGCATACTGGCCCTTAAGAATCTCGTCTGAGATTTTGATATTGACGTTTTGCGGTTGGTTATTTTGCATTTAAGCCTTTCTGTCATTCTGAGCTTCGCTGTGAATCTCATGGGATCCTTCACTGCGTTCAGGATGACACTTTCGTGTCACTTTTTATCACTCACGTCTTTGAATTCAGCATCCACCGGCCCTTGTTGGCTCTTACCTGTTTCCTGCTTGCTGTTATCTGTTTTCTGACTCTGGTACATAGCCGCCCCTACTTTTTGAATGGCAGCCGAAAGTTCGTCCATCCCTTTCCTTATGGCCGCGACATCGTCTTCACCCTTTGCGGCTTTAAGCGCGTCGATTTTTTCATTCACGGCCTTGCGGTCAGCTTCTATTACCTTATCACCGGCGTCTTTGAGCGTCCGTTCGGAAACCGCAATCAACGTGTCAGCCTGATTTCTCATATCTATAGTCTCTTTGCGCTTGCGATCCTCTTCGGCGTGCATCTCGGCTTCCTTCTTCATCTTTTCGATTTCATCTTTGGAAAGATTGCTTGAGCCGGTGATGCTGATCTTCTGCGACTTGCTCGTCGCCTTGTCTTTTGCCGTCACATGCAGAATGCCGTTGGCGTCAATATCGAACGTGACTTCGACCTGCGGCACCCCCCTTGGCGCCGGCGGAATGCCGTCAAGATGAAATCTGCCCAGAGATTTGTTGTCCGCCGCCATAGGCCGCTCGCCCTGGACCACATGAATCTCAACCGAGGTCTGGTTGTCCGCCGCAGTGGAAAAAACTTGCGATTTGGAAGTGGGAATGGTGGTGTTGCGGTCAATCAACGGCGTAGCCACACTGCCCAGAGTTTCCAGGCCCAAGGTCAATGGAGTGACGTCAAGCAATAAAATTTCTTTTCCAGAAACATCGCCTGACAAAACCCCCGCCTGAATAGCCGCTCCTTTGGCCACGGCTTCCATGGGGTCGACCCCGCGCTCCACCTGCTTGCCAATGAACTCTTCCACGAATTTCTGGACAATCGGCATCCTGGTGGGACCGCCGACCAAAATAATCTTGCCAATCTGCGGAGGAGTCAGCTTGGCGTCAGAAAGTGCTGTCGATACCGGCTGCTTCATGCGCTCGATGATGGGTTTGACCAGCTCCTCAAGCTTGGCGCGGGTGATTTTCATGTTCAGATGCTTGGGACCAGCCGCGTCAGCCGAAATAAACGGCAAGTTAAGATCAGTTTCCAAAACAGTCGAAAGCTCGATTTTGGCTTTTTCCACGGCTTCGCGCACGCGATTCATGGCCATTTTGTCGGAATTCAAATCAATTCCAGTTTCCCGTTTAAACTCTTCCGCTACGAAGTTGATTAGAGCCGCATCCATGTCTTTGCCGCCAAGCTGCGTATCGCCTGAGGTCGAAAGCACCTCAAATGTCGCCTGGCCTTTTTCCTCGCCAAAGTCCATGATCGTCACATCAAGCGTGCCGCCGCCCAAATCAAACACCAGAATTTTCTGCTCCTGGTGGCTTTTGTCGATGCCATAGGCAAACGCCGCGGCTGTCGGCTCGTTTATCACGCGCACCACTTCCAGTCCCGCGATTTCCCCGGCGTTCTTGGTGGCCAGCCTCTGGCTATCATCAAAGTAAGCCGGCACCGTAATCACGGCTTTGGCCACTGGCTGCCCCAAATAAGCCTCGGCGTCCTTCTTGATTTTTTGAAGCAAGAAAGCCGAAAGCTGTTCCGGTGTGTATTCTTTCCCCTGCAAAGTGAACTTTTGAGTGGTGCCCATCTTGCGCTTGAATTCAAACGCCGTGCCTTCGGGGTTGGTCACTGCCTGTCTCCTCGCCGGTTCGCCAACCAGAAGCTGGCCGTCTTTGGAGAAGGCCACGTAAGACGGGAACGCCTTGCCCGATGCGGTTTGCCCTTCGGCAGAAGGGATGATCACCGCGCTGCCTGCTTCCATTACCGACGCTGCACTGTTTGATGTTCCCAAATCAATGCCGATTATTTTATTTGCCATGCTTGTTTTGTCCTTTCGTGATTATTTAGCTAAACGAATCTGCGAACCTTTTTCGTAGACTCATCAAGCTGTCTTTGCGAGGAGACCGGCGAATTGCCGGTCGACGAAGCAATCTCTTTTCTCGGGATGAGATTGCTTCGCTTCGCTCGCAAAGACAATAATTCTTACTTTACCTCGACATCCACCCGCTTGGGCTTTGACTTTTCGCTCTTGGGCATGACGATCTTTAGGATCCCGTTTTGCGAGGTCGCCTTAACCTTATCGGCGTCGACTTCAGTCGGCAGTCCGATCGAGCGGCCGAACATTCCAGACCTTATTTCTTTCCGGTAATAGTCTCTGCCTTTATCCTCTTGCTCCGACGACTCCTCGCCGCGGATATGAAGCACGTTATTCTCGATTTCCACACTTACCTTTTTTGGATCGATCCCGGGAATGGAAACCTCAGCCACGACTTCGTTCTCCGTTTCGTAGAGATTAACCGCAGGCGAATGAATTCGAGTAGCAATTGAGAAGAAGTCATCTTCAAAGGCTTTCTCAAGCTCTCGAAAAGGTGTCCATCTTACTAAATGTGTCATAATTACTCCTTCAGCGATACGAAGCCACGAATTGGACATTCGAATGACACGAATCGATTCGCATCTTTCGCATGTCAATTCGCTATATTCGAATCGCTTAACTTTTTTCCGACCACGACCTTGGCCGGGATGATTACTTTGTTATGCAGCATAAAACCCGGTTGCAATTCTTTTAAAACTTTACCGTCTTCTCCTTCCGCTTCTTCCACGGCTTCGTGCAGTTCGTGGTCGAAATTCTCGCCGACCGTGTTGATTTTTTTCAAGCCCAGCTCTTCCATGGCCTTCTCGAGCTGCAAGATCGTAGCTTTGAGGCCGTCGAGCCAGCCTTTGTACTTCTCATCATTCGGCGCGAACTTCAAGACCTGTTCCAGACTTTGCAGGGAAGGCAGAAGCTTGATTGCCGCCATTTCCTTGGCGAATTCCAGCAATTCCTTATTCTCCGCTTCGCGGCGTTTGCGGAAGTTTTCCAAGTCCGCCGCTACGCGCTTCCAGTTATTCAAAAATTCTTCGTTCTTAGCCTGCAGTTCCTCAACTGTAGCTTCCTGGGTTTGATTATTCTCGTCTGACATATTCGTGTTTGTCATTCTGAACGCAGTGAAGAATCTCATGAGATCCTTCGCTTCGCTCAGGATGACAATTACTGTAATCCAACAATATTAATTGGCAGTCTGCTCATAATTTTTATATTTTAATTATCAAAATTATCACTGCAGCGCCGCTTATTAATTTCGCTAAATAATTAATGATGGACAAATTCTTGGCATAGGCCATGCGCTTGGGGCCGATGATGCCGATGACGCCTTTCTTGCCGTCTTTCATTTTGACATTGGAAACCACCAGACTTAAATTCTTGGGCACCGGGAACTTGGCTTCGCTCCCGATAAACGCTTCTGCTGTTATCTCTGATTTTTTAATTAATTTGCTGGCGTGCTCATCAATATGCTCAAGCAACTGGGCTACTTGCTTCATTTGCTTGGAATCCGCAAACTCCGGCTCGCCTATAATTTGCGAAAGCCCGGTGGCCGAGGATTGATTGGGCAGAAGCGCGAACGCGGCTTGGCCTGAAACCTGGGACAGTAAATTCGAGATGGAACGTCCCAGCTGTTCCTGTTGAACCTGCAATTTCAGGAGTTCGTGTTTAAGCATCCGGCGTTCTTTTTCTGATAATTCAAACCGGCGCATTAATTCGTTGACGAAAAACCGATAGCCTTTGTCTGTGGGGACGCGGCCGGCGGATTTATGCGGCTGAAAGATATAGCCATCTTTCTCCAAATCAGCCATTTCGTTGCGGATGGTGGCAGGGCTTTCCGTGAAATTATACCTGTCTACCAGTTCCTTGGAGCCCACAGGATTTGCCGTTTCGGAGTATTCTTTGACGATTGCTGCTAAAATCCTCTGTTTGCGAGTATCCATAGTTAGCACTTAAACATTAGGAGTGCCAATATTTTAACCCTAGCACTCAACCCTGTCAAGTGCCAGTGTAACTTTCAAATTATTTCTCTCCTCCCAGGAGAGATGTCCGGTCGTCGACCGGACAGAGAGGTGGCTTGAGAAATAAAAAAACCGGCCAGGGCTTGTGAAAGTCCTGGCTGGGCGTCGTGGGGTTTTCCTACCCAGGCTACTTGCGTGCCGTTTGTTTTTTGTTTGTCGGCACTGCCGGCCGGAAACACCCCTATTTAATTTTAACGACTGTCCACCAAACTACTGCAGGGTGAACTGCACCGTGACCGTCGTGATGACGGGCACCGGTTTACCGTTGAGTAGCGTTGGTGTATAGCGCCATTGCCGTACCGCGTCAAGTGCTGCCTGATCAAGAAGCGGGATCGACCGAAGGACCTCGACCTCTACTACCCGACCCGTCTCGTTGATCGTGGCTTGGATGATCACGATTCCCTGCACCCGTGCCGTCCGAGCGATAGCCGGGTACTCAGGAGGAACGTGCTCAAGCCGCTGTGGCGGCCTGATGTTGCCTCCGACCGGTACGGGTTCTACCGGCTTGGGCGGCGGAGGCGGTGGCGGAGGAACGAAGTCCGGAATCTCGCCGGGAGGAACTCCGTCGATGACACCGGGAATGTTCCGAACGCTTGGAACATCGAACGGCGGCTCGGGCGGAATGCCGGTCGGCGGCTCTACCGGAAAGTCCGGCTTGCTGACCACTGGCCGCTCCGGCTGATTCTTGGGCGGGACCGGAGCTGGTGGCGGGGGCGGGGGCGCGGATGGCAGCACGATCTTCATCATCGTGTCCACCCTTGGCAGACTGTCAATCGCCACTGCCCGACTATAACCAAATGCAACGAACAGCAGAAGCCAGAAACTGCCGACAAGCACTCGAATGGTCACGCGCCGAACGCTCCTGGCTGGCGCAACGTAGAAATCACCGAACATGCGATCCTCTCGTGGCACGGCTTTACCCTCCTTTTTGGGAACCTAAACCACGAATTTCTGTATACTTTTATGGTACGCTCATTTGAGATACCAGAAAAACTAAAATGTCAACCCCGTTAGAAATCCAATACTTGCGTATCGGCAGACACCGTTGGCGTCTTATTTCTAACGGGGTCAAGGCCTAAGCAAATAAAAAGGGCCAGAGGACTCGTTGCCGAATCATGGCCTCACCCATCAGAGCAAACGCCGCAGTGCATCCACGAAGCGTGTACCGTCCTTGGGCAACGAAAATACTTTTCTATCCAGATCCAAACAATGAACCACCCTCCCAGACTCTTTTTCGATCGCTTCGAAAACCCGAATCGCGCGATCAATACAGAATTGAGAAAATGGCAACTGCCAATTCTCTGGAATAGATGCCCACTTGCCTGGATTGCCGAACGGCAGTAAATACGGTAGCCCAGTATTCTTACTGCCTGCCAAGTAGCGACCGCAACGAGGTGTTCCAGGCAGAAAGTCTCGCTGACAGATTTCGTCTACAACTTCAGGGATAGGGTAGACGGATACGTAGTCCACGCCTTTTTCGGCGAGGAGAGTTTCTCCCATCCCAATTGAAATCCCGGCAAGCACTTTGACTACGCGCACGTTCAGATCGGCAAGTCCCTCAATTACCAAGACGATTTGGTGGCCACTGAAAACTACGTCGTCGACGAGTACTATCTCAGTCAGTTCTCGGTCCTTGATGACTTGACACTGCTCACAAAGCGATGGTGCGCCAGGCCTGGGGAACAAACCAATATCGTTGCCGAACTGGTCTACAGCGCGGTTGACTTGAATCGTGTGTTCGGATTGAAAATAGACGCCGTCCATCGAAACCGCTGGTAATCCGCTTGCATGTACCCATTGGACAAGCTGGCTGCTGATGGCTGCCTCTTCAGCAAGAATCACCTCGCTAAAGATTTTCTCAAGCATTCCCACCATCTCATCCAGCAGCCCTGCGAAGAATGCTCGACTCGGTAACTGGAATCCCCGGACTTCCGCCCACTTATGCAGAAGGGTTTCAGCGTCTTCAGAAATGACGAAAGGCTTCATCGACTTACCTCCTTGTAATACCAGTACTCATGATTGACAAGCACTTGGCTATCGGGGACCTTGATTCCGGTCCTAGCGAATCCACATCGTTCTGCAATCCGAATGATAGGCAGGTTGTCATCTCTCATCCGTGTCAGAATCATTACTGGCTTGTAGACCTCGTGAAGGCGCTTGATGGAGTCCTGTTTGAGCATCAAGCCGATTCCTTGACCTTGATGCGACGGTAAGACTATGGTTTCCCTTACCCAGACATATTTGAGATGTTCTTCTCGAAACGTGTTGGCGAATCGGACCAGTTCCTCGCCGCGTTCTTGTCTGAGTTTTTCGATCGTTATAACCTCCCACCAGGTCGCCCCAACGACCGAATTGTCCTGGACCGCGACCAACCCTGACATCACACTGTTAAACCTCGAATCGATTTCAGCGTCTGTCACCGTTTCGAACCAAGGAAATCCGGCAAACGCTTCTCGGTAAATCTGTCGGACGCCGATAAGATCGGCTGCTGTCAGATCTCTGATTTTCATGTCTGTCATCCTTTCGCTTTGAGGAAACGGAACGCTGCTTGACTGGCGGCCAAACCTGCGGCTCGCCAGTCTTCGTGCTGGATGAATTCCTTGGTGAACGTCGCCAGGTATGTATCACCGGCCCCCAAGGTATCTGGAGGATTAAGTGATTCTTCGGGTTCGTAGACCTGGGCCTGTCCGCGGAAAAAGATCTCTGACCCTTGCGGACCCTTGGTCAACAGAAGACAACGGTTCTCGATCTGATCTTGCACGAACGACGGCGGCAGAAATCTAAGTTCTAGTTCGGTGGCCTTGATGCAAAACAAGTTCGAAGCGATTAGTTCGATTTCACTCCACACTTGCTTCCGACCAAATCCAGCGCTGGGATTCCTAACGAAACCTTGGACATCCAGAAACACTCTGCCGAGATAATCCTTCAGGGGCAGAACATTCCATTCCCGAGCCAAGCTGGAAAGCAGCAAGTTCGGTGAGTTGATTTGGGGTAGTGATTGCATGTCTCCAGCATCAACAACCCTCCCAACTTGCGGCATGCCTAGAACTACCTTGATCCTGACTTGCATTCGGCGGCCTGTAATCAGTTGAACTGGTTGTGATGTTTTTTCAAACACCCGCCGGAAGAATTCTGCCGGGCCGCCTACGCGAACTTCGAGCACTTGTTCCTGTTCATTAAGCAGGACATCATCCACGAACGTCGACACTGCTGTGAGTCGCTTCATAATTCCTCCTCAATCTTGATAAATTTCTTAGAATAAAAAATCCCTTCTAAGAAGGGATTGAAGGTGTTAAGTAACCAAGCCAAACACAACCAATCTCTTCTTATAAAGGGTGGTCGCGATGGTTCAATTTCCGCATTTTATAACAGGCTAATCCTAGGTACCGACCTACTAAAAGAGGGAAGAAAATCTCTGTATTGATTTTAGTCTTTTTGAAGTCCTTAAGTTTTTTATAATTTTTGTTATTAATTTCAGACTTCATCAGCTTCCCATAAACTTGGAATAAGTTTTTTCCTTTCAGGTTAAGATTCGAATAATCGATACTCTTACCGTTTATCTCCTCCAAAATTTTAGCTAGTTGCTTCAAGGTTTTTGGTGAATTTTTTAAGCCGCATTCAATTTCCAATCCGCACTTAACAAACTGGGTAATTGGCCCTGATTTTTTTCGGGGTTGGGAAATCCAAATAACAATATTATCTATGGGGAGAATTGAAGCCAACGCTAAATTTTCCAGGGTCGGATTTGTGACAATCGTAAAGATCCCCGAGTTGGCACTTGTTCCGTGGATATCAAACACATAGCGATAATTATTTGCTAACTTCAACAGTTCCGATGCTCTGCGAACTTCATACTGCTTGGAATTTTTATTGCCTGGTGCAGCTCGATTCAGGTCGGCATCTACAAATCTTTGATTTTTAGATAAAGCTTTTTCGTTAGCGATTGTCCAAGCAAAACGGTTATCAGGAATTCGCTTATCAATTATTCTCATAGCTCTGACGCCAATCGATTCGTCCCCGTGGACAGCAGTCAGTACCAAAATATCTTTTTGTTTTGCTTGCTTTAGTGCAATTAAATCTAACGCTTTTAGAACAGCCTCTTTGGGACTGTTAGCAATTTCCGCTTTGATACGTTTTCTATCATCTAAATACTGCCCGGCTAACCTGCCGCTCCACCCACCGGTTGCTTTTAGGACAACTATGGGAATATTAGCTTGATATGCAATTGCAACTTCTGTAAGAGTTCCTGATCCGCCATTTAAAGTAATAACTGCATCGCAACTTAAGACAAGTGGCAATTCTCGGCCACCACCTCTTTCTAAGCCCGTTGCAATTACCACATCAATATTATTTTTTTCAAAAACATCCAATCCTTTAGCGTAGGTTACACCGATCGTTATGCCTTTAGTTTTTTTAGCACCGCGACAAGCGGCTGTTGAAAGACTATCGCCATCTTTTTCCGCCCCAAAAATCAGTGCCGCTCCATTTTTAGCAATCCAAAACCCGACTTCTTCTGCTAGCTTTTCAGTAGCTTTGGAATAGTTTAGATCAGCCATTGATCCCATAACACCTATTTGAATTTTTCTCATAAAATATCAAGCTTAATTAAAAACCCCGGCAGGCTTGCAGGGGTTGGGAAGAAAAATTTTTCTTAAAGCATACCTAACCAACCTCTCCAAGCGGGAAAGGGTTGGTATGATGGCTAAGTTTAGAAAAAATGTTTTGCATGTGTTTAGATTGCTTCGTCGGCTTCGCCTCCTCGCAAATGGCGCATCTGCGAGCGATTAGCGAAGCAGTCTATTACCTAAGTCTATTTAAGATCAAACGGTAACCTCCCATACCATGTTTTAACCAATGCGCCACCCGAGTTACGGTTGCCGTAGTAGTATGAGCATCCTTAGCAATACGCCAATAAGGCTTCCTTGTATAAGCAAGCATGCGAGCCATCTTGAACCGGTTGGCAAACTCTTTGAGTTCGGCCAAAGTCAGCAAGTCGCGAAAAAAATCTTCGCATTCAGCCACTGTCTTGAGCTTCAAAATAGCCTCAAATAGCTTATCAGTATCCTTATTCTTCCAACTATTGTCTTTACTGCTGTATGCTAACATGCTAGTATGATATATCAATAAGACAAGGATTGTCAAGAACAAAAACCCCCGCCGACGGCGGGGGTTTTACTATTTCACTCTCACTTTTTCCTTTACCTTCTCTTTTTCTTTTCCGCCGGAGGCGGATCCGCCTTTGGCGGACAAAACCCTTACTAAGTATTGGCCGGTGTAGCTCCGCTTGACCTTGGCCACATCCTCGGGAGTGCCGATAGCCACCACTTCCCCGCCCTTGTCGCCGCCTTCAGGTCCCAAATCAATTACCCAGTCCGCATTCTTGATTACGTCGAGGTTGTGTTCAATCACAAGAACTGTATTGCCTTTTTCGACTAAACGATTAAGTACCCCCAAAAGCCTTTTTACATCCTCAAAATGCAAGCCAGTGGTCGGCTCATCCAAAATATACAAAGTCTTGCCGGTCGAGGCGCGGGAAAGTTCGGTAGCGAGCTTGATTCTTTGCGCCTCACCGCCGGAAAGCGTGGTCGCCTGCTGACCGAGGTGCATATAACCCAGCCCCACCAGAGACAAGGTTTCCAGCTTGCGGGCAATCAGCGGCACGTTGCGGAAGAACACATGCGCTTCATCCACGGTCATCTCCAAAACATCGGAGATATTTTTGCCTTTATAGTGGATGTCCAGCGCCTCTTTGTTGTAGCGCTTGCCTTTGCACTCCTCGCAGGCCACATAGACATCCGGCAAAAAATGCATTTCAATCTTGATTACGCCGTCACCGCCGCAGACTTCGCACCGCCCGCCTTTGACGTTGAAGCTGAACCTCCCTGCTTTGTACCCGCGCATTCTGGCTTCCGGCGTGGCGGCAAACAAATCCCGGATATAGGTAAAGACGCCGGTATAGGTGGCGGGGTTGGAGCGCGGCGTGCGTCCAATCGGAGACTGGTCGATATTTATGATTTTATCAATGTTTTCGATTCCCAGAATTTTCTTATGCGCCCCGGGCGACTCTTTGGCGTTGTAAAAATAAGCTGACAAGGCTTTGGCCAAAATTTCGTTGAGCAGAGTTGATTTACCGCTGCCGGAAACTCCGGTTAAGCAAACAAACTTGCCCAGGGGCACTTCGACGTCTATATCTTTCAAATTAAACTCGGACGCGCCGACAATTTTCAGGGTCCGGCTGCTGCCCGGCCGCCTTGCTTCTGGCAGTGGAATTGATTCTATTCCGGCCAAGTACTTGCCGGTCAAGGAGGATTTGTTCCGGCTAATCTCTTTCGGGGTTCCTTCGGCCACCACATGCCCGCCGTGCTTGCCGGCTCCGGGACCGATATCCACCACCCAATCCGAAGCATTAATCGTTTCCTCGTCGTGCTCAACCACGATTACGGTATTGCCCAAATCACGCAAACTTTTAAGCGTTCTGAGCAGCCGGGCGTTGTCCCGCTGGTGAAGCCCGATTGACGGCTCGTCTAGAATGTATAAAACCCCGGTCAGGCCGGAACCAATCTGGGTCGCCAGCCGGATTCTTTGCGCTTCGCCCCCGGAAAGCGTGTCGGCTGAGCGGTCGAGGGTCAGGTAATTTAAGCCGACGTCCTGCAAAAATTTAAGCCGAAGGGAAATCTCCTTGAGAATCTGATGGGCGATTTTTTGTTCCTTTTCCGAAAGTTTTTTGGGGAGCGTTTCGAAGAACTCCAGCGCGTCGTCGATGTGCAAATTCGCCAAATCGACAATGGAGCGATTAAACACGGTTACGGCCAAAAATTCGGGTTTGAGTCTTTTGCCTTTGCAGGTCGGACAGGTTTTAATTCTCATATACTGCTCAATTTCCGACCGCATGTAATCGGAGTCGGTTTCCTTGTACCGGCGCATGAGGTTGTTGATCACGCCTTCGAATGAACCTGAGCCGTACAGCACCGCGTCCACGAATTTTTTGGGCAAATCCTTCACCGGCGTATGCACCGAACTGCCAAACCGCTCAGCCAGTTCCTCCAAGATTTCCGAATACCAGCTCAAACGCGAAGTCGTCTTGCTCCACGGCCGGACCGCTCCTTCAGCCAGAGTCAGCTTCTGATTTGGGATGACCAATTCGGGATCGATTTCCAGCCTAGTGCCAAGTCCCGTACAGTCAGGGCAGGCGCCGTGCGGAGAATTAAACGAAAAATTCCTGGGATTAAGCTCAGGTAAACTCATGTGGCCATCGGGGCAAGTGAAGTTGGCAGAAAACAATATTTCTTGCCCTTTACTCCCATTATCCCCATTACCCCCTTTCTGCACGATGACCGCATCATTGCCCAAATCAAGCGCGGTTTCGAGCGAATCGGCAATGCGGGCGCGGTCTTCGGAATCCAAAGCGAGCCTGTCCACGACGACATCGATGGTGTGCTTCTTTTTCTTATCGATGTTCAAATTCAGAGCCTCGGAAATATCCATAATCGTACTGTCCACTCGGACCCTCTGGTAGCCGGTCTTCTTAAGCTCCTCCAACAAATGCTTGTGCTCGCCTTTCTGATCCTTAACCATTGGCGCCAAAATGACGATTTTTGTTGATTGCGGCCAGGATACAATCTGGTCGACCATTTGCGTTACGGACTGGCCGATGATCTGCTTGCCGCAAACAGCGCAGTGAGGAGTGCCTGCCCGGGCAAACAGCAATCTTAAATAATCATAAATTTCCGTAACCGTGCCGACCGTGGAGCGGGGGTTATGCGAAGCGGATTTTTGGTCAATGGAGATGGCTGGCGACAAACCTTCGATTTTGTCCACGTCCGGCTTATCCATCAAGCCCAAAAACTGCCTGGCATACGCAGAGAGGGACTCCACGTAGCGTCTCTGGCCTTCGGCATATATAGTATCGAATGCCAGCGAGGATTTGCCGCTGCCCGAAAGACCCGTGATGACCACGAGTTTGTTCCTGGGGATATCGACGTTGATGTTCTTGAGATTATGGACCCGGGCGCCGCGGACGGTGATCTTTTCTGTCATATAGTATCCACTCTTAAGTCTGAAAATCAAAGATGGTCAGATAACCCTCGTTTTCGAGGGTTCAAAATTGCCTGGACAGTATATACGGAAATTATCCCCTATGCAAGAGCCTTAGGCAGACAGAAAAAATCCCGACGCTCGATTGCATCGAGGTCGGGATCCCGACCGCTTGCGCGTCGGGAAAAAAAACCGCCCTGGCAAGACCGACAAAGATCAATTGCCAGGGAGGGCGTTTGTCGAAGCTAAGTTGCAGCTTCGTCGAGCAGAGTGTCGAGCCGCACTCGCTTGTTACGGGGTAAGTAGACAATGGTGTGCTGATAAAGTAGATGCTCCGGCACGAACCTCTCGGGGCAAACCCCCACAGCGATTTGATGCAGCCGGAACTCCTGGTCGCCAGCACAAAGTGCACAAAGCGAACGCTGTCGTTTCACTTCCGCCTGCAATACCTTTAACACGTTCGTGCCGTCGTCATTGACGGGCAATTCTTTGACGAGCACGACTCCCCACGGCCTTCGCTTCGCCACGGTTGAGCCGTAGATGAAAAGGTTGAACTTCTTTCCTTTCGGAAGGTTGAGCGAATCGTTTGTGAGGGAACGGACGCGAACAATCTTGACCGGCCAATCTGTCGACCACTCAAAATGAACCGTTCCGTCTTCCATGTCCGGTCTCTGGATGGCCGTCAACCATCCAAACCCTTCTTCGCCGCCCAAGATCGCGAACAAATGTTGAAATGTCATACCTGAACCCTCCGGTTCTTTGAGCCAATACAGGCCCTGGTAAGGTGCCGCGGAACCATTCCGCAGAACAGCTAAGTTTACTATGATATAATCAGTTGCGTCAATGATTAGATCGCCACGCGGACTTCGTCCGCTCGCGAATGCGCATTTGCGAGGAGGCGAAGCCGACGAAGCAATCTATCTCCATGCAAAAAGCTCTAGCTGACAAAATCAAAGAACTTCCCAGCAAGCCGGGTGTCTATACATTCAAAGACGCCAAGGGGCTGGTTCTTTATGTCGGCAAAGCGATTAATCTTAAGAATCGCGTGCGTTCGCATTTTTATAACTCCCCCCAACCCCCTCTTAAATTAAGAGAAACTCCCTCCCTCACTACCCGCCGGGGGCTGGGTGACAAAGCCCTTGGCAAAGCGGGGGAGTTATCGCCGAGAATCCAGCTCATGATCACGCAGATCAAAGATTTCGATTACACCGTTACCGACAATGAGCTGGAGAGCCTGCTTCTGGAAAACAATTTCATCAAACAGCTCAAACCCAAGTACAACATTTTACTGCGGGATGACAAAAATTACCTATTCGTCAAAATCAATTTGGCCGACGAAATTCCCACGATTAGCTATGAGAGAAAATCTGCCGATAAATCGGCGCGCTACTTCGGACCCTATACTTCCAGCGCTTCCATCAAAGACACGCTACGGCTACTAAGAAAAATTTTCCCTTACTGCGGCAACAAAAAAATCAGCAACCATCCGTGTTTTTACTACCATATCGGCAAATGCCCGGGAGTATGTATAGGCAAAATCTCCTTGGAAGAGTACCGAAAAAACTACATAAATAAAATCATGGAATTTCTGCAGGGCCGGCAGTCAGAAATTCTTAAACACCTAAAATTGCGGATGCAGGGCTACGCCCGAGCCAAATTGTTTGAAAAAGCGGCAAGAGTCCGCGACCAAATTTATGCGCTTAACCGCGTGCTCGAAAGGCAGAAACTTGTCTATCCAAAAAAAATTGACCAGGACGTGTTCAGCGTTTACATAGAAGCCACAGCGGCTGCTGTGAACCTTTTTGTAGTCCGCGAAGGCAAGCTCATCCGCCAGGAAAATTTTATTCTTGAAAATACTAAAGGAGCAAGCATTGCCGAAATCCTTAGCGAATTTCTGCCGAGGTATTATTTGGAGGCTTCGAGCTGGCCGAAAGAAATTTTGGCGCCGGTAAAACAAAGGGCACCTTTACTGTCAGGGTTCTCTACCAAAAAGGTGCCCTTTATCTCAGTGCCTAAAAAAGGCCAAAAGCTTAAGCTTATTAAACTTGGCCAGGAAAACGCCAAGCAATATCTGGAATCTCAGTCAGACAAGAAGCTTTTGGAGGAGGCAAGACTCATGAGCGCGCTCAAAGAACTTCAGCGCGTCCTCAATTTGAAAACCCTGCCCGGAAGAATCGAAGCGTATGATATTTCCAATATCCAGGGGAAAAACGCGGTTGGGTCAATGATTGTGTTTGATTTCGGGCGGCCGAAAAAGGAAGACTATCGGCGGTTTAAGATTAAGTTCCAAGACACGCCGGATGATTATGCCATGATGAGGGAAATGCTTACTCGTAGATTTATGCGCTCTGTCATTGCGAGCGAAGCGAAGCAATCTCAGAAAGAGATTGCCGCGTCGCCTGCGGCTCCTCGCAATGACAAGACCTGGCCCCTTCCCGATTTGATCCTCATCGATGGCGGTAAGGGTCAGCTCTCTGTCGCTAAAAAGGTTATACATATGTATAACCTGAATATAGCAACCATCGGACTGGCCAAAAAGCTCGAAGAAATCTTTGTGCCTGGTCAACCTAAATCCTTAATCTTACAACCTAACTCCATAGCGCTTTTTTTGCTGCAACGCATTCGCGACGAGGCTCATCGTTTTGCCATCACCTATCACCGAAAGCTCAGATCCAAAGCCTCGCGCCTCTCGACTTTGGATGAAATCGCAGGCATTGGACCGGCCAAGAAAAAAATGCTGCTGACAACCTTTGGGTCTGTCGCTCAAATTCGCAAAGCGACATTGGGAGAGCTGGCGCGCGTTGTCGGGAACTCCGCGGCTGAAAAAATAAAGGCCAGTCTTTAAATCTTGACCAATTGGCAGCTTTCTGGCAAACTACCTAGGCCATAAAATTACCATGCAAATAAAAGATATTTTAGTCTTTGCCCTTATTGGGATCAACGTCATGCTCACCATCTCCATTCTCCTTCAGCAGAAAGAAGGGGGCCTTTCTACGGTTTTCGGCGGAGAGGGTACTGTTTACCGCTCGAAGCGGGGGTTGGCTTGGGGGTTGCATTACTTCACGATTATCTTAGCCGTTGTTTTTGTAGCGCTAAGCGTGGTGGTTTTGTTTATCCAATGAAGCCTTATGAATTTAAAATTCAAAATAAATCTGCCTAAGACCCTGCAAGGTCTTTTTTCAATTCTGCGCAGGGCGGGCGGCGGGCTTAGGTTTCTGCCGAGATTTAATTCGCGAATCCTGCCAAAATATTTGGAAACCTTCAAAAAACGAGATTTGATGGCCATAATCATCTTGCTCGTCTTGACGCTAAGCAGCGGGCTGCTTCTCGCATCGGACAGCATGAATAGCCCAGGTGACAACGCCCCTGATTACGGCGGCGAATATGTAGAGGGCATCGTCGGCCAGCCGCGATTTATTAACCCGATTCTCGCTCCCGCGTCCAGCGTCGATTCGGATTTGAGCAGGATTGCCTACGCGCAGCTGCTGAAATTCGATAAAGACTTAAAGCTGGTTCCTGACCTGGCAGAAAGTCTGCCCACCGTCTCGCCGGACCAAAAAGTTTATACCATCAAGCTCAAGCCGAACCTAAAATGGCAGGACAAAAAGCCGCTTTTGGCCGACGACATAATTTTCACGATTGAAACAATCCAAAATTCCGAATATGAATCGCCTTTGCGGGGGAATTTCAGCCGCGTGAAAGCGGAAAAAGTCGATGATTTGACCGTAACTTTCACTCTCAGAGAAGTTTCAGCTTCGTTCATCACCAACTTTACTTTAGGGATTCTGCCCAAACACATTTGGGAGGGTTTGCCGCCCACCAACTTCCGCCTCGCGGACCAAAACCTCAAGGCAGTCGGCTCCGGGCCCTTCAGCGTGCGCGAGATAAAAAAAACCGCCGACGGCACGATTAAATCAATAGTCTTTAAAGCCAGCGGCAACTATCATTTCGGCCGGGCGTGGATCGAACGCATAACATTTAAATTCTATCCGGATTACGACGGCTTGCTTAACGCTTACCAATCAAAGGAAATTCAAGGCATTGGATATCTGCCGTTTGATAAAAAACTGTTTCTCGAAGACTCCGAAAAGCATAACCAATATCAATTGGGCCTGCCGCAGTACCAGGCGGTATTCTTTAACTTGCCGAAAAACCCAGTGCTCGCCGATAAGGCTGTCCGGCAAGCGCTTTGGCTTGCGTCAGACCGCAAGAGCATAATTGAACAAGTCTATTCCGGATACGCCAAAGAAGCCTACGGCCCGATACTGGAAGGCAACCTCGGCTACAGCCCGAAGGTCAAAGAAGCAACGCATAACAACTTAAGCGAAGCGGCGGCGATTCTTGATAAAGGAGGGTGGGTCATGGACCCGGCCGCCGGCCTCCGCATAAAAAACAAGCGGCCGTTCGAGTTCAACTTGGTCACGAATGACTTTGTGCTCAACGTGAAAACGGCGCAGATGCTCCAGAGCCAGTGGTCGGCTTTGGGCGCCAATGTCCATCTGGTGATTGTCTCGGCCGCGGAGCTCCAAACCAACTACATCCGAACAAGAAATTTCGATGCCCTGCTGTTTGCCGAAAACACCGGCGCTGACCCTGACCCGTTTCCGTTCTGGCATTCCTCCCAGGCGAGGGATCCAGGCTTGAATCTTTCCGGCTTTGCCAATGCGGACGTGGACAAACTGCTTCTGGCCGCGCGCCAAACCAATGACGTCAATGTCAGGGCCGCCAACTATCAGCAGTTCCAAACGATCGTTCTCGACGCGATACCGGCGGTTTTCGTGGACAGCGCGGTGTTTGTCTACAACCTTCCGAAAAAAATCAAAGGTTTTGAGCAGACAACCATTATTCATCCTTCCGAAAGATTTTCTGACGTCAATAAGTGGTATATCGAAACCCGTTGAAATAAGGCAGTAAAATTGATAAAATACTGCGACGAGGGCACGTGGCGGAACTGGCATACGCGCACGCTTCAGGAGCGTGTGGACTTACGTCCGTGTGGGTTCAACTCCCACCGTGCCCACCAAAACGATTGACAGCGCTGAAATTCTCAGCTATACTATATATAAGCTTTTTTCGTGCCGCTTTAGGCGGGAATGAATCCAAAGTTGATACCATACAGTCCAAAATCGAGAGATTTTAGCTTGTGTTGTGTTAAATTGAGCAATAAGCCCAGCGGTTCAGCCCTGGCTGACAGCTCCAATTTCTTTAAATTAAATCCCCGTTAACACAGCGGGAGAAAGGTTTTTGTGCGCTTATGATTATGCGTAGAACGCAAACTGCGGTCCTCAACCGTCCTGCTCAACAGGCTCAAGCAGTCAAACTCGACGCCAAACAAACACTAAAGGTCATTCCTTTGGGCGGAATCGAAGAAGTCGGCGAAAACATGACCATCATGGAATACGGCGACGATATTTTGGTCATCGATATGGGACTTGGTTTCCCGGATGAAACCATGCCTGGCATCGACTACATCATTCCCAACACCAAGTATCTGGAAGAAAATAAAAAACGCATTAAAGGAGTGATTGTCACTCACGGCCACTTGGACCATATCGGAGCCATTCCCTATATCCTGCCCAAAATCGGCGACCCGCCCATCTATACCATGAAGCTGACCGGTGAATTCATTAAGAAGCGCCTGGATGAATTTCATCTGCTCGGTCGCTCTAAAATTTTCGAACTCAATAAGGACGATATTTTAACCTTGGGCAACTTCCGAATCAGATTCTTCCGGCTCAACCACAATATTCCGGACAGCATCGGCCTGGCCATCAATTCCCCGGCCGGACTGATTGTATATGCCACGGACTGGAAATTCGACCACACGCCGGTGGACGGCAAGCCGACGGAGTTTGATAAATTGGCCAAATTCGGGGGCGAGGGCGTGGCCTTGCTCATGTCTGATTCGACTAACGCCGAAAAGCCGGGCTACTCGATGTCCGAAAAAACGCTGGGCGAAACCATTGACCGCCTGCTTATGGATGCCAAGGGCCGCGTGATCTTCACAACCTTCTCAACGCTTATCGGCCGCGTCCAGCAATTATTCGACGCCGCCGACAAAAGCAACCGGAAAGTGGTCGTCACCGGCCGGTCGTTAGTCAACAGCGTTGAAATTTGTCTGGCTACGGGATACCTCAAACTGCCGGCCAAAAACATGATTATCAAAATGGAGCAGGCCCGCAAACTGCCGGACAACCAGGTCGTTATTCTGACTACGGGCTCTCAAGGCGAAGAATTTTCGGCCTTGGCCCGCATTGCCCGCGGGGAGCATAAAACCATTGAAATCAAAAAGGGCGATACGGTCATTGTTTCCGCTTCTCCGATCCCCGGCAACGAGCGGTCGATTTCATCGACCCTGTCCAACCTAGCCCGACAAGGGGCCAAGGTTCTTTACATGAAGATTCTTGACATCCACACTTCTGGCCACGCTTACCAGGAAGACTTGAAACTCATGATCGGCTTGACCAGGCCGAAATATTTCATGCCCATTCACGGCGAATACCACATGTTGGTGGCCCACGCCAATCTAGCCCGCAATGTCGGAGTGCCGGAAGAAAACATCTTTACCCTGGATAACGGGCAGATGCTGGAACTCGATCCTTCCGGCAAAGTCCGAGTGTCAGAAGCCAAAATCCCAACCGGTTATGTATTCGTGGACGGCTTGGGTGTGGGCGACGTCGGCGAGGTCGTGCTACGTGACCGCCAGGTTATGAGCACGGACGGTATGTTCGTCATTATCATGTCCTTGGAGCGCGCCACCGGAAAGCTGGCCCAACCGCCAGACATTATCTCCCGCGGATTCATTTATATGAAGGGCTCGGAGGATTTGCTCAAGGAAGTCAAGCACGAAGTGCGTAAAATCGTGGAGACTAAAAGCAAAATGAAGCAGGCTGAACCCAGCTGGGCCTACATCCGCTCCGAAGTCCGCGACCAAATCGGGGAATTCCTCTATCAGCGCACCGAACGCCGGCCCATGATATTACCGGTAGTGATTGAGGTATAATAACTCCCCCTAGCCCCCTCTTATTTTAAGAGGGGGAATTTATTACTCCTCCCCTTAATATAAGGGGAGGCTGGGAGGGGTTATAAAATTAAGCTATAATACTCTCATGAAAGAACGAATTCTCTCAGGCATCCGAGCGTCGGGCAAACTTCACGTCGGCAACTATCTGGGCGCGTTGAAGCAATTTGTGGAACTGCAGAATTCAGGCGGCCACGAGTGCTTCTTTTTTATTGCCGACCTCCATGCCTTAACCACGCCATTTGAACCCAAAGAGCTTTCTCAAAATACTTTGGAAGTCGCTGCGGAATATTTGGCTGCTGGCATTGACCCAGATAAATCAGTTTTCTTCTTGCAGAGCCAAGTTTTGGAACACACGGAACTCGCCTGGATTTTTAATTGCTTAACATCCTTAGGTGAATTATTAAGGATGCCTCAATTTACTGAAAAAGCTAAATTGTCAGAATATAAAATAGAAAATAACGTCACGGCGAGAAGACAATTTATAGTTAATGCAATGAACGACATGAAATTTCATGTTAATGCTGGACTGTTGAATTATCCCTCTTTAATGGCGGCCGATATATTACTTTACAAACCAACGCTGGTACCCGTGGGAGAGGATCAAGTAGCTCATATTGATTTAACAAAACACACAGCTAAATTATTTAACAACAGATTCGGCGAAACATTTCCAATACCCAAGACCTACTTACAAAAGCCGCTGCGTATCATGAGCTTGTCAGACCCGACCAAGAAAATGAGCAAGACTGGCGATGAAGCGCTGATGCTGGACGACTCCCCCCAAGAAAT
Organism: Candidatus Doudnabacteria bacterium; assembly: GCA_016182875.1. Lineage (GTDB taxonomy): Bacteria > Patescibacteriota > Doudnabacteria > UBA920 > O2-02-FULL-48-8 > JACQJI01. The sequence continues at coordinate 195,841 of JACPFQ010000004.1, read as the reverse complement.
TTTACGCAAGCTCAAGAAAGCGGTGACTGCCACTGATACCAAAAAAGGTTCGCCCGGAGTCGAGAACCTGAAATTCTTGCTCGAACAATTCGGGGGCACCAGTCGAGTAAAAGATTTTACTAAATACAACGAACTTAAGGAATCTCTCGCAAAAAAAATCGCCGAACACTTCGCGGAATTTCGAAACAAAAAAACAAAAATAATGGCTAACAAAAAACAACTGACACAAATTCTGGCGGAAGGTGCCTCAAAAGCTCAAAAAATCGCCGGCAAAACTCTGGCAGAGGTCAAAGAAAAAATTGGCCTAATATAAGCCCTGCTTCGCTTTCTTCTTCGCTGAAGCTACGAAGAACAAGAAAGCTACGCAGGACACTGCTTGCACTACGCCGTTGAAACTAAGCAGTGCTAGCACTGCGAAGCCTTGGCGAAGCAGTGATAGGTCTTGACCGCTAATATAAGGGGTATATACTTAAAGTAAGGAGCGTTTAATGCTTCTTACTTCAGCAAAAACAAACAGCAATTATATATCGACCCGTTTCCGAACATCTGAGTCACTCTTTTAGAGTGGCTCGTTTTGCATGAGAAGGAGGATCCCATGGCTTGGCGCCAGCTCGTTTACATGCGCTGCACTGATAGGAAAACTGTGGAGTACTATCGTCAGTGCTACATCGGAGTCCGTGGAGATGCCCGCGATCGAGCAGGCCGTATGGACATTCTTCCCGCTGAGGCCAGCGACCAGAATCCGCTTTCGCTGAACATCGAGTTCCCGGACTTCCGTGGAGAAGAAGATTTGGTCCTGCTTCGTGCCCTTCCTGGTGTCCTGGAAGCCGGGACGTTTGAGGCAGGCATTCAGCTTCCTGATCCGCGCGAGGCCCGTCGCGCCTACTACGCCGCAGAGCGCGCAGCCGCCGCCTAAGCGTGCGGCTTCACGGCTTCTTCCTGGCCCGGTTCTCCTGCCCCGGGTCTGTTTTTTTAAAGCCAGCCGAGCTTGCCCGTTAAGCTGGCAACGTTAAAGCGATCCAGCTTATCGGCAACTTCCGGAAATTTTTCCAGTTCATCGGCCAAAATATTTTTTATTTTCAAAACTTCCTGTTCCTTTTCGGCTTCAACCCTGATAGTCAAATAAGGCGAAGTGTTTGAGGCCCGCACCAGTCCCCAGCCTTTCTCGCTGAATTGAATCCGGGCTCCGTCCAAAGTAACAATTTGGTAGCGAATTTGGAAAGTTTTTTGGATTTGCTCGACAACCTTGAATTTCGATTCGTCACTGCACGGCAATTTGATTTCCGGCGTTCGGACTCTTTGAGGGAACTCCGCAAACAGTTTGGAAAATGGCTGGTTGGACTTAGAAAGCAGCTCCAGCATTTTGCCCGCGCCAAACAAGGCGTCGTCGATTTTAAAGTAGTCTTCCACGAAAAATAAATGGCCCGAGACTTCGCCGGCAAAAATCACCTCGCGGTCGTTGCGCATGGTGGCTTTTATTGGCGCGTGCCCGGTTCGGTGCATCAAAGGCACGCCGCCATATTGAGGCACTAACTCGGAAAGAAGTTGGCTGCATTTGACGTCAAACAATATCTTTTTTCCCGGATAACGGGTCAAAACGTCCTTGGCCAGAAGCAGGAGCGGCATATCGGTGTCGACGTACTCTCCTTTTTCCGTGAAAAATCCGACGCGGTCGCCGTCTGCATCGATGGCTATCCCAAGATCGGCTTTGTGTTCAACAATTTTTTTCTGAAGCTCACCATAACTCTGCCGGACTTCCGGGTCCGGAATGTGATTGGGAAAGCTCGTGTCGACATCGGTATATAATCCGATAACCTCGCATCCCAATTCTTTTAAAAGCTCAGGGGCAAACATGCCGGCGCTGCCGTTGCCAGTATCCAAAACAACTTTCAGTTTTCTCTTGAGTTTAATGTGGCTCAAAAAATATTCTCTGTATATTTTATAACCGTCGGTCTTTTTGTAATCGCCCTGCTCGTCAGTAATCAAGTCTTTATCTTCAATCATTTTTCTTAACTTCTGCAGTTCTTCGCCAAACAGCGGATAAACGTCTTTTTTCATAAGCTTGAAGCCGTTGAAAAAATAAACGTTGTGGCTGCCGGTGACGTTCACTCCGCCGTCAAATTTGAGATAAGCCGTGGCAAAATAAACAACCGGAGTAAGCGAAACGCCAAGGTCAGTCACGGCAACTCCTGACTTCCGGACACCGGCAATGAAGGCATTGGTCAGCTCTTCGGCAAAAGGCCGAAGCTCGTGCCCGACCACCACTTCCTTTCCACCCTCTCTCCTGATGATGGTTCCGAACGCTTGCCCTATGAGCCCTGCGGCATCCAGGGTCAGGGTCACGCCCGGAAAGGGGCCATACCATCGTTCATACTCATCGACTATTTTCTGGTCAAAACTCTGGGCATCTTTGCCGGCGACTCCGCGGACGTCGTAATCGCGGAACATGTAGGGATAAAGTTTGGTCATATCCTTTTTTTGTAAAGTATCTGAAACTGGAGGAGCCTGATGCTCCTTTTTGACTTTCGCAGCACTGATTCAAAATTTTAGTCTTTTTCCCGCCAATGTTCGGGGTTATCTGCAAGCTCGCCTGGCTTTGGACGGTCCCACTCCCTCCTCTGCTCCCGCGTAGGAGGGGGAGGCGACTGCTGCGGTTTTGCTTCCATCGGCGGCCTTGACTCTGTTTCTGCCATTGATTTATTTCCTTTCGTTAAAATGATACAATAATCCAGCAATTATGTCATTCTCTGTCGGCATCGTTGGACTTCCCAACGTTGGGAAGTCGACTTTATTTAACGCTCTAACCAAACAGGCCGCGGCGGCCTCGAATTTTCCCTTTACCACCATCGAGCCGAACGTGGGGGTGATTGCCGTGCCTGACGAAAGGATAGAGAAGCTTGCGAAACTCGAGAAGTCCGAAAAGCTGGTTCCTACCTCGATTGAATTTGTCGACATCGCGGGCTTGGTCAAAGGGGCGGCGGAAGGTAATGGTTTGGGTAACAAATTTTTATCCCATATCCGCGAAGTCGACGCGATAGTTCAGGTCGTGCGGTTTTTTGAAAACAAGGACATTATTCATGTCGACGGCTCGGTTAATCCGGAAAGGGATATCGAGGTCGTCAACCTGGAGCTGATGCTGGCGGACTTATCTACTATCAACAAGCGGCTTGAAGGTTTGGTGCGCGAGGTTAAATCCGGCGACAAAGAGGCTATAGCACTCAAAAATGCTTTGGAGAAAATCAAGAGTTCTTTGGAAGCCGGAAAACTTGCCCGTACAGTGGTTTTAGCCGAGGAAGAACTGCGTCTTGTGAAGCAATTGCAGCTTCTGACCATGAAGCCTACACTTTATATAGCTAATGCTAGCAATGACATAAAAATATCGGTCGATATTTTTATGTCAAGCCCGGTTATTCCAATCGACGTCAAGCTCGAATCAGAACTGGCAGAGCTCAAAGACGAAGAGCGCGCGGAATACATGAAAGAACTAGGAATAACCGAATCCGGCTTGGACCGTTTGGCTCGAGCAGCTTATAAACTTTTAAATCTAATAACTTTTTTCACGGCTGGACCAAAAGAAACTAAGGCATGGACTATCGTGAAGGGTACAAAAGCTCCGCAAGCTGCCGGAGTCATCCATACTGACTTCGAAAAGGGATTTATCAAGGCCGAGGTGATAGCCTGGGATAAACTACTCGAAGCTGGCGGCTATGCAGGCGCGCGCGATAAGGGCTGGCTCCGCCTCGAAGGAAAAGATTACGTAGTTGAGGACGGCGACGTGGTCCATTTCCGGTTCAACCCGTAGCACATTCTATCCTTGACCAAGGCTCGTGGTTTTTGCTAAAATAGCAGGGCTACAATTTAAGCTTTATATTCGGCCCCTGAAATACGGCGGCTGATCCCAAGGAGCAATCCCAAGATGCCAAAATATGAGTTGATGTATATTTTATCTTCAGCCGTTTCCGACAACGACGCCCCCCAAATCAATTCTGAAGTAGACAAATTTATCAAGGACGAGGGCGGAACAATCTTGACTTCCGAGTTGCTGGGAAAGAAAAAACTAGCCTACCCAATCAAGAAAACCAGGAACGGTTTTTATATTTTACAAACCTTCAACTTTGATTCTCCCAAGCTTGCGGCCCTGGACAATAAGCTGCGAAGCCTGGACTCGATTATCCGCTACCTGGTCGTTAATGTCGAAGAACTCGAACGCAGAAAAGCCAAGGATGCCGCCTATAAAGAAAAAATGAAGCCGCTGAGAAGGCCAAAGCCTGAAGTTAAACCGGCGGGGCCTGAAATTAAGCTGACCGAGACCGAGCTGGAGCAGAAGATTGCCAAGGCACTAGGCTCAGAGGATCTTACTAAATAATTTCGAGTTTTGCCGCCTTGGGCGAGCCTCGCCTCCGGCGGGAATTTCGAATGAATATTCTAATTTCTTAAATTCGAATTTGAATCAAAATTCAAAATTAATCATTAAAAAATAATTCTATGGACTTAAACAAAGCAATGATTATTGGGCGCTTGACCCGCGACCCGGAAGTCCGCTCTACTCCCAGCGGCGCTAAGGTTGCTTCCTTCGGCGTGGCCACCAATTATCGCTGGACCGACCAGCAAGGACAGAAGCACGAGCAGGTCGAATTCCATAACGTCGTGGTTTGGCGCAGACTCGCCGACATCGCAGAACAATACCTGAAAAAAGGCTCGATAGTTTACGTCGAAGGCCGGCTCCAGACGAGGTCCTGGGACGGCAATGACGGCCAGAAAAAGAACCGGACCGAAATTATTGCTGAAAAAATTCAGCTTGGGCCCAGGACTACTCCCGGAAGCCCAGCAGCCGAACAGCCGGCCCAACAGCCAGCGTCCCAGCCCGAGGAGTCGGTCATTCAAATCGAGGATAGCGATATCCCTTTCTAAACTATGGGTATACCACAGCAAATCAAAAAATCCTGCGTCTTCTGCCAGGAAAAAATTTCATACGCTGACTATAAAGACACCCAGTTTCTCAGGCGGTTCATGTCGCCGCATGCCAAAATCTTGTCCCGCGCGCGCACCGGCAACTGCGCTTCCCACCAGCGGATGGTGGTGCGAGCCTTAAAACGCGCCCGGCATATGGCACTGCTGCCCTTCGTAAGCACTTAAATAATTTTAAATTATAAATTAGCAATTTTAAATATAATTTTATTATTTAAATATTTTATTTCAAATTTAAAACTTAAAATTTATAATTCTCCATGTCAGTTCTCGATTTCTCAGACCTCAAATCTGTCGGGACAATCATCAAATACCAAGACCAGCCCTATCAAATCATCTGGTCTAATTTTATGCGCACCGCTCAGCGCAAGCCGGTTATTCAAACCAAGATGCGCAATCTGATTACCGGCAAAGTCATGGAATATTCGTTCAAATTCGGCGAAAAGGTGGAGGGCGCGGATATCGTCAAAAAAAAAGCGCAGTTTTTGTATAACGACCAGTCGGGCGCCAACTTCATGGATCCTCAAACTTTTGAAACCATTTTGCTGCCGGAGGACGTCATTGCCGAGCAAAAAGGCTTTCTTAAGGAAGGCAGTGAGACAACTGTTATTTTTTTTGAAGATCGCCCCATCGGGCTGGAACTGCCCATAAAAATCGAATTGAAGGTGGTAGAAGCCGCCCCAGGCATCAAAGGTGATACTGCAACCGGCGGCTCTAAGCCGGCCAAACTGGAAACCGGGATTACGGTAAATGTCCCGCTCTTTATCAAAGAAGGCGATATTGTCCGGGTGGATACGAGAAGCGGTGAATACGTGGAGAGAGCCAATTCTTAATCCGTAACTTTGATCGTTCCTTTCCGAAATGGCGATAAGTGGTCATGATACCCCCATTCGCCAATCTGATCGAAGGTAAAGCTCCAGCTGGCTCCGGATTCAACAGCTTTTTTTGGATCAAAACCGGAATAATCAGTGTGCGTGGGGTGGGGATCCGAGGCTGGCCAGACCGCTTTGCTGCTTTTATTTATAAAAGTGACCACACTGCCTTTCTTGATTGTGATCTCTGAAGGCGAAAAACCATTTTCCGAAACGATAACTTCCTGTTGAGCAACTTCTGTTGGGGTTGCTTTAATGGGAGGCAGTGAGGCAGCGGGATTTTCCGTTTTTTTATTGCACGCGGCAGCTCCGAAGACCAAAACTGCCAAGACTAACAATAATTTAAATTTCATGTTTTTCCTTTCTGGTAATAATTATACTACAGCCCTCTGGCCTGCATTGCATCAGCAATGCGCCTAAGCGCCAAAATAAAGGCCGCAGTGCGCAAATCGGCGACCTTGTATTCGCGAACAGTCGACAAAACGTTGCGGGTTGCGGCAATCATGTATGCTTCTAGCTTCTGCAATACCTCCTGCTCCGACCAGTAAACGCCGCTTCGATTTTGGGACCATTCAAGATAAGAAGTGGCCACGCCTCCGGAGTTGGCCAAAACGTCCGGGACGACCAAAATTTTTCTTTTTATCAAGATCGGGTCGGCTTCCGCGGTTACCGGACCGTTGCCCATTTCCACGATAATCCTGGCCTGAATTTTTTTCGCGTTGTCTTTGTGAATTTGATTTTCCAAGGCCGCTGGAACCAAAACGTCAACCGGCAGCTCAAGCAGCTGCTCGTTCGAAAGGGTGGTGCTTCCCGGGTAGCCCTTCAGCTGCCCCATTTGCTTCTTCCACTCGTGAACCTTCCTGACATCCAGTCCTTTAGCCGAGTAAATTCCGCCCTTCGAGTCGGAAACCGCGACGACTTTGAAGTTGGAAGACTGGGCGAATAAGGCAAAAAAGTAGCCAACATTGCCAAATCCCTGAACGGCGACTGTCGGCAGCTTTTTGATTTTTTGCTCTTTTAGAATTTGCTTCAAAACGACCATGCCGCCGTAGCCAGTCGCCTCTTCCCGGCCTTGCGAGCCGCCGAGGCTCAAGGGTTTTCCGGTTATCGCGGCCGGCGTAAATTTACCCACGATTTTTGAATACTCGTCAACCATCCAGCCCATAATTTCCGAGTCGGTATTGACGTCCGGGGCCGGAACGTCAGTTTCTGGACCAATGTCCTTAGCGATTCTTTGGATGAACATTCGAGACAGCCGCTCAAGCTCGGCTTTGGACAATTTTTTGGGGTCAACGCTAATCCCGCCTTTGGCGCCGCCATAAAACAAATTGACCACGGCGTTTTTGATGGTCTGCAAAAAACCCAAGGCTTTTATTTCATCCATATTTACCTGCGGATGGTAGCGCATTCCGCCTTTATAAGGCCCGCGGGCGTCATTGTACTGGATTCTGTAGCCTTGAAAAACTTTTATTCGGCCATCATCCATGCGAACGGGCAGGCTGACGTTTATGGTGCGGTCTGGTTCGCGAAGTGCTGATAGGATTTCCTTATCCAGCTTCATGACCGCCGCCGCTTCAGTCAGCTGCTGCATGGCGGATTTAAATGGATTCATTTTGCTTGGCATATTGCTATGGAGCTTTCTCTGGGCCCTCGTCATAATACGCTTCGATAAACTTCAGGATTTGGTTTTCGTCAAAACCATCCAACTTCATCAATCTCCCCCACGCGACAACAGCAATCAGGCTATCATTGGCATCCCGGGGAGCGACAATAACTTTGCGATATCGGCGGGCAAAGTCCTTAAGCAGCTCAACGGTTGTGGAATCCAAACTGGACTTATATGAAATCCAAATGCCGCCATGTTCCAAATTATGAATCAGACGCTCGTCCGGCTGGGATTCATTATAAGCGCCCCAGCTTGCTGGCTGCGGCCAGTGCCAGCCCGAAGTCGGCGGATTGGAATTATATGGTGGATGGTCAGTGGAACCTTCTGGGATATGTTGTGCTCCCTGCAGTTCAATGGCTTGGCCTGGCAAATCCTTGGGCGATTCAGGCTTGTTTGATTGCTTAAACAATAAAAAGCCTAAGCCCAAAAAAGCAACCATGACAATGACGATGACAATAACGGTTTTCATAAGCTTAAAAATTATAGCAAAGAAGGGGGCATAATCAAAACCGGCTTGCGCCGGTCAATTTTTTCTTCAGCTACCTTGAATCCGGTGGTTCAAATTCCCGTTTCCAGGTTTCTCTGGCACTTCTAATAACATCTTCGACATGTTTTAGTGGATTCACGTTACTTCTTCCCTCAGACACCGCTGACTGAGCCAATTCTAAGTCTTCGATCATCCTAGTGAGTACAGCCGATCCTCGTTTAATATTCTGATAGCTTGCAACTTCCGACTCATCAGCAAGTCTGCCTGCGGCCTGAATTCTAGCTGCCTTGTCGCTTAGATTAAAATTGTTAAGATAATCTAATCTTTCTCTGGCCCTAATTAACAAACCGCTGATTTCACGTCCGTATCGTTCCAATACTGGATTTCTAACCTCGGGAGTCTGACCAAGCTCTTCGGGTGTTGGACCTTCGCGCTCCGTATACATAAGACATAGTTTATTTTAATTATTCATAATTTAACACAAGCTATTTTTTCTTGCAACGACTAGCCGTGGTCCATTTCCAGATACTTTTCGGCGTCCATGGCCGCCATGCAGCCCATGCCGGCGGCGGTGATGGACTGGTCGAAAATTATATCGCGATATGTTTTGATTGAGGATTTTTTCATAAAAACATAATCGCGGGTCAAATTCTCAGTACCTGGCATAGCTTAAAAATTATAAACTATTAACTAACAACTATCAACTTTTGACAGGATTATTTTCCGGGATTAAAATAAAAGTTACCGAATTTAACCCGCGGCAGAAAGGAAAAATATGACAAAACAAGTCACAAATGAAGATTTGGCTGTTATGATCAAAAACGGCTTTGATAATGCTGCTTCTAGGCAAGATCTGGTTGATTTAAAAGATGAACTCAAAACTGACATTAGCCGTATTGAATCCGAAGTAGACAAAGCCTTGCACGTGGAATATGTAAGTCTTGAAGTCCGGGTGAAGCGCATAGAAAACAAATTAGGGCTCAAGCCCGTCAGCGAACCAAAAACCGCCTCGATTTAGGCGGTTTTTTTAAATTCAAATTTCCTTCCCAAAACTGACGGGGATTCAGCTCCGGTTTTATAAAAAACTGGGGCTGAAGGAGAGAGTATCCCCGGCAGATCCGGAAAGAAAAATAAGAAAGAGTAAGGGTTTTATCTAATGGATAACCCTAAACCATTAACTATCACTGGCGATACGCCCAATCGCCGCGCGGCACCTCCATGCTTATGGTTATTATCCCCGGGATTTCCACGAAGATAGTGAGCGTGCCGTCGTCATTGATCCGGGCGCGTTCATCCGGAATCAACTGCGGATTCACACCTTCCAGCGCGACTGCCGATTCCCGGACCTTGGCTAGCCATCCGAATACGGCCCGCGGCGACAGCAAAAGTTCATCCAAATCCACTTCTCTCGCCATGTTTAACTCCTCCAATTTGGAATTCTCTCCCATCCAAAGCCATGATACGTGTTGCGTGATACGTGATTCATGACCTTAGGAGGAAGGGAGAAAACTGGATGTGCGGTCCAATTCTCTCCTAATCCAAGTGCCTGCTTTAGAGGAGAATTTTACTCCTCGTTCTTTACGCTGCAAGCAGAAACTCGCGTAAAGTTCGGCGGTTGATTGGGGCCGCCACTCCCTGAGCCGTAACCACGCGTCGATCGAATTTCTATTGATCGACAACGCCGACTCCGGGACAGTGGAGATGTCAGCTCTCTTCGCTTATTACCTTTTACCTGGTACGAAGAGTTGGGCTTGTACGTGAGTAACCACGACCGGTTTCTCCCGCAGGAGCTTTGAGCAAAAACCGGTAAAGCTTTGTTATTTTCGGCGGACCACGGATCATTTCAGTCTCCTTCCTAAAACTGATCCATGCCGACCCCGCCCGTGCTCTTCGCGAACGCGACGAGCGAGGGGTTCTTCACTTCCATGGCAAACCCGTGCACACGCGTGCCCGGGATCATCTCCTTGCGGAGACTGGCCACGGAAGTATCTTCATCCGTGAGGACCACAACCTCCGGGCGCCATAATGCCGCACCCTTTTGGATCTGGTCCTCAACATAGTCATGCGCGGCCTTAGTCGCGGCCGCGATGTCAGTGCCACCCCCGGTGAAGTTGCCCGCGGCGAACTTCTTGATCAGTTCGCGGGCCTCCACCGGGTTGGTGGCATGGAAGACTTTGGTTAGTTTGGTGTCAAAAACCGACAACCAAACTTCCGAGTCTCCATCAAGCACGGACTTCAACCGGTTCATCACGACCCCAGTTGCCTTCCAGTGCTTCTTGCCCGACATCGAGCCGGATCCATCGACGAGGATGAAGATTGCCTGCTTGCGCTCCACCCTCGTCACGCGCTCGCGCACAGGGAGCTGCCCCGAGATGGCTTTGTACAAAAAGTAGGTCGGCGCTTGCTGGCGCGTCGCCCATTCCTGTTTGGCCACCCGAGACAGTTCTCCCAAGTGCCGGATCGGACGCTGGCGAACTTCTTCGCCAGTGGGATCCGGTTCCACCAGACACTGGCGACGAACCTGCATCTTGGTGAATTGATCCAATTTGCGGGAGATGGTGCCCGGTCCGCTGACCGTCGCCCTCCGGTGAGTCCTGGATCACCGGGTGGTTCGCGCCGGAGGGATCAAGCATGTCCTGCTCTTCCTCGGAGAGCGAATCCACCTGATCCATGACATCATGGAGGGCTTCAGCCGTCCCCTCTGGTCTTTCATTTTCGGCAAAGATGGGGAGGGGTTCCCCAGCTTCACCGCCGCCCTGTCCGCCCTGCTGTTTCGACAACAATTTGAGCAAACTCATCGCCTGCTCCAGCGGACTATTGCCGGGGAATTTTTGAAGGTCCACCGTCTGCAAGAAATCGCAGACATTGCGGTGGTACCTCATCTGTTCCTCGGTCAGGACTTCGACCACCTCGCGGCGGTCTTTGCTACGAATGGTTCCGAACTTCTTCCCACCCGTTCGGGCGGGAATAGACCAGAGACCACTCGCATCCCTAGGTGGGAGCGTTTCCTCGACACGGCTACGCACCGTGTCGCGGTAGCCTGACGGTGGAGTTACTTGCCCACCAGCCGCCAGGTTACAGAGGTCAGCCACTAAATCCCGACTAAAAGACTTGAGGCCGACCTTACTGGCCGCTTCCCGCATCTCCTCCGCTTGCGGCGGAAGATAGGTGGGAGGCGGCGACGTCCGAAACGAGTACGACATCGTACGCCTCCTCCCGCCTAGATGCGGGTATTGTCGAATGCCGCCTGCTGGGCGGCTCCAGCGCGCTCGGCTGTAACCTCGCGCAACTTTTTCCGCCGGTCAGCGAGATTGTCGGTCACTTTCAGACCGGCTACCTCGTCCTCAAAACTGCGCAGACGTTTCGCGACCTGCAGCAGCTTGACCGGCGATCCGCCGGCCTCATTGAACGTGGCCAGCAGGGACTGGAACTTGCGCTCCGCCTCCACTAACCGTCCTTCGGCCTGCGATCGCTCGTAGGCCGCGTCCAATTCCGCCCGGAGGTTGGCCGCGAAAGCCTCCATCCCGGGCAGAAACGTCAAGTCGAGCAAATCAGATTTCTCGACCTTGCTCGAGCCGCGCAGCGCGGCCGCGGTTTTGACGATCCCCAGCGCGTGCACCGCGGTACGCGGTGAGACGACCTCGCCGCCCTCCGACGCCTTGGCCATAACCTCGGCCAGAACGCCGGTTGTTCCGTTGAGATCAGCGCCCGTCAACCGAGGCGCGACCTTATGGAATAACTCCAGGTAGTCGGCCGACTTATAAGACGGCCAATCCACCTTGAGCTGAAGCGGAAACCGCTCGACGAGCGCGGCCGCTGCCGGACCAATGTCCGACAACTCGTCGGGGTTCTTGTTCGTGATCGCGATGATCACGTTGGTCTTCATTGCAAAAACCTGAGAACCCTTCCGGAGCTTCCTCGCCGTCAGGGTGTCTTTCAACCCCAAGAGCACGGAGGCCGGCGCGTCGAACATTTCCTCGAACACGGCGTACGGCCGGTTGAGGAAGCTGTTCTCGGGGTGATAGACTAGGCGCTTATCACGTTCCAGCGCGGCAAAGTCCAACCCACCCCAAAGCGTCGCCTCGTCCATGCCCTCGCCAAAGGACTGGACGAAAATGTTCGCTTCTTCGGCGACGCATGCGAGCGCCGCCTGAACCATCTCCGACTTCCCGTGTCCTCCTGGTCCCCAGAGGAGCACGTTCTTGCCCGACTCGAATGCCAGCGCTAGAATACGCGCCAGCGACTCGCTCCGAACGAAAGTCGTCGCAAGTGTGGCGACGACTTTTTCATACACACTCATTTCTCACCTCATTGGGCTTGAGCGCCGTTGGTGGCTTCATTGTGGGCCACACTTACGCCTTGCACCCCTCGCAATCTTGCTGGCCGCGAATCGCCCAGGATTCAACCGCGCCTACCCGCGGCTGTCCTGATTGTTGAACACCCTGGGTAGGCAGATCTGGAGTTAATCCTCGAACTCCAGTACGAGCCGCTTAATCCGACGGAATCGGATAAACCGGAATCCCTGACCGCGCGCGCCGAAGAACTCGACTCGCGCGCGGTCATTCTCTTCCGCGACCTCGGCCTGGAGGGGATTGATCCCCTCCTGGCAGAGAATCGCGATCACCGAGAGCGGCGCGACGACGACCATGTCGCAGTAGCCGCCCTCGCGGTAGCGACGCGCGATCTGCCGCGCGTCGTCGAACGGCCGAGCTTCCTGCTCAACCGCCACATCCGCGCCGTGCATGGCGCGGAGGGCGTCGAGCTGTCGCGGATGCGGCGCATGCCGCGACATCCAGAGAATTTTTTTGCTCAACTTTGACCCCTCCTGTGGGTCTATGCGCCGTCATTAAAATTATGGCGGCACAAGGACACCACACGAGGAAGTCAACTATCCTTACTTGCTCCTGTTCAAGTAAGCTAGTAAGGACAGAAATGAAAACCTCAAAAAGATTTGCATGTCTGTGCCGGCTAGTGACTTATTGACACTCCCATGATTAATTCAATTTTATGATGATCACTAAATGTGACATTTGCCGCAAAAAAATTGAAACCGGAAAACATTTAGTGATAAGCACTAGAGGGTTTTTTAGCGGCTTTTCTCTTTGCCATAACTGTGGAAAGCCGGTGCTTATTTTTCTTAAGAAAAATAAGCTGATTGACGGCCAGGATCCGAAAAGTTAAAATTAAGATTATGCAGACGAAAACTACGACAAATTCTTTTATTTTGAGGGATATTTTGGCTGAAATCCGGTTATTGCGCAATGAGATTAAGCTGGTATTGCCCCGGGAAGATTTGAAATTGTACGCGCATCCTCGAAAAATCAAGCAAGCTTATACCAAGGCTCTAAGACAGCATCCGCCGCGATAATGCAGATTATTCAGACTTCTGACTTCAAGAAGAATCTAGCTAAACTACCGGAAGAGATACAAAAACTCTATCAAATCCAAGCAGATCGTTTCCTGGCTCATTCATATGATCCTAGATTGCACGTCAAGAAAGTCAGGGATTTGAAATTGGCTTTCTCTTTTCGCATCACCCGACGCTATCGGGTGTTTTTCTATTTTCAAAACCCGGATACTGCGATTTTCTTTATGATTGATCACCGCAAAGACGCGTATCGCAACATCTAATTTCGCCAATTCCCAAGCGAAGCCTAAGTCTCCTACTCAAGCAATCGCTTGGGTTTATATTTCCTAAAGTCCTCCTAATATTCAGTTATCAAATTGCTATCTATAGTACCGACATTACTCCAGTCCTTTCTTTTGGAAAGAGCCGGAGGCACTCGGTGCTAGTGATGCGCAAGTCGGATGAGTTCCGAAAATTTCTCTTCAGCGCTCGTCAGTCGGCTTGCCATATAGCAGTAATCAGCCTGACCCAAGGCTCCTGACCTTAGGTCGTCTTGGTTTGAAAGTTTCTAGGTTTCTTACCAAGGTTGCGGCATGATTGATTTAAAGAACAATTTTTGATTTACTCTCTCCTTGTAGAGATAAGTCTGGGCTCCTGTTCCCAGGCTTCTGCCTACAAAAAACAGTTTGCGGACGATTCAACGGCTTCTGTTCCAACTCTCTCCTGAAGAGTGATATATGTATAGGTTTGAAAGGGCTCTGTTAGGCCGGGCTTTCTTTTTAGGTATTCCAGCGTAACAGAGAAGTATATACCTTTTTGTGCTTTTGGTCAATCTTATATGACAATAACTATGAAGATAACGATGACAGGCAATGTATAAAGACGAAAAATTATTTATTTATAAGCCAAATTTGTCATAAGATATTGACAATTTTCTAGAATGGGTATACAATAAGGGTATGGAAACCATAGAGCCCCAGCAAAATAATCCCCCTCAATCCCCCCTTATATTAAGGGGGGATGAAACTGCTGCCTTGTCCTCGAGGAATAGGCCGCAGTTAAAACCCCCTCTTAAAATAAGAGGGGGTACCAGAGATATATCCAAAGCGGGGGAGTTATCTCGAAACCAATACCTTCAAACTTTAGTGGCTACCGGCCTCGAGCCAGATCAGGCGCAAATTTATGAGATTCTGCTCAAAAACGGACCGCTAAAGGCTGGCAAGGTTGCCCAGAAGTCCACGCTTAAGCGCGGGCTGGTTTACAAAATACTGGATGAATTGGTTAACCTGGGTCTGGTGATCAAAAATGAGCCGACTGGCAAGGTGGCGATGTTTGAACCGGCTCATCCTTTGAAGATCAAAGCATTCGCCGAATCCAAGGAGCAAAAAATTAAAACCGCCCAACTGGCGTTGGATGGGATTTTGGGCAACTTAACTTCTGATTATAATTTGGCGCTGAACAAACCAGGAATGCAATTCTATGAGGGAATTGATGGGGCGTTAAAAATCTTAAATGATTCTCTAAACGCGAAAACTGAAATTTATTCTTACATGGACAATGAAACGGTCAATAAATATCAGCCGAAAATAAATGATGAGTACGTGAAAAAACGCAACCGGCTAAAAGTAAAAAAGAAAATTATCACAATGGATTCAGAATACATCCGGAATAGAGCAAAAAATTACAATAAATCAACGACTGACATCCGCGTTATCCAGGCTCCTGTCCCATTCAGCACTGTCATGCAAATTTATGACGACAAGGTTTCTTATATAGTAATTGACAAGGAAAAGCTGATCTCGGTATTAATCCAAAATC
This sequence comes from Candidatus Doudnabacteria bacterium, assembly GCA_016182875.1. Lineage (GTDB taxonomy): Bacteria > Patescibacteriota > Doudnabacteria > UBA920 > O2-02-FULL-48-8 > JACQJI01. The sequence goes on along the minus strand of JACPFQ010000004.1, from coordinate 180,683 downwards.
TTTTTATTTCCAAAATGCACAAACAATTATTTGAAGTCATGTGGCTTTCCGCTAAGCCGCTTGCAGGGCCTGCTCCGACCGCGCCATCTTCGGCCGAAATAACTTAACATAGGTCTGGCCTCGCCCTTTATGATTTTCAATTCGTTCTACGATTTTGAATCCAAGGATTCTAGTGTAATACGGCACGGCCGGATTGCCTTCATAGGCATCCGCTACAAGATCATGCTCTTCGCCATAATGCTCTATCCTATCTTTAGCCAAAATTACGGCAAGCGGTGTGCCCTTGGTCTCTTGCCTCAAATTATATGAGCCAAGATATATTTCACCGGTCGGCAGATGGTCCGCTCTGATGAAAGAAACAATATGCCCGTCATGAACCAGGAGAGTAAACTCATGTCCTCGCTCTGTTAAAAGTTTTTTGAATGATGCCACCGACTCCTGTTGAAGCGATTCAGGGTAATTATTCTCTCGACGCCCCGCTTCAAATACCTTAATCATCTCCGATCGATCTTCATCGCTCAATTGGCTGGAATCTTTAATCTGAATTGATTTTGCGATAAAATCTTTCACCGAAAAATCGGGATTTTTCAACATGTCTCGGAAAACAGCCGCAAACAAGACTACTTCCGAGCGAATGCCTTCGAGTTCTGCAGTTATTGATTCCAATTTTAATTCTTGGCCTTGGGATCTACTACTGAACTTTACGAGGAATTCTTTGGCTCGGCGAAGCAAATTCTCTTTGATTCGATTAAGATTTTCCGCCGAAACTTCTTCAGATTTCTGCCTAAATTGCTCAACTAAATAATCGGAAACTTTTTTGGCCTCATCAATAATCTGATTGTATTTGCTGAATATGGATTTCGCCGCGTCCGGTGATTGTTCTCCCAAAACCAAAACGACGCCGGTCATCTTGGGATCATAATCAGAAGCCAAGAAAGACCGCAATCCTTCAATGCCGAACTGCTTGGCAAAGCGAATCAATCGGTTCCTGTCTTTCTCCTCGGTAATCGCGTTGGCCAAAATCAATTGTTCGGACCAGGGAAGATCATGGACGCCAATCCCTGCTTCAGCAAAAAAACCTTGAAACTTTTTGGTGACAAAATCGACATCATTTAAATCAGCGACTCGTTTTGCGTATTGTTCCGCAGTTTCATCAGCGTGTTTTGGAACAAATTGAGTAATGTCGTACTTAGCTATTCGCCCCTGCATTTCAGAAGCGTTAACCGAAGTGCGTTGTGTAATTTCCCCTCCTTCAAGTCGCCTGCCTTTTGATGAATAGTTTGCGTCTACGGCTTTTCGCTTTTCATCAATTTCATCTGGACTTAAAAGCTTGAAAGTATAAAGCAGTCGCTTTTTGCCGTAGCGATCCTGGATTATCCCCGCGGTATTATTGTCTAGTAGTCTAATTTTTGTATTTTCATCAGCTGGCGCATCAGTTCCCACGATTTTATCTCGACCGATATAGTACTTCATTGTCTTATCGCCTGATCCTAAGGTAACAAATGGGGCTTTAGGGTTTAATTTTCTTTCGTGCACATTGAAGATCTCCGTTGTCCTGCTGCCCCGGGTTGTTCTGAAATCTTCTCTCCTCAAAATGCCTGTTTGCAATAGATTGGGCAGAAATTTCTCGGTGAACAAAAGCGGATTACTATTAAAGTTAAACGTCTGTCCCTCCTGCGTGACGGTCATTCTTCTACCAGATAATGAGTGAAAAAGTCCTGCACTAAATTGTTTATATCTATTTTCGGTTTGATCAAAAATTTCTAACTCACCTTTGTTATTTCTTCGCGCTTTGAACCTGTCTTGTAATTCGTTGGCTATGAATAATTCCGCAACATTGGTTTTTTGACCTGAAGATAAAACTATCTCTCGAGTCCATTTAACGTTTGGCTCAAGGTCCCAAACATTAACAACTGCTCTAGAAGCAGCTTCTGAATACCTATGAGGAATACTTGCTAAATCCTCCGGTAAAGGCAAAACTTCGCGCGGAGGTAATCTGCCTGATTGAAAATCAGGATTATTTAAATCAGATTTCGTATAACCTTTCAATCCAGCAAGGCCGGCTTTAACTTGCTCAAGGTCCATTGATTTTTCCCAATACTTTCCAGCCTTATCTCGCCTCATCAGGCTTTTGATGCCTTCCGGATCAAAAACCATCCGGCCATCAATACGCTGCAGCGCTCCTCTTTCTTCTAGCAATTGCAAAAAGCTATTGTTTTCCTGTTCAATAGCTTGAAAGGAAGCAACATCTTCCGGGATCGGTTGTGGTCGATCTCTCATAATGCCTCAATTATAGCTTTTTTAGCTAAAAATAAAAACGGAGCCATTCTCCGTTAAGGTCAGTCAGGGTTAACCAAAGATGGTACCTAATTGTGCCATGCCTATTTTAGGTACCACTGTTCACCGCAATTTCTTTCTCAAACAAATCAACCTTGAAGCAAATCACCCATGATCCATTTCCAGATATTTCTCGGCGTCCATGGCGGCCATGCAGCCCATGCCGGCGGCGGTGACAGCCTGCCGGTAGCGAAAGTCGCGGACATCTCCGGCCACAAACACTCCTTCGACATTGGTTTTAGTATCACCTACCGGAACGATATAGCCCTTGGCATCCAAATTTAATTGACCGGAAAAAATTTCGGTGTTCGGCTTGTGGCCAATGGCAATGAATGCGCCGTCAATAGGTTTTTCCAGCACTTCATTGGTCTTCACGTTTTTTAATCTTGCTGATTTAAGCTTCTCATCACCAAAAAATTCTTCCACCACTGTATCCCACATGACCGAAATTTTTGGATTGTCCAAAACCCGCGCAATCATAATTTTGGAAGCGCGAAATTCGTTCCGCCGGTGCACAATCGTCACCTTGCTGGCAAATTTCGTAAGGTATAGTGATTCTTCCATGGCACTATCGCCCCCACCGACCACGATCAATTCCTTTCCCTTAAAGAAAAACCCGTCGCAAGTAGCGCATGATGAAATTCCTTTGCCGCGGAATTTTTCTTCCGAAGGAATATTAAGCCACATAGTGGAAGCGCCAGTGGCCACTATCACGCAGTCAGCAGTGTATTCGGTATTTCCAGACCAAACCCTAAATGGCTTTTGAGCCTGCCCGCCGAAGCCTTGGCGAAGGCGGGAAAAATCAACTTTGGTGACGTCTTCATATTTAATTTCCCCGCCAAAGCGCTCGGCTTGGGTGATGAAATTCTGCATAAGCTCTGGGCCCAAAATCCCCTTATGAAAGCCGGGGTAATTCTCAACTTCAGTCGTAAGCATTAACTGACCTCCGTAAGTCAGGCCGGCAAAAACTAAAGGCTTAAGTTCTGCTCTGGCCGCATAAATCGCCGCAGTCAATCCTGCAGGCCCTGAGCCGATGATAATGAGCTTGTGATGGTTCATAAAATTAGTTCTAAGTTATAAGGTTCTGAGTTCATAAAGTACTTTATGAACTTTACGAACTTTCAACTTTTTACTCGCTTAATTTCCGTCCAATCGGAGGTTAAACCCTGCTTGCCCTCTTTCTGCATCAGCCAATCAAAAGCCGCAAGGGCTGCGGCCGCCCCCTGGCCGGCGGAAATCACCGCTTGCTTGTACGGCCTGGACACGGCATCGCCTGCCGCAAAAATGCCCTCAATAGAAGTCCGCTGGCTTAAGTCAACCACAACTTGCTCCAGCTCATCCAGCTTTAGAAGCCCTTTTACGAGCTTAGAGTCCACAACATAGCCTAGTTCCACAAACAAGCCGTCCACGGCGAGGGTCTTCTTTTCCCCGGATTTCAAATCCCTCAAATGCATTTTGGATAACTGCTCTTGTCCTTCCAAGGACTCAATGATTACAAATTTAATGACTTCGATGCTATTTTTCCTTAAAACCGCCTTCAAAAGGGCAGGGTGCCCTATAAGTTTATCATTTTTTGAAAGAACGTAAACTTTTTTGGCGTACCGGCTCAGAAGCAAGGCGGCTTCCAAATTTAAATCCCCAATCCCGACTACGGCTACCGTCTTCTTTTTATACAACGGCGCATCGCAGTTGACGCAGAAACTCACCCCCCGGCCCTTCAACTCTTCCTCTCCCGGAACTCCCAAATCCCGGGGTGTGCTGCCGTAAGCCAGAATGAGCGACCTGGCTTTGTACTGCCTGCTCCCAGCCGTGACGATGAAATCATTCCGGTTAACTTTAATTTTGGATGCGTCGGCTATAAGAAGTCTGGCTCCAAACTTCTCGGCTTGCATTTTAATCTTGTTTATCAGTTCGTATCCTCCGACCTCCTCGATCCCGGGATAATTTTCTATCAAATCAGTATAGTTGGCCTGCCCGCCGATGTCTTTGGCCAAAACCAAAATGTCCAAACCGCGCCGGGCGGCAAACAACGCTGCGGAAAAAGCGGCTATGCCGCCGCCTACAATAATGACGTCGTACATGATAAAATTCTAACATGTAACCTTGGAGTTGCCCAATCGTTCAATTTATGTTGGAAGAATCACAAGTACAACTACTAATCAAGAGGGCAAAAGCCGGAGATGCCGAAGCTTTTGGACAAATATTTGATTTGTATTCGCCGCGGATTTATAATTTTTTGTTCGGCAAGTTGCGGCACAAGGAAACGGCGGAAGACATCTTGAATACCATTTTCTTGAAAGCCTGGGAAAATCTTAATCGATATCAGCACCGGCAAAACGCCAAATTCTCCACCTGGTTATTCCAAATTGCCAACTTCACATTAATCGACCACTGGCGGACCCGCAAGGAGACCAGCGAAATCACTAAGGTCGAAAATCTCTCGGTATTTGCGGTCGACCCGAAACTTTACGAAGATTACGAATTTTTGTGGATCGCATTGTCCGAGCTTCCCGAGGAGTATCAAACGGTTTTGGACTTAAGGTTTAAGCAGGAATTCAACGTGGCCGAGACCGCAAAAGTCATGAACAAAAGCGAGGTTGGAGTGCGGGTGCTGCAGCATCGAGCCCTTAAAATGTTAAAAGAAAAGTTAATTAATCACGGGGTCGACAACTATTAATATGAGATGGTTTAAAATCGGCAGAGAAGAAGAAAAAATCATCAAAATGCTTAAAGCCTCTAAGCAATCGTTTAGATTTGACCAAAATCAAATCCGTTTTAATCTGCTTAAAAACATTGATAAGCCGGCTCAATTCGAATCTAAACCGTTTTTTAGTTACAAACTGGCCACTGTCTTCGCTGCCCTAATTCTTTTCATCGGACTGGGAACCACTTTTGCGTTTGCCAATGCCGCCAAGCCCGGAGACAAACTTTTTGCCATCGATACCCTTCAGGAAAAGATGCTGCTTAAGCTCCCATGGCCGGAAGAAACCAAGGCCAGCATCCGAACGCGAATAGTGCACGAGCGTATCGCTGAGTTGAATGAAATCACGAAAAAAGAGCGCCGGGATGAAATCAAATTAAAAGCGATTGACGCTTCCGGACAAAGCCTCAATAAGGCCATTGAGTCAACCGTTATGCATCGAGATAAGTTGAAAAAACGCGGCAAAACCGAACGCGCCGCAAAATTAAACGAAACGCTTAATAAGTTAGAAGAGCTGGCTAGCAAACAGGAAATGGAAACTGACAGGATAAAACAGAACGTGACTGATCCGGAGGTAAGAAATAAAATTGACGAACGGATTGAAGAAATTCAAAACTTGAGAAACCGCGTCCGCGCGCCTGATGTGCAAAAAAACAGCGAAGATTTAAAAAACCTGCTTAAGTAAGCAGGTTTTTTAAGTTTCCAAATACCTAGACAAACCTTTATACAGCTCGTGTCTGGCGTCGAGCTGTCTTTTTACTCCCTCCCAAACTAATCTTTTATTTTCCTGGTCAAACACAATTTTATCCAAGACATGGGTGTTGGCTGGGCCGGCTTTTAGAATGCCGTAATTTTCCCCTGAGATCCCGGCGACTCTAGATAACATCTCAAGCAGAACCAGGCCCTCCTCCACCACCGACCGCTCATGAGCGGCAAAAGCCCCCATCGCCGTCTGCCACTCCAAATTGGAGTACACGTCTGACAATTCGGCAACGTAATTCCGGGTTGGCTCTTTTGGCTCGGCGCGCTTTATTTCCTCATCGGTCAGGCCCAAAGCATGCAATAATTTAAGCCAAAGCATCCTTTTATCTCCAGACAGTTCCTCTTGCTGTTTCTTTTCCAAACCTTCCAAAGCCGCCTCTGCCAGAGGATCATTGGACTCGGAAAGGTTAGCCAAGGCAAACCCCAGGAAACCGGGGTCTCCTTCGCGCCCTCCTAAGAAAGCTTCGGCAGCCAAAAAATACTGCAGCATAAACTTCCTGACCCTTTCGATTTTAGGCGAAGCAGTGGCAACCGCCGCAAGTTCCGGCCAGCTTTTTACTTCCACCGCTATGAAATTTTGGAGCCACTCCAGAAACTGCTCGCCTATGTACTCTTCGACCGCTTGATTGGGCGAAGCAACTCGATTAGAATTGAGTTCCATGCCATTCATAGCTCAATTGTATGGTTCAGCCCGGTTTTATGCAAATTGTGACTTTAACTAGAAAGTTGAAAAAGGGGTGGCTAAAGAGTTATGCTAATAGAGGACAAAAAACTCTTAGGCTATGGATATTATCTCATTATTCTTAACAATCGCGGGCTTAGCGCTGTTCGAGACGGTAAGCAGTATTGATAATGCCATAATCAACGCCGAGGTTTTGTCGACCATGGGCCGGAAAGCCCGACGCTGGTTTCTACTCTGGGGCATGCTGTTTGCGGTTTTTATCATTCGAGGAGTCCTGCCGTGGCTGATTGTCTTTGTCACCACCCCCAGCCTGGGATTTATCGGCTCGTTTACCGCCACCTTCAGCAACGACCCTTCTGTGGCCGAAGCCGTGGAAGCAAGCGCTCCCGTGCTTTTAATCGGCGGCGGCATTTTCCTGGTTTTTCTGTTTTTCCACTGGCTGTTTTTGCAGCCCAAGCGATACGGCCTTTACGGCGAGGCGTTCTTTCAAAGACAAGGGGTCTGGTTTTACGCAATAGTTTCTGTGCTGCTGGCAGTAATCGTCTGGCTTGCCCTCAAGGTTGATTCGTTCATGGCGTTCGGAGCCGTGGCCGGGTCAACCGCATTTTTTATCGTTCATGGATTCAAAGAAAATGCCGAGCAAAGCGAACGAGCGCTCATGAACAAACAAAATCTTAGCGACGTCAGTAAAGTAATGTATTTGGAAGTGATAGATTCAACTTTCTCGATTGACGGCGTGCTGGGAGCGTTCGCCTTTACGCTTTCAGTACCGTTGATTATTCTGGGGAACGGGCTGGGCGCGCTGGTCGTGCGAAAAATGACCATCAGCAACATCGACCGGATAAAGAAGTACGTCTATCTTAAAAATGGAGCCATGTATTCCATCCTGTTTTTAGGCAGTATTATGATTTTGGATAGCTTCGGATTTCATATTCCAAGCTGGCTTTCGCCTATTGTCACGTTTCTGACCATCGGCTATTTTTACCTTAAGTCCAAGAACGAACTAAAAACAGCCCCTGTGTAGGGCTGTTTTTTTAGCAACCACGGCATCTACATTGCAGGTTTATCCATTTCGCCCTTGCACATTCGGCAGTGTTTGCCGTGCATCAAAATCTCATAAAGTGTTGAGAGCCCAACTAAAACGTAAACAACCTTGGCACCACTGGATGCCATCCCTCCAAATATCGCTCCGACATCCCAACCGGTTAAGGCGTAGACCCCCCAGTTAAGTCCGCCAATTACCATCAAGGTAAGGGTGACCATATGCAACCCTCTGTGTCCGTGTCCCATCATTTTGTCTCACCCCCTTTACTAGGTTAATTATTGATTGGTGTCAGGAAATGTCGCCGGTGGCTGGAAGTTTTCCGGCGGCTTTAGAATATCGCTCGGCGGCTGAAATGAAGGAGGTTGCTGAAAGCTTGGCTGCTCAGATGTCGGAGGCTTAAATTCTCCTGTTGGCTGCTGGAAATTCGGCTCAGTGGGCCTGGTAAATTCTCCAGGCTGCGGTATCCGATTACTAGGCCTAGTGGTCTCAGGAAAAGCCTGGCTAGGCCGCTCATCCGGAGGTTGCAATTGCGTGCCAGAGCCGCTGGGAAAATTCGATTCAGGCCGGTCGCCTCGCTGCTGGGGTTGAGATCCTTCACCTCGGCCTTCAAATCCACCTCCCTGCTGGTTTTGATTTTTGAATTCACAGAATGTCCCAGTCCAGTTTCCGCCTTTTTGAGTGCAGAAAGCCGAGGGGTCGAACTGCGACTTTTCAAACGGGACTTCGCAGCCAAACTCGCTTTTGGAAGTTCCAGCCGGGCAGGTTATGTTTTGGTCGGCCTGAAAAGCCGACGGGGTTCCGCCCACTCCAAAACCCTGGCCAGGGAATCCAAAGCCTGGCTGGCCTGGGAAGCTGCCTTGGCCCTGCCCTGGAAACTCCTCGCCGAATTTTTCGCGGAACTGCTGTTCCATTTCCTGGCGCTTCTGCTGGAAAAACTGTTCCTTCTGCTGAGTCTTTTCCGCCTGCTTTGCAAAATCAGTCGCGAAATCAAACTGGTAACTGCGCTCAAACTTCTGTTTCACCTCTTCCGGCACTTCGGCTTGGAACCGCGTTTCTAGCTTCCGGACATTTTCAAAATTATTTTGCACGTCAAGGAATTTGCGGAAATTCTCAGCTTGGTTTTTTTCGATTTCCGCGAATTTTTGGTTGAAGTTGGGAATCTGGCTGGGGTCAAATTGCTGCTTGACCTGGTCAAGTATGGCCGTATCGGCCGGATTGAAAGTTGCGAAACGCTGGGCAAAAGCCGGATCATCCTTAAATCGGCTGGCCATTTCATTCCGTCCGGTTTGTTCCATTTCATTTATAAACTGCTGTTGGTCAGGCGAAAGCTTCTGTTTTAAACCATCCAGAGTCTTGAAAAAATTGGCATCCGGCATTATCTCGCCGCTCTGGACTTTTTTGGTTATGGCCTGGAACTCTTCCGTGACCGTTCGGGCATTGGCGTCATCCCCAAACTTGGTCAGGAATTTTTGCACGCCCTCATCATGCTTCTTGGCGATTTGCTGCCTGATTTCGTTCGAAGGCATTAAATCAGCAGCCTCACTCAGCACTTTAAAATCTTGAATCGAGGGATTTTTAAACTGCATTAATCCTTCGGTCATGGCCTTGCGCACTTCTGCATCAACGACTGACTCAATTCGTTCGGAAAGGTTTTCCGCCAGCCGAGCTTTTATCTCTTGCATTTTGGCGATCATAAACGGCGGCAGATCCGCCTGGCCTTTAAATTGGTCAACCATCTTCATGCGGCTGACACTCTGGCCGGGAAGCTGTTCCACATACTTTTGGAAAATAACAGCCTTAGCTTCATCGTCAACGTCCAGGTTCTGCAGATTTTCTTGAACCGTAGACAGCGAGGTGCTTATGACCTGGTCAAAAACGCCATGAAAACCCGAGGATAGGTTTGGCAGGTTTTGCTGAGTTTGGGCAAAAATGTCTGCGGCGGCCAAGCCGGAAAACGGAGTCTTGAAATTTTTCTGGGCAATGATCTTGAAAGTTTCAGCGGCTTCGGTTTCGTTGCTTGCGGCGGCCACCACTGATTCCCCGCCTGCGGCCAACACCTCATCCTTGAACCTCAAAATTTGCGGGACAGCGCCGGGGTTGGCATTTAACAATGCGTCCTGCATGTTATCGAAAACCTTGGGCGCAACAAACAAGCTGTCTTCCGCCAATTCAGCGGAAAATTCCTTGGCAAACCCGGGATCTTCGTTCTTGATTCCTTCTATCTTATCTTTCGCTTGTTCAACGTGCGATTGATATTTATCCAAAATATCTATGACCTTCCCGCTTCCGGGATCAAGATTTGCCAACTTAGTTGCTTCGACCAATTCCATATCAGCATGATTTTTAATCAGTTGGGCTTGGGATTCTTCCGAGGCAAAAGTGTTATAGAAGCCTTCCTTGAGGTTGCGGCCAAATTTCTTGCCGGCATAGCGGACGGAGTTAAAGAAATTATTCGGCACCACCGGGTCAAAATCAGCCGGCAAATCAAGCTCGGCTTTCAAATCAACGCTGCTTTCCTTAGCCGCATCAGCCGAAGGGGCGAGGTCAGCTTCAACCTCTGCTTTCACTTCCTCAGAAACAACTGGCTGGTCAGAAGCCACCGGCACATTCTCAACCACCGGCACGTCGGCGGTAAATTCTTGCTCCTGCGCAGACACCAACCCGGCCCAGAAAATTAATGACAAAATTAAAACGCCTGCAACCAATACAACTAGCTGCCAGGCAAATCTCCTCCAAAACATGGACAAAACCATATGATTATTTTTTATTTCTTCTCTCAACTAATATTAATATAATTATAGCACATTTTTCAATTTTATGCAAATAAAATAACTTAAACAAAAACCCACGGAGCGGTTTAAAAATTGAAGTCTCAATTGGCAGTGTACCCCGGTTTAGTGCCACATATGAAATGGAAGTCAATTTGGGATATTCATGATCCGGTGTTTCTTGTAAGCGTTACATTTTGAGCAAGCAAGCACGAAGTTGACCGGATTGTTAGAGCCGAAACTTTGAGTCAACACCTTCTTGCCTTTAATAGTTTTAAGTTTCCTTAGCTTTTTATTTAAGATGTTAGATGATAACGGAATGAAGTGATCAACGACAAACGTGGCATTGACTGAGCAGTCCTTAACCAGCCTCAGCTGGCATTTACCATTATATTTCTTAACCAGGTCTTTGAAAATTTTATCTCTTAGTAGATTGAACTCCTTGCGCTTTATTAACGGATCCCGAAAATCGAAATAATCCTTATATTGCTTTTTGAATTTGACAATATCGCCGTTAGACAGCAAATCCGCAAAATATTTAAAATCTGCCTTATATTTAAAATTCATAAAGATCATTCTTACATTTTTTCGGTAATAAAACGATTTTCCAAAGTATTAAAAACCCAAACGCATTTTATGATAATGTCCTCAAAGACTACGGGGAGTTCCTTATCGCCAATGTCAAAAAATTTCTTAATCTTTTCGTACTTGCTTCCCTTTCGGTGAGCAACGCCTGCGGATCGCAAATCCTGCAAATTACGTAAAAATTCTATCATTTTTGGCGCTGAAAAACCGTGGGCAATAGAAAAAGCCTCAAATTTATCTATGCCACGCGCATTCTCTTTGGTTATCGTTAAGCCTTTTTCGAGTTCTCCCTCGTTTAACGAGTCAATCATGATCTTGGTGATTGAAGCTACTTGATCATCAAACTCTTTCTGGCCATTGGTGGTGGGTACATGGAGAGATTTCATATGGTGCTCGTCTCCGGCTGATAATGGTTTAAATAAATGCCACCCAAATTGTTTATGCCATGCCTGTTGAAAAAGCCCAAATTTATACTTGAAATAAAGTTCCGGATGCTCGGGATCTGCAAAATTTCCTTCAATATTCCGAGTATAATCTGTATGACTTATTTTTCTTGTGCTGGGAGTTAAATTAAAAGCCCTCCAATGAGTTTGCTCTTTATAGGGCATACCCTTCAAATCTCCTAGCCATACGACTACATGGTCTCGGTGGTTGTTCAAGGCTTGTAACCCCCAAAAACCTTCACGTTTAATATACCCATCCTCAACAGAGTACTTTTCTGGATCATCGTAATATTTTTTAAGCACTTCTCGCTTAAAAAATATTGGTGTTAAAAAGCCGGGGCTTGATTGATAATCAGTATTGCAACTGCAAGTAATTTCCTTCCCATTTTCATCTACCCCGATTATGAATTCCTCAAATTTTTCATCGGCTTTTGTTTCCCAAATTGTGGGATTAAAATCTTTAAGTCCTGCAATTAATTTTTTGCCCAATAGCCATCCCTGCGATTTTCTATCACCCAAGGCAAGGTTGCGCACGCACAGAGAGTAGGTATAATTATCGTGCTTTTTAACCTCGTCAATTTTTCGTAGACCTAATTTTTCCAGCGGTTTGTCTAAAAACCTCATTGCCTCAAAATAAATAGCTAGATGTATGTTCTTAGCCGCTAAAAATTCTTTCAGGTATTTTAATTTTATCTCAACTTTATTTTTGCTGATTTGCACCGCCTGGTCCTCATCGCCATCATCGTTGATATAAATTAAGGTCTTATTATTAGCGTCAGTTATCTTTTCCAATAAATTAAAATACAATCTAAACTCTTCTGAAATTTCGAGAAGGAATTCCTTCCTGCCGCTGAATGTCCGCCAATAAACTAAAGGTTCGATACCTTTTTCGGAATAACGATAATACTCAGTTGTCGGCTTTCCATTGTTATAACGGGTCATAAACCCTGGCCGTCCGCCGCCTATCCGCAAGTCCCAGTCATATCTTTCTAAAACGTCTTTGAGTTTAGTATCAGCTATTAATGCGGAAAAATAGGTGCCGTTGTCGATATTTGTGTGATCACCAAGAAATTCAAAAACGGTGACCCATTCGGTTTTACCAAGATCACCCTCAATTACTTTTATAAAATCGGCAAATAATAGGTCTTTTGCTTCCATAAATTTTTAATAAAAACGCTGGTAAGCGTTCTTGGTGACCCCACCGGGATTCGAACCCGGGTTACCAGGATGAAAACCTGGTGTCCTAGACCGGACTAGACGATAGGGCCAGAATTAAAGCTATGACATTATATCTAGAACCGATATAAGTTTCAAGGCTTGGCTCATCGATCGGCAAAGGGTACCTATTTGCGCCATGCCTTTTTTAGGTGCTATTATCAAATTAAGCTATTTTACCAGCTTATATGCACAATCGAAAAGCTGTAATTATGAAAATTATTCTCACCGTCCTAGCCATGGCGGGAGTTATAACAATAGCAGTAGTGGCTCCGGCTCTGCCGGCCGCCCTGGGTGCGATCTTCGGACCCGCGAAGCAATATAGCAACAAACAGCTTAAACGATCATTGGCAAACCTGAAAAAGAACGGGCTAATTTCAATGTCTTATGAGGGAAAAAATGTGGTAATCAAATTGACAAAAGATGGTAAAGAAAAATTGCTTAAATATCAGCTTGAGAACATGCGGATCAAGCCGCAAAAACACTGGGATAGAAAATTTCGCGCAGTAATTTTTGATATCCCCAAAGAGTACAAACAGGCCAGCAATCTATTTGCTCAAAAATTAAAAGAACTGGACTTTGTCATGTTGCAGAAAAGCGTTTGGGTTTGCCCTTATCCTTGTGAAGACGAGATCGATTTTCTAAAGGAAATCTATCATGTACGTCCATTTGTCAGGCTGGCAACAATAGAAAAACTTGATATCCAGCACGATTTGATTAAAAAATTTAATCTTAAAGCCTAACTTGTCTTGAAAACTTAAAATTGGCACCTATTTGAGCCATGGCTTTTTTAGGTACCAGCCGTCGAATGGGCAGCGCTTGGCCACTCGCAAGAAAAATTCCAAATAAGTGATATAATTCAAACATGAACAACCAAGCGGGCTTTATTAGCCGCGTGCTTACTTGGGCCTTAGCAGGCGTTGTTTTTGTGGGAGGGTTGTTCTACTCGCGTCATGCCCACGAGGGCCAGGCTTTATACCCCATGCGAATCTTGGGCGAACAAATCGAATACGCCTTGATTCCTTCGGAGGAAGGCAAAATCAGCTTTCGCATTGACCAACTAAACGACCAAGCTTTCGAGGCTAGAAAAGATGTTCAGAATGGAGATTTAGAAACGGCGAAAAAGCGCTCGCAAGAAATTCTGCAAAAATCCGACGAACTTAAGCAACGAATCGACAACCTGGCCCAGGAAGGCCATGATGTTGCTGACCTGAAGCAAAATTTAAAGGCGGTAGAGCAAGCTTGCGCACAAATAACCAATTGAGTAATTTTTCGGCCTAACTAGAATACTGGCAAGGGGACTTAGATATCTCATATGAAAATACTTTCGCCTGCATTCGAACACAGCCAGCCAATTCCGAAAGTTTATACCTGCGACGGACAAAACATCAGTCCGCCCCTGATGTTTGTCGACGTGCCAAAGGAAGCCAAAAGCCTGGCGCTGATCATGGAAGACCCGGACGTACCAAAAAACATTCGCCCAGACGGGTTGTGGGTGCACTGGATGGTCTGGGACATGCCGCCGGATGTCGCCGAAATTCCGGAAGGAGCAGAAGCCCCAGGAGTAATCGGCCAGAATACGTCGGGGCAAGCAAGTTATGAAGGCCCATGTCCGCCGGATCGGGAGCACCGGTATTTTTTCAAGCTTTACGCTTTGGACCAAACAATGACTTCGGCGCGAATTGCGAATCGCGACGATTTTCTCTCTGCAATCGAGGGCCATGTGATTGCCGAAGCCGAGCTGATGGGCAAATATAACCGCAAAACTTGAAGGGGTATTGACCAAACAGGCAAAGTAGTTTATGCTGAGCCATCAGAAACCGCCCTTAGCAATGAAAGATAAACATTTCATAATAATCGGGATTGTCTTCGTTGCCGCCGCAGTTGCGGCTGTTATTTTTGGCTCGGATTTAAAGCCCCAGAATCTTCCCCAGCCAATCCCGTACCAGGAAACAGAAACTTCGGTTTTGGGAGCCGAAACGAACCCCTCTTCATTTCCGGCTGAGGTCAATTTGGCCGTGCCGTTTACCAGCCAGGCCCCTCATACAATCTGGGATGAGGAACATAAAGAGTTTTGTGAAGAGGCTTCGGTCCTCATGACCGCATCCTATATCCAAAACCAGCCCATCCCCGACCCCGACTTCGCCGAAGAACAGCTGCAGAAAATAAAAAACTGGGAAGTCATAAATTTAGGCTACTATAAGGATACGACTGCATCCGAAACCGCACAAATCCTGACTGAATATTTCGGCATAAAAAAAGTGGAGTTGGCTTCTGACCCAAGTCTTGAGCAAATCAAACAGGCTTTAGCTCAAGGCAAACTGGTCATTCTCCCTGCTGCCGGACGCCAGCTTAATAATCCCAACTATCGCCAGCCAGGCCCTTTGTATCACATGCTTGTTATCAAAGGCTACACCAAGGACGGCAGGATTATCACCAATGACCCGGGAACCCGCAATGGCGCTGACTATATTTTTGAAGCCGATGTCATAATGAACGCCATGCATGACTGGAACGACGGCGACGTGGAGAATGGTGAGAAAATAATAATAGTTGTCGGTTGACCAGGTACTAGAAATTTGACTTAATCTTTCGGCCATTCAAGAAGTCTCTTATGGCTGGCCGAAAGATTACAGCGCAATATGTTTTTGCCTGCCAGGTACCGTCTTTACTACTGGTACCTGGATTGAGGGTTCTTTGCCTGAAAAACATATTGCGGGTCAAAATTTCAGTACCTGGTTAATCGTATAATTGTAACTTAACACTCAGTCACTATAATGGTTCTAGAAAGGATCTGAAATATGGCACAAATGATGACCTATCCTACCAGGACTGTGAAGCCTATTTATTATGGCGCTTCGGTTGTCTGGTATATTGTGGGTATAGTTGACGGCTTGCTGGGTTTAAGATTCGTTCTGCGGGCGGTTGCAGCCAATCCGGCTGCGGGATTTACCGATTTCATTTATCGGGCCACCGCTCCACTGACCGACCCCTTCATCAATGTCATCCGTTCCAGTCGCATTGAATCTGGAATTATCGAGTGGTCAACGCTTCTGGCGATAGCGGTCTACTGGCTGTTGGCTTGGGCAATTGTACGCTTATTCTTCATCGCCCGGCCAGTATCAGACGCAGAAGCCGAACAGGAAATAAAGCGAGAGCTTTAAAAAAAGCGCTCCAACGAGCGCTTTTTTGATATAATCAATTTATGAAAATTCTAGCTATTGAAACCAGCTGCGATGAAACTGGGGCGGCTGTGATTCAAGACGATAAAATATTATCCAACGTTGTAGCTTCCCAGGCAAAATTGCATTCAAAGTTCGGCGGGGTGGTGCCGGAAATGGCCGCGCGCGAGCATATCCCCCTGATAATTCCCATTATCAACGAGGTCCTGAAGTACGCTAAAACCAAGCTTGCCGAAATCGACGCCATTGCCGTCACCCAAGGCCCGGGCTTGATGACCTCGCTTATGGTGGGGGTTGATACGGCACGCGCTTTAGCTATCGCTTTGGGCAAGCCGCTTATCCCGGTCAACCATCTCGAAGCGCACATTTATGCCAATTTCGTAGGTAAGTTAGGGGTCAAAAGTCAAAAGTCAAAAGTTTTCCCAGCGCTAATCCTAATTGTTTCAGGTGGGCATACTTTATTAGTTTTAATGAAGGGTCACGGCAGCTTGAAAATTGTCGGCGAAACCCTGGACGATGCCGCAGGAGAGGCATTCGATAAAACCGCGAAGCTGCTAGGTTTAGATTACCCCGGGGGACCCGCGCTTTCCAAGCTCGCCAAAGAAGGTAACGCACAAGCTTTTAACCTTCCCCGCCCGATGATAAACTCCAAAGATTTAAATTTCAGCTTTTCTGGTTTGAAAACCGCAGTATTATATAAAATCCAAGAACTGGGTATCGAATCCGCGAGCGACGAAGTCGCGTGGCGGTCTATTTCAAATTCAAAGACTAGATTGCTTCGTCGGCCAAAGGCCTCCTCGCAAATGCGGGCAGATCTCGCCGCTTCCATTCAGCAAGCAATCGTCGACGTCCTGATCGCCAAGACCGAACAAGCCATCAAAAAGTATCATCCGAAAACCATCATGCTCGGCGGCGGTGTTGCGGCCAACGAACTTTTGCGCAAGCACTTTAAGCAGTTGGCTACAACCTACAACCTACAACCTACAACCCCGCCTCTCGAATACTGCACTGACAACGCCGCGATGATTGGACTGGCGGCTTACTATAGAAACAGGCACAAAAAATTTCAAACATCCCAAAATTTTGGTGCTAACCCTAATCTTGAACTGGTTTGAACTGTACCAGCTAGCTAGTGTAATATACCCCCACAACCAATAGGGAGGACGGGATGAAATCCAAGGCTGAATTAAGCCAGCGGTTTAGCCTGTCCACCCGTTGGGAGGTCAGGCTGCAAAACCACTGGAACAAGCGCCTGCAGGAAGACCCCTTTCCTCTGGCGCCGTCTGAGCTGGTCAAACAAGGCCTCGTGGATCAAGAACGACATGACCGCGAGAACTGGAAATTTGACTCGTTCGCGAGTGAATACAAGGTTGCCGCCGTACAAAAAAAACACGATCTGATCCAACGGCATCGCAAATTTCACTTCTGCATGCTGTCGTTTGGTTGGGGGGTTGACTTAAACGCTGGATGGGTACTGCCGACACTCGCTCGAATGGTCAGGGTCATGATCTTCGACATTAGCGAGTTTGCCTGCAGTAAAGCTGAAACCAAGTTACACTCGCTACTCCGGGAGCTTGAGCCCTTCGAAAGGGAGCACAACATCCGCATTCTCTCGGTTTACGAAGCGGAAATGGAACGGGTCATCGATGAATATGAAAGCCCGAACACGGTATTGCTCATTGATCTCACCCGGATTCTCATCTGCTTGAGTAAACGGGCCAGAAAGCGGGTGCTGCAGAAGATCGGCAAGCGGTTCTTGTCGGCAGAAGCCGATCCAAACAAGCAGTGTGAGGTCATCGTCATCCAGGCGTTTGCGGACGACAACCCAAGCGCCAGCCGAGTTCACAGCCAGCCAGTGACGGTCCGCCAGGTCGTGGTCAATCTCTCCCGGGGCGCTGGACGCAAAATCAAAGCGCACAACCGGGCGACACACTCCTACTACGATGGTTACAAGACCATCGCAGCCTGGACCTTCAGTGCCGTTTAACCAGGCGGGAAGCCTTGTTCTTCCTGCCTGCAGTTTTCTTACATAATATGAAAATTTCAAAGCCATCCATTTTAGACAAAATTGCGCTTATAAATCTGACTACTCTTGAATCTTTAGGCATTAAAGACGAAGCGAGAATAATTAAAAAATTTACCAATACAGGACTTAGAATCCTAAATGCGGACTTTGGGTTTGCTTGGTTTAAATCAAACACTGGGAGTAAATTTAAATTGGCCTATAAAACGAAAGGGCTGCCCTACCAGCCGCCCTCCCCTAATAAAGAAGGATTAAACTACAAAGTCCTTCGGACCAAGGCTCCTTTTTTTGCAGCACGTCTGAGAAGGCCCGGAAGTCCGATTCAGCCTTATGTTAAGAGCTACGTGATTCTTCCAATTTCCTATAGAACGCATACCTACGGCAACATTATTCTTTGTTTTAAAAAAAATCACAACTTTACTCAAGAAGAAAAAAGTCTCAGCGCAGCCCTGGGCAACGCCACAGCTCAGGCTATAGCTCTAAGCCGACTGCACCACAATCTGCGTGATATTAAACATACGCTTGATAACACGCCCGAACCCCTGTTGATTTTTGACCCTATTTCCCGGCGAGTATCTTATTTGAATAAAAGCTTGCTGGACCAGACAGGTCTCAAAAAATCCCAACTGACAAATGCTCAAATCAACAAAATCATTCACTCTTCGTTTCAAAAAATTTTCCAAAAACGGCTTAACCGCATTGTCAGCCAAAAAATACCTTCTTCGATTTTTGAAGTCACCTTAACTTCGCCGGCCAACCGGAAAATCCCCGCTGAAATGTCGCTGCAGTACGTCAACCTGCCCGGACAAAGTCCGCATCTTTTGGCCATCTTCCGTGATTTGAGGGAAATAAAAAAAGGCGAGAAGAAAATCAGGCATGCGGCGTTCCATGACAGCCTCACAGGACTTCCCAACCGGCCTCTTTTTACCAAGAAATTAAACGCTTCCATCAGGAGCGGCCAGAAAGAACATAAAAAATTTGCTGTTTTATTCATGGACCTTGACCGCTTCAAATTGATAAATGACGCTTTGGGGCATTTGATGGGTGACCAGCTGCTCAAACAGGTCGCGCAAAGGCTCAAAAAAAATATCAAGCGCAGCGACACGGTTTCGCGCTTTGGCGGGGACGAATTCGTGGTTTTGTTGACGAGCCTGGTATCCTTCAAACAAGTTGACCAGGTCATTGAGCGCATTCAAGCAACTTTCCAAGACCCGTTCAAGCTGTCCAATAAATTTGAATTGTATCTGACCTTTTCCATTGGCATCAGCACCTTTCCCAAAGACGGGGCCACGGCCAACGTGCTGCTCAACAACGCCGATGACGCTTTGTACCAGGCCAAACAAGAAGGCGGTAATAATTATAAATACTACGATAGCAAAACTACGGCATTGCAGCCGGTCCTGTGGTGAGCTATTAGTAATTAGAAAATAGAGACAAGTAATTAGAACAAACTATGGCTTACGCAGGGTATAAAGATTTGATTGTTTGGCGAAAATCGATTGAGCTGGTAAAGTTAATTTATGATATTGGGGACTTACTGCCTAAACAAGAGCAGTTTATTCTTTTAGCTCAAATGCTTCGCTGTGCTATTTCAATTCCCTCGAACATCGCTGAGGGCTGGTCTCGAAATAGAAAAATGGAATTTATTCGCTTTTTAGAAATCGCTTATGCTTCCAGTTGCGAGTTAGAAACACAATTAATCATTTGCCGCGACAGGTATCCCAAAATCGACTACACAAAAGCGATAAGTTTATTGACTGAAGTTCAAAAAATGCTCTCAAAGCTGATACAAAATAAAAAGAATTAGCAATCTTATTTCTTGTTTCTTGTTACTAATTTACTATGCAAAACATCCCTAAGCACTATAATCAAGCCGGCGAGCCAAATGTGTACAAACTGTGGGAATCATCGGGATATTTCAACCCGGACAATCTCGAAGGCGAGCCGTTCACGATTATGATGCCTCCCCCCAATGCCACGGGCACGCTTCATATCGGTCATGCATTTGAGACCTCGATCCAGGATATTTTGACACGCTATCATCGGATGAAGGGAGATAAGACCCTTTGGCTCCCGGGAACGGACCATGCCGCAATTGCGACCAATACCAAAGTAGAAAAAATTCTGATCAAAGAAGAAGGTAAAAATCGGCATGATATCGGTCGCGAAGCTTTTGTCAAAAAAGTCGAGGAGTTCGTGGACGCAAGTCGGGGCACTATCCAAAAGCAGCTCAGGACCATAGGCGCTTCGGCGGATTGGTCGCGCGAGGCGTTCACTTTTGACGAGCCGCGCAATCTGGCGGTGCGCACGGCGTTTAAAAAAATGTACGATGAAGGGCTTATCTACCGCGGCACCCGCGTTATCAACTGGGACCCGAAAGGCCAAACATCCGTTTCCGACGACGAGGTCGTGCATAAAACCGAAAAAGGCCAACTTTATACCTTCAAATATTCCAAAGATTTCCCGATTGCCATTGCCACCACCAGACCCGAAACCAAGGTCGGCGACGTGGCCGTGGCTGTCAACCCAAAGGACAAACGGTACAAAAAATTCATCGGCAAAGAATATGAAGTCGAATTCGCCGGAACCAAATTGAACATAAAAATCGTGGCTGACGATACAGTCGACCCGGAATTCGGCACAGGCGCTGTGGGCGTGACTCCAGCCCACAGCATTACCGACTATGAAATAGCACTTAGGCAAAATCTTAAGCCTGTTCAGGTCATCAATGAATATGCCCGCATGATTGAAGCGGCAGGCGCGCTGGTGGCCGGGAAAAAAACCAAAGAAGCGCGCGAGATAATAGTCAGCTGGCTGAAAGAAAATGGCCTGCTGGAAAAAACCGAAGACATAGATATGAACATCGCGACAGCCGAGAGAAGCAGCGGGGTTATCGAACCTCTGCCCAAGCTGCAATGGTTCGTGGATGTCAACAAAGAATTCGAAAGAAATGGCAAAAAGACAAGCCTGAAGCAGTTAATGCACAATGCCGTAAGAAGCGGTGGGGTTAAGATCCTGCCCGAACGCTTTGAAAAAGTTTATTTTAACTGGATAGACAATCTGCGCGACTGGAACATCAGCCGCCAGCTTTGGTACGGTCATCGAATTCCAGTTTGGTATAAAGGTACTACAATCTATTGCGATATCGAACCTCCAAAAGAAGATGGCTGGACGCAAGACGAAGATACGCTCGACACCTGGTTTTCATCTGCGCTTTGGACTTTCTCTACTTTGGGATGGCCCAAAGAAATACAAGATTTGAAAACCTTCCACCCCACCTCCGTCATGGCGCCGGGGTATGAAATCCTGTTCTTCTGGGTGGCTAGAATGATTCTAATGAGCACGTTTCTTCTGGGAGAAGTTCCTTTTCAAGTCGTTTATTTGCACGGCATGGTTCGCAACATTGAAGGCAAAAAATTCAGCAAATCGCAGGGTACCGGCATTGACCCCGTAGAAGTCATCCAAAAATATGGAGCAGATGCATTGCGTATGGCTCTCGTTGTCGGCGTGGGCCCTGGCAATGACAGTAAGTATGATGAAATGAAAGTCAAGGGTTATCGCAATTTTGCCAACAAAATTTGGAATGCGGCAAGGTTTGTGCTGCAAAACACCGAGGATTATAACTCCCCCCAACCCCCTCTTAAATTAAGAGAAACTTCCTCCCTCACCAGCCGCCGGGGGCTGGGTAAAAAAGCCCAACCCAAAGCGGGGGCGTTATTGCCTGCGGATAAAAAAATTCTCGAAGAGCTTGATTCTCTCGTTAAAAGCATCACGAAACAGCTCGAAAAATTCGACTTTGCCCATGCGGCCGAAGACCTCTACCATTACTTCTGGCATACCTTTGCCGACAAAATCATCGAAGAATCCAAGTCCAAACTGGCTGACGAAAAAACCAGAGCGTCAGCCCAACTTATGCTTAAAACTGCGCTGGAAACCCAATTAAAACTTCTACATCCGTTCATGCCCTTCGTGACCGAAACCGTCTGGCAGTTGACGCATGAAGATTTACTGATGATACAAAAATGGCCATGAGACGGAGTCGAGAATATTACAATTTACAAGGCTTGCCTGATGACCCTGGGATAATAGCGGCACGCGAGTCAAAAGTCCGTAAAGAAATCCACGAATCTGAGCGTGACCCGGAAATGGAGCAGGTACTGGCAAAAATTGATTTCGAATGGCTCAAGCATCGATTTGGCAGAGACCTAATCCATACTGATATTGACCCAAACAGTTTGAATTTTATTCCCGCCGAGATGTTTACAGTTGACCGCACTTTGGATCACCAGGGACTTTATTCGGTCACTGACAACCACATACTTGCGAATCCCGACGTACTGCGTAATCACGCCAAACGATGGCAACTCCCAGCTGAACTGTTATGGCTGTGGTTTGTGGTCCACGAAGAAGGGCACGCCGTTTCCAAAAGTGACTGTACCGGAATGTTTGGCGAGGAAGGTGACAGTCCAAATTATCTGCTCCGCCGCGGCTATAGCTTGTATCATGCAAACGATGAGGATGTATCGGAGGAATACGACACTTATGACATACTCGAGGAAGGACTGAATGAGAAACGGTCGCGTGTAATCGTGCTGGAATATCTGCAGGCCCATCCTGATTTTGTAGACCGGGCGAATACAGAAAAGCTCAAAGCACTGTTCGCGGATGATCATCGCCACAAAGTTTATGACTTGGAAATAAGTTTGGTTGAGATCATGATTGACCATTTGTCACGAGAGACTGGGGTTTCGCCTCAGACGGTTTGGCAGGCAATGTTGCGTGGCAAATTGGAGGGCGAAGATCTAGCACGCTCCGATTTCCAGGAGCTGGCGCGACAATTTTTTTCCGAGAAATTTTTGGAGCAGCTCAGAACCGAGGTCTCTGACCCAAATAAACCTCTGCAAGCTCTGCCGCTGCTCAAAGAATTGAATTTAACTTCGGTCGACCCCATGCTTCGGCGAAGAATCGAAGCGCGCATTCAAGCTGCCCAGCCGCCGGAAGAGGAATTAGGATTGGCTGCCTAGATAAAATTTAAAAAGAGCCGCTAACGCGTCTCTTTTATTTTTCTTCATCTGGAAAGTCTGGATGCGGCGCATAAGGGCCTATTCTAACTTTTGGTGTAATTACACCATTTGTTAGACAAGCAGGTTCTTATATCAACGCCGCCTTGTTTAATCTCTTTGAAATCAATTATTTTTCTCCATGTACAATTTTTCATAGAATTCTGACGCAGTTAAAATTTCAATACTATTCCAAAACTTCAGCCGCAACAGTTCCTTGTCTCCGGTAATAATATAGTCACAATCTCCTTCGGAGGCAACTTCTAAAACACGATTGTCTGGGTTATTATCCGGCAAAACATCAACAGTTTTCTGCGGATAAACTAAAATAAAATGTCTTTTGATTTGCCTTTCGATAAGCAGGATGTCATCACGGTTAAAGTTGAATTTCTTTGCCAAAACATCGGTCAATTCAGCCAAAAGAATGGCAGAGGTTACGGCCGAAATTTCTCTCGCTGAAAGCTGGGATAAAATCTTCCTTGGATTGCCGCCATAGACGATCGCCGACACCAGAACATTGGTATCAATTACGACCTTTTTTGGATTTTCGGCCATGGCGATATGCGTATACTATCTTGTCAACATCCGCTTCGCTTTTAATCCTCAGCTTTTTTCCAGCCTGTTTCCCCGCTTGAAAAATTCTTTCCCAACTTTTCAAATCTTGTAAACGAAACAAAACCGCCTCGCGGATAAATTCGCTGCGATTGCGATATTCTTTTCGAGCGGCCTCATCTATCTTTTGCACCAGTTCTTGAGGCAAGGCAATATTAAAAGCCCGCGTTTTCATATACAATGATTGTATGTCTACTGTATTTAAATGTCAACAGTCACTTAAACCTCACAGGCACGGCGAATGATTTTTCAAATTCTTTAAGCCCAGAAGGATTATCATTCTCGATAACCAACACTCCGAACTCGGTCGTGGGAGCGGCAAAGGTCAAAGTGTCTTCAAACTCAACATAATCTTCGGTCATCCACTCACCTTTGGCCTGAAATCCCTTTTGCGCCAGAATTTTCCCATTCTGGTCCTTAAGCGTTACCGGAAGATTGGCTTCAAAAAACCAAATGCCCTTGGCTTTGCCTTTGACAGCAAGGGGACTTTTGACCAAATCGCCGCGCTGAGGCGTTTCGATTACTACTTCGGCTTGAGTCTGCTCTGAGGGTGTTTGTCCGTTGTCTTGGGTGCGGTTGGCCAGCAGCAGGTAGCCAGCAACGCCTACTACAACTGCCACTAATATGACTATTGTCTTAATCCAGGATTTCATATTATTTTTCCTCAGCGAGGGCTAGTCGCAAAGACTGGCTGCCGACGGGTGACGCGATTTGGGGACCCCGACAGCGCGCAACGACAGTGAGCACTGGTGGGGTAAATCGCGGCAGGACCCGTCGGCTCTGATTTGCGACCTAGCCCGAGCACTTATGTCCAGTTATCAGCCGTCTCAGCGGCTTCTTTTTCTCCTAAGGCCTCGGGCCGGTAGCCCGTGCCAGCCGGGATAAGCTTGCCGATAATCACGTTTTCCTTCAACCCTCGCAGGTAATCGGTTTTGGCCGTGACCGCGGCTTCGATTAGGACCCGGGTGGTTTCCTGGAAGGATGCCGCGGCCAAAAACGATTCCGTATTCAAGGATGATTTGGTAATGCCCATGAGCAGCTGCTCAACCTCCGGCGGTTTTTGCTTCTGACTAAGCTTGGCCCCGGCCATCGGCAGTTTGGCTTTATCGATGATATCGCCCAGGGTCAGCTCGGTATCGCCTGACTCGGCGATCCGGACTTTGGAAAACATCTGCCTGACGATTATTTCGATATGCTTTTCATTGACGTTCTGGCCCTGGGAAGCGTAAATCTGCTGAACTTCTTTGATGATGTAGTCCTGACAAACTTCGATTCCCTTCAAATGGAACAGTTGGTGCAGATTAAGGTTGCCTTCGGTTAAGGCTTGTCCTTTGCTGACCAAATCGCCTTCTTTGACTATTACACCCAAGCCGGCGGGAACCGCGTACTCTTTGAAATTCTCGGACTCCCTAATCACCACCAGCTTTTCGCCTTCGATTTTTACAATTCCGGCCGCCTTGGCCTTCACCGCCTCTCCTTTTTTGTCGACAAACAAGGGATCGCCGGCGGCCACGTTTTCACCATCTTCCAGCTGGAGCTTTGCATTCTTCGGCGCTTCCAGCAAATATTCATCTTTGGCCGTGTCCTTGGCTTCGATTCTGACCACTGATTCTTTGGGGGAAATTTTGATGGACCGGACATAACCGTCTATCTCGGCAAGCGCAGCTTGGCCTTTTGGTTCTCTGGCTTCAAGCAACTCTTCCACTCTGGGCAGACCCTGCGTAATATCCAAGCCGGCAACGCCGCCAGTATGAAAGGTCCGCATGGTCAGCTGCGTCCCCGGCTCACCAATCGCCTGGGCTGCCACTATTCCCACTGCCGAGCCTTGTTCGACTGGACGGTTGAAGCCAAGATCAAAGCCGTAGCAGCGCGCGCAAACCCCGCGGTGCAGGGTGCAGCGAAGCACGGTCCGGACTTCGACCTCGGAAACTTGCGATTTATCTATCAATTCGGCGGCCTCGTCATCAATGTAAGCCCCGGCTTTGACTATGACTTTACCTGAAGGATCTTTCACGTCAGAAGCGGCCACGCGGCCAAAGATGCGCCGAGGAAGCGGCCGGCCCAAAGCCTCGGAAGAAGCCCGGGTGATTAGGCGGCCGGACGGTACTGCGCAGTCTTGGGCGTTTATGACTATGTCTTGCGCGACATCCACCAAGCGGCGGGTCAGGTAGCCGGCGTCGGCGGTCCTTAGCGCCGTATCCGTCATACCTTTGCGCGAGCCATGGGTGGAAATGAAGTATTCCAAAATGTTTAGGCCTTCTTTGAACGAATCGCGGGCCGGCAGTTCAATAACCTCTCCCGCCGGATTAGTGACCAGCCCTTTCATTCCGGCCATCTGGGCGATCTGGGAGACCGAACCCCTGGCTCCGGAATTAACCATCTGATACACCGTGCCGTACTCATCAAGCGTGGTCGTGATGGCTTCGGTGATCCGGTCGCGAACCTCGGCCCAAATTTCAATCACGCGGTTGTAGCGTTCTGACGAGGTCAAAAGCCCCTGCTGATGCTGTTCGAAGGTCTTTAAGACTTCCTCGTCAGCCTTCTTAAGCAATTCGGCTTTTATCGCGGGCACGCGCAAATCGTCCATGCCCCAAGAAATTCCCGATTTGGTGACGTATTGGAAACCAAGCCTTTTGATGTCATCAAGCAAGACTGCCGTTCGTTCAATGCCATGATCCCTGTAACATATCGCTACCGCCTGGGACAAACGCTTTTTGTCCATGGCTTCGTTTAGGAAGCGCATCTCTTTGGGCAATATCTCGTTAAACAAAATCCGGCCGACGCAAGTTTCCACCAAGCCCGGACTGCCCCACTCTTCGTCCAGACGAATTTTGACTTTCGCCTTCAAGGAAACAATTCCGGAGCGGTACGCCAAAATCGCTTCGTCGCTGCTGCCAAAAATTTTTCCCTCGCCTTTCTCGTTGGGCTTGGTTTTGGTCAGCCAGTAGCAGCCCAAGACCATATCCTGGTTGGGGCCCATAATCGGCTCGCCGGAAGCCGGCTTGAGCAGATTTTTTGAGGAAAGCATGATGTTTTTTGCTTCCTCCTGAGCGCTAGCGGTCAGCGAGACGTGGACAGCCATCTGGTCGCCGTCAAAGTCGGCGTTGAAGGCCGGGCAGACCAAAGGATGAACCTGAATGGCCTTGCCTTCGATAAGAACCGGCAAGAAAGCCTGGAAGCCAAGGCGGTGCAGAGTCGGAGCGCGGTTTAGCAGCACGTAGTGGCCCTTAGTCACCTCTTCCAAAATATCGTAGACCTGCGTTACCCCCTGCTCAATCAAGCGATTGGCCGAGCGCACGTTGTGAGCGTATTCTCTTTGGATAAGCTTGGAAATAACAAAAGGCTTGAAGAGCTCCAAAGCCATTTTTTTAGGCAGGCCGCATTGGTGAAGTTTCAAACTAGGCCCGCCGACGATAACCGAGCGCCCGGAGTAGTCCACGCGCTTACCCAAAAGATTCTGGCGGAACCGGCCTTGTTTGCCCTTAAGCATGTCAGCCAAAGAGCGCAGTTTTCTTTTCTGTCCCGTCGAAGCCGTGACCTCCTTGCCGTGGCGGATTGAATTATCAACCAGCGCGTCCACCGCTTCCTGGAGCATGCGTTTTTCATTTCGCGTGATGACCTCAGGCGCCCCAATCTCCAAAAGTTTTTTCAGCCGGTTATTTCTATTTATTACCCGCCTATATAAATCGTTAAGGTCAGAAGCTGCAAAACGGCCGCCGTCCAGCTGGACCATGGGCCGAAGGTCCGGCGGGATGACCGGCAGATTATTGATAATCATCCACTCCGGGCGGATGCCCGACTTAATCATCGATTTAACGAGCTTCAGCCGGCGGACCAATTTCCGCTTGTTCACCCCTTCGGAATTCGCAACGTCTTCGCGCAGTTGCGTATGGAGCTCGTCCAAATCAACTTCTTCCAGCAGCTGCTTGATGGCAAAGGCGCCGATGCCGGCCTGAAACACCGGGCCATACTTAAGCGACAAGTCGCGGTATTCCAACTCCGAAATAATTTGGTACTTCTTGATGGACTTAAGCTCGGAGCGGGCAAGCTCCCGAATGGATTCCAGATGCTCAAGCTCGCGCGTCAACATATCGCGAAGCCGCACAACTTCGGCGTCTTCCGTGGCTTCTTTTAAGTCCTTGTCCTGTTTGCTGATTGCTGATTCCTGTTTTCTGGCTTGGTTGATCAGCGCTTCGTACCTGACCTCGATTTCTTTTTTCTTGCTTTTAAACTCGCGTTCTATCTGCTCCAAAATCGCCGCCCGGGCCTCGTCGTCGACGTTGACGATGATATAAGAGGCAAAATAAACGACCTTCTCCAGCTCCTGCACCGAAAGGTCTAAGATCAAACCGATGCGGGAAGGCACGCCGCGCAAAAACCAGATGTGCGTCACGGGCGAAGACAATTTGATGTGGCCCATTCTTTCCCGCCGGACCGAGCTTCTCGTGACTTCCACGCCGCACTTATCGCAGATAATGCCCTTGTATCGGATTCGCTTGTATTTTCCGCAGTAACACTCCCAGTCCTTGATCGGCCCGAAGATTTTTTCATCAAACAAGCCGTCTTTTTCGGGGCGCTGGGTCCGGTAATTTATCGTTTCCGGTTTGGTGACTTCTCCATAGGACCAATTCAAAATATCCTCGGGGGAAGCGAGCTTCAGTCGTACCGCTTTGAATTCTTCGGTGGCTTGCAGCATAGTTATCTCTTGTTTTTTCTCTTCTTGCCTTTGTCTTCAGCTACCGCAATTTTCTCCGGCTCCGGCCTGTCGCTGGTAACGAGCTCCCTGATTTCTCCAGCTTTATCTTCAGCGGCTTCAGCTACTTTTTCCCCAATCAGTTCGACATTCAAACACAGCGACTGCAGTTCTTTGACCAAGACGCGGAACGATTCGGGGACATTCGGCTTTTTAATCGGCTCGCCCTTAACTATCGATTCATAGGTTTTAGCCCTGCCGACCACATCGTCGGATTTAATGGTCAACATTTCCTGGAGGGTGTGGGCCGCGCCGTACCCTTCCAAGGCCCAGACTTCCATTTCTCCAAATCGCTGGCCGCCAAATTGAGCCTTGCCGCCCAAGGGCTGCTGGGTAATCAAGGAATAAGGGCCGGTGGAGCGCGCGTGCATCTTGTCGTCCACCAAATGGTGAAGCTTCAGCATGTAAATAATCCCGACTGTAACTTTCTCGGCAAACGGTTCGCCGCTCTTGCCGTCATACAGCACCAACTTTCCGTCTTCAGGAAAGCCGGCTTTCTTAAGCTCTTGCTTAATCACATTTTCGGGCACCCCGTCCAGGGCCGGAGAAGCGACTTTGTATCCCAACTTTTTCGCGGCCAAGCCTAAATGAGTTTCAAGAATCTGCCCAATGTTCATGCGGCTTGCAACGCCCAGGGGGTTGAGAATGATGTCTACCGGCGTGCCGGAGGCATCGAACGGCATGTCTTCCACTGGAATTACCTGCGAAATGACTCCTTTGTTGCCGTGGCGGCCGGCCATCTTGTCGCCAACCTGGATTTTGCGCAAAACCGCGATCGAAACCTGGATTGACCGAATGACCCCCGAAGGAAGCTTGTCCCCCTGCTCTCTCGAAAATTCCCGGATATGGACGACTTTGCCGTATTCGCCATGAGGCAGGGTTAGGGAAGTGTCTTTGACGTCGCGGGATTTTTCGCCGAAAATGACTCGCAGCAACTTTTCTTCCGCCGTTAAATCGGTTTCCCCTTTGGGAGTGATTTTCCCGACCAAAATGTCGCCGGCTTTGACCTGGGCGCCAATCCTGATTATTCCATTTTCGTCCAGGTCCTTCAGCTTTTCTTCCCCAACGTTGGGAATGTCGCGGGTGATAATTTCCGGCCCCAATTTGGTATCGCGGACGTCAACTTTAAAATCTTCAATGTGAATGGAAGAATAGCGGTCCTCTTCCACCACCCGGGACGAAATCAAAATCGCATCTTCGTAGTTGCCGCCCTCCCAGGACATAAAACCGACCAGCAAATTTTGGCCCAAAGCCAACTCTCCGTTTTCAATCGCCGCCCCGTCGGCCAGAACCTCTCCTGCCTTTACAATCTGGCCCTTGCGGACAATCGGATGCTGGTTAATCGACGTGGAAGTGTTGGACCGGATGAATTTCTGAAGCAAATATTCTTTCTTCTTGTTGTTATTGTCCGCAATCACGATTTTTTCGCCGCTGACCGAAGTTACAACGCCGCCAGTCTCCGCAATCGCGACCTGGCCGGAATCATAAGCGGCTTTGGCCTCGACTCCCGTGCCGACCACCGGAGATTCAGGCTTAATGCAGGACACGGCCTGCCGCTGCATGTTGGAACCCATCAACGCGCGGTTTGCGTCATCGTGCTCCAAAAAAGGAATTAAAGAAGTGGTCACGGAAATAATCTGCTTTGGAGAAACCTCCATGTAATCAATGTCCTTTGTTGCGGCAATGGAAGGTTCGGCGTGCACCCGGACTGAGGCTCGCTCTTCCAAAAAGTAGCCGTCTTTATCGAACGCTGTGGTGGCCTGAGCGATGATAACATGCTCTTCTTCGTAAGCGTCAAGATATTCGATTTGGTTGGTCACCCGCCGCCGCCCTGATTCATCTTTCACCACTTTGCGGTAAGGCGTTTCGATAAATCCATAGTCGTTTAAGCGGGCATAGGAAGCCAAATGCGCCACCAAGCCTATGTTCGGACCCTCTGGTGTGGTGATGGGGCAAAGCCGGCCGTAGTGACTGCGGTGCACGTCCCGGACTTCAAAACCGGCCCGCTCGCGGGACAGTCCCCCAGGGCCCATGGCGCTAAGTCTTCGCTTATGCTCCAATTCAGCCAGCGGGTTGGTCTGATCCATAAACTGGGACAGCTGGGAAGATGAAAAAAACTCTTGGATGACTGCGACAATCGGGCGAACGTGGATGAGCTGGGCCGGAGTGACGGTTTCGACGTCAGCCAAACTCATGCGGTCTTTGACGATGCGCGCCATGCGGGCCAGCCCAACGCGGAATTTGCCCTGAATCAGTTCCCCGACCGCGCGAACCCTGCGGTTGGAAAGGTGGTCGATGTCGTCCCAAGGGCCTTGGCTGTTGTTGAGCCGGACGACCTCACTGATGATTTGCGCCAAATCTTCTTTGGTCAAAATCCGGTCCTGCCGGTCCTTGATGTTGAGGCGCTGATTTAATTTATACCGGCCGACCTCCGAAAGGTCATAACGATCGGCATGAAAAAACATGGCCTCAATCAGGGAGCGGGCATTATCGGCGGTCGCCAAATCCCCCGGACGGATGCGCTTATAAACTTCCTTAAAGCCCTCGTCGGCGTTCTTGGACGGGTCTTTATCAAGCGTATTTTGAATGTAGCGGAGATCGGGGTTGGTATCGACTTCCGTAAAAGCGGAAAGAATTTCTTCGTCGGAGGTAAAACCAAAAACTCGAAACAGGGCGGTTACCGGAATTCTTCGCTTGCGGTCGATTTTTACGCTGATGACGCCGTTGATGTCGGTTTCAATTTCCAGCCAAGCGCCGCGGTTGGGAATAATTTTTGCTCCATACCAGTTGCGGCCGCGCGCGGTTTCGGCCATAAAAAATACGCCTGGGGATTTCACTAGCTGAGAAACGACTACTCGTTCCACACCATTAATCACAAAAGTCCCGCGAGGCGTCATGAGGGGAAAGTCGCCGATATAAACATCTTGAGTCTTGGTTTTTCCGGTCGCCTTGTTTATCAGTTTGGCTGAAACGTACAAAGGGGCTTCGAAAGTAGTGTTACGCTCCTTGGCGGTTTTTTCGTCATACTTGGGCTTATCCAAAAAATAATTGCCAAAGACTAGTTCAAAATTCTTACCGGTGAAATCTTTAATTGGGTTGATTTCGGAAAAGAGCTCGGCGAGCCCTTGTTGCAAAAACCACTGATAAGAAGCCAGTTGGACTTCGATAAGGTTGGGCATCTCCATGACTTCGTGAAAAGGGGTGAATGAAGTCCGTTTGCTGACCTTGGTCTGCTTCCTGCTAAAATCAAGGCTTAAATTGGGGCTTTTCGCTTTTGGGGACATAAAAACATTCTCTTTTTGCATAGACAAAAAGAGCGCCGTCCTTCCGGTTAATTTATTAAATTATATACCACGTTTATATCTTAACCATCCCCAAAACTTTGTCAAGAGGGCTGCGGCAAAAAGCAGCATCAATCCCATGCCCAAGAAGACGACTTGCAGGCTGAAACTGTCGGCCATGATTCCTGCAATAAAACTGGGAAGAGTGGCGGCCGCTTGCAGTAAAACGTAAAGGGCGGCATAAACCCGCCCGCGGTGAGAGTCTACGGCTTCGGACTGCATGATTGAATGGGCTGGAGAAAAAATATGGGCGTTAAAAATGCCGGCGACGAAAGCGGCAACTACGTAAAAAGTCAAACGGCTGGGGAAAAATGCAATTGCAGCAAGCGAGGCTAGGGCCAACCCCTTGCCGATGAAACCTGTAATAATCATGTTATGGCGGTCAAGTATTCTTGATTCGTAGCCAAGAATTAATGCTCCGGTAATTACTCCCAAACCCAGCGGCGCAATCGCGAAGAACGTCCCTTTTTCAAGGTTGATGCCAAGCAGCTTGTCGACCAAGGCCGGGGCCAGCGTGATAAGCATACCATTTATTATTTGCGCAAAAATCAAAGCGACCAGAGGGAAATGCAAAACTTTGTGGCCCGTAAAATATCTCAGCCCGTCCCGGAAGTCCGGCCAAACGTTTTTCAGAAAACCGGGATGAGAACTTTTCGGCTTCAATGAAGGCAGAAGCAAGGTCGCGGTCCCCGCTATGAGCAGAAGTACGAAACCGACGATGAACGGGGCTTTGAATCCGCCGAACGCCACCATGGGGCCGGCCAGAGCAAAACCCAAGAGCATCGAGGCGTGTGTGGTAAAGGCAAAGTAGCCGTTGGCCACCAATAGCTCGTCTTTTGAAACCAAATCGGGGATTGAGGGCGCTTCGGCTGGCAAATAAAATTGATTAAGCGCTGAATACACGAAAGTCAGCAAAGCCAAAGCCCAAAAGTTATTTTCATAAAACAAAAAAACCAGCACGATTATTGCCTGCGAAAAATTGATGATGGTCAAAATCCATTTTCGATCAAAGCGATCAGCATAAACTCCGGCAAAAGCGCCGAAAAGCAAGGTTGCCAGGCCGAACGCAACCAAAATAATCGAAACCGAAGCTGAAGATTCGGTCAAGCGGAAGGCTTTAATCAGTATCGCGAAGCTTAACAAAAAATTAGTCAGCTGGGAGCAGACTTGAGAGACCCAAAGTTTGGTGAAGTTGGTATTTTTTAAAACCGACAAATAAACAGTCAACGTCATCGGCGTTTTGGCTTGGTTATATTGGGAGCTTTTTCGTAATACGGAAGGACTGAGTTTTTGTATTTCAAACGGTTGAACTTCAAAGGGTCCTTTGGAATTTGGTTCTGCTTGATACCCGCGACCGGAATGGCGAGAGCAAAAGCCAAGGCGTTGGCCGTAGCGACCCCGGTTCTGGTCCGGCTGAAAAATCCAGGCCCGACTACCACCACAATCCTTTTTATATCCTGGAAATTAACTTTTTGCCGAGACAAAAATTTTTTAATTTCTAGCATCAAAGTTTCTGACAACTTTCTGGTTTGCCATTGTTTGGTAATAAACTTACTATTCCTGACCAATCCGATTCTCACGAAATCATTATCAGTTGTATCAATAAAAAGAATCATAATTTCGCTAATTGTTCCCTAACTACCTGCCGGTCATCCCAAGGGACATAGCCGCCTTTCACTGCCATTTTTTGGTCAGAGCCCTTGCCGGTGATTAGGACCAGGTCGCCCGGTTGCGCCCGCTTGAGAGCCAAAGCAATCGCTTCCCTGCGGTCCAACTCCAGAAATAAATTCATGTTGGCCTGCTTGCCGCTTTTCGAAGCCCCTTCGAACATTTGCCTGCCGATTACTGCGGGGTCGTCGTCATAGGGGTCATCGGTTGTAATAAAGACCACTGCCGCAAATTTGCCGGCCATCTCGCCCAATATCGAAATGCGGGCCTTGTCACGTCCGCCGCCGCTTGGGCCGAGAACCTGAATCACTCTGTCTGGCTTCCATCTGCTAATCGTTTCGTACACCTGCCGCATCTCTTCTGGTTCGTAGGCATAATCAACTACAATTGTAAAGGGTTGGGATTGGATAACCTCCATGCGTCCCGGAACATTGGGAATTTTTTCCAAAGCTTTTTTGCATGTGTCTAAACCCACACCAAATGCCTCGGCTGCGGCGATTGCAACCAGCGCATTGTAAAAATCGAACTGGCCTTTGAGCTGCAATCGGAACGAAAGATTGTCGACCTCAAAGGAAATCCCCTTGGGTTCAATCGTCAAATTACTGCCTTGTACCTGAGCGCTGGAATTTTTGCCAAAGCTGACTATACGGTCAACCTTGAAATTCACGAATTCGGGAAAATATGGATCGTCGGCATTGGCAACGATGACTTTTTCTACCTGCTGGCCATTTAACATTTTATACGGCAGTTTTTCTAAGTACTCAAACAATGTCAGTTTGGCCGCTTTGTAATTTTCAAATCCGCCATGCGCTTCCAAATGCTCCGGAGTCAAATTGGTAAATACCAACGCGTCATAATGAATACCGATGTGCCGATGCTGGGCAACTCCTTCGGACGACGTTTCGATTATGGCGTATTGACAGCCGGCCTGAACCGCCTGCCGCAAAAATCGCTGAAGAAAAAATCTTCCTGGCATGGTCATTTTTTGGTCATTGAGCTTGTCTTTCTCCCCGATTTTGAAGTTAATGGTTGAGGTCACTGCCACTTTATTGCCCGCTTCCTCCAGAATTTTGGCAAGCAAATTAGCCGTGGTGCTTTTGCCATTGGTCCCGGTGACGCCGACAACAATCAGTTTCCGTGACGGGAAACCGTAAACCAAAGCCGCCAACCTGGCGAGATGGAAGTGATAAATCGACACCAGTTTTTTCCCAACGATTTTCTTAGCGATATTCTTCAGCCACATATTGCTAAGTCATGATACCAAAAAACCGCCCGAAGGGCGATTTATGCTATATCTGAGTATAACCTTTTTCTGCTAGGCCACCTCTTTGTGCCGCTCGACTTCCTTTTTGTGGCGGTCGTGCAATCTAACCAGCTTAAGAACTTTTTGTACAAGCTTCTTGGGCTCGCTTTCGAAGACAATATTTCTTCGGCCTCGTTTAGCGGCTTTCAAAATATCGTCGATTTCCGTTTCCGTTCCACCCGTGCCAGTCAAAACCCCAATTATTCTTTTTTCCTCAAAGGCAGTGGTAAATTCATTGATAGTGCCGATTCTTCCACAAACAACTATCACGGCATCAGCCGCGCGGGTCATGAGCATGTTGCGCCCGGAATAATCAAAGCCGGTGTAGATAATCAGGTCCATGTAGGCTGTCGGCAGATGATAAGTGTTAACGTGGGCACTGCGTGAGACTGCCGGAGAAAGCCCAATCGAAATGCCCCCGACGGACTTGGCTCCCCTCGTGGCCCAGGCAGGCACGCCAATGGTCGCCCCAGTCAAAAGCACGGCACCCTGCAGAGCAACCTGCCGGCCGACTTCATAAGCTTTTTTGAAGGCTCCTGGCGCGCAGTTGTTTTCTGCCGAGCCAGAAACCGCGATTTTGTACTGCATGAGAATAGTAATAAGAGGTTAGTAAGGAGTAATTAGAATACGAATGCTTATTACTAATTACTTATTACTTATTACTAACCTGCGAACTAAACGAGCTTGTTTATAAACATTATACCAAACCGGGGAGAAAACTAAATCGTAAGCGCCGGGATAATCGACTCCGAATCCCCCAAAGCTTTTTTTGAAGCGCGAAACGCCGGCCCAAGAATGGTCCTGTTTTTCGGCCGGGGCGACCCCGCCGAAGTCGTAAAGTTTGTATCCTAAATCTTTGGCCAAATTGATGGCTTCCCAGTGCAGAAGATACGGCGCCATAGCTTCTTTCATTTGATTGCCCGAGCCGCCATGCAAATAAGTTGCGGCATCGCTGAACAAAGTTACAAGCATAGCCGCAAGCATCTGGCCTTTGTATTCCGCGATCAAAATTTTGAGATGCTTGGGTGGCAAGCTTTCAAGCATCTGCCAGTAATAATTCTGCGGATGCAGGCTGAATTTGTTTCGCGTAGCAGTCTCCAAAAATAATTTCCAGACTTCCAGCAAGTCTTCTTTTCTCCCCTCGCGGACAGTCACCCCTTTGCGCTGGGCCAGGTTGATGTTGTAGCGAGTTTTGGGCTTCATCTCCATCAACAATTGCTCCGGTGTTTTTCCTTCCATATTAAGCATCCAGTTATGCTTGGGCTGGACCTCTTTGGCGGCAGAAGGCAAATCCAGGGCCGTATTCGGCTCAAGGCGGGCAAAGACAATGCCATGATCTTGCTCCGATAAATTTTTAAGATCTGCCAAGGCTTCTTCCACAGCTCCCAACGGCCCGCGGGGGCAATAAAGATATTTTTTGCCGGCTTTGAGCGGCAACTCGACTGCCAGCGTTATAAACGTTTCACCGGAAAGGCGGTAGATTTTATTGCCCAACGCTTGCTGGAATCCCCCCCAAGCCCAAGATTGCAAAATCGAGCCTCCCAGCTCGATTACTTTTTTATCCCAGGCTTCTTGAGTGAGATTTGAAAGCATATTTTAATTCCCCTCCTAGAATAGGAGGGGCTAGGGGAGGTACGGTTCAAGCTCGTACTCTACCCCTCCTAACCTCCCCTATTCTAGGGGAGGAATTAACACTATTTACTCAAACTCTTCAGCGCAATTTTAACTTTCTCCGATAGGGTGGTTATTTCCTTGGGCACTTGCTTCAATGCATCTCTGGCTTCCTGCTGGGTATAGCCCAAAGCCAACAGGGCGTCAACCGCATCCGAATGCTCTTTGGCCACTGGAACCTTTTCCGATTCGTCGCGCAGTTTCTCTTTCAGCTCGACGATCACCCTTTCTGCGGTTTTGCGGCCGATGCCCGAAACTTTGGTGAACACCGAAGGGTCTTCGCTGACGATGGCTGACTTAATCATCTCCAGGCCGGCAAGCGACATGATTCCCAAAGCGGATTTGGGGCCGATGCCGGAAACGGTCAAGAGCAGTTCAAAAAATTCCAACTCCGGAAGCGATTCGAACCCATACAAAGAAATCTGGTCTTCCCGCACATAAGTATGAATCACCAGGGCCAAATCCTGATTTTGCTTGAGACTAAGGAGCAGGGGCGGGATGACAAAAATTTTGTAGCCCACTCCATTGGCATCCAAGATGATGTAACTGCCGGACTTGTATTGAACTTTCCCGCGAATTGAACCAATCATAAGCTTATTATAACTGCTATGCATAGCGCAGTCTAATTTGATACAATGAAATTTACGATGCCAGGTACTGAAATTTTGACCGCGATTATGTTTTTCAGGCAAAGAACGCTCAATCAAAAACATATCGCGATATTAATTTTCGACCGGCTAGAAGAAAGACCTTAAGCGGTCGAACAATTAAGTCAAATTTCTAGTACCTGGATGAAATTCCAGCTTCAGTCACCATTCAAACCTTCGGGCGACCAGCCGCAGGCGATCGAAAAGCTAGCTGCGGGCCTCAAAAAAAATTACCGCTACCAAACTTTGCTCGGGGTCACGGGCAGCGGCAAGACTTTCACCATGGCCAACATCGTAGCACTTGTCCAAAAACCGACCCTCGTAATCTCGCATAACAAAACTCTGGCCGCCCAGCTGGCTTCGGAATTCCAGGATTTTTTCCCGGACAACGCCGTGCATTATTTCGTTTCCTACTACGATTACTACCAGCCGGAAGCGTACATTCCGCGAAGCGACACCTATATCGAGAAAGAAACGGAAATCAACGAAGAAATCGACAAACTTCGCAACGCCGCCACGCAAAGTTTGCTTAGTCGCCAAGACGTCTTGATTGTCGCGTCGGTCTCCTGCATCTACGGCCTGGGCAACCCAGGCGACTACCTGGAGCTTTCCGTCCCCATCAAAGTCGGGGCCAAAATCAAGCGCGACAAGTTTTTGCGCCGGCTGACTGACCTGCAGTTCATGCGCAATGACGTCGAACTTCGAAGAGGAACTTACAGGGTACGTGGAGACGTGGTAGAAATAATCCCTGCATCTGAAGACAAAGTCTATCGCATTAATTTTTATGGGGACGAGATTGAGAAAATTAGTTTACATGATCCGCTGACCGGGGAGGATTTAGCCTCTGCTTCTAACCCCCCTTTATCCCCCCTTGTTCCAAGGGGGGATAAGACTGAAAACAAACCCCCTCTTAGGATAAGAGGGGGAGCAAAGGCATTAGGCAAAGCGGGGGAGTTACGGTCTAAAAACGATCCGTCTCTAAGCCAACTCACCATCTTCCCAGCCAAGCATTTCGTGACCCCGAGGGAAAAAATGCTTGCCGCCATCGAAAACATTCGGGCAGAGCTTGCTGAGCAGGTTAAATTTTTCAAAAGTCAAGACAAACTCCTAGAAGCCCAAAGAATCGAACAGCGCACCAACTTTGACATCGAAATGATGATTGAAACCGGGTTTGTTAACGGCATCGAAAATTATTCCCGCCACTTGGACTTCCGCAAGCCCGGAGAGCCGCCCTCGACCCTGCTCGATTATTTTCCGGATGACTTCTTGCTGTTCATCGACGAATCCCACATCACCCTGCCGCAAATAAACGGCATGTATGAAGGCGATTCAGCCCGCAAACAAACTCTGGTCGACTACGGCTTCAGATTGCCGAGCGCCCTAGACAACCGGCCGCTGAAATTCGAAGAATTCGAAAAAAAAACCGATCAAACGATTTTTGTCTCTGCCACGCCCGCCAAAGAGCGCGAGATAAAAGCTTCCAAGCAGGTCGCCGAGCAGTTAATCCGGCCCACCGGCCTCTTGGATCCGGAAATCGAAATTCGGCCGACCAAAAATCAAATAGACGACCTTATGGAGGAAATCCAAAATCGGGTAAAAAATAGCCAGCGGGTTTTGGTTACGACTCTGACCAAAAACATGGCTGAAGAACTTTCCAATTATTTGGCTGAATACGGGGTCAAGGTTCATTACCTCCATGCTGACATTGAAACCCTGCAGAGACTGGAAATTTTGAGAGACTTACGCTTGGGAGTTTATGACGTGGTCGTGGGGATAAATTTACTGCGGGAAGGATTGGACTTGCCGGAAGTGTCATTGGTCGCGATTTTGGACGCGGATAAGGAAGGATTCCTGCGCTCGGACACTTCGCTCATCCAAACCATGGGCCGCGCGGCCCGGCACATCGATGGCCGCGTCATCATGTACGCAGACCAGGTTACCGGCTCGATGAAGCGGGCCATGGATGAGGTCGCCCGCCGCCGCAAAATCCAGGAACAATATAACAAGAAGCACGGCATCATTCCGGCGAGCATCCAGAAAGCTGTTAAGGAATCTCGGCTGGCAGGCATGAAGATAGAATCAGGAATCAAGAATCAGGAATCAGGGATTGATTTAACGAAAATGAGCAGGCAAGAAATCGCATACCTGGTGGAAGAACTGCGCGATCAGATGGATTTGGCGGCCAGGAATTTGGATTTCGAAAAAGCCGCAGCCTTGCGCGACCAAATTTCGGCAATTCGAGAGAAGACAAGAATGAAGAGGCATAAGTTTAAGTGATTGCTACATTCTTCGCATTTGCGAGGAGCGATTAGCGACGAAGCAATCTGACACGTTAAGAATAGATCGCCACGCGACCTTCGGTCGCTCGCGAATGCGGACAGTATTGCTTAAACTCAAAATTTCTGTTATCATCTCTAAGCTATGCCTAACACCAAGTCCGCAATCAAAGCCGCTAGACAGAATATCCGCCGCCACGCTCTGAACCTGGCCGCTTTGGAAAAAATCAAGAAGGCCGTCAAGCAAGTCAGGAAGCTTGCTTCTTCCGGCAAGGTTGAAGACGCCAAAAAAGCTTTGACTGCCGCTTATGCGTCTTTGGACAAGGCCGCCAAAAAGCATATCATTCACAAGAACAAAGCTTCCCGCCTGAAGTCCCGATTGTCTAAGCTGATCTCCAAAGTAAAAACTGCCTAACAGGCGGTTTTTTGTAAGAACATATTTTGGACGGCCGCACAATTTATGTTCTCTTAAGCCATAGCTTTTGTAATTGTCGCAATCGCCTCCGATTTGTCGCCATAGCCAGTCACGGTAACCACTTTCAGTTTCTGCTTGGCAACTTCGGCGTAAAAATCCGTGAAACGTCGTTTTTCTTGGTCAGTCAATTCGCGCTCCGGTTCATCAACTGGGACCGCCATGATTTTATCGTCCTGTTTCCCCCGATCAAGCTGCTTCATAACCGCGATTGGCCGGCAAGTCACCACCGTCCCTGACGGGAATATCTTGTCGCTTATTACCCCGCAGTCCAAAGTATCGCCGTCCTCGGCTTTGGTATTGGGAATAAAGCCGTAGTTAAACGGATAAACTAGGTTGTTAAAGATAAAATCCAGCTTCATCTTGCCCGTAGTCTCATCATATTCATACTTATAATTGCTCCCCTTGGGAATTTCAATTACGACGTTAAACTGCTCGGGACTGCCTGAGGGAGTATCTTTAAGTTTCATGATTGTTTGCCTAACAGTTCTAGTGCTCGCGCTATAATTTCTTGGGCTAGAAAACGACGGCGTATAATTACTCTGACTAAACCAGTCAAATCTTCTTTAGATATTTCCTGGTGATACTTTGATAAATCATTCATATCTATATACCCCTTAAATCTTTCAGCAAACGATTCCTTAATATCCTGCTTTGTCCTGTATAATAAGCCTTCCCGACGTCCCAAAGATTCTATGAAGCGCCCCTCCTTAGCAGTATCGTATGTTAATCCAGGAAAACTAGCTGGACGCAGGTGTTCCCACTCAAAAGTGAAATTTTTGCCTTCTTTGTCATTTAGATTAAAAACTATAATCCCTCCGGGACTCTGTTCGCGGTAAGCAG
The DNA here is from genome assembly GCA_016182875.1 of Candidatus Doudnabacteria bacterium. Classification (GTDB taxonomy): domain Bacteria; phylum Patescibacteriota; class Doudnabacteria; order UBA920; family O2-02-FULL-48-8; genus JACQJI01. Next base: position 140,294 of record JACPFQ010000004.1, on the reverse strand, counting down.
CTTGGCCCATGGCATAAGGAACTGGATAAAGTCCTGCTACGTAAAGTTGGTACAAAAACCTTTCTGAGCGATTTTTTTTGTAGAAAGTAGCCATCTCAACGTTTGCTTCTTGCGTTTGTATCATTTTATCCAAATTGGACCTGGTTGTGCCGTGCAAGCCAAAAAATGGAAAGTCTCCGCGCCTAATTATCGGCAAAAGAACCGCGTGATTTTGCCGCCAGCGCTTAACCAAGTCCCGCATATCCCCTGATTCAAACTCAGCAAACTCAGGGCTATCGATCTGGATAGATCTTGTATTAATTTCTCGATTTTGCTCTGGATTTCCCCTTCCAAATTCGGACATTTGTTATCGTTAATAGTTAATAGTCATAGTTATTAGCATCGTATCTCTCCATTTCCATCCAGTTCGGGCCGATTTTAGCCTCAACCACAATCGGCACTTTTAGTTTATAAACAGATTCCATGATTTTTTTGATTTCTGGCACAAACTGATCCACTTTATCTGGTTTAATTTCAAAGACCAGTTCGTCATGGACAGTCAAAAGCATTCGGCAATTTGTTTCTTGTTCCTTGTTTCTTGTCTCTATTTCTATCATGGCCATTTTCAAAATGTCCGCGGCCAGGGATTGAATCGGCATATTCACGGCTGCGCGTTCAGCCGCCGACCTAATGGCAAAATTTGAAGAATTGATTTCGGGAAAATATCTGATTCGACCCAAAGGATTTACAGCAAATCCTTCTTTATGCGCTTGCTCAATGCTTTTATCAATGTATTCTTTGAGCTTGGAAAACACGTTAAAGTATTTTTTGATGAATTCCAACGCTTCTGCCCGGCTCATTTCGCTTCTTTCCGAAAGCCCAAAACCGGAAACTCCGTAAAGCACGGAAAAATTAATGGTTTTGGCGTCTCGCCGCTGGCTGGGAGTCACTTCCTCGGGCTTAACATTAAAAATCTTGCTGGCTGTGGCCGTATGAAAGTCAATGCCATTTTGGAAAATTTTTATCATTTCGGGATCATTGGAAAGTGAAGCGGCAATGCGCAATTCAATCTGAGAATAGTCCAACGAAGCCAAAACAAAGCCCGAGTCAGCCACAAACGCCTTGCGAATTTGGTTGCCAAGTTCAGTCCGGATGGGAATGTTCTGCAGATTCGGCTCAGACGAAGAAATCCGGCCCGTGGCGGCAACAGTCTGGCTGTACTGCGTATGCAGCCGCCCGTCTTTTGCCACCAACTTCGGCAGGGCATCGAGGTAAGTCGACTTAAGTTTGGTCAATTCACGGTATTCAAAAATCAGCTCGACAATCGGATGCAGTCCGCGCAGTTTTTCGAGCTGTTCGGCCGCCGTGGACAAAGCCTTGGTCTTGCCGGTTTTCCGCAAGCCTTCAAAAGAAATTTTGAGTTTATCAAACAAAACCTCACGAAGCTGAATCGGGGAGGAAATGTTAAACTCTTCACCAGCCAATTTATGAATCTTTCTGGTTAGCTCCGTGATTTTCTTGTCAGCTTCCTTCGACAGCTTAGCCAAATAGCCAATATCAAGTTTAATTCCCCGTTTTTGCATGTCATCAAGCACTTCCCTAAGCAACACTTCGATTTCAGTAAAAATCTTTGCCAGATTTTTTGCTTTCAGCTCTTCTGCCAGGCCATCCCAATCGCGCTCTTCGTAAATTCGCAAGCCGGGATTAATAAGATAAGCTGCCAACTGCGCTTGTTCCGAAGTTTTAATCAGCTCGTTCGGCCGAGCCTTAACCTTTGGCTTCGGCTCCGCCTTGGCTGCAAACTTTTCCGAAACCTTCGGAAGCCTATTAATCAAGGCCTTAATCTCAAGCTCCTTAAGCAGCCCGACGACTTTATTCTGGTCATAGTCGCCGATCTTTGTTTTCTCAAAATCAAAGTTTCCGCCGGAGGCGGATCCGCCTTTGGCGGACAAACTCAACTCACCTATTTGGTCAATATGAGCAAGTTTTTTGGACAAATATGCTTTTTCTCGGCCTTCTTCCAGCTTTTTCAAAGTGCCGGGCTTGATGTTTTTGTCCTTCGCTTCAGCAGCCTTATAAACACCGTCCAAGGAGCCAAATTTTTTAATCAGCTCCAAAGCGCCCTTCTCACCAATGCCCGGCACCCCGGGAATATTGTCGGAAACATCCCCGCGGATGGCTTTGTAATCCACCCACTGCGATGGCCGCAGGCCGTAAACTTCCAGCATTTTATTTTCATCAAAAATCTGGATGTCGGAAAAGCCGATTTTGAACCGGTAAACTTCGGTGCGGCCGTTTATCAACTGCAGCAAATCCAAATCGCCGGTGACGATAATGTTCAAAACATCCTTTGGGGTCTTGTGGGCGATAATGCCCAAAAGATCATCAGCCTCATAACCTTCTTTTTCATAAATAGGAATATCCAAGGCGGTCAAAATTTCCTTGAGCTTGGGCAGTTGTATGGTTAAATCATCGGGTGGTGCTTTCCTAGTCGCCTTATAATCAGCTGCCAGTTTATCCCGAAACGTCGGCCCCGGCACGTCAAAAGTCACCAAAGCATGGGTTGGTTTGATGTCGTTGAAGGCTTTAAACAGCATGGACAAGAAACCAAAAATCGCGCCGGTAGGAAACCCCTGCGGCCCGCTCATTGCCGGCAGCGCATGAAAGGCGCGGTGGAATAACGCGTGACCGTCAATCAAAAGTAGTTTATGTTTAAATTCCATGGTATTGATGCGAATATACTAATTTACTAATGATACTAATAGCTGTCGCTCAGATAAATTTTTTGCGAGCATCGGTTTCAATGCGTACTATCCTAATTGGTTTAAGATAGCGGTTCTGAAAATTAACAAGTAAGGCCAAATCTTTGTTAGACGATTGCAAATAGCGCTGAGTTTGATAGAAATCAGTTTTTAATATTAACCGTTTGGATTTTATTTCAAGAACTATTTTATCGTCAATAAGAAAATCGATAATATTTCCGGTATCCGTGACTCTAAATTCACGTTTATATGGAATCTTTGATTGTTTCAGCAATCCTTCGACAGCATCAGCATATTGTTTCTCTCTCGAAAATCTTCCTAAATTGTTATGTACCGTAAAGCAGATGCCAGTTAAAGTGTACGATAACTCGGGATGAATTAATTTATTTGTATAATTAGTATTCATTCGTATATTAGCATCGATACTCTAGTCGAAGTAAGGAATCTTCCACCAGTCATACGGATTCACGTAGCGGAGTTTACGGTCTAAATTAGTTAAAGCCTGCATTTCTTGCCCGGTAAGTTCAAAATCGAAAATTAGGAGGTTGCTCTTCATATTTTCGGGATTCATGCTTTTAGGGATGACAATCGTGTTTCTCTGCACTGCCCATCGCAGCAAAATCTGCGCCTCGGATTTGCCATGAGCTTTGGCAATGTTCATCACGACCGGATCCTGGATCAGAACCGGCAAACGGCTTCCAGAGTTGATCACACTTCTGGGCCGCCCCAGCGGCGAGTAAGCAATCACAGCTATGTTTTTGTTATGGCAAAATTCGACCAATCTGGTCTGCGCATTATATGGGTGCAGTTCGATTTGGTTTACTACTGGCGCAATTTCAGCATATGACAGCAAGTCTAGCAACATGGGTGCGGTAAAGTTCGAGACCCCAACGGCCTTGACCAAGCCTTTTGCAACCAGAGCTTCCATGGCTTCCCAGGTTTCTTGAATCGAAACCGGAGCGCTGATCAGCGTACCGGTCGCGTCCAGGTGTTCTTCTCCGATGTTGCCTTTTATGGCCACGCCCCAATGCACTAAGTACAAATCGAGATAGTCGATTTGCAGATCATCGAGTGTTTTTCCTAAAGCCGGCTCGACATCCTTTGCCGCGTGAGCATTGTTCCAAAGTTTGCTCGTTATAAAAACTTCTTCGCGCTTGATTTTTCCCTCACGAAAAATCTGCCCTAAAACCTCCCCAATCTCCTTTTCGTTAAAGTAAATCGGCGCGCAATCCAGATGACGGTACCCGGCTTCTTCCAAGGCAAAGCGTACGGCCTCACCGACCTGATTCGGCTGAGCCTTCCAAGTGCCCAGGCCGACTTGCGGGATTTTATTGCCGCGGTTGGAATTGCCCAAACCAATGCGCGGTATTTTCACACCCGTGTTCAGAGTAACGTATTCCATGGCTCAATCATAACAATAATACTATACCTGTGTTAAGTATTTTTTTCTTCGCCTAAAAGAACCACGCCAAAAATCATGGGGACGATCGAAAGCAGCTGCCACGAGGTCGGCGCGTCGCGCAAAATTATCCAGGCAAAAAACAAGGTTGCCAGCGGCCCCATGCTTGAGAGCGCATTGGCTTTGACCACACTGATGCGGTGAATGGCCTCCAGCCAAAAAATCTTGGACAAGCCAAGCATGATCAGCCCATTAATCAAGAGCACAAGCCACGACTGCCGCAAATCTCCGGCGTTGATTTGTTCCCCAAGCAAAGCAATTAGAACAAACAATCCAACTGCCGCGACCGCCGACCTGACAAACATGAAAAAACAGAAAGCTGAAAAAGATTTCGGTTTTGGCGATGATGCTGGCATTGCCGGCACTGGTAAACTTAAGCCCAAAAAAGAACAGTATATAAAAAACTACCCCGATAATCGAGGCTCCTATAATCATGTCCTTAAGCGCCTCGGAATTTCTAACTTCCGGCCATTTTCGCCTGAGGGTCAAAACTAGGCTGAAAAAAACTGCGGCCAAAAGCGTGCCGAAAGCCAGTGAGACGAATGGGGAAAGATGATTGAATGAAAGAATCGTGATTAGTGGAAACAGACTCCAGAGCAGAGTCCCCGTAATGCTAAAAAGCTCGCCGCGCCGCACTTCGGTCATAATTTCTAAATTTATTCCTCGGTCACGCGGAAGACTTCTTCCAAATCAGTCAGGCCGTCCAAAGCTTTAAGAATGCCGTCCTGGGCCATGGTCAGCATGCCATCAGCCACTGCCTGCCTTTTGATTTCCGTGTTGGAAGCCGATTTGTTAACCAGTTTTTCAATCGCTTCGTTAATCACAAAAACTTCGTACACGCCAATCCGGTCCTTATAACCCAGGCCCTTGCAGGCGGGACAGCCCGGGCTGTGATAAAACTTCAGCTTGGTTGGCACTGTAACCTTTGAGGTCTTGGGAATAGTCGAAAGAATCATTTGCGCCCTTTGAACTAAATGAGAATCCGGCTTATATTCTGTCTTGCACTTGTCGCAAATTTTGCGCACCAGGCGCTGGGCGATTATGGCATTAATCGCGGGCGCGACCACGAACGGCTTCACGCCCAAGTCAAGCATGCGCGGAATGGCGCCGGCGGCATCATTGGTATGAAGCGTGGAAAGGACGATATGCCCGGTCAGCGCCGCCTGGCTTGCTACTTCGGCCGTTTCCAAGTCGCGCATCTCACCAACCATGACGACGTCAGGGTCCTGCCTTAAAATCGCGCGCAAGCCGCTGGCAAAAGTGAGGCCCGCCGCCGAATCAATGGGTGTTTGGGTAATGCCTGGGATTTTGTACTCCACCGGGTCCTCCAAAGTGATGATTTTGACCCCCGGTTCATTGAGCTTGCTGAGGATAGCGTAGAGGGTCGTGGTCTTGCCGCTGCCCGTGGGGCCGGTGGTAAGAATCATGCCATTCGGTTTTTGCAACTCCTCGCTTAAACGCTCGTAAGCCAGACCCCTGATGCCCAACTGTTCGAATTTGAGCAGTCCTTTGTCCTGACGCAGTATCCGCATCACAATCGATTCCCCAAAGGCGGAAGGAAGGACTGAAACGCGGACGTCGACAGGCTGGTCGTTGAAACTCAAGCTGAAACTGCCGTCCTGGGGAACAGCAGTGACGTTCAACTTCAGCTGAGACAAAATTTTGACGCGCGAGACCAGCTGATGGCTAAGCTCTTTGGGAAGTTTGCAGACGTCCTGCAGGACGCCATCCATGCGAAACCGGACCTTAACCGCCTCGGCCACCGGTTCGACGTGTACGTCCGAGGCGTCCAATGCTAGAGCGTTGCCGACCAAAACTTCAATCATCTCAGTGGCTGAGGCAGTGACAAGCTTATTACCCAGGTCAGTCAAGGACTTAATGTCATGCTTGAAGTCTTTCTCTGAAAGCTTGATATCCTTGGAGCGCTGTTTGACGGTAATAACTTTTTCGTAAAGCTTAAGCGCGTTCTGAAAACTGCTTTGTGAAATAAAATAAAGCTCGAGGAAATAGCTTTCTTCCTTAAGCCGCACAAGCAGCTGCCCCAGCGCTTCGATCGGATGCGGCGTGGCCAGTTTGAGATTGCGCCCTTCGCGGTAAAACGGCACAACTAACAGCCGCTCCGCCTCTTCCCGCGGAACAATTGACAGGACATTGTGGTCAATCGGAAAGCTGTGCAGGTTGACATAAGGCAAGTCAAAAGCCTGAGCGTTCCGTTCCGCTTCTTCTTCTTCGTACTTTCGATCCAACTCTGAATAAATTTGTTTCAGCTTTACGCCGCGGTCCCCTGGAGTAAGCATACCAGCATTATACCACCGGCCAGGAGTCTACAAAACAGTTTCTTTGAGCTTGTTTAAGACTTCAATTTCGGCTTGGTTTAGGTCCGCATTGACCTCAAACCTGACGACGCTGCCTATTACTTCCGGTTTGAATGAAGCGAAGACCTGGCTTAAATTCAAAGGCACGGTCGAGAAGGCAAAAACTTCAATATGATGATTGGAAGTTTCCGCCAAAAACAAAAAAATCTTGGCAAAAGACAACTGAAACGACATCTCCTTGATAATCTGCCTGACGTCTTCGGCGGCGGCCCCGGATTTTTGGATATCCGAAGCGTTGGCGACGGAGTACACCAAGGACATGGCCGGCTCTTGCTTAAGGCGGGCCAGCACGCGGCCCCAGAGCTTGAGAAAACTTAAAGTCTTGGTTTTGAAGAGGCGGCCAATAATCTCGCGCTGGTTCGCCCCCAGGCTGACCAGCTGCGACGCCTTAAGGAAAGTACTGGGAGTGGTGCGCGAATGCTGAAAGCTGTTGGTCTCGGCGATGATGCCGGTCAGAAGCGAGGTGGCGATCTCGGCGTCGAGCATCGAACTTTCGTAGCTATTGATGAGATCAAAAATTATTTCGGAATTGGAAGTCGCAGACAAATCAACGAGGTTGAACTGCCCATAATTTTCATTGGTTGACTTGTAATCGATATTGACCACCGGCGCTTCGAAAAATAATTCGGTATTCTTGCTGTAAAACTCCCCCAAACTGTCCAGGGAAGAAACCCCGATTAGAATCACCAAATCAAAGGGCAAGTCAGAAGTGCGGACGCTGACATCATCTTTGGTGAACTGGTCATTTTTGGGCTTGATGAAAATCGAAAGTTTGTCTTCTTCCTTCTTATAGGACAGCTCGTCAATGGCTACCCGCTTGGTGGAAACGTCGATAATGAAATTTTTTGACACTTGTAAGTCGGTTCTAACCTGCTCGAATTGCGGCAAAAAATTATATTTTTCAGACAAGGCCCCGGGGCTGACCAGCGTCGTTTCTTTATCAAGTTTGGTAAGAAATCCGCGCAGCGCCAAGGAAGCCGCGAGGTCATCCGCGGACGCGGTATGGGGGGTTAGAATCAGGATATTGCTGGCTTGGTTGAGCCTGTCTACAATCCTTATAAAATCGGCTTGCTGCATAAATTTACTAATGTAAATCCGTTTAATATACCCCATTAACAAGGTCGCGTCAAACTGTCCCGACGCTTCGGTGCGGGACTCCGACCTCGACAGGGTCGAGCGTCGGAGCTAAAATAGCTTATGGTTCAAAAGCTGCCTAGGCTTTCCTTATCGGAATTCAAACGGTTGGCGGCGAGGCTGGCCAAAAAGTACGCACACAGCGGTGCCGTGATTGGATTAATCGGGCCTTTGGGAGCTGGCAAAACCACCTTTGTAAAAAACTTCGCCCGGGGCTTGGGCGTCAAAAAAATAAAAAGCCCCACTTTTACTATAATCGATAGCCACAGCGCAGGCAAAAGGCAGCTCCATCATATCGACCTTTATCGTCTTGACAAATCTTCTGACCTGGAACCGCTGGGGATCATTCCCACCCTCAAGCAAAAATCCGACTTCGTGATAATCGAATGGGTCGATAAATTTCCAAGCCTGAAAAAATACTGCGAGCTGATTATTAAGATATCTTTTGCCAGCCAACCCGGCAGCCGAAATGTCACGCTATACAAAAATTAGCCTGTTCCTCTTCATTTTTTTGTCTCTAGCCTGCTCTAAACGGATAGAGGCCAAGACTTTTAATTTTGAAAATAAAACCTATGAATTTAATCCGGCAACCGCTGGAACAGCGGCCGACTTGGGCGTCAGAGCGCCTAATCTCGAAAGCATCGTTAAACAGACCCTGCTTAACTTAGAACCCCCAAGGACGAGTTTACTTGATTCCCAAACTTTGGGTGAAGTCGAAAGCTTAAGCAGTCAAATCAACCAATCTGCCAGAAGCGCCAAGCTTATTTGGAATGGTGAAAAAGTCTTGGAATTTGACCCGGGGCAAAACGGTCAAATCCTGGATGTCTTCGCTCTTTACCGTTCCCTGACTGATTTGTCTGCTGATGACGAGCAGCTGCCCGTGCTCATTGCCTTTCCTCCCGTAAGGCTTTCGGAAACCAATGATTTAGGCATCAACGAATTGGTGGCAGAGGGCGAGTCGGACTTCTCGGGCTCACCCAAAAACCGGATTCACAACATCAAAGTCGGTTCTGCAAAATTCAACGGAATTATGTTTAAGCCCGGTGAAGAATTTTCCTTTAATAAGTTCCTGGGAGATGTTGATGAACAAAACGGCTTTTTGCCCGAACTGGTAATCAAAAAAATCGGCCTGGTGCCGGAATTTGGGGGAGGATTATGCCAGGTTTCTTCCACGACCTTCCGGGCGGCCATGAATGCGGGCCTCCCCATAACCGAGCGGCGCAATCATTCTTTTGCTGTCCGCTACTATGCCCCGCAAGGCACGGACGCCACTATTTACCCGGGAGCCACAGACTTTAAATTCACCAACGATTTGGCAAGCCACTTATTGATTGCCACGAGAATTGACGGCAATAAGTTATACTTTGATTTCTATGGCACGAAAGATGAACGCAGTGTCACCTTCGACGGCCCCTACCAATATGATAAAAAGGAAGACGGGTCCATGAAAGCCGTCTGGACCAGGACGGTGGCCTACCCCGGCGAGGAGAAAAAACAAACCTTCCGAAGCACTTACCTCCCGCCGGCCCTGTTTCCCAAAATCTCGACAGTCGAATCCAACATCCCCAATCCCACCAGTAATCAAAACGTAAATGAAACTCCGCCTGACCAAACAACTCAATAAATCTGACCTGACAATCATTCCCTTGTTTGCCAAAAAACAGCCGGCCGAGGAGTTTAAAGTTTTAGGCTTGCAAGATTTTACAGGCAAGGCCAATGAAACCCACGTGGTTTACTCAGAGAATCTGGGACGAATGATGCTTTTGGGCTTGGGAGAAAATAAAAACTTCAACCCAGCAAGCTTAAGAACGGCCATTCAGACCGCTGTTTCTGCTTCCAAAAAATTTAAGACATCCTCGCTGCAAATCCTGCTTAGGGACCTGCGGGAGCTTCAAAGCCCGGATGCCGTTGAGATTATTTCCTTTGCCGCGGTTTTTGCTTCCTACTCATTTAACTACTACAAACAGGAAAAGGAAAAAATAAATCTCGAAAACATCTATTTGGCCGTTCCCCGAATTACCAAGGCCATGGAAAAAGCGATAGCGCGAGGCTCAATGGTTGCATCGGCTGCAAACAAAGCGCGCGATTTGGCCAACCATCCGGCGAACATCGCAACGCCTGCTCATCTGGCGCAGCATGCCAAACTGATTGCGGACAAATACCGGCTCAAACTCAAAGTCTTGGACGCCAAAGATATCAAGAAAGAGAACATGGGCCTGCTGCTTGGAGTGTCGCGCGGCTCGGACGAACCGCCTAAATTCATCGTGATTGAGTATCTTCCTAAAAAATCCTCGAACCAAAACCCGATTGTGCTCATTGGCAAGGGGCTGACTTTTGACAGCGGCGGCATATCCATCAAGCCGGCGGAGCGAATGGAGGAAATGAAGTACGATATGTGCGGAGGCGCCACGGTCCTTGGAATAATCGAGGCTGCCGCCCAACTCAAGCTTAAAACTTCTCTGGTGGGATTAATCCCGTCCGCGGAAAATTTGCTTTCGGGAAGAGCGACCAAGCCGGGCGATATCCTAACCTCCATGTCAGGCAAAACCGTAGAGATCATCAACACCGACGCCGAAGGACGGCTGATTTTGGCCGATGCCATTACTTACGCCAAGAAACATTATCAGCCAAAGCTTATCCTCGACTACGCGACCTTAACCGGCGCCATCATCATCGCTTTGGGCGACGAGCTGACCGGGGCTTTCGGAAACAGCGAAAAATATAACCAGCAGCTGACAAAAGCTGCGAAAGCGACCGGAGAGAAATTGTGGCTCATGCCCCTGCCGAACGAATACCAGGACCAGCTTAAAAGCCAAATTGCGGACCTCAAAAACACCGGCGACAAGGGCCTGGGCGGGGCAATCACGGCCAGCCTGTTTCTGTTAAGCTTCGTGGACAAGACTCCCTGGATTCACTTCGACATCGCGGGCACGGCGTGGACCGTAAAAAGCAGGCCGCATATGCCGGCGGGTGCTTCCGGCTGGGGAGTGTATCATGGAATCAAGTTTCTTGAGAATTTATAATTTCGATTTTAGAATTTCGAATGAATATTCTAATTTCTGAAATTCGAATTTGAATCAAAATTCAAAATTAGTAATTCAAAATTCATGCTGTTATAATTAACCCATGATTAACACCAACACTGAAGAAATAGACATCATCAACCCAGAACAAACCAAAGATGAAGGGTTTTTTGAGGCAACGCTGAGGCCGCAAAGCTTGAATGAGTACGTCGGGCAAACCAAAATCAAGGACAACCTCAAAATCTTCATTGATGCCGCAAAAAAAAGAAAGGAAACGCTGGAGCATATTCTGCTCTACGGGCCGCCGGGACTGGGCAAGACCACGCTCGCCCACATCATCGCCCGCGAAATCGGGGTGGCCATCAAAATCACTTCTGGCCCGGCCATAGAAAAAACCGGGGATCTCGCCTCTCTCCTAACCAGCCTTGAACCCAATGACGTTTTGTTCATCGACGAGGTCCACCGCCTAAACAAGGTCGTCGAAGAAATTCTTTACCCGGCTATGGAGGACTACTGCTTGGATATTGTCCTGGGAAAAGGCGCCGGAGCAAAAGCGCTGCGTCTTGACCTTCCCAAATTTACATTGATCGGCGCCACGACCCGGATCGGACTTATTTCTTCTCCGCTTCGCGACCGGTTTGGCTCCACTCTGCGGCTTGACTATTACGAAGAAGATGAAATCGAAAAAATCATTGAGCGGGCGGCCAATATTTTGAAAATCAAGATAAACGAAGGCGGGCGGAAAGAAATCGCCCGCAGGGCGAGGAGAACTCCCAGAATCGCCAATCGACTGCTCAAGCGCGTGCGCGACTACGCCCAGGTCAAAGCCGCCGGGCGAATCATCGATTCGGTGGCGCAGGAAGCTTTGGACATGCTGGAGGTCGACAGCCTGGGACTGGACGCCAACGACCGGCGCATGCTTCTGACCATTATCGAAAAATTCGGCGGCGGGCCGGTGGGGATTACATCCTTGGCCGCCGCGACCTCGGAAGAAGCCGAAACCTTGGAAGATGTTTACGAGCCTTACCTCTTAAGGCTCGGCTTCATCGCCCGCACACCCAAAGGACGCGTAGCCACGCCAGCGGCCTATGAGCATTTGAAAGTTACGGCAAAAGAAACCAAAGGAGAGACTTTATTATAATTTTGAATTTCGATTTTAGAATTTCGAATGAATATTCTAATTTCTGAAATTCGAATTTGAATCAAAATTCAAAATTAATCATTCAAAATTCATGCTCACTGTCTACGAACCAACAAATCTCATTCACACAATAATCGCGCTGGTTTTCTATGTCCTCATGGCCGGGTTTGCGCTTTATAGCTTTCTGGCGCTCTACGCCCTCAACCGCTTCGGACGCTCCAAACTGGTTTCCGCGAGCGTGTCTTTGCTTTACATCATCATTGCCGCAAGCTTATTCGCCGCCGCCCAAACCGATTTGAACAGCATTAAATTTTGAGTTTTGCCGCCTTGGGCGAGCCTCGCCTCCGGCGGGAATTTCGAATGAATATTCTAATTTCTGAAATTCGAATTTGAATCAAAATTCAAAATTAATCATTCAAAATTCTATCATGTACTGGCCAACCCTCAAACAACACTTCAAGCAAAATCTGTTCCCCGGCCAGCAGGAAAACGAGGAAGTTTACCTCGTCATCCGCCAGCACTGGTTTGTATTTGCCCTCAGATTCGCACTTTGGCTACTGTTCGTGGCCATTCTGGTTTTGGCTGACCAATACCTTCCCCACTACGCATCCTTTATCTTTGTCTCTCCCTACCAAGAAATTTACGCTTTGCTCAAAAGCATCTACCTGCTGTTTCTGATCCTGGGCCTGCTCATGCTTTGGGTGATTTACTATCTCAACGTCCAGATTGTCACCAACGAGCGCGTGGTCGACATTGACCAGCACTCCCTGATTCATCACAAAATTTCCGAAGTTTATCTCTCGCGCATGCAGGATGTCACGGCCGAGGTTAAGGGTTTTTTCCCGACGTTTTTAAATTACGGCAATGTCCACATCCAAACCGCCGGCGAAGTCGAGCGGTTCGTGTTCTCGCGCATCCCAAACCCGACCGCGGTCTCCAAATTGATTTCTGATTTGTACGACAAGCTCCCGCCCGAAGCCAAAGCACCCGGGCTGAGGGAATAAAAACAGGACCCGGGCAGAAACATTAAACGTTTCAATTCCCGGGCCCCGCACTCACCGCCTCCTCCGGGGCGGTTTTTTTATTGGGTGTTTGCACGACGAGCGGCATTTCGCGCCGCCAGCTGACGTTCGGCTCCAGCGTAGACCTTGTCGAAGAACTCTTCCGCGTCGGGATGAGGAACGACATGGTCGGTATGCTGGCTCCCTGACTCGGGGCTGAATGTCAGCTTGCCGTCATACGCCAGGTCCTGCAGGAGGAACTCCAAGTTCTCCCGCAGTTGCGGACTCATCCAGTTGTAGGGAAGATCGAAGGCCTTGGCCATCACGTGCGTGGGCAGGCTGGTGCGCGCATTCACGTTATCAGTTCTTAAACGCAACTGATAATCGTTGTCTCGGACGAGCGAGTTGGTCTCCAAAATCCGAAACCCAGCCCCCGTCAGCCGCCTAAGCTCGTAAGAAATGTAGACGAGCGCGCCGAGCGTTGAAGCTTCAGACCCGATGTAGTATGGTCTGTCTTGCGGTTTCAGCGCTTTCGCCCCAATCGGCGATGACCCCTCAAGTCTCGGCCTGAACCCAAAGAACGCCGGGTCTTGAGGCAACGGGACGAGCCGCGCGCCCTCGCCAGGCCTGGGCGGATCGTACGCCTTGGCCAGTGCCTCAACGGTCATGATCATATACTGCTGACGCTCCTCCTCCGTGAAGAACGACCACATTGGGCTAGAGGCCCCGCTGTATCGGGCTTGCAGTCGTTCGTACGCCGCGGGTCCGCCGCCGTACCGCGGGTCATGGTAAAACCGAAGCAGTCCTTCCCACATGGCTTCTTTGAAGTAGTACGTTTCCGAGTCGTCAGGCAGTCGCTTGAGGTAAAGCCAGACGCTGCGCCGCCAGCTCGGAGTGTTGTCGAAGAAGATCTTCGCGTAGCGCAATTGCCGCTTCGCGATGACTTCTTTGGCCGCGACCTCGCCCTTTTTGGTCGGATTCCTGACCACGTTTTGACCCGTATAGAGCGAGAGTAGACGATTCATGCGCGTTGGCCCCATGTGGTACTCGGCGAGCGTTGCATCCATCGAACCGTAGGCGTTGTAGCTGCGCAGCAGACGATTGCGCATGCCCATGATGCACTTCGCTGGATCCCATCGCTCGTCGTCAGGATAGGTATACCAGTAGTACACGCGCCGAGCGAGCGCTCTTCCACGCCTGTCCTTGAGGATCTGTCCGCGGCTATTTTTTCTCGGCACCAACCGGAACCGCCGCTCAACATGAACCTTCATGCCGAGGTCCTTGCCCGACGCGATATCGATCTGGCAAAGTCCAACTGGACCAAACCCGTTGTCGGCTTTCTCAACGACGCAGCTTTCGAGAGTAATCAGCGCTCCGATGATGTACGGATCAAGCCTGGGCTCAATCGCCGCCACCGGCTCAATGATTCGCCAATAGTTGTCGAACAGCCGCTTGGGTGCATCCTTGGCGCATTCCTGCCGCAAGAGCCAGAACTGCCGTGAAAGAATTATCTTGCGGATGCGATCGTCCAGGACCGCGCCGCTGATGTTCTTTCGCTCTACTCCAATCCCAGGAATTCTTAGGGAAGGAGTAAAGACCGTTTGCGCGGAAGCGACGCCGGCCGAAGCCAGAATCGCCACGACGACAAAAATCTGTGCAAACATCATTTCTCCCTCCTGGGAAAATTAAAAGTGCGGTTTACGAACGCTAAATTGTACTAGTATTAAAGCAAAAAATCAAGCCTAGCGCCAGCTTTTGGCTAAAATTAGCCTAAAATACCATGAGCACTCCGACGCTACGGTCGGAGCCCCGACCGCTTGCGCGTCGGGGTTGACAAAAGTGCCAAAATTTGCTATCATATTCGGTTCGTTCTTTAAAATCCCATAGTGTATTTTGTTTCAGTTTTGGTTGCGCCGCCCGTGTTTCTTAAGCCTTAAAAATTAGGAAGTATCGGCGGCGCAACCAGCATTTGTTCAGAAAGAGAGGTGCGTTTTGACGATCAGAGGGTCACCGGCGTATACCGGCTATGTCGTGGGCTTCAATCCTTCCCCAACCAACCCTAGCAGGATGGTCTGGAAGGTGAGAGTCCTCACGGGCCCCGACCACGTCGGAGACAAGTTCGAGATTCGGGACGACCACGTGCCGCGCGGACGAATCCGCGGCAAGCAGGCCACGTTCGACCTCGACGCAGTACTGATGGCAGTCAACGTGACTGTCGTTGAACCATAACCGCTCGTTAGCAAAAGGGAGAGCAAGTCATGAAGAAGTTGACTCAGTACCTCATCTGCGCAGCGATTTTGCTGCTCGGGTTCCTCTTGAACCTGGTGCCGCTCGGCGCGCAGACCGCGACGATTCGCCAGCCCGGTACTTCGACTCAGCAGGCGCCGCCCGCGACGGGTTCGACCCAGCAGCCGCCCGCGACAGCAACCGGTTCGTTGACAATCGTCGAACCCACGACCATCGCGTTCGAATCCGGCCGCTACAAGGAGTTCAACCTGGCGGCGCGCGGCGGGACCGAGCCCTACAAGTGGGAGATCGTCGACGAGATCAAGAACGGAGACATTCTCGATGTCTGGTTGCCGAGCAAGAGTCAGGCCTACCTGTATTCATCGCGTGGCGAAGAAATCCCAGGCGATGACTACACGGTCACGGTCAAGGTCACCGACTCGTCGCAACCGCCTCTCGAAGCGACCCGAACCTACATCGCCAAGGTCGCGCCGTACAACGCGTCGCCTACTGACGTCGAGCACCGCCTGAACGACGTCGAAGCCTCGCTCATCGGACGAATCGAGAAGGCAATCGCCTCGTCGGCGGACAACTCGTGGATGGACCGGCAGTACTCGATCAAGGCGTCCAACAACGCGCTACTCGCCCGCCAGGACACGCGGCGGACCGATCAGAAGCTGCGGTACATCGTCATCGGCGGGGCCGTCGGGTTCGTGATTCTCGTCGGACTCGTCATCGGGTTCGGCATCAACATCAACCGGAAACTCGGAGGAACTGTCATGAGAAGCATCGTCATCGCCATCCTGCTCGGGCTCGGCGCCAACAGCGCCCTCGCCCAGCAGCCGACCCCACCCGTCACCACGGCGCCGGCCGCTCCCGGTGCGGCTGCCCCGGCCCCGCCGGCAGCGCCGCAGCCGGCAGCCGCACAGGTGCCTGCTCAGGGTCAGCCCGCCGCTCCCGCGGCCCCTGCAGTTCCGACGTGCACCGTCCGTTCTGTCAGTGTGCAGAACGGATACCTGGTGCAGGGCGGCAACGCCGCGGACGTGACCATCACCATGGCCTGCCCGCGCAACGCCAAGCTCGGCAAGGTCACGGGCATCAACGCCGGCACCGGTGTGGCCACCACTACGGAGATTGTGATGAAGGGCAACACCATCATCAGCAAGCTCCAGGCAGACGCGACTGCCATGCCGGGGACCACGGCGTTCGTGGTGAACACCGACGCAGGCGACATCGCGTCGGGCAACTCGGTCGTCCGCATCATCAGCCAGGAATCGGCGACCGTGCTCGACATCACGGCCGAGCGGTTCGGACGCGACCCGCGTTTCTCACACTACCTGCAGGAGAAGTTCCAGCAGGTCTACGGGCGGGAAGAGGGGAACAAGCGCTACCTGGACTACTCCGCCCAGCCGACGCACGCGAAAGCTGGCGAGCTTCTCCAGGCATCATGGGCTCCCTTCGCGCGGCGTGCGGATGTCCTCAGCGACCTCCAGACCCTCGAGGAGCGCATGGTGTCGCGCATTGCCGCAGCCGAAGAGGCAGGCAAGGCGACGCGCAGCGTTGCTGACCAGACGCTTAGCTACGCCGGGGAGCTCGCGAAGACCCTGACAACCCAGGCCGGGTACGTCAACAACCTGCAAGGCAGGATGGGCAACGTCGAGACCGGCACCTGCATTGCGATGCAGCATGTCGTGTACGACGAGCCTGACCGCGTTGGCGGCAGGTTCCTCAGACGCGGACAGCCCAACCAGCGCAAGACGGCGTCGCAAGCAGTCGCCGAGGCGCTCGGTCTGGCCACCCCGTGCGAGACCCGGAACGGTGCGCCACCCAACGGCGGACCGGAGGAAGACAACAGATAGGAGGAAACTCAGCGCGCAAGCGCTGAGATGCAAGAAGGAGTGGGGCGAGGCTGGTCTACCAAGACTGCCTCGCTCCTCCCCATTTTAGTAGGATTACTTTTGTGCCTGATCCTGATTTACATCAGGATAAATTTCAGACATAAAAGCAGTGCTACTAGAGTTCACGCACTGGCTCGCGGCCAAACGCCGTCAGAGCGTTTCGTTTCAACTGGCCGCGAGGCCAACTTTCACATCTCACAGGAGGGTGTGATGATAAGAATGTTCGTTTTCGTGCTCGCAATGCTGGCGCTCAGCGCCAGCGCGTTCGCGCAGATTCCGGTCGTGCCACAGGAGCCCGAGGCTGCGACTGCGCAACCGCCGACTCCGCAACCCGCGCCCGCGCCGCAGGCACCACCGGCCACTCAGGGCCAGCCCGCGGCTCCCGCGCCAACGCCAACTCCGCAACCGGCAACCCCGGTGGCGGATGCAGACCGCGACGGCATCCCGAACAGCGACGACCAGTGCGCCAACACCCCGCAAGGCGTGCCCATCTTCCGCAACGGCTGTTCGCAAGAACAGCAGCAGGCGGCAGACAAGGCGCAGGAACCGCCGCCGGCCGCCACTGACTCGGACGGCGACAAGGTCGCGGACAACGTCGACCAGTGCAAGGACACCCCGCAGGGAACGCCCGTTCTGACCACCGGCTGTCCGCCAGCGGCCATCAACTTGGCCCCGTTCGTCTGGGCTGGTGTGGGACTGCTCGTGCTCATCATTGCCGTCTGGTTCTTACGGCGGCGCGGTCCTGCACAACCGGAGGACCGCGACGCCGAAGTCCGTCGGCGCGCTCAGGAAGCACACAGACCTGCTGCTCCCACAGGGCTTGCGGCAACGCCAGGGAACGCTCAGGTCGTCCTCAACTGGGCGGCAATCACAGGCGCTGTGTTCTACACGGTCAAACGCGCCACGACTGCCGGCGGCCCGTACACAATCGTCGGCACGGCCAATGCGACGACCTACACCGACGCAGCGGGGCTCACGAACGGCACCCAATACTTCTACGTCGTGAGCGCGTACTACGGGTCTGGCGAGGGACCGAACTCGGCGGAAGTCTCGGCTCAGCCCGCCGTTCCCGCGGCTCCGGCTCCTGTGGTTCCCGTGATCATCCTGGCGCTGCTGTTTGGCGGCTACGCGAACGCAGCGTTCGCACAGGCCGCCGGACAGATCACCTCGATATCACCGGACACCATCGTCGTGGACCACCCGGTACCGCAGATGCTGACCCTGTCGGGCAGCAACCTCTGCACCGGAAACCCGACGGCGGTGAATATCACGCGCGGTGTCAGCATGACCGTGACGAGCGCTTCACCCACGCAAGTGGTGGGCACGGTCAACATCGACCCGGTCAACGCTCGGAAGGTAGCTACCAAGGTCGGTGTCACCTGCCAGGACGGCCGAACAATCGTCTCCGACAAATACGTGACAGTCATGGATAACCAGACCAACGCCATGGGTTACCGACTGCAGCAGCGCATCGAGGCGGTGCAGAAGCAGGTCACCCAGCCGCAGCCAAGCGCTGACATCACCGCGCTCCGTCGGCAAGTTCAGGCGCAGGGCCAGCAGCTCGCTGCCCTGAGGATCCAGTACAGTGGGCTCGACGGGCTCGAGGCGCGGGTCACTACAGCGGCGCGGGCGCAGGCCACGGAAGTCGTTACCAAGTACGGTGCCGAGCTGCGGCAGTCCATGATGGACCGCATCGCTGCCGTCGAGCGGGTCACGGGTGAAGCCCGCAGTGCGGTAACCGCGCTCGCTCAGCATGTCGACGGGCTTGAGGCGGAACAGAAGGTCATCAATATGATGACCGCGGATCACGTGGTGGCCCACGAACCCAAGAAGGTCGAGAGAAGGTTTAAGTTCTTCGGCGGCAAGCCGAACGAGCGCCGCGAATTCATGTTGAGGGTCTCACAAGGCCTTCACATGGAGCTCGATAACGAAAGGGAGGAGGAAGACAGATAGACACGTTCCGGTCATTCGACCGGACGAGAGGGCGAGGTTTGACCCCGTATGGGTCGGCCTCGCTCTTTTGATTTGTCTAATTTTTAGAAAAATAATTCTCCCCCTGGAAGGGGGAGTTAGAGGGGGTATCAGGGGAGGAACTGTCCATTCTCGACTTTTAACTTTTGCGCTTGTTTTATTTCCGGTAAGTGGTGCTCTTCGGTGGTCGTGATAAAAATCTGGTGGCCAGAAAGATTCTCCAGTAATTTAATCCGGCGCTCCTCGTCGAGCTCGGAAAAAACATCGTCCAAAAAGATAATTGGCTTGAAGTCGTGGCTGTTCAGGTACTCAGCTTGTAAAAACTTAATCGCCAAGATTTGGGAGCGGAGCTCGCCGCGGGATGAATTATAAACATTCAACAATCCGTCTTTGTTAAGGACAAAGTCTTCCCGATGCGGTCCTATGAGGTTTTGGCCGGACCTAACCTCCGCCCCCTCATGCTCTTTGATCAGTTTATGCAGGTCGCCCTGAGCATCAGTTTTGTATTCAACCGCGAATTTATTTTTGAAACCGGACAACTGCGAATAGACCGAGTTCAACCGCTCGTTTAAAAAATCCAAAAAACATTTCCGCTCCTGGCCGATGCTTAAAGTCAAAGTAATCAGCTGCTCGTTCCAGAAGCTTAGCTCCTCACGCTGGGCTTGCTGAAGTGCTATTTTTTCCAGCAAGGCCTTGCGCTGACCAAGTACATGGTCCAAAGAAACTAAATCAAAAGCATAATTTTTGCTGACTTGGGATAAAGTGTCATCTAGGTATCTTCGCCTCAATAACGGACCCAAAGAAAACAAATTCAGGTCAGTGGGAATGAACAGCACCGCGGCAAAACTTTGCCAAAGCCCGCGCTTGATTTTCTGGCCGTTAAGTTTAAAGCTGCGCTTTAAAATAGGGGTGACTTGGACTATAACTTCTAGGTCTTTTTCTTGGTCATCGCGAGGAGTCCCGCCTTGGCGGGACGACGCGGCGATCTCTCCATGAGATTGCTTCGGCCGGATCAAGTCCGGCCTCGCAATGACATTTGCCGCCAGCTTAAAATAGTTCTCTCCGATTTTAACAAGAAACTGGTCTGGGCTGCGGAACGACTTCAAACGGGACAAAAAATAAATGCTTTCCAAAAAATTGGTCTTGCCGGAGGCGTTCGCCCCCAAAATCAAAACGAGGTCGGAATTTATATTGACCTCGATTTTTGAGTAGTTGCGGAAATTTTCTAAAGCAATGCTTTCCAGCTTCATTACAGCTTAATTGGCATTACGATGTATAAATAATTATCGCGGCCGGCTGGCAGCAGCATGGCCGGCGAAGCGTCATTAATCATCTTAAGAATTACTTTTTCTTCCGGCAAGGCGTTGAGGCAATCGATGAGATATCGAAAGTTGAACACTGCGCTGTTGCTATCTCCCTTGACTGCTGCTGCGACCTTGGTGACGTTTTCGCCGGCAGCGGCGGACGAAGCGGCGACTGTCAGCTCGGTCTTGCCCGCTTCCACCTGGACGTTATTTGAGTCAGGAGCAAACAAGCTTGCTGCCTTGAGCGCGTGAAGCAGTTCTGACTTCCCGACCTCGGCTTCGGTCTTAAAGGTCTTCGGAATAATCTGGCGGTAGTCAGGATAGTTGCCGTCTATGAGGCGTGAGATGATTTCGGTCTCGTCGAACTTAAACAAGACCTGGGATTCCGAAAAGTAAATTTCTACCCCACCCTTGCCCAGGCTAAGTATTTTATAAAGCTCGCCGATTGTCCTTGATGGAATTATAGCTTCTTTATTTGTGGCGACCGCAGCAGCAAGCGGCACGACTCTTTCTGCCAGGCGGTACCGGTCAGTGGCGGCAATCCTTAATTTGTTATCCTCGAAAGCGACAAATATCCCCGAAATCTCGGGTTGGGTCTCGTTGTTGGCCGCAGCCCAAACTGTTTCAGCAAGCGCTGATTTAAGCTCATCGGAGTCAACTTTGGTGTATGGCTCGTCCAGTACCTGTGGAATTAGGGGGAAATCTTCTGACGAAAGCCCCTTGATATTCGTGTGATAATTCTCTGACTCCAAGCTTAGAACCGTGTCCTTAACCGTAATGAGAACCTTGTCAGCCGGCAGGTTATTTATATATTCATTCATCAGCCTGGCCGGCACGGTCAGCGCCCCCTCCTCTTCTATCTTTCCGCCAATCCAGGTGTTGACTCCAATTTCAAGATTGGTGGAAGATAGCTTGACCCGCCCCTGGTCGGTTTTGACCAAAATGTTATTCAAAACCTGCAACGG
This sequence comes from Candidatus Doudnabacteria bacterium, assembly GCA_016182875.1. Taxonomy (GTDB): domain Bacteria; phylum Patescibacteriota; class Doudnabacteria; order UBA920; family O2-02-FULL-48-8; genus JACQJI01. Next base: position 119,056 of record JACPFQ010000004.1, on the reverse strand, counting down.
GTTTCCGCTCCCGACCACCCGGCTTACGGCAAACAGGCCTCTTCTTAAGTTATCTTTGGTGCATACTACTTTCATAATGGTCTTCAAAAAATAATAGTGGTAATAGAAACTGTGGGTTTGTGTATTTGTTGGAATTATTAATTACGGATTGCGGATTATCGAATTAGATTATTTAACTTGTTGTTTTTAGCTTGTGGGGAACGTCGGTATAAAAATCCGTAACCCGTAATCCGTAATTTTTAATTAACAGTTTACCCTCACGGCATATACAGTCTATCCTTAATCAAATCTATCTCTTGTTTTAAGCCGTTGCGTTCTTTGATTTGGCGATCGATTTTGTCGATGGCATGGATTACAGTGGTGTGGTCCCGGCCCCCAAAGAACTCGCCGATCGATGGGAGGGAAGTTTCTAGCTCCCGGCGGATGATGAACATGGCGATTTGCCGCGGATTGACGTATTCTTTTTTTCTCGATTGTTTGAGAAGGTCCTCAATTGAAACGTTATAAAAGTCAGCCACGACTTCAATGATTTTTTTGGCAGAGACGCCACGCCTTTTTGGGGGAGTTATGACGTTGACGAGGATATTCTTCACCTGGTCAATGGTCGGGCGGGTGTTGTTGAGCTGGCAGTAGACCATAAGCCGGTTTAAGGCCCCTTCCAATTCCCTGATATTGCTTTGGATGGTTTCCGCAATGTAAGTTAAAATCTCCGGTTCGATGTTGTAATTTTTTTCCCGGGCTTTGGTCTTAAGAATCGCCAGGCGGGTTTCCAAATCGGGCGCTTGAATGTCGGCAATCATTCCCCATTCAAAGCGCGAAACCAAGCGCTCTTCGATCGCAGGAATTTCTTTGGGCAGCCGGTCGGAAGTCATTACGACCTGCTTGTTGTTTTGATGCAGGGCATTGAAGGTATGGAAAAATTCTTCCTGGGTGCCTTCTCTTCCCGCCAAGAATTGAATATCATCGACCAGCAGAACGTCGACGCTGCGGTATAAAGATTTAAATGACTCGGTTTTTCCCGCAGAAACTGCGGAGACAAATTCATTGGTAAATTTTTCGGACGTCACATATAAAACCTTGACATTCGCGGATTTTTTGAGGACTTCGCTGCCCACGGCCTGCATGAGGTGAGTTTTTCCCAATCCCACCCCGCCGTAGATGAAGAGCGGATTATAAACCTGGCCCGGTTTTTTGCTTACCGCCAGGCTGGCCGCGTGCGCCAATTGGTTGTTGGCCCCGACAATGAAGCTGGTAAAAGTATATTTTGGGTTCAAGTTCTGATTATCAGCTCTTTTGACTTGCTGCGGCCGGACCACTTCCTTCGCAATCTGCGGTTGAGTATAAGTCGGGCTGACTATTTGGTATTTGATTTCCTTGATTTCCGGCGAAATTGTTTTGAGGGCTTTCAGAATCTCCTGATGGTATTTGTTCTGCAGCCACTCCTTGGTGAAGCCATTGGGTACTCCGACTACAATGGAATTCTCACTTTTTTCGATGATCGAAGTGTTTTTAAACCAGGTCGTAAAATTTGCCTTGCTGAGGGTCAGTTCCAAGTTGCCAAGAATTGCCTGCCAAAGCTGTTGGTTGGTCATAAGTTTGATTTCAAAAATGATTTTAACTCCGGTATTGTAACAGATAAGTTATCAACATGTAAATCCTAAATTTTTGGCTAACTTTAGCCAAAAATTTGCATGACTGTTAATATGATGTGGAATAGAGGTTGAAACTTTGTTACTGTTTAATACCCGTGACAAACTAAGGCAAAGTTGGTATAGTAAGAAAGCTTATGCAGCCCACCTATCGACCTAAAAAATTAAGAAGAAAGAGAGTTCACGGCTTTCGCAGCAGGATGAAAAGCCGAAACGGCCGCAACGTTTTGGCTCGTCGTCGCGCTAAGGGCAGGCGGAAACTGACAGTTTAATGAGAAAGTCCCAATTGACGACCCTTAAAACCGAGCAGGAGTTCAATCAATTCAGACACAGCAGGACTTTTCACTCAAATTCGTTTAGATTGCGTTTTACCTCTCGTCCCAACCAAAACAATCCGCGTTTTGGTTTTATTGTTTCAAAGAAAATTTTTCCCAAAGTCACCAAGCGCAACCAGGTTAAGCGGCGGCTTAAGCGGATTGTCCAGCTCAATTTATCAAATACTAAACCAGCGGACATCCTCCTTACGGTGAAGAACGAAGCTGGCGGGAAACGATACAGGGATCTAGAGCAGGAGTTGTTGAATCTTTTTAAACAAGCATATTTATGGAAAAAATTTTAACAAGCACTAATCGCATAATTGCTTTACCATTGGTTTTGCTGCTTTTGATTTACCAAAAGACGATTTCGCCGGACCACGGACTGTTAAGAATTTTTTATCCTTACGGTTATTGCAAATTTTATCCTTCGTGTTCGATGTACGCAAAAAAGGTTTTACAGGCTGAAGGGGTAACCGGTCTGCCCAAAATAATAAAAAGGCTTATGGCCTGCAATCCCAGAAGCTTAGGTGGAGTTGATTTGCCATGATAAGCGATTTTTTCAACCAGATTTTGGTTTATCCGCTGCTTAATTTGTTGGTGTTTTTTTACAATTTCATCCCTGACATCGGCGCCGTAATTATTTTGGTTACGGTTCTGGTGCGGCTGGCCCTGCTGCCTTCCTTCCACAAGTCGCTTAGACACCAGAAAGCGCTTTCCGACCTGCAGCCAAAGATGAATGAAATCAAGGAGAAGTATAAGGACAATAAAGAACAGCAGGCCAAGGCTATGATGGAGTTATACAGCACCCATAAAGTTAATCCGTTAAGCTCTTGCCTGCCGCTTTTAATCCAGCTGCCGATACTGATTGCTTTGTATCAGGTGTTTATCCAGAGCCTCAATGGCGCCAATTTGCAGGGCATTTATAGTTTTGTGCCGCGGCCGGAGCATATTGACCCGATGTTTCTTGGCCTAATTAACCTTAAGGACAGGAACGTTTGGATGCCTGCTCTGGCCGCGGCGCTGCAGTATTTCCAAAGCCGCCTGAGCCTGCCGAAGGTGGCGGGCACCGATCAGATGAGCAAAATCATGAGCATGCAGACTCTTTATATGTTTCCTATTTTCACTTTTTTTATAGGCCTCCAGTTTCCCGCAGGCTTGACGCTTTATTGGATAGTTACGACCTTGTTTGGAATAGCGCAGCAGTATTATATTTTAAGGAAAGAAACCCATGCCGCTTAGCGACATAGAAATAGCAAAGGATACTTTGATTGAACTTCTTTTCAAGATGGGTTTTGCTGCTGAAGTTTTTGAGCGCCGCCAGGAGAATCAGACGATCTTGAACATCAAAACAGCAGACGCCCAGCTTTTAATTGGCAAGCAGGGCGCGAATCTTGAAGCGCTGCAGTACATCACGTACTTGCTGCTTAAGCGCAAAGGACTTGAGGCTTTGCCGTTTGCCCTGGACGTTGACGACTACAAAGAAAAAAGGGAAATTTATATCAAGGAAATTGCCAGAAAGGCCGCGCATCAAGCGCGAGCAAGCGGCAGAAGCGTGGGCCTACCCCCCATGAGCGGATATGAAAGAAAGATTGTCCATAATTATCTTTCTTTGTTTTCAGATTTAATTTCGGAAAGTACGGGAGAAGGCCCGAGCCGCCGAGTTATTATCAAAAACAGCAAGCTGTCCAAATCCGAAGATCCTTTTGAGTTTATCGAGAATTCTTAATTTTCAATAAAGAATAGGCTTAAGATAAACCAAAACAGCACCGCCAGATCATTTTTAAAGTAAGGCACGTCGACTAGTCCATGGAGTAAAATTGCCACTAGCGCCAAGGCCGCGCCGAGCTTCAAAGCCGCCGGGCTTTTTTTGTATTGAGCAAGGCTTAAATAGATAACGGCAAAAAATGACAAGAGTCCCAATAACCCCGTTTCCAGCCAGAAATTTAAGATTATATTATGGGGGTAATTTAGGATTTCACCCTGAAAATGGGCTTTTTGCAAGGTATCACGGAAGCCGTATAAGCCATTGCCAAAAATCGGACTTTGAACAATTTTATCCATGGAAATCTGCCATAAATCCCTGTGAGCCAGAGATGAGGCGTCGGTTAAGGTTAAGCGGCTTCTTATGGGGCTTAAAAGCAGGCCAGCCAAGACAATTACGATTGCCAGCGATACAGCTTTTTTTGCCGAGTAGGTTTTGAACAACAATATGAGGACAGCTAAAATTACCGCAATCCAAGCGCCGCGGGAATAAGTCAAAATCAGCGCCGCTGTTATAATTACAAGTCCTGCTAATAATGAGTGCCTGTTTATGAAGTAGAATTTTTTGAGAAACAAAGCGAAGAAGAAAACAACTAGCGGGCCTAAGTACAAGGCGAGAGCGTTTGGATATTCAAAAAAGGAAGTAAGGCGCTTAGGCTCAAGGCCCGATCCCCAAAAGCGCAGCGGCAGACCAAGGTTGGTAAGGTACTGAATAAGCCCAAACATGCTTATGATTATTGCTCCTGCAAACAGCCAGCGCAGAACCCTGACCATTGACTGTTGATCTTTGACTGTTAACAGAATTGCGTAAAAAAATAACACTGGCTCAATGATGAAGGCTTTGAGCTGGCCTAAGGCTTTGAGCGGTTCCGGAGAGATGATGACAGCAGCAATTCCAGCAAGAACAAATAGGGCAATGGCATAGTTGAGTTTGCCAAGATTTTTCAGTTTACCTAAATCCTTAATCCTAAATCTTGCAACCGTCAACAGCAAAAACACCACGAGCAGAATTTCCAAAACCGTGGTCGGGATGCCAAAGATTGTAAAACGCAAGAGGTAACTTGGGACTAGGGCCAAGATTAACCCTAAGAGAATTGTCATTCGAATACGACGTTAATTCGAATGCTGTTTTGTATCAAGTCGCCGTTTGTAAGTTGCGCTGTGGCAGTCAGCGTCTGCCAGCCTTTTCGGGCGGTGTTAATTTGAAACGCATAGGGGATCGAGGTTTTTGTTCCAACGTATTCCCCTTCCAAGCTCAAATCCATTAAGATTACCGGCAGACTGCCGACATCGACTTCGACTATAAACGGAAGCTGGATTATGGTTTGGTCATTGACTGGGCTGGTAAACCGGATGTAGCCCAAATTGGGGTTGACCGAACCGTCGTCATACTCGCTGGGAGGGTTGCCATAACCCGCGTTTGCGGCCCAGGCCCTGACCGGCTCTTCCCAGTTGGGATTGTGGGGCAATTCCGAGTGGATTGTGGTATAAACTCGGGTCTCAACCAGCTCGGGAGGTGTTAGTTCATTAGTGCGCTTGCCGTTTAAGCGGTTGACCTTAACGGCGGTGTGCACATCGTCATAGTCTTTAGGCAGGCTGAAACTAGTAAAAATTTCAGTTTTGGTTGAAGGCGTATATTCCGTGGGAAGTTTGCCCGAAATGCTGTCTACCAAAATATGCTGGATTCCTTCTGGTTCGAGGAACTGTTCGGGTGGAGTGCCCTTTAGTGCCTCCCGCATGAATTGATTCCAAATCGGGGCCGCGACAATCACGCCGTCGGCTCCGGCCCTCATGGGAGTTGAATCATTATTCCCCCGCCATACTCCCGCCGCCAGTGACGGGGTAAATCCGACGGTCCATCCGTCTTTCCACTGCTGAGTTGTCCCGGTTTTGGCCGCCACGACTCTATCCGGAAGAACCAACGGAGATTTGGCGCCGAAGATAAAGGCCCGGGCGTCGTTATCCGACATGATGTTGGTTAATTGGTAGGCGATTTGCGGATCAATCATCTCTTCTCCGCGGCCTTCCTGATATTCTTCAAGCAACCGCCCCCTGCTGTCTGTGATTTTTAGAATCGGTGTTTTTTCATGCTTAATGCCGCTGGCAGCAAATACGCCCATGCTTGCTACATGGTCAAGGAGCTTGATTTCACATCCGCCTAAGACCAGGGCCAGCCCGCAGCGGTCAGCGTTGATGTCAGAAGTGATCCCTAAATCTTTGGCCGTATCAATGGCATCCTGCACTCCGGTTAGAGCCAATGTTTTGACTGCCGGGATATTCAAAGATCCGGCCAGAGCCTTGCGCATCGAAACAATTCCGTGGCTGCTGCCGTCGTAATTTGACGGCGCGTATTCTTTGTCGCCGAACGTTCCAAAAACGGTTTTGACGTCGATTAACATGGTCGCCGGACCCATGCCTTTTTTGAACGCCGCGGCATAAATATAAGGTTTGATTGAGGAGCCTGGCTGACGTTCTCGGAGAGCGACGTTGACCTGCCCGTCATGCTCTTCGTCAAAAAAATCACGAGACCCGACCATTGCCAGAATCTGCCCGGTTTTAGGGTCAATTGCTGCCAGGGCGGCATTGCTGGCCTTATTATATTTTTCATCTTTTTGCACTCCCTCTCTGACAGCTTTTTCGGCGATTTGCTGCAGGTTGTAATCAAGCGTGGTGATGACCTTAAGTCCGCCTTCCTCCAAAGTTTTTTCGCCATATCTTTCCGCCAGCAGGCTTTGGACATAAAGCACAAAGTGCGGGGCGAGGATGGCGTCCTTGATTTTGCCAAAGACGACTTTTTCTTGCGAAGCCTGCAAGTACTGCTGGTCTGTAATGTAACCCTCCTCTTTCATGGCTTTAAGCACCAGGTTTTTCCGGTTATCAAGCTTGTCGCGGTTGGCGCCATTGGGAGAATAATAGGTTGGAGCCTGAGGCAAGGCGGCGAGGTAGGCCGCCTCAGCCAGGGTCAAATCTTTGGCGTGTTTGGCAAAATAGGTTTGTGCCGCCGCCTCAATGCCGTAGGCGTTTTGGCCGTATGGGATTTCATTGAGGTAGAGCTTGAGAATTTCGTCTTTGGTGAACCTTTGCTCCATTTCGATCGCCAGCACCGCCTCTTTGATTTTGCGCGTGAATGTTTTCTCGCGGGTCAAAATGGCGTTTCGCACAAACTGCTGGGTAATCGTGGACCCTCCCTGCCCCGTGAGGTTGCCGGAACTTACGTTTCGGATAGCCGCCCTAAGTATACCTTTCCAGTCCACGCCTTTGTTGCGATAGAAATTTTTATCCTCGATGGCAATGGTCGCCTGTTTGGCATAGTCAGGAATGTCGGAAAGATTGACCAGAGTTCGTTTGGCTTCGCCGTGGATTTCATAAAGCAAGGTTGTCCCGTCGCGCGCATAGATTTTTGTCGACTCCGGCACGATCCGGGCGTTGATTTTGTTTGGATCAGGCAGCGAAAGTGAAACCGCGGCAAAAGTCAGGCTGCCGGCAATAAGAAAAAGCGAGGCTGCGTAGATCGCAATGCGCAAGAGTTTTCGGCGCAGTTTTTTTTCTGACCTAATTTGTTTCAGGAAAAAGACAGGCAACCCCAAAACTTGCCAGAGGATTTTTTCAACCCGATTTTTCCGGTAATGCTTGTTCCAGTTGGAGTGAAAGTATTGCATTTGTCGTTTTTCGTTTTCCTATTGTATCAAAAAATTGATATAATGGCGATGATATGAATAAACAAATTCAAGAGTTGCTTGCGCGCGGTGTGGCGGAAGTTATTGACCGGAAGCATTTGGAACAGCAGCTCGACAGCGGCAAGGAATTGCGAGTAAAGCTTGGAATCGACCCGACCGGTGCCAAGCTTCATTTAGGACATGCCGTGGTGCTTCGAATTTTGCGGCGCTTTCAGGACTTGGGGCATACCGCTGTTTTAATTATCGGGGACACAACGGCATCAATCGGCGACCCGTCAGGCAAAAGTGAAACCCGTCCTCAGTTGACAAGCAACGAAATTGAGAAGAACTTCGCTACATATGAGCAGCAGGCATCAAAGGTGCTTGACGGCAAGCGTTTGGAAATCCGCCGGCAGTCCGAGTGGTTTGGTAAATTTGGACTTGGCGATGTTATCAAAGAAGCGTCAAAACTTTCCGCCGGGTGGATTACGTCCCACGAGACGTTCAGGAATCGTTTGAAAGAGGGCCGGCCATTGGCTCTGCACGAGCTTCTTTACCCAATGGTGCAAGCGTACGATTCGGTGGCCATAAAGGCCGATGTGGAGCTCGGGGGGCTGGACCAGAAATTCAATTTGCTGACCGGCCGTGAGTTGATGCGGTCTCATGATCTTGAGCCTCAGGACATCCTGCTGGCCAAATACCTCGTCGGCACAGACGGGCAGAAGATGGGCAAGACCCTGAACAACTTTATTGCGATTGAGGAAGAGCCGTTTGAGATGCTGAGCAAGGCCATGACGATTGAAGATTCATTGATACTTGAGTACTTTGAGCTGGCAACGAGCGTGCCCATGGATGAGGTGAAAGCGCTTGAGCAGGAGCTGGCAGCCGGAGCAAACCCCCGCGACATTAAGAAACGGCTGGCCGAAGAAATTGTTACGCTTTACCATGGCCGGCAAGCAGCGGCACAAGCCTCCAAAGAATGGGAAAAGATTTTTAGCAATAAGGAAAAACCGAGCGAGATCGAGGAAGTTAAAGTTAAGTCAGAAAATATAGTTGATGTCTTGGTCGAAACGAAATTGGCCCCGAGTAAAAGTGAAGCCAAAAGGCTGCTCGATCAAAAAGGTGTTAGAGTGAATGATGAGGTGGCTTCTGAAGAAACAAAAGTTGAGTCAGGCGCTCTGATTCAGGTCGGCAAAAGAAAATTCATAAAGATTATATAGATCCGTAACGCTGAACTTGATTCAGCATCTCATGTAGCGCGCTGATTTATCAGCTCGAGCCGATGAATCGGCACGCTACAAACACAGACCCCTGACTTTCGTCAGGGTTGCTTTATTATGTGCTTAATGGTATCTTTATATGCTTGTTTGCCGGCGCGTTTGCCGGCACGCACAGTGGCGAAGGAGGAAGCGATGAATCCCAGCATTGGGCGGTTCACGGCGGCTCTGCAGCGGCGCAAGGTCCCGGAAGAGGTGATTGCGGAGTTCGTCAAGGGATCCCGCGGAAAGGACGGGGGTTTGACGCTGCGCGGGATGAGGTTCATGCTCAACGAGCGCGACGATGCCAGGCAGATCATCGACGAGGCGTGTGGCGCCGAAGCCGCTCCGCCCGCAGCCGGCTCATTAGGAAAAAGTGAGGAGGGTATATGAACTACGAGGAACTCAAGCAGAGAGTGTTGCAGGCAGTGGATGATCTGCCCGGCCATCTAGTCGGCGCATACAAGCTCAGCCTCAAAGGGCGAATCGACTCGGCGTTTGCCGATTACGAAGCGAGTGAACGGGACAGGACTGGACTGGTGATGCCGCATGGCGGCATTGAGCCTTCTCCTGCGGCAGTGCGCGAAGTAGCGGAGAGGCCCCAGGACTTTTCTGTTCATGCGCGCCGCGAACCTTGAAGGACTACGCGACTTCAGCCAGTAGTCCGCTGGCCTATCCCCGCCCAAGCTATGGCGCACGCATCTGCGGCGTCGTCTGGCTTGGGAATTTTTTTTAGGTTCAAAAGTTTCGCCACCATGCGCTGAACCTGGGTTTTGTCAGCTTTGCCGTAGCCGGTGGCCGACATTTTGACCTGCAAGGGGGTCAGTTCCACTATTTTCAGTTTAGACTCAGCCGCGGCAAGCAATATTACTCCCTTGGCTTGCCCAACGCTCATGGCTGTTTTGGTGTTCGCAGCAAAAAACAAAGACTCAACCGCCAGAGCATCAGGCTTCCGTTTTCTGATTAAGGCCCCCAGGTCTTTTTTTATTTCAGCCAGGCGGTGGGCTTCCTGCCCGCCGGGCTTGGTAGTGATGCAGCCGCTTTCAAGCAGCGTAATTTTTACGCCTGTTTTTTGCAGGAAGGCGTAGCCGGTGCGGCCAATGCCCGGGTCAATTCCTAGAATAATCATGAGAAAAATTTTAAATTTATAGTTTTAAATTTTAAATAAAATATTTAAATAATAAAAATTATATTTAAAATTGATAATTTAAAATTACAAATTAACGTTGCTATGGACGTTTACTACGTCATCATCGTCTTGCAGGGCATTGATTAGATTCTGGACTTTTTTCTTATCCTGTTCTGCGACTTCCAGGTTTTGCGCCGGGCGCATGATTAGCTCAGAGCTTAAGATTTTGATTTTTTTGTCCTCAATGAATTTCTTGGTTTTTTCCAAGTCAAGGGGAAGCGTATAAACTTCCAAGCCGTTTTCAGTTTCTTTTACGTCCTCGACCCCTTGGTCAATCAGCTCGAGTGCGAGATTGCCAGGCTGCTTGTCCGCCGAAGCTTTAGCGAAGGCGGAGTTTTCAATCAGGATCTGCCCTTTGGATTCGAACATCCAACCAACGGATCCTTGTTCGCCTAATCGTCCGCCATGCTTGTCAAAAATACTTCGGACATTGGCAGTCGTTCGGTTTTTGTTGTCTGTGACCGCCTCCACGATAAATGCCGACCCTCCTGGCCCATAGCCTTCGTAAGCCACTTGCTCAATCGCCTCTTTTCCTTCTCCACTGCCGCGTTTGACGGCGCGGTCAATGTTTTCGTTGGGCATGGCGGCGTCGCGCGCCTGCTCAATGGCCATGCGCAACTTAAAGTTGAATGAAGGGTCCGTTCCCCCGCCTTCGCGCACAGCCACCGTGATGTTCTTGGCCAGCTTCGTAAACAGCGAGCCGCGTTTGGCGTCGGTGACTGCTTTTTGCCGTTTGATTTGCGCCCATTTGCTGTGCCCGCTCATTTATTTAAACGAGATAAGCAAGGTTATTTCGCCCTTTATACTAGCTTTGCTTTTCAGTTCTGCCAATACGTCAGTTGCACGGCCTCTCAAAAATTCTTCATGGATTTTTGTCAGCTCCCTCGCAATCACCATATTGGATTGCGGGAAGCGCTTGGCGAGGAGTTCTACGGTTTTAACAATTCGAAACGGGGAGTCATATCCGATGAGGGTGCTTTCGGTTTGTTTTGCCAATGAGGCCATTTTTATTAGCGCCGTTTCCTTGCGGGGCAAAAATCCGACAAATAAAAAGCGGTCAGTGGGCAGTCCCGAAGCGCTAAGTGCCGCCATTGCGGCGGATGGGCCCGGTATGGGTGCTACTTTGATTCCCGCTTCCACGCAAGCCCGCACCAGCCGGAAGCCAGGGTCAGAGATTCCCGGGGTGCCAGCATCTGTGACTAGAGCACCGTTTAAGGATTTAAGTTGTGGGATTAAGGTTGAAAGAACCTTTTTTTCATTATGCTCGGCGAATTGGATGGTTTTCTTTTTTGGAATCGCATAATGTTGCAGAAGCTTGGCGCTATGCGCAGGATTTTCGGCAATAATAAAATCGGAACTCTTGAGAACTTCTATTGCCCGAAGAGTTATATCCGATAGATTTCCAATTGGCGTGGCGACAATGTAAAGCATGATTCTATTATTTTAGGCTATCCCACATCTGACTAAACCACATAATGAATGTTTCGACTACTGCTTTATTCTCGATGATTATACCAGATGGATGCCCTTTCATGTCCAATATAGCAATTTTGTTTTGCCAGCAAAGCGTGTCAGTTGGAAACTCATTTTTTTCTTTTGGCCAAATCTTGAATCTGAAATTTATCTGCTGATGCTTTTCAACTTGACCTAAGAATTTAGGAAGCATCGGCGTTTCGCTGATAATGGCGAATTTTTTCATATGCGGTTCGTAATAAATGTGCTCGTTGTGTTCGATCCAACCCGGCAAAACTTCTTCCATCCGGTCTGCAGAGAACACGACGTAGAATTGGTAAGGTTTTGAAAGTTTTTCCAAGTCTTTTCGTATTTCCGAATTGATGCTTTTGATTCCCGCTACGCCTTCAAAAAATCTGACCTTAGTTTTTTGCGGTATATATGTGCGTAAGGCATGGAACTCTGAAGTAGCTCTTTCGAGTTCTTTTTCCAATTTTTCAGTTTCGCGTTTCTTTCTTGCAATGTATGCCATTAATCCTTCAAAATCCAAAGCCTCTAATTTCTTTTTTCCCTTCTCTTCCACTTCAGCAAGCAGCCCTTTGGTTTTCAGTTGTTCTACAAGTTCATAAGCGTAGGTTCTAGCAATCCCAGCCTCATAAGCGATTCTGCTCACAGTGGCCTGGCCAGTTTTAAGAGCACCCAAAAAGACCTTGGTTTCATTCTCGCTAAGGCCGAGAGTTTTAAGGATTTGGTCAATTTTATGCATAAAGTTGTAAGTCATTTCCTGACAATTATTCTAGCAAATCCTAGTAATTCAGTCAATCTAGGCTATTTCTGTCATTAAAGTATAGACAATTGGGCAATTTTAGGATATACTTTCAGGTCAACAATTAAGGAGGGTCTATGGTAAAAGAGCTGATGGCTCACGATCAAGTCGTTGCCTATTTTAGAAGAAAAGCCAAGAACATGGTGTTCGCTCACCATTCCGCAATGTATGACAAGGTGGCAGACGAACTGGAGGCTGGCAGGACTGACTGCGCGATTCAGATGGTAAACGAAGATTTAGATGAAGTGGCTAACAGCGTGACCGCGGACGAACTTCCAGACGCTCGCCTCATGCTGATTCTCATCCGAGCCGTTCTGATCTCTTGGGACAAGGTTATCGTCTGAGCTACAGACCTAAGCAAGTCTTAAAACTGCTTCATTTTTTTCGCAAAAATAAAGCCACCCCGGACTTGGTCCGGGGTCTTTCTTTTTATATCAGCGTTGTTGAAGCAACCTTATCTTTGTCTTCCAAGGTCATGATGCGCACACCTTGCGTGGCGCGGCCTAACGTTGAGATTTTGGCAATTGGAGTGCGAAGCGCCTGTCCATTTTTGGACAAGACCACGAGGTCGTGCTCTTCGGTTTTATTGACGACATGCATGGACTCGATCTTGCCGGTTTTGGGCGTGACCTTCAAAGTCTTGATTCCCGAACCTCCCCGCCGCTGTTTTTTGTACAGTGACAAGTCGGTTTTTTTGCCCAAGCCATTTTCCGTGACTATCAAAAGTTGCAGGTTTTTCGGCTCATCTTTTTTGGAAATGAGGTCGAGGCTGATTAGCTCGTCTCCCTTTCGGAGCCTGATGCCGCGCACGCCCGAAGTCGCCCGGCCCATGCTCCGCACGTCCTTTTCGTCGAAGCGAATGGCTTGGCCGTTGATGGTCGAAAGGATGATTTCGTCAACGCCAGTGGAATATTTGACGAATCGCAGTTCGTCCCCGGCTTTTAATTTGATCGCAATTAAGCCTGACCGTCGGACTTTTGCAAATTCTTCAATCGGGGTTTTTTTGATTAGGCCTTGCCTGGTCGCCAAGACCAGAAACTTCAGAGGAGTTTTTTTGGAAATGGTCAGCACACTGCGGACAGTTTCGTCCGTGGGAAGCTCCAGGAAATTGACCAAAGCCTGTCCGCGCGCTACTCTCGACGCTTCCGGCAGTTCATAGACTTTGGTTTGGAACACACGGCCCTTGTTCGTGAAGAACAGAATATCGTCGTGAGTGTTGGTCGTAATCAGCCACTCGACCACGTCTTCTTCTTTCGTGGTCATGCCGATTACACCCTTGCCTCCCCGGCCTTGGGTTTTATATGTTTGCGGCGGGACGCGCTTAACGTATCCGGATTTGGTGATAATCACGATGGTTTGTTCTTCGGGAATAAGGTCCTCGACCTTGAATTCACCGATGGGTGTTTTTATCAAGGTCGTTTTGCGGTCGTTTCCGTATTTTGTCTTCAGCTCGCTAAGTTCGTTCTTAATCACAGCCCGCATCTTTTTCTCGGAGCCAAGCAGGCTTAGCAGCTCTTCGATTTGCTGCTTTTTTTCCTTTAGTTCGTCATCGATTTTTTTCCGCTCGAGTCCGGCCAGGGCCCGCAGCTGCATCAAAAGGATGGCCGTAGCTTGCTTGTCGCTTAATTTAAATCTGCTCATCAACGCCGCATGCGCCTCTTCGGTGGTGTTGGACTTCTTGATTGTCGTGATTACGGCGTCGATATGGTCTAAAGCCTTTTTTAAACCCTCCAGGATGTGCGCGCGGTCCCGCGCCCGGGCCAAGTCGAATTCTGACCGCCTGCGCACGACTTCCAGGCGGTGGATGATGTAATACTCCAAAATGTTTTTTAAGTTAAGCACCCGCGGCTCAATGCCGTCGACGAGCGCGAGCATGTTGACGTGAAATGTTTCCTGGAGGCTCGAGTATTTAAAAAGCTGGTTTAGAATTTTGTTGGGCAAGGCTTCTTTTTTCAATTCGATTACTATTCTTACCCCGTCTTTATCCGATTCGTCCCGCAAATCTTTTATGCCCTCCACTTTTTTCTCCTTAACTAATCCCGCAAACTGCTCCAAAAGCGTGGCTTTGTTCACGCGGTAGGGAATTTCATTGATGATGATTTTATGCTGGCCCTTCTCTTCGATTATTTCTGTCCGGCCGCGCATGACAATAGGCCCCTTGCCAGTGGCGTAAATTTGTTTGATCCCGTTCCAGTCATATATGAAGCCGCCGGTTGGAAAGTCAGGGCCTTTGACATGTTCCAATAAATCTTCGGTGGTCGCCTTGGGGTCGTCGATGAGTTTGACGGCGGCATCCGCGATTTCGCCCAAGTTATGGGGGGGAATATCGGTGGCCATGCCCACCGCGATTCCCAGAGTGCCGTTTAGCAAAAGCTGGGGCAGTTTGGCCGGCATAACCTTCGGTTCTTTCCGGGTAGCGTCGTAATTGTCCATCCAGTCAACCGTTTCTTTTTCCAAATCAACGAGCATTTCCTCTGCCAGCCGGGTTATCCGCGCTTCGGTATAGCGCATGGCGGCGGGAGCGTCTCCATCCATGGAACCAAAATTGCCCTGCCCGTCGACGAGCGGATAGCGCATCGCGAAATCCTGCGCGAGCCGGACGAGTGAGTCATAAACCGCCACGTCGCCGTGCGGATGGTATTTGGCCAAAACTTCTCCCACCACTGCGGCCGATTTCCTAAATTTGGCGCTGGAACGCAACCCCAGCTCCGACATGGCATAGAGTATTCTTCTGTGCACCGGCTTTAAGCCGTCTCGGACGTCGGGAAGGGCCCGCATGACAATCACACTCATGGCATAGTCTAGGTAAGACTCTTCCATTTCCCGCTCAATGGGCCTTTGGTTGATTTGGCCTATGGCTTGGCTATTTTCAATTTCCTTCGGCATGTTATTTTCTTAATTCTTGCTTCATTTTCAGTTCATCGACATTTAGGCTGATTGATTCGGAAAAAATCTTGTCCGGGCGGCTTTCGAAATAAAGGTCTTTAAAAACTAGCTTGATCGAATCAGAGTCGACCTTAGAAAAAACCAAGATTCCAAAGTTTTCAGTTTTTGACAAAATCTTCTGCACGAACATTTTGTTTTGTCGATCTTGAATTTGAACCGGATTGAGAGTCAGTTTATTAGTGGTCAATTCGACTTCCGTGCTGCTTGAAAAGCTAAGGATATCGGTTTCGGGATTATTGACGCTGAAAAATATTTTTAGGCTGTTGTTGCTTTCTTCAATTCGTTCAACTTTTACGTACTTCGCCTCTTGAACCGGGATCTCGTTCCGGTTGATATTTAGAAGGTCTTGGCTGTCAATGTTGGTGACGGCTTTTTTTACGGAAAAAAACCAAATTACCATTAAAATCAAAGCCACAGCCGCGGTAGCCCCCCAGAGCATTCTCATCCGAACTTTGTAGGGCTTTTGCTGGATTTTCGCGATTAGGTTTGCTATCGAGTTCATCTTTGCGGTGTAAGAATTAGAACTTGCGTGACATCACCCACCAAGTCTTTTTTCTTTATTGTTATTTTTTCTTCCTTGCGGGTTTCTCCGCCCATCTCTCTAATAAATTTTTCAACTTTATCTAAATGGGGTTTGACTCCCGGGATATTGAAGCTGTGGGGAATGATTAGGAACGGTTCAAGCTGTGTCGCGATTTTGGCTGCTTGTTCGGAATTTAATACCCCGTCATTGCCCACCCCAATCAAAACTATATCTGCTCCTTCCAGAATTTCTTTCTGCTTGTCATCGAGCACTGCCTGTTTGACCTGTCCAAAGAACGCAACCCTGATCTCATCAATTTCCAGGCTGTAAATGGTGCTGTTGCTTCCATTGCTGGCGCGCTGCCCCATTATAAAAACCCCTTTTAGTTCGTATTCACCAGGGCCGGCGATGAGGAAGGGGCTTCCCGAAATTGAGGAGAAATTATTGCTTAAATTGTTTTGCGGGTCGCTGCAAATAATTATATCGGCTACCCCCCGCACCGGGGCAAGTCCGCTAGTCGCGCCAAACGGGTCAGTGATAATGGTCGTGTCTTTGCTTACGATTTTGAAACTTGAAAGGCCAAACCAGGATATTGTCATGTATCACGTATCATGTATCACGTATCAGGAAGCAACCGTTTGTTACGTGTTCCATGCTACGTGTTACGTGTTTTAATGCCTATTTATTCTACCAAATTTTGACCCGATTTGAAAGGCCAAAAGGGCTTGATTTTTTCCTCCAATAAGCCTATAATCTTAAGGCTTATGAATCAGATTCAAACAACAGATTACTCTGCGGGCAAAAACGAGGTCTACATTGACATTGAAGGCATAGGGCTGGGCGTTGTCCGCGGTCGGGAGCTGTATGACGAATCGGTGCGGCTCGCAACACTTAAGGCCGGTGATAAAGTTTTTGCCTCGGTCGTGGACCCGGAAAACAAAGAAGGCAATATTGAGTTGTCTTTCAGACAGGCGGGACAGGAACGAGTTTGGCAGACTTTGACGGATCGAATGAGAAGCAAGGAAGTCATAAAGACCAAGATTCTCGATGCCAATAAAGGCGGCTTGATGGTTGAAGTAAACGGCGTGATAGGCTTTTTGCCAGTGTCACAGCTTTCCACCGAGCACTATCCCCGCGTCGAAGAGGGCGACAAGAATAAAATCCTGGAGATTCTTAAGGATTATGTCGGGCAGATATTTGACGTGCAAATAATCACCGCCGCCCAGGAAGACGAGAAGCTGATTGTGTCGGAGAAAGCTGTCCATGAAGACGTGCTGAGGGAAAAGATCGGCAAGCTTAAGATCGGCAATATTGTCGAGGGTGAAGTTACGGGCATTGTTGATTTCGGAATCTTTATGAAGTTTGGCGAGGGCCTTGAGGGGTTGGTTCATATTTCCGAACTGGCCTGGAATCGAATTGATCACCCCAAAGACCATTACAAAGTCGGCCAAAAGGTAAAAGCTCAAATTATTTCTATAGAAAGAGATCGGGTTTCACTGTCCATCAAGCGCCTCGAAGCCGATCCTTGGCTTGATTTGATAAAAAAGTATCAGGTCGGCCAAATTGTTAAGGGCAAAATCGTCCGGCTTATGCCGTTTGGGGCTTTTGTGGAAGTGGAACCAAATATTTTCGGCCTGGTTCATTCAGTCGAGTTATCAAATGAGGAAGTCGGGGACCCTTCGGAAGTTGTTAAGGTAGATGAGATGAAAGATTTTAAGATTATTTCCATTGAACCGGGCGAACACAGGTTGGGGCTGTCTCTTCGTGCGGTGAAACAAAGTTAAAAAATGCCCCGGCGAGCCGGGGCATTTTTTATAATTCTCTTTCCAGGTTTACCAAGTCGTTGTAAACCACCTGGTTATTTATAAGCCAGTGCTCGGCGGCGGGCTGCTTGTAAAGCCCATTCATTTGTTCAAAGCTCATCTGAGAATATTTAACTTTTGAGCGTTTTGGATGAGTTTCCAGGAATTTATTCATGGATATTACGCCTTCGTGCAGATTGGAGCCGAAATCCCAGATTTCGGCTCCGCCTACGCCCCAGCAGTTCGCTGTGCCTATAGGGTACTTCCGGCAGTAGGAACTTTCCGCGGCTGAAAGAGCGACAATTTTTTTCCAGTTTTTAAGATTAATCAAAGTCGGTACTACTTCTGCCAGAGGCGATCGGTGCGAATTTAGATACTGTTCTAATTTTTCAATCAAACGGTTTTTTCGCTCGAGTTCCTGTCTGAGCTGTTCTTCCGCGAACTTCTGCCTTGCTTCCAGTGAAATCTGCTTCATGAAATCGTCGTGGTTGCCTGTCACAAAAACAAGACCGTTTTTCGAGCCGGTCTTTTCTTGGGCCAAAGTTTGGTGAGGGAGAGTTAAACTGA
Source organism: Candidatus Doudnabacteria bacterium (assembly GCA_016182875.1). Lineage (GTDB taxonomy): Bacteria > Patescibacteriota > Doudnabacteria > UBA920 > O2-02-FULL-48-8 > JACQJI01. Next base: position 101,112 of record JACPFQ010000004.1, on the reverse strand, counting down.
CGAGGCTTGTGATAATTAAGAGAATAGTCAATTTATGCCATTGGGACAATTTATCGTAGGAAGCTTTCAGCGGCTTTATTTTGGGCCTGATTATTTGGAGGACATCCATAATAGGTCCCAATCGTACCAAAAATTTTTTGGGTGGTCAATCACGGGGTGTGGAAATGTTTAGGACTCCGGTTTAAGTGTTGTAACTTACCAATTTATCTTCAAATTTACCTTCTTCCCATTCAAAACCCGAATATGTTTGAACTGAACTGCCCTTAAAAACAGGGATGGTAAAATTTGGATTTTCCGCAAACTTGTGAGCAAGAGCTATATAGTGAATATCATTCCATCCCAACCCCCACCCTGGATTATAATCACGGGTACGCTCATAAAAATTTCTAACTGAGCTATAGCTCGGATCAGATTCCTGCATCAGTAAAAAGAGCCTAATTTTGAAATCGAAATCAGCAGGCTCTCCCATCATAAATAATTTTAATGCGTTATTACGAAGCAATGGATTCTGCTGATTTTTTTCATTTAATGCCTCGGGTTGATCTAAATATTGTAGTTCATCAAACTGCCTTATTGTATCCATAACCTTATTAAATTCTGCGACCCTTTCAGGATGTTCGGTAAAATCTTTATATGCCTTCTGGAAAATCCCGCTGTCAGGAAGAATAACTCCAAGGATAGCTTCTTTCGGAACTCCATAGATATTGACCTCATCAAGCCCGCCTCCTGTATCCCGCGCAGCCAGACGATCTTCCACTGCATCGGGGTCTATAACAAAAGTGCCCACTACTTCAGTAAAATGAACGTTTGGATTATAACTATCTTGATTATCCCGAAATGTACATACTACATCAGAGCTTTGAAAAGATGCGCTTTCTCGAACTCTAATACTGCGTCTGATTAATTCTTCCTGGCTTAAAATCCCATACTGGACAATGTTAGCTAGGTCGTCACTGAACTTTTCAGAAAAAGCATCTGTTTTGTCTGCGTAGGTAATTGTAAAATGTAAGAATCTTTGGCCACTTGGTCTTTTCATTAACTCACGCAATCTTTTCAGCTTAGATTCAATGCGCTCCGCGACCAGTTCTCTTCTATTCTTGTCTTTTCCGAGTTCAGTATCAACCCTTGTAGATTCCAGCTGTCTTTCTGCTTCAGCATAACTCGAAGCTTCCCCAGATTTAATTTTCTTCTGAAGTATCTCCGCCTCTCTTTGGGCTTGCTCTAGTGAATACAATTCATTTTCCATGTGTTGGGAAAATTTCCGAAAGTCAGATTTTGGTGCCCAGGGTGGGACTCGAACCCACATGAGCTTTCGCTCACAGCATTTTAAGTGCTGCGTGTAAACCATTCCACCACCTGGGCTTATTGGAGGCCACGGCGGGAGTTGCACCCGCGTATGGCGGTTTTGCAGACCGCAGTGTTAGCTACTTCACCACGTGGCCAAATCGCTCGGCACGAGCCGCAAAAACTACCGGCTGTCATCCCGACGTTACATCGGGATGCAAGTCTCGAAGGTTCTCGACCCGCTAAGGCGGGCCTGCGAAAGCTAGTTTTTTGCGGCTGTGCCTCGCTTAGATACAAAGATAAGAAACTAAACTAGTATACAGGAATTATAGCAGATTTTCCATACCTTCTAGTTAATGATAAGATATGCTCAACATAAGTTATATGCTTAAACTTGTTTCGCCAAATTTTTCGGATTTATTTGCTCCAAATATTGAAATTGGAAATTTCCCTGACGGCAATACGCATATCCGCATTCCCAAACTCGAAGCTTATGCCGGCAAGGAAGTCACGCTTTTTCATCGGCTGTATCCCAATCAGAATACGGCCTTTTTTGAACTTCTGCTGATCCTGGAAGCTTTGAAAGAAATAGAGTCCAAAGTCACTCTGGTTTCCCCTTATCTTCCCTATGCCCGGCATGACAAGGCAATATTGGAAGGGGAAATCACCAGCGCTTCGGTAACCTGTAATCTTATAGCAAGGGCTGGATGCCAAAAACTTATTACTTTTGATTGCCATTTTTTCAATGAAAAAGGCGAAAAGCAATACGGCGACCTGTTCGTCCAAAATTTTTCCATGGGTGAGGAGCTGATTGCCGCGGCCCGGGAGCTTTTTGGTCAGGAAAAATTTGAAGTTGTCGGCCTCGATAAGGGAGCGGCGTATTTGGTCAAAAATTATGGCAATAAATTTCTTAAGAAAAGCCGCAAAGCTTACGGTGAGGACAAAATTGGCTATCGTGATATCGAGGAAATGGCAATAGACTTTGACCTTGCCGGCCGTAATGTCTTGTTAATTGATGATATGATAAGTACAGGCTCAACCATGCTTGCAGGACTTGAGAAAATCAAGCAATCGGGAGCAAAGAAAATTGGTGTTGCGGCAGTGCATGGTTTGTTCCTCGCTGGCTCTGCTGAAAAGATTGGCAAAATGGTTGACTTTGTGCTTTCGACAGACACCGTCCCATCCCCTTTGGCCAAAGTCTCAATTAAAGAAAAAATAAATAAACTTTAATGGATAACAAAGTCATTGAAATTTTGGAGAAAGTTGGGGCTCTTATAACCAACAGTCATATCGTGGGTACTTCGGGCCGCCACATGCTGGCGTATATCAACAAGGACGCGATTTTTCCTCACACCGAACAGGCATCCGAAATCGGCAGATTGTTTGCCGAGAAATATAAGGACCAAGATATTGACGTTGTAGTGGGTCCGGCAGTCGGCGGAACGATCCTTTCTCAATGGACTGCCTATCATTTATCGAAATTGAAAAATAAAGAAATACTGAGCACTTATACTGAGAAGGACAAAGGAACTACAGCTTCAGCCGCAGAAAGTGAACAGGTCTTTAGACGCGGGTACGACAGTTATGTAAAAAATAAAAAGGTCTTGGTGCTGGAAGACTTAACAACAACTGGAACATCAGTGAAGAAATTGATTGATACAGTTAAGAAGGCCGGAGGAACTGTCAAAGCTGTCTGTGTCATGATCAACCGTGATCCGAAACTCGTTAACTCTGAAACTATGGGAGCGCCGTTTGATTCCTTGGGAGTCCTGGAAATCCCTTCATATGAAGAAAAAGACTGCCCGCTTTGTAAATCAAGGGTTCCAATCAACACCTCGGTCGGTCACGGCAAAAAATATCTTGAAGAAAAAAATGCCCGCAATAGATAAATATAATTCGAGGGTTGATAAAGTTAATTCGTTGCTTTGTGTGGGCCTCGATCCTGATTTTGAAAAACTTCCGGAAAGGTTCAAAAAGCTTGAGCATCCGCAGTTTGAGTTTAACAAATGGATCATTGATCAGACAGTGGAGCTTGTCAGCGCTTTCAAGCCAAACATGGGAGCTTACGAAGCCAGAGGAGGAGCTGGGTGGCGGGATTTGCAGATGACCATGGACTATCTTCGCCGCAATTTTCCCGATGTATTTACGATTTCTGACGCTAAGCGGGGAGATATCGGTTATACTAACGAGCTTTACGCCCGCGCTATATTGGATGAGCTTGGCTTCGACGCTGTCACTTTGCATCCATATCTGGGGCAGGAAGCCTTGGAGCCTTTTTTGAGCCGCGCGGATAAGGGATGTATTATCCTTTGCCGCACTTCCAATCCCGGAGCCTCGGAATTGCAGGACTTGGAATTTAATGGTCAAAAACTTTGGCAGATCGTGGCAGGAAGGGTTTCGAAAGATTGGAACAAAAATCAAAATTGCATGCTAGTCGTCGGTGCTACATATCCCATGGAGCTCGCGGAAGTACGAAAAATTACTGGCGATATGACTTTTTTGGTTCCGGGAATAGGCACTCAAGGCGGCAGTGTGTCGCAGGTAATGAAAGCAGGGCTTAATTCTTCAGGCAAGGGATTGGTTATCAATTCTTCGAAAGGGATTATCTTTTCCTCCAATCCCAAAGCCGAAGCCAAGAAACTTCGCGACGAAATAAACCAATACCGGAATGTATAAACTTATCCGTCCGATTTTGTTTCAGATTCCGGCTGAGACTGTCTATGGCGCCGTTGCCAAAACTTGCCAGGCCATCACTCCATTCAGCGGGATATTTGAAAAGCTGTTTGCCTTTGAGCACCCCATGCTTGAGACAGAAGTTTTTGGCATGAAATTCAAAAATCCGGTAGGACTTGCTCCCGGTTATGACAAATTCGGAGCGTTCACCAAATTTTTAAGCGCTCTCGGGTTTGGTTTTATCGAGGTCGGCTCAATTACTCCCCTGCCCCAGCCCGGGAATCCCAAGCCGCGCATGTTCCGCCTCACTAGCGATGAGGCCTTGGTCAATCGCATGGGGTTTAACAGTATCGGTATGCACAGGGTAGCTGAAAATTTGAAAAAAATATCCGAGCGAAATTTTATTTTAGGAGTCAATCTCGGCAAAAATAAAGCTACCTCGAACGAGCATGCTCTGCAGGACTACCTTGCCGCCTTTAATTATTTGGCGCCTCTTGCCGATTACGTAGTGGTCAACGTCAGCTCTCCCAACACTCCGGGGCTGCGGCAGCTGCAGAACAAAGCGCCGCTTTTGGAAATATTCAAAGCCCTGCAGCAAGCAAACCAGAAGTTAAGCATTCGCAAACCGCTGCTCTTGAAGGTCGCGCCGGATTTAAGCAACGGTCAGCTGGATGATATTGCTGCAATTGTTTTGGAGACTAAAATCGACGGCATAATCGCGAATAATACTACGGTTTCCCGCGATGGCTTAAAAACCTCTCCTGAAGAAATAAGGCGAATTGGAGAAGGCGGCTTGAGCGGCCGGCCGATTGCTAAAAGAACTACTGAGGTTATCAGTTACCTTTATCAGCGGCTGCAGGGGCGGACTCCAATAATTGGCGCGGGTGGAATTTTTTCCGCAGAAGATGCTTACGAGAAAATTAAAGCCGGCGCCAGCCTGGTGCAGGTGTATACCGGAATAGTTTATGAAGGCCCGGGGCTGATAAAAAAAATCAAACAGGGATTGGTCGAACTTTTGAAACGCGACGGATTCAAGAACATAGCAGAAGCCGTAGGAAAATCAAAAACCCCGACGTGACGTCGGGGTTAGTTGATGTATTTTAGGTGTTTTTTGTAGCGGCCGGAAGTGTAAGCCACCCAGGGGCTGAATCCTCGAGCGTCGTATTTTTGCAAAGCGATGTCGAGGTTGAATTTACAGTCCCTTAACTGCTCCATGGTGTAAGGAGAATTCTTGCTCCAGTTGATTTGGGCCAAGCCCACGTCAATGGAACCGTTTCGATTCAATCCTTTGTTGTCTCTGGTGCATTCATGGGTGCCGTTCTCGGCTTTTAAGATGGCAATGAAGGTTTTGCATTTATCCCCTAGTTTCGGACAGACGTAAGCCTTAATTGAAGGCTCATGCATGTAGACCTTGCCCGTTTCCGGGTTGGTTTCAATTTTTATCGGGTCTTCTTCGATAGTAATTGGAGCTGCTGCTACTTCGGGAATTGTGATTTTTGGGAAACTTTTTATTTCAAATACGAGCGGGGTTTTGTTTGCGTCATAAGCGCTGACTCCGGCTGGGAATGAGATTAAAGTCATTCCTGCCAGGATGCTGACCAAAGTGGTCTGCTGTAAAGCGCTTAGGCGAGAAGCAAAACGTGCTCTCATTGAAATTCCTAAGCCCTTGTTGCTCCTACTCATGTATTCGGGGCAAAAAGGTTAGCTTTGACCTTTATCTATATTAAGGAACGAGCGAGGGTTTTGGCGAAAAAAGAATTGCGAACGGCTTCCATGCCGTGAACACTATAGTCCCGCCTTAGCGGGACGTCTTTTTTCGTCCGAAACCCGAGCGAGTTTATGTTGCCTGCCCCCGCCTGGCGCGAAGCCAGGACGGGGTACGCAACTGTAAAGGATAGCATAAAACAGACCCCTTGTCAAGGCTTAAAAGGCGTGTTAGAATTTGCTAGCTTTTAGAAATTTTGCGCGGGTGGCGAAACTGGTAGACGCACTACCTTGAGGTGGTAGCGGCCGCAAGGTCATGGAGGTTCGACTCCTCTCCCGCGCACCATGGACGCTTAGCTCAGCTGGTTAGAGCGTCTCGTTTACACCGAGAAGGTCTGAGGTTCGAGTCCTCAAGCGTCCACCACTGCTTCGTTCTTCGAACTACGCAGTGCAAGCACGAAGCAGTGTCCTGCGCAGCTTTACGCGAAGCAGGGCAATTAGTAAAATAAAAAATGAGCCGGAGTAGCTCAGTGGTAGAGCAGTCGCCTGAAGAGCGACGTGTCATCAGTTCGATTCTGATCTCCGGCACCACGCGGGTATCGTATAACGGTATTATGCTACCTTGCCAAGGTAGAGAAACGGGTTCAATTCCCGTTACCCGCTCCAAAGAAAAAGCCCGACTATTGTCGGGCTTTTTCTTTATTTAGAACATTCGGTCCTTGCCGACTATGATTTTAAGCGCTTTCGGCGCGATTTCAATCGTGGCCGGGGTTTTGGCTACGATTTGGCTGCCGATTCTAAGCGGCAGGCCTTCGGGCGATGAAATTTCTAGCTTACTGAGGTGCAGCAGGGAGCTTCCCGGGATCAGGTCATAGAAGCCATTGGCAATTTGTTTTCTATATTTGAGCATGGAAAACCGGCTGAGCTTGGGCAGAAGCAGGACATCGAGGATTCCGTCCGTGGGTGAGGCCAGTGGTTTGCTTTTATAATCTCCCCTGCTGTTTACGATTTGCCCGCCAATTACTTTCAGTGACGCTGCGTATTCGTTTGTGGCAAATTTCACTTCAAATGTCGGCAGGGCAAACAACTGCCGGATGTGTCTGAAATTCAAATTGATTTCGGGCAGGTGCAGTCCGAATGATAGTCTTGTAAGGAAAGCAGATCCCGCCTCGACTCGCGTTCGCTCGTCGACGCGAGGCGGGTGGTTAACCAAGCCTAAATCCAACTGCATGATTCTGCGGCCCGCAATTATCTTGCATCCAGATTCGACATCCTTGATGCCAAGAACTTGCCCCGCTTCGGTTTCCTCCAAAGGAATAAAGCCTATAATTGCTTCGCGTCCTTTGAGCGCATTGATTACATCGTGAAGCGTGTCGTCGCCTCCCACCGCGACCAGAGTTTTCACCCCCCGGCCGAGCGCATGGTCAACTAGCTGTTGGACTGTCCTGAGGCTGGTGACCCGCGAGGTTTCGCCATTGATTCGGAATTCGGAAAGACAAGAATACAGCTGGCTCTGTATTCTTTCGAACTGCCTTTGATTTAAGCTCTGCGGATCGACAATGTAGTAATACATTATTCGGGTTCAAGGCTTGGCGCGTTTTGCTTCGGTTCTTGCATCCGGCAGTTGCCGGAAAAATATGCGCCTTCTCGGATGCCCAAGGAGGAACAGCTGACGTTTCCCACAATCTTGCCGCTTTCCAATACGGTCAAAGAATTTTTTATGGTCACGTTTCCCTTTACAGTGCCGGCGATTACAGCATTAGACGCTATCAGGTCCGCATCGATTTGGGCGTTTGGGCCGATTACTAAATCAGCCGAGGTTTGGACCTTTCCCGAGATGATGCCGTCAATTTTAATATTGCCGCCGGATTTAAGTTCTCCTTCAATCCGCATATTTGCCGCAACGACCGTATCGGGGGCTTCAGTTTTTGCCGCCATGTTATTTTGACTCCTTGATCGCCTGTTGTTCTTCTGAGGTTAATTTTGATTCAGACCTGCCGCGCTTGACCGCTTTCGCGTAGATTCTGGTTCCCGTTCTGCTGTGGAGCGAAGAAATCACGACACCGTTGTCATGTTCGTTCAGAAGTGCGAGCGAGAAGCTCATGTTGCCGCCGTCATCCTCAAAGGGATTGAAGCGTATGAACCCGATTTTTTTGATATCGTCTTGGTTGGATTTGATAAGCTGATTCAAATTTTTTTCCAATTCACTGGCTTGGGTTTTTAGGCCAACAAGCCTGCGGTTCTGATCCACCAGGACTTCTTCGAGGTCCTTGCCGGTGCCGCTTGCCAAAAATTCCTTGCGTATGCGTTCCAGTTTTATCAATTTCAGTATAATCCAAATTACGGCAATCAGCAGGACGAGGGATAGAATGGCACTGCCAGAAAGAAGCTGTTGATTCATATGTCTTTAGGCATTATAATGCGCCTATGTCAGGTACTGCAAATTTGACCCGCGATTATGTTTTTCTGGGCAAGAACCCTCAATCAAAAACATATCGCGCGGTTAATTTTTCGGCCAGACATTGGGCCCGCAACGTGGCCGAAAAATAAGTCAAATTTCTAGTACCTGATATGCCAAACAAGCAAAATCCAATTTTAGTTGCCAATCAAAGCGATGAGCATCGGCAGGTCCGGCGCGATTTAATCAAAGTTTTGACCCTAAATGGGATTCTGTTCGCAATCTTGATTGGTCTTTATTTTTGGAATCGCAGCACCGGAACTCTGGAGCAACTATTCGCGAAGCTGTTGAAATTTTAGGGGCCTATCGCACAGTGGTAGTGCACCGCATTCGCATTGCGGGGACGGGAGTTCGATTCTCCCTAGGTCCACCACTGCTTCGTTCTTCGAACTACGCAGTGCAAGCACGAAGCAGTGTCCTGCGAAGCCTTTGGCGAAGCAGGACAATAATCAGCTTGGCCTCGAAGTCACCCAGGTCAAGCCCGCCAGATGAGTTAGTATAATAAATATAGCGCACCTAGTGCGCTTTACTCGTCTAATGCTATGAAGCCTCTCTTATCTTTAATTGGTGTTGTCATAACCATTGTCAGCCTGGTGGTGTTCGGATTTACTTATCGCCAGGTCCAAGAGCAGCGAACAGCATTGTTGGATGACCTGGAACGGCGCACGGGTTTGCTTGCAGACAGCCTTAAGGAGTCAATCCGGCCATCTTACTTAAGCAACGACACTGCCCGGCTTCAGAACGTGCTCGACAAATTTGCGGGCCGCGAGCGGCTGTTAGGGCTGGCCGTATTTGACAACAAGGGCAGTTTGTTTGCCACTTCTGCGGAGCTGCCGCAAGAGCTAACTTCCGGCGCCAGCATTCCGGAAAAGGCAATGGACGCCGACAGTAATGAGGGAGACTTCACTTTTCTAAGCGAAAGTAAAATCTACGTCTTTGCCACCCCCTTGCATCAAGATGAAAAAGTCATCGGAGCAGTGACAGTTTACCAACGCGCCGATTATATCGATGACGCCATCAGCCAAACTTGGAAAAGAAATCTAGTAAGACTGCTCACCCAGTCTTTATTATTTTCCCTGGCCGTGATTTTGATTTTCCGCTGGATTATTTATCAGCCGATCATCCGTATGGCCGAGGCCATCAGGCAGACGCGCTCCGGGTTGGCCAAGGGGGATCCCGACGTTTTCAAAGCACATAGTTTTTTTAGCCCGATTGCAGCTGAAATCCGGAAAATGTCACAGAGCCTCCTTTTGGCCAGGACTGCCGCCAGCGAAGAGGCCAGATTGCGGTTGGAAAAAATCGACTCGCCCTGGACTGCAGAAAGGCTGAAGGAGTTTTTCAAAGCCTATTTGAAAGACCGGAAAATCTACGTGGTTTCCAACCGCGAACCCTACGCTCACAAAAAAATTAAGAACGAAATTCGGGCCGAAATGCCGGCAAGCGGCATGGTCACGGCTCTTGAGCCGGTCATGGAAGCCTGCGGCGGGCTGTGGCTGGCGCACGGCAGCGGAGAGGCCGACCGCTTCGTGGTGGACAAGGATGACAAAGTCGGCGTGCCGCCGGACGAGCCTAAATATACGTTGAAGCGCGTGTGGCTGAGTGAGCAGGAAGTCAAGGGCTACTACAACGGGTTTTGCAACGAAGCGCTATGGCCGCTTTGCCACCTGGCCCATACCCGTCCGATTTTCCGGCAGGAAGATTGGACAGAATACCGCAAAGTCAACGGCAAGTTTGCTCAATCGCTTTTGGCAGAAATCAAGAGAGTTCACCGGCCGTTGATTCTGGTTCAAGACTACCATTTTGCCTTATTGCCGGCGATGATTAAAGCAAGCCGTCCTGATGCCGAGGTCGGTTTTTTCTGGCACATCCCTTGGCCAAGCGCCGAGGCGTTCAGCATCTGTCCATGGCGCAAAGAAATTCTGGAAGGGATGCTCGGTGCCGACGTTTTGGCATTTCATACCCAACAATACTGCAATAACTTTATGGAAACAGTCGGCAAAGAGGTGGAGTCCTTGGCCGATTTAGAAAAATTTTCTATTACTCACAAAGGACACACATCTTATATTAAACCCTTGCCCACTAGTGTCGCCTTCACCAACGGCGAAACCAAGACTCCCGCTCCGAAATCACCGCTTATGGAAAAGCTCGGCATCGAAACTAAATACTTGGGAATCGGCGTGGACCGCTTGGACTATACCAAGGGGATCTTGGAGCGCCTGCGCGGCATTGAGTTCTTTTTTGATCTGCATCCGGCTTATAAACGGCAGTTTACTTTTCTGCAAATTGCCGCCCCCAGCCGCGAGCAAGTCGCCAAATACCAGGAATTCAGCGAAGATGTTGAGCGCGAATCAGAAAGAATCAACCGCAAATTTGAAAGCGATAACTGGAGGCCTGTGGTTTTGATAAAAAAGCTTCACACCCACGAAGAAATTTATCCGCTCTATCGTTCGGCCAATGTCTGCATGGTCACATCGCTTAGTGACGGCATGAACCTGGTCGCCAAGGAATTCATAGCGTCGAGAACTGACGAGGCAGGGGTGTTGATTTTAAGCCAGTTTACTGGCGCCTCCCGTGAGCTTAAGGAGGCTTTGATTATCAATCCTTACAGCGCCGAAGAAACAGCTGAAGCAATATCTAAAGCTTTATCCATGCCGCAGGCCGAACAGCGCCGGCGAATGAAAAAGATGCGTGAATCGGTCAAAAACTACAACGTTTATCGTTGGGCGGCGGAATTTCTGAAAGCTTTGGCCAGTTTGAGTTAACCATGAAGTATTTTTTTAGCCACCTGGGGGAAGTTGAAAGTAAACTGCGCGGCCGGCAGGCTTTGCTCATGGTCGATTTTGACGGGACATTGTCGCCATTAGCGTCAACGCCTGCTCAGGCAGTTTTACCCAAAATCATTAAACAACAACTTAAAAAAACCGCGAGGTCAATGCCGGTGGTGGTAGTAAGCGGGAGATCTTTGGTTGATATTAAAAATAAAGTTAATTTAAAAGATATAATTTACGCGGGCAATCATGGCATGGAATGACAGGTTCAAAAAAAATATAGGTCCGTCAGCATCCCAAAACAAGCTCTCAAAACATTAGAATCGGCAAAAAGAGAACTTAAGAAGCTTCAGCATAAATATCCAGGCGCCCTTTTGGAAGATAAGCGAATAGCACTGGCGCTGCATTATCGCAATCTTCAAGAGAGCGAATTGATGGAATTTAAAAGAGAGGCGCTTAAAGCAATAAGACAAGTGGCGTCGAAGCAGGCACTGGCGCTGATCCGAGGGAAAAAAGTCCTTGAGGTCAGGCCGAGAGCTGACTGGGATAAGGGAAAGTTTGTAACTATGATAAAAAGATATTTGGAAGCAAAATTGCGCAAAAAGTTTGTTCCGATATACGTTGGGGATGACGCCACGGATGAAGATGTATTTAGTGTTTTAAAATCCGGCGCCTCAATCAAAGTGGGAAAAAGCCAAAGCAGCGCCAAGTACTATCTGAATGGCGTTAATGACGTTGGGCTGCTCCTGCGATGGTTAAATTCCAGGCTACCAACGAAATATTGACGGTACTTATTAACTCTGCTATCTTAGTTTAGATGCAAAGACATAGTTTTCGACTCACCATTATACTCACCTGCCATCAGCCAAAGTAGCGGCCTTGATGGCTGTTTTTTTATTCCGACGTTCCGCTAAAGCGGAAGTCGGAACTCCGACCTGCGAAGCAGCGTCGGAGTGGCTTCCCAAATTTATGACCCAGCCTTGGGATCTAAAGTCGCAAATGCTCCAAGCCATCGCCGACAAGGGCGGCTTTGTGAATTGCCACGCCCATTTTGACAAGGCTTTCTATATTACCAGAGATGGGCTTGATAAAAGCATGGTCGACATGGAGCAGAAATGGCTGATGAGCGATGATATTAAAAAGGCTTCCAGCCAAGAACAGATTGCGGACAGAATCCGCACGGCGCTTGATCTTTTGATAGTACAAGGTGTCAAGCTGACCTGCACTTTTGTCGATGCTTATTCTGCTGTTGAACATCGCGCCATTGATGCGGCAAATATCGTGAAGGATGAATATAAAGACAAAATTAAACTTCTGACAATCACCCAGCCTTTGGGCGGCTTGGCCGATAAGGCTACCCGGGATTTGTACGAAGCGGTTACCGCTAAAGCAGACATCGCCGGCGGGCTTCCTTCCAAGGACCGCCCAAACGATAAAGAAAGCCTCGACATTTTATTTGGGATTGCCAAAAATTTGAATAAGCCTCTGCACGTGCATATCGATCAGGAAAACAATCCCAATGAACGCGACACCGGAATACTTTTGGACTACACCAAAAAACACGGCTACGAAGGGCGCGTCGCGGCGATTCACGCTATTTCGGTTTCGGCTCAACAGAAGTCGTATCGAACTGAGCTCTATAAAAAATTGGCCGACGCAGGAATCGCTGTCGTGGTTTGCCCCTCGGCCGCGCTGAGTATGCGCCAGCTTGATTCCTTCCAAGCGCCTCTTCACAATTCCATTGCCAATGTGCCGGAAATGCTTGAGGCCGGAGTTCTGGTTGGCCTGGGTGTAGACAATGTCTGCGATTTCTATCAACCTTTCATCGATGCTGACCTTTGGACTGAACTGCGGATGCTCATGGAAGCCTGCCGGTTCTATGACTTCGACAAACTTGTTGACATTGCGACCGTAAACGGACAAAAAATTTTAAGCTATCATTAAGCAAAAATATATGGCTAAGCTCTGGCAATCAAGTTCGTCAAAACTTCATCCCCTGGTCGAAAAATACACAGTCGGCAACGACTACGAATTAGATAAGCGTCTTTTGCCCTTTGACATCGAAGCGTCCAAGGCGCATGCCCAGGCTTTGCTCAAAGCCAAGATTTTAACTCCCACGGAACTGCGCAAGTTGGTGCGCGCGCTGAATGAAATTTTGGCTCTGCATGCCAAGGGCAAATTTGTGATCAAACAATCTGACGAAGATTGCCACACTGCCATTGAGAATTATTTGACCGCCAAACTCGGTCCCTTGGGCAAAAAGATTCATACCTGCCGCTCCCGCAACGACCAAGTCTTGGTGGCCACCCGCCTTTATACCCGCAAAAAGCTCAAGCAAATCAGCGCGGAGTTGATCAAATGCCAGGAAATGTTCATCCGGATGGCCAAAAAGTATGAGTTTGTGCCGATGCCGGGCTATACGCACACGCGCCGAGCCATGCCTTCAAGCGTTGGCCATTGGGCCGCCGCTTATTTGGAGGAACTAATCAATGACCACATGCTTTTGGAAACGGCCTACAAGCTCAATGACCAAAACCCGCTGGGTGCGGCGGCCGGCTTCGGCATCAATATCAACATTGACCGCAACCTCACTACCCGTCTGCTCGGGTTTAAGCGCTTGCAGATCAATACTTTGTATGCCGTAAACAGCCGAGGCAGTACCGAAAGCTACATTCTGGGAGTGCTGACTAAAATCATGATGACCTTGGGCAGATTGGCCAACGAAATGATTTGGTTTACCACGCCTGAATTTAATTATTTCACTCTGCCGAACGAATTTACCACTGGCTCCTCAATCATGCCGCAAAAAAAGAATCCCGATGTTTTCGAAATTCTTCGCTCCAACGTCAATGTTATTGTCGCTTTGCAGACGCAGGTCAAGGATATTTCCAAGAATTTGATTTCCGGCTACCACCGCGACACCCAGCTGACCAAAGAGCCGTTAATCAAAGGCTTGGGTATAGCTAGACGGAGCCTGGAGATAGTTTCACTTGTGATGAATAGAGTGAAACCTAATAGAGAAGTGCTGATGAAGTCTCTTGCTCCTGAGTTTTTTGCCGTGCACGAGGCCAACAAGCTCGTCAAAAAAGGTGTCCCCTTCCGCGACGCTTATCAGCAGATTAAAGAGAATATCCACAAACTCAAAGTTCAAAACCCGGTCAAGGCCATCAAAGAAGTTATTTCGTTGGGTGGCCCAGGCAATTTGCAGTTATCCAAATATCGCCTCAGCAAACCGCTGTAGTTCTAATTGAATAAGGTGCTTTTCCAGACCATCTCGAAAATTTGTTTAAAGGTTTGCGCGATTCCTCGATTTTCGATGATTACCGCGTGCAAATCATGGAATGAAATAATTTTTACAAAACCTTGTCCTATCTCCACGACATTGTTTGAAGAAAATACGCTAAACGGAACGATTTTCATCTCTCGCCCAAATTCTTGATCGCGCTTTCGATATATTTTAAGGCTGGGGTGATCCGGGACTATGCCGCGGCTTTTAATATTCAGATTTTTCATTTTTTGATTATATTTTTCAAATATCGCAAACAGCTCTTTTGGGATGCCTGCTGCTTGGGCGTAAAAGCCAATCAATTCTTTTCCCGCCATGCTGTTTAAATGCATCGCCAGAGCTTCTTCCACGCCCTTGATCCCTTCAAACAGATAAGTCTTGGGTCTTTGTTCTGATTTAGTCAAAGCCAGAAGCTGCGGTAATACGGCTTTCGCCCGATCCAGCTTGTCTTGGGTTTCAGCCAAAAATTCGTCCGGCGCCTTGGCAGAGAACAATTGCTTTTTGGCATGCGGGATTTTTCGCACCAGGCCTTTCATCCGCAAATCCTCTAGTACTACATACACAGTCGGTCTTTTGAGATTGGTGGCTTCGGCAACAGCGTAAGCCGTACTTTGCCCAAACTGCAACAGCGCCATATAAATTTTGGCCTGTTTTTCATTTAATCCAAGATAACTTAGACCTTCAGTCGCCTGCATATGTCGTATAATATCTCTGGGTTAATGAATAGTCAATTTTTATGACTACTATCATTGCCTCTAAATATCTCAATAAAATAAGGTTTAAACGCTAGTTACTTGATATAAATAGTCATAATTATTGACCTAATATCTCTTTTTGTATATGATTTACTGTAAAACAAAAATGCAATCCGGCGTGAGGGAATAAACCCTCAATACATTCATGGAGTGGTTATGGCAGGAATCGTCCTTCTCGTCGAAGATACGCAAGAAGAAGCAGACTCCGCCCTTCGGATTCTCAAGGAGCGCGGGAACAAAGTGCTTCTGGCCCAGACCTATGAACAAGCGAGGGCGATATGGGAGACGGTGGATGTACAAGCAATCCTCACTGATCTTTTCTATCCGGAGAAGACTGGTGCTGATGCAACCACGCCCTGCGGCATCTCTATCGCTATTGAGGCGAAGATGACAGGGGTTCCGGTGGCGATCTGTTCCAGAGTCGAACATCATTCGTGCGAGTGGCTTTGGAAAGCATGGCTCTCGATGGGCATTCCGGTCTCCGAAGCCAAGGATTGGCAATGGACAATCAATCAGTTGTTCCTCATCCTCCAAGGGAAGCAATGAAAATTATGTTTGTTGCCAAGTTCCCTCACCGGCACACGCTTAAAGAAGCGCTTCGACAGATTGGCGCTGAAGTCTTTGTGGTCGACCACAAAGAGTGTCTCGCGAAACTCGTCGAAGTAGAGCCTACTCATATCATCTGGGAATGGTCAGATGGTATGGAAAGCGGAATGCGGGAAGTTTTTCTACTCAACGCCAAAGTCTTGGGAATTTTTGTGAAGGTTTTAAGTTTTCGACCAACACGAACTCTCCCCGAGGCGATAAGGCCCTTTCACCATCGGTTGCCCTTGCGCGTTGATGAGATAGTTTCGATTCTCAAACGGAGCGACAAATGATTGAACAGGGTCATCAATGCAAAAAGGAGGAAAGGAAGAAGAAGAAAGTCGGCTGATTGTATTTGCGCAAGCATTTACTTCAGCCGGCTAGAATATTTTTAACATGTATTCGCTATTCTGATTCTGTTGCATTAGTCATATTAGTTACTGCAGCCAAAAGTCCTAATAGAAGAAAAAAAGTTAAACGTATTTGCTGAATGGTTATTGGACTTATAAAATGCTATCGCATATTTTAAGTCACTCTCCAAAGCAGAGTAAGCATGTTTTGCAAATTCTGCTCTTCAACAAACTCTGATCGGTCGTCCCTATTGTGATAATGTTTCATAAGCTTTGGAACCGTGCCCTTGCCGAAGAGGCGGTATTTTAGCAGTTCATAGATAAACCTCAGTCTGCCCTCGCCTCGCAAAAGAGGTTCAAACAAAGGCAAATCTTCCTTAGGGAAAGTGCTTAGAGAACAGGCTTGCATACAACCAGCCTCAAGGAAAGAAAGATGATCTGAAACAAAACCGCGTTCAGCGGGAAAAGTTATCAGCACTATCCTGGCCGTCGGCAAATGAAAAGGGGAAAATCCCAGGCTTTCCGCGTTATTAACAAGCGGATTAAGCCAGTTATTACCCTTGCTTGGCCAGAGTAGAAGCATACGGCCCATGCCTACGTGATCTATATTGAAATTTTTTTCTACATCGGAGACGCCAAACTCCCGGACATATGCTTTTGAGCCGCCGCGAACAGCCCAGCCATCTTCTAAATCAAAGAAAATAAATTTTAGTGCCGTATCTTTATTCTCTATCAATAATTTTTCCAGAAAACCTAAAAGCACAGCAACACCCGACGCATTGTCATTTGCCCCGGGGCTTTTAAACCACGCATTGTAGTGGGCTGTCAGATAGATTTTTTTGCCATTTGGATTTTTATTGAACGGATAGTCAACGATAATATTTTCACCTTCTGCCAGCAATGTACTAAATGTTTGAGTAGAAAAGGGAATATTTCTTTCCCTTAAGAAATTTTTAATATACTCATCTTTTTGTTTGTTGTTTCGAACTTCGAGTTCTTGGATATATGCTTTCATATGTCCCCCAAATTACCTGAAGCCGCAAGCATTCCTAACAGCAGAAAAAAAGTTAGACGTGTTTGTTGAATAGTTATCGGGTAGTGATCGAACAAACCAATAATTAGAAAACTTCCAACTGCCAGCAGTAAAGAAAAAGTCAGCAGTTGCTTGTCCGCCGTAGCCTTGGCGAAGGCGGAGTTTTTTTGCGGCCAGGCCAGTGCGAAGATTTTGCCGACTATCAGCAAAAATAACCCGAGTCCCAGGATGCCTAACTCCACTCCCAATAAAATATAAATGTTATGCGCTGGCTGGTATTGCCAGTCCGGCAGCCGGTATGAATCGCGGATAGCCGGAATGTAATGCCCTACTCCTACGCCAAGTAGCGGGTATTTTTTTATAAGTTCTATCCCCTGCTGATTGTAAGTTGTCCGAAGATTGACCGAATTGCTATCCAGGCTTTCTGACCCACGCGAAACAGCCAGGTCCTTATAACCAAGAAAAATTATGCTAAGTGAAACAATGGCGATTATGCTTATTAGTTTCACGTGGAACCAATTCATGTGTTTCACATGAAACCAAATGTAGGCAAGAATGGTCAAACCCGCCAAAATCCAGCTAATTCTTGAGAAACTAAAGAAAATTCCGAGCAAAATCAGAATAGTTCCACATGAAACTAAGACACTTTTTATTTTGTGAAACATTGTTTCACGGGACAATAGATACAGGCCGCAGACAAGTGAAACTAGTAAAAAACCTGCCAAAACATTGGGATGAGGCATGGTTCCATAGGCCCTAATCAGTTTTTCTCCGTGAAACTGTATAGTAGCCAAGCCTGGAGTTCCTAGTTGTGAAACATATTCACCCAAAAAAGTTAGATTAAGACCATGTTGCACGTGAAACTGCCATATTCCAATAATTGCCTGAATAACCCCTGAGCCAAATAAAATCCATAGTGCCACGTGAAACATCAGTTTTTCTTTAAAATTCGACCATGCGTAAACAAGCAACATTATTAATTCAAGCCACTTTAGAGTACTGTAAAGCCCTAAATCTATATGTTTCACGTGAAACAATGTAGCTAAAATCAAGGAAAATAGAGCAACTGTAGGCCATAAAATAGTTCCACGTGAAACTAAATTGGGCCTGTGAAACAAGAGCCAGTCTAAGATGGCTGCGAAGAACACCAAATCCGATAAATAGACAAAAAAAGCCAAATGGTAATTAAAAACAGCGCCAATATAGGCGGTTTCAGGTTGAAAGATTACTCTTGTCTGAAGTGGCAGGGTTATTAGAAAAACAAAGAATAACAACTGATGCAATTTGAAATGTTTCACGTGAAACATTGACAAAAATGGTTACTTATTGTCTAAAAAGCGAGGCTGTTTGCAAAATTAACCTGCGCTAGTACTCCGGCGCGAGCAAGTAGGCTGCAAAATCAGCAGATTTTGACAGCCGATAATTTTGCAAATTGCCGAGCGATTCTGGTCGGGGTGCTGGGAATTTTCAGTTCGCGCTGAAGCGCTCACGCCGGGGCAGCGTCGAATGCTGCGCCTGCTCGCATTCGCCGACGTTCGACTGCGGCTGAGGCCTTGTCTCACTTCTGCCCGTTCAATTCCCTTATAAACAGGGCCTATTTCTTGGTCGGGGTGCTGGGAATTGAACCCAGTCTACACGCACCCGAAGCGTGCGTACTACCGGTATACGACACCCCGCTGCGTCGCAATTGGTAGACCTTCGCATTTTACTTCGTAAAAGTGCTGCGGTCTACTAAAACCCGCCTATTTTGGGCGGGTGTGAAGACTCCCGGATTTTTTTGTCCATAAAAAATGGAGCTCTTCCCAGTCATCATACTCCTGTCTATATCCATTCCGCAAACCAGTGATAAATTCGGGAGGGGATTTCTCTAGCCATCCAGTTTTTTAGACTCCGCGTGAAAGGCTGGACAGAGTTCGCGTCGAAGGAATTTATTTTCGTGTCGATAATTATTGGGTTAAGTCCAAGTTTTTTGAAAATTAGGGAAGCTCGCAGTTGGTGGTAGTTATGGGTAACCAATATTGGTTTGCGCAGTCCCGCAATGTTCATGATGTCCTGGGCAGTCAAGGCAAATCCCCGCGTGCTTAAGTGGGACCCGTTTTCCGGCGGCCAGACCGCAATTATCCGCTTCTGGTTTTGTTGGTACCAGTACAAGTCCAAAGCTGCCGCGACTTCCCACTGTAAAATCATCGGCCGAGCGGTTTGAGATGACAGCCTTTGGCAGAGCTCGGCGATTTCGCGGTTGGGAAGCCCTGGGTCGAAGCCCAGTTTCAGAAGCGCTGCGGTTGCGACAAAATCTTGGTTCTGTGTTTGGTTATAAATTCTGCTGATAACATAAAGTTCCTTGTCCCTTAAACTGTTCCTGCCAAATGAGCAAGCCACAATCACATCCCCCTCATCAATTTGTTCTAATTGCGTAAACTTTGTCATGGTTGTTAGGGTAGTTTTATTATTCGATTGAATCAATTGTTCAAAGGCTTTACAATGAGGTCATAAATCAGTAAAATTATTAGGCTTTTTAATCAGTGAATTACCTCTCGTAGCTCAATGGATCAGAGCAGACCCGTCCTAAGGGTACGATGGGGGTTCGACTCCCTCCGAGAGGACCAGAAATAGTATGATGAGAAGATCTTTTACAATCTATTTACACATGGAGACTTTTTAGGGTATTATATAATTATGAATCGAGTGGAAATAAAACAGCAAGTAATCAAACTTCGGGCCAAAGGCAAGACTTATTCCGAAATTGAGCAGGCTTTGAAGTTATCATTACCTAAGGCGACGCTATCTGGCTGGTGTAAGGATGTTGTTTTGCCAAAGTGGTACAGGCAAAAGATTTACAAACTGAACCAAGAGAATTATAAAAAAGCCAGAGAATTAGCATGGGCAGCAAATAAAATCAAGCGCGAGAGGTTTATCCAAGAATTGTTGAATAACATAAAACCACTTCAGCAAAAAACCAAAGATTTAGATGTTTTAAAAATGATTTTAGCCACTCTTTATTTAGGTGAAGGAACTAAGTGGAAAGGTCATAGCGGCATGGTACTCGGTAGTTCTGATCCGAATATAATTCTTTTATATATTAAATTACTAGAGTTATGCTATGGAGTTGATCACAGGAACCTTAAGTGTAGGGTTAGTTATCGAGCAGATCAGAACATTAAAAGTTTGGAGAAATATTGGTCAGTCCTAACTGGTATACCTTTGAGAAATTTTTATAAGACAAAATTTGACCCGAGAACTATTGGCAAACCAACAAAGAATAAAGAATATAAAGGCGTTTGTGTCATCATGGGAGTTGGCAGTCATATACAACTTGAGCTTGAAGCAATCCCAAAGTTAATTTTAGCGGGCCTGTAGCTTAGAGGAAAAGCGTTAGTATGGCATACTAAAGATCGCGGGTTCGAGTCCCGCCAGGTCCACCAAAAAAATGGCAGAAGGCGAACCAACAAAAGAACCAAAGGATCCGCATGACGTGACGGAAGAGTTTTTGAGCCGTCCAGTCAGTCAATTTCGGGATTTTTTTGAGTCATTGCAGTCTGGTACATACTTCGTGAAAGTTCCGCTTAGTTTTTTAGAAACTCATCCTGAAATCTTGACTTTCGTAGAAGCCTTGCACGCTCGTAATGCGCTTCGGTTGCTGGTAGAAGCAACTCAAAACGAACTCGATATGTTAGCCAAAAGACTGCCTGAATTACATAAACAATTAATGAATGCAAACAAAACTGAAGTAGTAAGATGAAATTTCCGACATATAAGCACGAAACACAAAAATATCTCGAAGGGTTTAAAGTGGTTGCTGGTTGTGATGAAGTGGGAATCGCGCCGCTGGCCGGCCCGGTGGTGGCCGCCACGGTCATTCTTGATTCGCAGTCAATCGGCAGACAGCGCAGCAAGAACAAATGGTGGTACCGCGTGCGCGATTCAAAGACGACGAATGAGAAGGAAAGAACCGAACTCATAGAATTTATAAAAGATAATTGCGTTGACTTTGGAATCGGAGTCGTGTCACACGAAACGATTGACGAAATAAATATTCATCAAGCGGCAATGCTGGCGATGCAGAAATCAGCTGAGCAGTTGAAGGTATTGCCGGATTATTTGTTTCTGGACGGCTTGCACAGAATAAAACGGTTTGATTTTGCGCAGGAACCGGTAGTTGATGGCGATGTAAAAATTCTTTCTATCTCAGCGGCTTCGATTATCGCCAAAGTTTCACGGGATAAAATACTGGCTGAGTTGCATGAGCAGTATCCGAATTATGGATTCGTGAAACATAAAGGTTATGGCACTAAGGAGCATCGAGCGGCTTTGAAAAGATTCGGTGTAACACCCGTGCATCGCACCAGTTTCACGTTCGTGCAACAAGTGATTAGAAGTTTTTGCTCATTTAGGAATTTTGAAAAGAATTATGGTGTCATCCTGAGTGAAGCGAAGGATCTGATCTCGGTATAGATTCTTCACTGCGTTCAGAATGACAATAGGGAAGCGTGCCAGAGTGGCCGAATGGGCCGCACTCGAAATGCGGTATAGGGGAAACCCTATCGGAGGTTCGAATCCTCCCGCTTCCGCCAGTTGAAATTTAGCTGTTCGTCCGGTCATACGACCGGACGCCCAGTCGGATGACTGGGCGACTCCCACCCTCTCCGCCAGAGAAATTTATGACCATAAGTTACGACGACTTTGAAAAAGTGGACGTACGCCTGGGCAAGATAATTGACGTCCAGGATTTTCCAGAGGCCAGAAAGCCGGCATTTAAATTAAAAATTGATTTTGGGCCGGAGTTAGGCATTAAGGCTTCCAGCGTGCAGGCGGTTGGGGCGCATACCAAAGAAGAATTGCTAGGAATGATGATGTTGGGAGTGGTTAATTTTCCTCCGAAGCAAATCGGCCCTTTTATTTCTGAAGTGCTGACTCTTGGCCTCAAAAATAATTCTGGAGATGGGTGGATTTTGATAACCCCATCCAAGCTATCCGTCAATATCGGAGACCGGCTGCGGTAGAGTAAGGAAGCTATCTGAAACAAAATGCTTGAATTTTTTTCAAACATAACGCCATCTAGTTTTCATCTTTGGCATCTGCCCGTGATTTTTTTGACTGGAATGATCGCTGAAGGCTATGCTGTTGTCGTCGGCGGCGGGGGAATATTAATTCAGTTTGTGCTCGCTTCATTCGGATTACCATTGCCTGTTGTGGTTGCCACTGATTTGGGGGGCGTGCTCGGAGCTGATTTGGGGGTTATGTCGGCATCGCCACGGAGCATTTGGAGCAACAAAAAATTAATTTGGCTTGTTACGCTGCCGTTTTTTGTTGGAAGTATATTTGGGAGTATTTTTTTGATTAAGATTTCAGCGACGCTCTTAAGCTACTTGCTTATTGCGGCGTTAATTTTCCTAATTTTATACATGCTTGTGGGGAAAAATCACGAACCAAAAAATTTAGATGAATTGCGCGTGACCTTGAAACAATACCCTTTGCTTGGCAGCATCATGGGAGTTTTGGGCTTGTACACTAACATTTCCGGGGTGGGTAGCGGCACATTTATGAAAGTTGCTTTCGTGAGTTTGTTGAGAATGAAAGCCGTAGAGGGAATCGGTGTAAGCAGTATTGTTTACTTACCGGCAACTTTTGTTTCAATCGGAATAACAGCCTTCGCGGGATTGTTAGTTTGGCCATATGTTATAACCTTATGGTTTGGAACTTTTGTCGGCGCATATTTCGTCGCCACGCATATTCAGAAAATACCCGATATTTACCTAAGGAATTTTTTGATTTTTGTTGCCTTCCTATATTTGATTTATCTCATATGGAATACGTTGACCTAACCCATACATTTAAAGTTGGCATGCCGGTGCATCCTGGGGATCCTCAGCCGACTTTGAAGCAATTTAATACTATTGAAGAACACGGCTATTCGGATTTTGAAGTCAGAACCGGAATGCATGTTGGTACCCACATGGATGGTCCGGCGCATATGATTGCAGGCGGGAGGAAGCTTTATGAAATCCCTCCGGAAAAATTTTTTGGCAAGGGATTCTTGGTCGATGCGAGAAACAAAAACATTGGTCCAGAATTATTAGAAGGCGTCCGAGCAGGGGATATAGTCTTGGTTTTTACGGGTTGGGCAAATAAGTTTGGGCAGGTTGGATATTACAAGGACTATCCCGTGCTGACCGAAGAATTTGCGCAAAAGCTAATTGAGCTGAAAGTTAATGCGGTTGGTGTAGACACTTCAAGTCCCGATGCGCCGCCATACAACATCCACAAAATTTTGCTTGTAAAAGAGATTTTGATTATCGAAAATTTAACCAATTTAGAAAAATTATTAAACCAACAATTCGAAGTCATAGCCCTGCCAATGAAATTAGACGCTGACTCGGCGCTTGTAAGAGTCGTCGCAAAAATAAATTAATCCAAAGAAACCAAAAATGAAAACAAAAGTGCTTATCCTGCACACGCACATCGGCTATGGCATAAAAATGACTGCCGTGGCGATTGCCGAGAAGCTTAATAAAAGCGGAAGGTATGAAGTCAGGATGGAAGACGTGGAGGATATGGAGAGTGGGTTCTTTGCTTCCATCATCCAAAAAACTTATTCTACGATTCTTGCTCACATTTCCGCTCTTTGGGGGTTTTTGTACCATTCGAATTTGATACTTTCCGTAACCTTGCCTTTCAGAAAGTTTATTGCGTCCTTTAAGGCCAAGAGAATCTTGCAAATTCTGCGGGAGTTTCAGCCGGCAGTGGTGATTTCCACCCAAACCATTCCCTCAGGGATTGTTTCTTATCTTAAATCCAAAGGTTTATACCATGGGAAGCTGGTGGTGGTTTTTTCTGACTACCATTTGCAGAGGTTCTGGCTGTATAAAGAAGTGGACTTATACATTTGCAATGTCGCCAAGCAGGTGGAGGAGCTTAGAAAGCTTAAAATTCCGGATGAAAAGATTGCTTTGAGCGGAACGCTGATTATGGATGAGTACTTCGAACAAGTTAGCAAAGAACAATCCTGCCAAAGCCTCGGTTTGCTTACGAGCATGCCCGTGGTTTTGGTTACCAGCGGTGGAAACGTGCGGAATTTTGTGAAAGAAATTTTTTTACAGCTCCTGCGCAGTCCGAAAGCATACCAAATCGTGGTTGTTTGCGGCCACAACAAGAGGCTTAAAGAAGAACTCGAAAAAATTTCCTCGCCTAATCGGCATCCTGTAAAAATTTTTGGCTATATGGACCATATGGGGCCCCTGATGTCGGCGGCTGATGTGCTGGTAGGAAAGACCGGAGGGCCCACCATGGCCGAAGCAGTTGTGAAAAAACTTCCCATGGTCATAACTGACGTCCGTCCCGGGCATGAGCTGGCTAACCTTGAATACCTCCTTGAAAATGAAATTGTTCAATATGCGCGCATACCCAGGGAAGCGGTTTTTTTGGTGGAGCAAATCCTCGACAAAAAAATCAGCTTCAACCATGAACGAAGTTTCCGTAAAATCGTCAAGCCGAACGGCAGCTCGGATTTCATCTCGCTTATCGACGAGATTAACCCAAACAAGCAAGCTCTCAAAGTTTCTCACTATGAGGCTTGACACCCCTCTTTGCTTCTTTTACTATCTAAAGTACTTAAGGGTCATAAAGAAATAATTATGCCAAAAGACAAGAATTTAATTAATAAACTCATGGGAACCCAGGCGGTGGCTGAAAATACCGATACTGATGAGGAGGAGATGACAGAAACCGAAAACAAAGAAGTATCGTCGGAAGACTGGCTGTCGGAATACGAAGGACAGCTGACGATCGACATGTATCAAACAAAAGACAACGTTATTATCAAGTCAACCATTGCCGGGGTCAGGCCCGAAGACATCGATATCACGATTGCCAACGACATGGTCACCATCCGTGGAGAGAGAAAGCGCGACTTCGAAGCATCCAGCGAGGATTATTTTTATCAAGAATGCTACTGGGGCAGCTTTTCGAGGTCCGTGGTGCTGCCCGTAGATGTTGATATAGAAAATGTCGGCGCTGACCTTAAGGATGGAATTTTGACCGTGGTGCTTCCAAAAGCGGCCAAGGCCAAAGCCAAGAAGATTAAGGTAGCAAGCAAGCCATAAATCACGCAACAAAAACCCCGCGCGAGAGAGCGGGGTTTTTGATTGATTTTTTGGGATATTTCTGGCACAATAAGTGGACGATTCCGCCTTCGCTAAGCTTCGGCGGACATCGACAAAATATTTTTATTTAGTGCTCCGATGGACATTTCTACGCTATCAAAACAACTGAATATCCCAATTGCCCAGCTGCGCGCCAAGGCGCAAGAAGCGGGTTTTAGAATTTCGCCCCGCGCCAATAAGATAGACAATTATATGGCCAAGCAAATAATGGTGGCATTTGGCACCAAGCAGGTTGAGGCGCCTGTTGGGGAGAGTAAGGAGGTCAAACTGCCCAAGGTTTTGACAGTGAAGGAGTTGGCGGCCAAGCTCAACCTAGACGTCGCCGTGGTTATAAAGCGGTTAATCGAAAACGGGGTCATGGCCACGATTAACGAAGAAATAGATTTTGACACTGCGGCGATTATTGCCGCGGATCTTGGTTTCCAAGTTTTGGAAGAAATGGAGAAGACCACGCGGCTAGGTTCGGGCTTTGTTTCGGAGGTTATAAGCAAGGAGCAGAAAACGGAAACGCTGCAGTCAAGGCCTCCGGTGGTGGCCATAATGGGGCACGTCGATCATGGGAAAACAACCCTCCTGGACGCGATCAGGCGGACGCATGTCGTGGAACAAGAAGCGGGAAGAATCACTCAGCACATCGGCGCTTATCAAGCTTTTCACAATAATGAGCTAATCACTTTTTTGGACACGCCCGGCCACGAAGCGTTTGCCGCCATGCGCGCCCGCGGAGCCACTATCACCGATATCATAGTTTTGGTTGTCGCCGCCGATGACGGGGTAAAGCCCCAAACCATCGAAGTTATCAACCGCGCCAAGCTGACCGCAACCCCGCTGATCGTGGCAATCAATAAAATCGACCGGCCAGATGCCAACATCGAACGGGTCAAAAAAGAACTCTCGGATTATGGCGTTTTGATTGAAGAGTGGGGCGGCAATGTTCCCCTGGCCAAAATTTCTGCTCAAAACAACCAGGGGATAGATGCTCTCTTGGACCTTATCATTTTGCAAGCGCAGGTTTTGGAGCTAAAAGCCAATCCCGTTGGACAGACTCTGGCAACCGTAATCGAGTCGCATGTTTCGAGAACCCAGGGGCCAGTTGCGACCGTGCTTGTGCAGAACGGCACGCTTAATCTTTCGGATATCGTGGCTATCGGCGCCTCGTTTGGCAAGATTCGCTCCATGATGAACGCCAAAGGCGCGAAAGTTAAATCAGCGCCGCCCTCAACTCCGGTTCAAATCACAGGACTTTCGGAGCTGCCGCAGGTCGGAGACATACTTAAGACTTATAAAAATCCTGACGAAGCCAGGGACCAGGCGCTGCTTGTGGCAAAATCCGATCGAGCAAAAAAAATTCAAGCCAAAAGTCCTCTAAAATCGGCAGGTAAAGAGCTTAATCTGATTCTCAAGGTTGACGTGCTCGGAAGTCTCGAGGCAATCAACGAAGCGCTGTCGAAACTTAAACATACGGAAGTTAAGTTAAACATCATTGAGGAAGGGGCTGGGGAAATCACAGAGAACGATGTCCTCCGCGCCGCCGCAGCGATGGCTTCCATTATTGGTTTTCACACGCGCATGAATCCGCAGGCAAGCAAGCTTGCCCAAGCCAAGAACGTCCCAGTGAGAACCTATGAAGTGATTTACGAATTAGTGGAAGATTTGACCAAGCAGCTGGTAGACATGCTGACCCCGGAAATACTTCGAACTGATTTGGGCAAGGCTAAAGTCTTAGCCATCTTCCGAACCGAAAAGGATAAAATGATTGTCGGCGGAACCGTGCTGGAAGGCAAGCTAAAAGATAATGCCTCGGTTGAGATTAAACGCGGAAGCGAGGTCGTCGGCCAAGCGGCCATTTTGGAACTGCAGCAAAATAAAAATAAAACCAAGGAAGTTCTAAGCGGGTTTGAGTTTGGATTAAGCCTCAAAACTAATACAAAAGTTTTGGAAGGCGATATTTTGGCAGCTTACGAGGAGACGGTAAGAAAGAGAAGCCTGGCATGACGCTCCGAACGGAAAAAGTCTCGTCATTGATTCATAAAAAAGTAGCTGAGTTATTGTTGGGCCTCGAACTGCCCGCGATGGTAACAGTTGGCAGAGTTGAGACCTCCGGCGATTTGCGCCACGCGAAAGTATTTATAACCATCCTTCCTTCTGACGAGGCTTTAGAAAAAAAGGTTTTAGATGTCCTTTCGGCGGAAATTTATGACTTGCAAGGCTCGTTGAACAGAGAACTGGCCATGAAAATCATCCCCCGTTTGTCTTTTGAGATTGATTATTCGCCCAGTTACGCCGCGGGCATCAGCAAACTGCTTAAAGACGTTAAGGATTAAGCTTTATGTCGATTAAGATTCAATTTAAAAAGGCCTGGGCTTTGATTGATAAGTCGGAGAATATTTTTTTGACTACGCACGAAGGGACCGACGGCGATGACTTAGGAAGCCTGCTTGCGTTAAGACGCGTGTTAGTTAAAGAAGGCAAACGAGTCTCAGCGGGGGTTAGGGGCGGAGTTCCGTCAAGCTTGCTATTTTTATCCGGGTCAGAGCACGTTCAGGATGGATTTGTGCCGGGCCAATATGATTTGGTTGTTACTTTTGGCTGCAATAAAATGGAGCGCACGGGCACTGCCGAACTGTCCCGATGGCCGGGCAATGTAATTAATTTTGACCATCATCCGGACAATACCAACTTCGGCACGGTTAACGTGATAGATCCCGCAGCTTCGGCGGTTGCCGAGTTGGTTTATCATTTTATTAAATATCGAGAGTTTTCGATTGATAAAGACATTGCAACCTGCCTTTTAACCGGGATTTTTTCTGACACCGGCGGGTTTAAACACGCCAACACTACGGCAGAAGCTTTGGAAGTATCAGCCGAGCTGCTCAAAAAGGGGGCCAGGATAGACAAAATTTCGATTCAACTGGTGGGTAAAAAAAGACCCTCTACTATCAAAGCCTGGGCCAGGGCGCTCGAAAACACCCGTTTTGATTCAGACAAAAGGATGGTTTTTTCGGTGCTCACGGAAGAGGATTTAAAGGAAGCGGGCGCAACGGACGAAGATTTAGATGGCTTTGTCGAGCTTTTGAATAATATTCCCCAAGCCAAATTTGCGTTACTGCTTCGACAGGACGGCGATATAGTTAAAGGTTCGTTGCGTTCAGAACCCCACAAAGGAGTTGACGTTTCCAGGATCGCTCAATCTTTCGGCGGCGGCGGACATAAATTGGCATCCGGCTTTAAAATTAAAGGCCGATTGGTCAAAAAGGGCGACGTTTGGAATATAGATAAGTCGGATTAAGACTTTGTGCTAAAATAAAAACATGGCCCGAAGAAAATACACTGGATTCACCGACGAATTTGTTAAGCGCCCACAGCTTAATTTGAAGACTGAGACCAGAAAAGGAGTAGCTGTGGTATTTTTTATCGTGCTGGTCATTGTCTTTGCCTTAAGCCTCAACGGAAACGCCGGGCCGTTTGGCGAAGTGCTCAGCAAGGTTTTAAGATTGGCCTTTGGCTGGATGGCTTACGGAGTGCTGGTGGTTTTTCTTTTTATAATAATTTCACTTCTTAAGAATCGCGAGCAGAGCGAAAGCGATTCCGTTTCAACCCACCCTTATGTCGGGGGAGTGCTTTTGACTATAGCTTTAACCGGCTTAATGCATTTGTTCGTTATAAGAAATGACATTAATCAGGCTTTTGAACTGGTCAAAGTCGGCCGGGGCGGAGGTTATTTGGGAGTACTGACCAGCTATCCGCTGCTTAATTTTACAAGCTTTGCGGCCGCATTGGTGATTTTGATCGGGGGAGTGCTGATTTCCATTTTTATTACCTTTGATTCATTTAATTTTTTCCTTAGAAAAAATAAAATCGGCAAACAGGAAGAAAAATTAAAAGCCGCCCCGTTTAAGATTAACAATCAGGTGACCGGGTTTGTAAAGGAAGCCGTTCCCGAAGTCAATCCTCGCCTGCGGGAAGATAAAATTGAGAAGCCGGTTGTTCACGGGTTGGACGAAATAAAAGTTTCAAAAAAACCGAAAGTCCAGCCAAGCGACCAGAACTGGAAGTTCCCGTCCTTGGATCTTCTCGATGATTCAAAAACCCGGGTCGATTCCGGAAACATAGAAATGAACGTCGCCATTATCCAGAAAACTCTCAATGACTTTGGGATTGAAGTGGAAATGGGCGAAGTTAACGTCGGCCCGACAGTCACGCAATATACGTTAAGACCGGCGGTTGGCGTGAAATTGTCCCAAATCGGCGCCTTGCAAAATGACTTAGCCCTAGCCCTGGCGGCTTCTTCTGTCAGAATGGAGCTGCCCATTCCCGGCAAGGCGCTGGTGGGCGTGGAAATTCCGAATAAGACCACTGCCACGGTAAGGATTAAAGAGATATTGGGCCATCCCGGGTTTGTAGAACATCCTTCGAAGCTGGCTTTCGCCTTGGGCCGAGACGTGGCCGGCCATCCCATGGTCTCGGATTTGGCAAAAATGCCGCATCTTCTGATTGCGGGAGCCACCGGCACCGGCAAATCCGTAGGGATTAATTCCCTGCTCATAAGCCTTTTGTACCGATCCACGCCGAATGAAGTCAAGCTAATTGTAATTGACCCAAAGAGAGTTGAGCTCCCGCTTTACAACGGCATCCCTCACCTTCTGACCAAAGTTATTATTGATCACCAGCAGGCGGTTAACGCCCTCAAGTGGGTGGTTTCGGAAATGGACCGCCGGTACAAGTTACTGTCCGAAGTCCATAAACGAAACATCGGAGAGTATAATCAATCGTCACTGCTCAAATTGCCTTATTTGGTGGTAGTCATTGATGAGCTGGCTGACTTGATGAGTGTTGCCCAGAATGACGTCGAAGCCGCCATAGTGCGCCTGGCGCAAATGGCGCGGGCAGTGGGAATCCACCTGGTGGTCGCAACCCAGCGCCCGTCAGTCGACGTCATCACGGGCTTGATTAAGGCTAATATCACCGCTCGCGCTGCCTTTGCAGTCGCCTCGCAAGTAGATTCAAGAACTATTTTAGATATGGCCGGGGCTGAAAAACTTTTGGGCAGCGGAGACATGCTCTACGTCACGGCCGAACTTTCCAAGCCGAAAAGAGTGCAGGGGACTTTTGTCGGCGAAAAAGAAATAAAAAAAGTCACGGATTACCTGCGTGCACAGGGCAGCCCGGCGGAGTATGACGAGCGGATTGTCGAAAAGCCAAAACACGATTTTAGCCGGCAGAGCGAAGAAGACTTTGACGAGGACGATGAGTTAATTCCCGTCGCCATCGAAACGGTTCGAAACGCTGGCAAGGCCTCTGCTTCATTATTGCAGCGGAGGCTGCGAGTCGGGTACGCCCGCGCGGCAAGGCTTTTGGATATACTTGAGGAAAGAGGAATCATCGGGCCGGCTGAGGGAGCGAAGCCGAGGGACGTTTATGATGCAGATTCAACCGAAGATGAATCGTGATTTATGAATCAGTTATTTCAGATCAAGCCAGTCAAAATCCAAACCCTCGCCGAGCATTTGAATTTAAGCCGGCAAAAACTGAACCTTGATATAAAAACCGTCAGCATGCTGACACAAATCAAGCCCTCGTACATTGAGAGCTTGGAGTCAGGCGATTGGCTTCAGCTGCCGGCAGAGGTTTACATCAAGGGTTTTCTCAAACAGTTGGCAGAGCTTTATCGAGTGAGAGAGGCCGACTTGATTGATCAGTTTGAAAAGGAGCATAGTTTTGCCCAAAAATCGCAAACTCCCGATTATTCACATGCTTCAAGTTCCTCGGGTCTTAAGAAAATTCATATCAACCCCAAGACCTTGGTCATTATCGTCGCGGCAGTTTTAGTTTTGGGGGTCGGCACCTATATCTCGGGCCAGATTCGCTCTGTTTTGGCCCCGCCAGCTTTGGAAGTGACAGAACCTGGTTCGGATATCAATGTCTCAGGCACAAGCATCGTGATAACCGGCCGAACCGAAGTCGGTGCGGACGTAACTATCAACAATCAGACGGTTTTAGTTGATAAAAACGGCTTTTTTGCCGAAAATCTAGTATTAAGCCCGGGTTTAAACGTTATTGAAGTAAAAACCATAAATAAATTCGGCAAAGAGAGCAGTATCGTAAGAAAGGTTGTTGCTCAGGTGGCAGAGGCTTCGACTAAGCTTCCTGCCGACGTAAATATCGTCTTGGAAATAGGCCCGGAAAGTGCCTGGATTTATCTGGAAGCGGATGGGTCCATGGTTCACAGAGGAACCATGCTTCCCGGCTCCACCAAAACCGTAACCGCAAAAAAAGACATCCTCTTGACCTCTGCCAACGCCGGGTCAACCAAAATCATATACAATGGGAAAGATTTAGGTAAACTGGGACGGGACGGCGAGGTTGTAAGAAATGTTGAGTTCTCCGTTGCCGAAGCCAAGTGATTATATAAATGATATAATGAGGCATGCCCAAAGACACTGTCAAAGATAACCTGGAATCCGCCCTCACCGCCATCCGCGATAAATTTGGCGAGGGTTCGATCATGACTCTAAAGGCAGCCAAGACCATGAACGTTGACGTAATTCCGACGGGCTCCATTTCGCTGGATCTTGCATTGGGAGTCGGCGGGATTCCGAAAGGACGAGTGATAGAAATATATGGGCCGGAAGCTTCGGGTAAAACTACCTTGGCAATGCATATGATCGCCGAGGTCCAGAAGTCCGGCGGAGTCGCCGCGTTCATCGATGCCGAACACGCATTGGATCCGGAACGGGCGCGGGCCGTGGGAGTGAAGATAGACAAGCTTTTGATTTCTCAGCCGGACAGCGGCGAACAGGGTTTGGATATAGTCGACACCTTAGTCAGATCGAATTCGGTTGATCTGATTGTTGTTGATTCAGTTGCGGCGTTGACTCCCCGAGCCGAATTGGAAGGCGAAATGGGTGATTCCCACATGGGTCTGCATGCCAGGCTTATGAGCCAAGCCTTGCGCAAGCTCACCGGCATTATTTCCAAATCCAGATCTACGGTTATTTTTATAAACCAGATTAGGATGAAGATCGGAGTGATGTTCGGCAACCCCGAAACTACAACCGGGGGGCAAGCTTTGAAATTTTACTCTTCAGTTAGAATAGAAATTAGAAGAGTTTCACAAATTAAACAGGGCGACATCATCGTCGGAAGCCGCGTCAAGGCTAAAGTTGTTAAAAATAAGGTAGCTCCTCCTTTCAAATTTGCTGAGTTCGATATAATGTTTTCCGAGGGAGGCATTTCCCATGCCGGAGACGTCTTAGATACTGCCATAAAGTATGAAGTAGTCGATAAAAACGGCAATAGTTACTCTTTCGGCAGCAATAAACTGGGAGTGGGCAGGGAAAACGCAAAAAAATTCTTATTAGACAACCCAAAACTGGCTCAAGAAATAGATAAAGCCATACGAAGCAAGGCAAAAGAGGCTGTGGTAGCGGGTAATGAACTGGAGTAACCGGTCTCCGACGCTTGCGGTCGGAGTCCCGACCCGGCGAAGCCGGCGTCGGGATTGACAGCGCTTCAATAATTTGCTATACTGAATGAAAGAACCTTAAAAATTAATGAATTTTGTGAATAGCGGAGTGTGCTTGGGGAGTGAAGCGTTGTATTGTTGACCCTCAGGCGTTCTCCACTATTCGTCAGAGCTGTTCTAGTCCAGCTGTCTGTAAAACAAAAACAAAAATCCTTGGTTTGTTTCAAAATAAAACAAACATAAACAAAAATTGTTAGGTGTTAACCACCATAAGAACAGTGAGAACTACACTTATAAATAGACTAGATATATAGGTGACAAATCGGTTTCTACTCTAGAATGTTTACCTCTGCCTCAGGCTCGGGTTCCGACGTCCTTCGGAATCGGAGCCTGCGGGCGGAGATAAGCTTGAAGTAGGGGCCGCCAGCAGGGCGGATCTGCCCACATAATATATTTTAGCGGGGTGTATGATCCGCTCTGTAATCCAAAAATTACGAGAGATTTAAATTTAGCCTAGGAAGGCTTTTTTTGTTCCGACGCTTCGGCGCCGACGCGTTAGTCGGCGTCCCGTACCGGTCGGCGTCGGGATCGGAACTCCGAACCTCGACTAGTTCGAGCGTCGGAGTTATAATAGCTGTATATGGATAAAGCACTGATAGAAGAAAATAGAAAAAGACTTTTGGCAGAACAGAAGCGTTTGCGCTCGATTTTGGGTTTTGATGCGGTGGTGGACGGAGCTTCAGAATTTCCCGGAGAGTTCAAACCGCGCTTTCCGGAGTTCGGAGGCAAAGATGATGAGAACGCGAACGAGATGGCTGCTTATGAAACTAATTTAGCAGTCACATCCGACTTAGAAGGCAAATTAGCGAAAGTTGAAGCCGCGCTGAACCGGATAGAGGACGGCAGCTACGGGAAGTGCAAACACGGAGATGAAATCGAGAGCGAAAGATTGATTGCCGTACCGGAAGCGGATACCTGCATCAAACACTCCGTTTGATGAAGAAAATTGTTTTTTTGATTCTGCTGGATCAAATCACGAAATTTTTGGCCTTTCGTGGTTTTTTTGATTTCTGTTCTTGCCTAAGACTCACCAAAAATTATGGATTAATTTTTAGTATAAGTTTCAGACCATATGATTGGCTGGTGCTGGTATTAATTTTCGGCCTGTTAGTTTGGTACTTTTTCGTTTTCAGAGCGCCGCTTGAATTCAAGTCATTTTATTTTTTGCTCATTTTTTCCGGAGCCATATCGAATTTGTTTGACCGTATATCATTTGGATATGTCCGCGACTTCATCAATTTAGGATTAGCCACTGTAAACTTGGCCGACTTTTATCTCCTTCTGGGAGTCTTATGGTCACTGCTGGATTCTAAACACCTAAAGCAACAATAAGTTTTTGTGTAAAGCATACTATTGCCTTATCCTTGCCAAGCACTAAACTTAACGTAAATGGATAAGAAAGGGGGTGGTTACATGGCAAGGGGTAAAGGACGGGGGTGGCACGGCGACGCAAAAAGGCATGCTGAGGCCGGAAGAAAGGGTGGACAGGCCAGGGCCAGAAAACGCAGACAAATCGAAGTATAAAGCCTGTATGTTTGAGTTATAAATGGTTATAATACAGCCATATTAGGCTTTTTTTATGTCTAAATTGGCCCTAGGAATTGATGTCGGGGGCACCAAAGTCGCTGCTGGTTTGGTCAATAATGCTGGAAAAATTACCAGATTTTCTCTTGAGCCGACCTCTCAGCAGAATTTACTTGGCCAGCTTGTTCGAATCGCCAAAACATACCGCGGTTACTCATCGATTGGTTTGGGTATGCCCGGTCAGGTATTGGCTGCCGGTAAAGTTGTAAGGCTACCCAACGTAAAGAGGTTTCATAATGTTGATTTAAAAAAAATTTTCGAGCGTAAATTCCGAAAACTTACGACGGTAAATAATGATGCCGACTGCTTTGCTTTGGCTGAGAGCCTGCTGGGATGGGGCAGGAATAACCGGTGCGTGGTCGGGGTTATTTTAGGGACCGGTACTGGTGTTGGCGTGGTCATCAATAAAAAAATTTTTCAAGGCAAGGACGGCCTGGTAGGTGAGTTTGACCATTTACTAATGCCTAACGGAGAATTGTTGCGATTCTACGTTAAAAAGGCGCGCCCGTTTAAAAATGCCGCTCAAGCAAAAAGCTATTTGAAAATTCTGCTGAACCATATTGTTATAAGCTATAATCCAGACATCATTGTTCTCGCGGGCGGTTGGTCGAATCTTTCGGGAATGCAAAGGTTAGCACAATCCTTAACAAAAAATACTGGCAACTATAAAACAATAACTCCTGTAAAAATATCAAAGATAACTTATCCTGGCCTAGTCGGCGCGGGCTTAGCCGCCTTGAAAAGATAATCAAAAAAATTTATAATATTTCGACGGGGGCATGTAGCTCAACTGGTTAGAGCATTCGGCTTATATCCGAACGGTTCCTGGTTCGAGTCCAGGCATGCCCACCACTGCTTCGTTCTTCGAACTACGCAGTGCAAGCACGAAGCAGTGTCCTGCGAAGCCTTTGGCGAAGCAGGACAATAATCAGCTTGGCCTCGAAGTCACCCAGGTCAAGCCCACCACAATAAAATCAGAAAGCTTTTTTGAAGCCAATTGATGGGCGGCACTTTGAACTTATTTTAGCAAAAGATCGCTTTTTCAGCGGCAAATGGTGCTATTCTCCAGTAACTATTTTCCTTGCTTTTTTATAGTTATCTTCAAATCTATCTACGAATTTCTTGAACGATGGAATGTCTCCATTTTTGAGAGTTTTTATTTCGAGCTTTTTCAATCTTTTCTTTGTTACCCATCTTCCGTAAGAGAACCGCCACGTTTGTAAATTAAGTTGTGCGGCAAAGTACGCAAGTTCTAAAATCCCCATTTTCTTTTTTGGTTTTAGCACTATTACTGCCCCATGGCTTCTCGCTACAAATGGCGGTAATTGTATAGTGGCAAATCCAAAAGAAGAAATAGCTATACCGGGCGTATCGAAAATTAAACTATCATCATCTGGCTCAATAAACATTTCAACACCGTTATTTAACTCCGTACTCGTAACAAAAGGTACGTCGCCTTTGGCGTAATCCTCGATATTGCTAGATTTCGCGTTTGCGATGTTGAAAACGCCTTCTATGTCTTCAAAATGATCGATGTCTATTTTTGAAGATTGTAGAACACTACCATTAACATTTGTTTGAGAGCTATTCATAAGATAACTAAACAACCTATCCAATACGATTTGCATTTGCTTTTCAATTTCATTGTCGCTGTGCTCGCCCTCTTCAAGGTAATATTCTGGAGCAAGTTCTAAATCGGAATCGAATAATGCTGGCGCAATGGTATATTCTTTCGGTTTTGATTTCGGCAGATTTTTTGAATGGTTCAAAAAATCAATAACGGCTGATTTCATCATTTCTATATTCCCATCCTTTACTTTTTTCATTACACCCTTCTTTTTCATATACCCATCAACTAGGTAACCCCAAAAAATCTGTTCTCCTTTGTCGTGTTGAATGCCTTTTTTAAGAATTAAAGCGGATGTATGTACTCCTATTGGATAAAATAGATCCTCGGGTAGTTTAATTACTCCTTGAATAGTATTATTTTGGAGTAATTTTTCTCTCCATGTTTTATATTGTTTTCCCTTAAACATTATGGTGCTAGGAATAATAACAAACATCTGCCCACCATCTTCCATTTGCTCAATTGCCCTATCAATAAACTTATACTCTTTCTCATCATCTTTTTTGAGTGCAAATGGGGGATTCATTAAAACTTTCGTTGCCTTTGTAGGAATTATTTTTGCGAAAGTATTGCCTTCAATAATGTTGTTTTTCCCATCGCCCCTGAAGATCATATTTACTAGAGCAAGAGCAACCACTTCAGGTTCTTGTTCTATGCCAAAAATCCTATTTTCCTTGAACTCGTCTAACTGTGTTTTATTTGCGTGTTTTCGCACATAGTCAAAAGCGGCCACCAAAAATCCTCCGGTTCCGCAAGCCGGATCAAAAACAACATCGGTTCTGCTTACATTTAAAATCTCAACACCTAATCTGGTAATGTGTCTTGGCGTTAAAACGATACCAATTTCTTTTGCACCATTGCCGTATTTTAAGAAAACTTCATAAAATCTGCCGAGAATGTCAGTTCCGGAGTTCATCGCAGACCGAATATTTAATCCCTTCAACTCTTGTATGGTGTCAATAATCGCTTTCCTAAACTTTACATGATTGTCAGGAGTGGGTGGGGTTGTTATTTGAACAAACCTAGCAAAATCTCTCCTGCCATGTTCAAACAAAATCTTGTCAACCCGCGCGTTTATTTCTTGGATTAACAAGGAAGCAGAATTATCTAGGTTGATCGGAGTTTCCTCAAGAAGTGCTAACAATAATGCAGCCATTACTTTCGCTCTATTGTTTTTATTAATAGAGCCAATATGTAGTATTTCGTTGATGGCATTGGCCTTTGCGTAATAAAGCTCGTCAGGAAGATTAAAGTCCTCTGTTTTGTATATATCATTGTCAACCAAATAACGCGCTGTTTCGCGAGGCAACAATCCGGTTAAAACTTTCCCGTTGGCCTCAATTGGAACCCACTTCCCTTTGTAAAAATAAAAACTCTTTATTAAGTAAGTATCTTCATCATTACCAGCTATTCCCGTGGCAATAGGCGCATGAATTCCGTCTTCATTTAATTTGTCAGCATATCCTTGCGCTTCTTCTATTGCTTTTTGAAGTTCCTTGTGTGTTGATTTGGCTTCTATAACCCAAAATTTATTATTCCTTACGACAATAACATTCTCCGGCTTTTCGCCGATTAAATGTTTTTTTATTAGCGCATTCTGTAAGCACTCGTTTTGAGTATAAACTTCTCCATCCGCGCGTCTGCTTGGGTTGTAAACATTCCAACCCAGAGCTTTTAGCTCGTTTTTTATGTAGGTATATGCGTGAAATTCACTGCTGATAGCCATACTAGAATTCTAACATTTTGGGTTTTTCTCCACAAGTTTGGATTTGCAAAACGTTATCCACAGCATAGACTACTAGCGAATAGTTTTTGTTATTCAACTTTTGGCCGGTATTGGATGGCCTCGGCCAGATGCGCAACTTTAATGTCCGGTGATTGGGCAAGGTCAGCTATGGTTCTTCCGATTTTTAGGATTCGATGATACGAACGGGCCGACAGATACATTTTTATGACCACTGTTTTCATGAACTCCCGTTCTTCTGGGCCGAGTTCGCAGAATTTTCTAATTTCCCCAATGCTCATTTCGGAATTGGTTTTAATACCGCTTCCTTCAAATCTTTGAGTTTGGATATCCCGAGTTTTCTGGACTCTTTTTTGGATATCTTCCGAATTTTCGGTTTCTGCTTCGCCTGTAAGTTTTTCGTACTCGACCCTGCCAACTTCAATGCAAAGATCGATTCGGTCCAACAAGGGTCCGGAGATTTTTTTCTGATACTTCATAATTTGAGAGGGCGAGCAGGAGCAGGAATGAGCTGGGTCGGCAAAATAACCGCAGGGACAGGGATTTTGCGCTGCGACCAAGGTAAAAGTCGCGGGAAAGGTAATGGTCGCTTGAGCCCGCGCAACAGTGACCACGCCGTCTTCCAGCGGCTGCCTTAGATTTTCCAATACCGACCGGGCAAATTCCGGGAATTCATCAAGGAATAGTACTCCGCGATGAGCCAGTGAGATTTCTCCCGGCTTGGGGCTGGACCCCCCGCCGACCAAAGCTACGGCTGAAGAAGTGTGGTGGGGATGGCGGAAGGGCCGGTTGGTAACCAAGGTTTTGTTTAAGCTAAGGAGCCCGGCGACGCTGTAGATTTTCGTAATCTCCAAGACCTCGTCCACAGTGGGCTGGGGAAGGATGGAAGGCAAGGACTTGGCAAGCAAGGTTTTGCCCGTACCGGGGGGACCTGAGAGCAGTATATTGTGGCCGCCCGCTGCCGCGATTTCCAAGGCGCGTTTGGCAGCTTCTTGTCCTTTAACTAGTTTCATGTCGAAACCGTTTTCCAAAGTTTTTAAAACGCCGGACCAATCGATTTCTTTAACTGGGGCAATTTTGATAAGATTTTGCAGATATCCAATCAGTTGGGACAAATTTTTGATGGCTATGATACGGATTCCGGAAACCAGGCTAGCTTCCTTGCTGTTGGCATGCGGTATAAACACTGTTTTGAATCCTTGCTTTTTGGCCATAAGCAAAATCGGAAGCACGCCGGCTACTGCGCGGACCGAGCCGTCTAAGGCCAGTTCGCCCAAAAAGAGCTTGCCCTTGGGCTCAAAAAATATTTGTCCGGAGTTAAGAAGCACGGCAAGTGCTATGGGCAAATCGTAGTGAGTGCCGTTTTTGGGGATGTCGGCCGGAGCCAAGTTAACTGCTATGCGCGTGGGTGGGAATATGGCGTTGGAGTTTTTGATCGCGGATTTGACGCGCTCCTTAGCCTCTTGGACGGCCGTGTCCGGAAGTCCGACGATAATTGTCTTCGGCAAGCCGCCTGAGATATCAACTTCCACCTCTACGCAGGCCGCATCAAGGCCCAGGAGAGCTGCCGAGTATACTTTAGTTGGAAAATTTTGCATTGTTTAAATTTACAAAAGCCCCGGCTTGAAGTCAGGGCTTGATTTTATTTGGCGCTTTGATTGATGTAGTCCACGGCTTCAGTCAGCGCCGAATGAAAGTTTGGGACTTCTGAATCAAAGACGTTCAGATAACTCTTTTTCTTTTCTTCACCATTTATTTCAGACTGCGTGATTTTGAGAAAGGGTTTGGAATTTTTCGCAGTTTTCACGTCGAAGAAATACGTCCTTCGGCCAACAGTGGCCTTGGTGGAGAAAAGCGTGGGAGCAAATGTCTGCTGCATGTCTTAGTCCTTGCAATTAATTATTAAAGAATATTCCATTGAATCTGTCGTTGACTATAAGCGGGACTCCGTTCAAACCCGATACTTCTGAAACAATCTTGTGAAGCTTGCAGTTGTGCTCTACATTATTGATACAGTGGGCGCAGAGACTCTTCAACTGACTGATCACAGTGTATTTTTGTTTCTCGAATTCTGACATATCACTCCATCCTCCGGATAACTCCGATTACTTTTCCCTGAATCGACCATTCATGCTCAGGGTAAATATTTGGGTATTCTTTATTTTCCGCTTTTAGGAAGAACCTGCCCTCTTTTTTCACCAAGCGCTTGACCGTGGCTTCATCTTCCAGCAAAGCCACGACGATGTCTCCGGGTTCGGCAATTTTTTGCTGTTTGACCAAAACCAAGTCGCTATCCAGAATGCCTGCATCCTTCATGCTCATGCCGGCAACTTTGAGCAAAAACACGTCTTTGCGCCCCCGGACCAGGCTCATAGGTAAATTTAACCAATCCTCAACCTGTTCTTCGGCCAGCATGGGTATTCCCGCCGTGATTCGCCCGAGCAGCGGCACGCTCAAAAGTCCTCGCCCCAACGGCTCCCCATCCGGGTTTAAGACTTCAATATCGCGGGCCTTGCTTGACCGTCTGATAAAACCTTTTGCTTCCAGGCTGTTTAGAAGCTTCACTACGGCATTTTTGGATTTCAATTTGAGGCTGTGAGCAATCTCTGAAATAGAGGGAGGCAGCCCCTTGGTTCTAATCTGCTCAGAAAGCAAGTCTAGTAATTTTTTTTGTTTGGGAGTTAGCTCATTCATAATTTTGAATTATGAGTTTTGAATTTCGAGTGAATTTTTTAATACTGAATTTTTAATGGGATGATCAGCCTTATTAAGCGTTGAAAGAATTTTGCCGAAAATTAAAGTTAATTCTTGGGCTTCGTTGTTTAACTGCCTCATCTTGTCAGTTAGCGAAGGGAAACATTTAAGTAGCATTCGGAACCAATGTTTAGTTTCCTGAACTTCTTTTTTACAGATGCTGATTTTATTTTTAAAGTCTTTTCTGGAACTTGCTGCATTTGCTTCCATATAATTCGCTCCAATGCTCGTTCCTGACCTCACTAATTGGCTGATGAGCGGTTTTGAAATTGCTGTTTGTTCCAAGCCGATGCAGAATTCGATTACGTCCTCCCCAAAGATAGCAGTCCGTTCTTCGAGGTCGTATTTTTTATTAAATTCTGGCATTGGGTAATTGATTCGAAATTCTTAATTTTAAATTCTGAATTCTTTTTGGAAGGGGTTCCAAGAAACCAGTAAGGAAGAGGCGGCTTCTTGCTTACCAGTTTCTTGGTTTTAACTTCTTCCATGGTTATGGTAAACGTTCGTTCACCTTATGTCAAGAGGAGTTATCAACAGCAGCAATTTTAGCTATAATGGATTGGATACTATGAG
The DNA here is from genome assembly GCA_016182875.1 of Candidatus Doudnabacteria bacterium. GTDB lineage: Bacteria > Patescibacteriota > Doudnabacteria > UBA920 > O2-02-FULL-48-8 > JACQJI01. The sequence continues at coordinate 60,250 of JACPFQ010000004.1, read as the reverse complement.
AAAAATAAGAAAGGCGGTAATTCCCGCAGCCGGTTTGGGAACCAGATTCTTGCCTGCGACCAAGGCCCAGCCCAAAGAGATGCTCCCAATCGTCGACAAGCCGATTATTCAATATGTGGTGGAAGACGCGGTTTCAGCTGGGATTGAGGACATAATTATTGTCACTGGCTGGTCAAAGCGCAACATTGAAGATCACTTCGACTATCCTTTTGAATTGGAGAAGCGATTGGAAGAGGCCGGCAAAACCGAAGAACTGAACGAAATTCGAAAAATCGGCGACTTGGCTAATTTCACCTACATCAGGCAAAAAGGACTGATGGGCAATGCGACCCCGATTCTTAATGTCAGACATTTGGTGGGAGATGAACCGTTCATGGTTTTGTGGGGCGATGAATTTATGGAAGCCACTCCCTCGCGCGCCAAGCAGCTTGTGAGCGCGTATGAGAACTTGGGCGGAAGTGTGGTCCTAAGCTGCATCCGCGCCAACAGCGAACAGGACTATCGCCAATACGGGTACGCCGCCGGCGTGAAAATTTCGGAAGGGGTTAGAAGAATCGAAAAAATCATTGAGAAGCCGGGGCCGGGCGTGATTGATTCGGATTTCGCTTTGATCGGCGGCGCGATTTACGGCCCGGAAATCTTTCCGGCAATCGAAGAGGTCAAAGCAGAGTTAGAAAAGAGCTCTTCGACAAAAAAAGAGCTGGTCTATATTGACGCGATTAACGTTTTGCTCAGACAAAAAAAAGACTGCTACGCCGTCGAGATAAAGAACGGCAAGTGGTATGACTGCGGCAACAAATTGGAGTATCTCAAAGCGGTCGTGGAGTTTGGGCTCAAGCATGATGACTTAAGAGAAGATTTTGGCAAATTCTTGAAAGGATTAAGGATTTAAGATTTAAGTTTAAATATGCTAAAATAACCTAAATCCTGCAACCTTACTCCTAAAATGCTAGAAATAAAAATGAATAAAAAATATCTCATTATCGGCGGGGCGATTGCGGTACTTCTGATTGTGCTTTTGGCTGTAGTGTTTGGCGGGGGAGGAAGCAACAAACCTTCCGAGCAGAAGGAAATAGAAATCGTTTGGTGGAAAACATTCGAAGAGTCAGAAAACGTCAATCCTTTGATCGAGGCTTACCAGGAAAGCCATCAAAACATCAAGATTACTTTTGTCAAGAAAGACATTGCCGATTACGAGCAGGAACTGGTGGACGCCATCGCTTCGGGCCGCACTCCGGACATCTTTACCATTCACAATGACTGGCTGCCCAAACATATCGACAAGCTCGCCCCGGCCCCGGACAGTTTAATCACCAGCAGAGCGTATAAAGAGACTTTCATCGACGCGGCGAGCGCTGACTTCATCAAAGACGGAAAAATCTACGCTTTTCCGCTGAGTGTCGATGTCTTAACCCTTTACTACAACAAGGATTTGCTCAATTCTGCCGGAGTCCTGCCGCCCAAAACCTGGCCGGAACTGGTGGCGGCTGTCGAGAAGATAACCCGGCAAGCCAAGCCTGGGACCTTCAATGTTTCGGCCGTGGCGCTGGGGACTTCTGCCAATGTCAACCGGGCAGTTGATATCTTGCTGCTTTTGATGCTGCAGAACGGCACGCAATTTTATTCTGACAACGGCAGCAGTGCCGTGTTTGACAACGAAGTTAATCTTCCCAACCGCGAAACTTTTAATCCGGGGGCAACAGCGCTTGAGTTTTATACCCAGTTTGCCGATCCAGGCAAAAAGGTTTACACCTGGAACAGCAAGTCTGACTTCAGCCTCGATGCCTTTACCTCGGGCAAGGTTGCCATGATATTTTCTTATGCTTATTTAATGCCCACGCTTAGGGCCCGCGCGCCCAATCTCAACTGGGCCGTCGCTCCCATCCCCCAAATTGACCAATCAGGGCTGAAAGTCAATTTTGCCAATTATTGGGGTGAAGCGGTTTCCAAGTTTTCCGGCGATCAGGCCGTGGCCTGGGATTTCTTGAAGTTCATCAGCGAAAAAGAAAATCTCAAGAAATATTATGAGAAAAAGAAACTGCCTTCCAGCCGCAAGGACATTCTGACCGAACAGGCGGCAGACGAAGAAATCGGCGTGTTTGCCGAGGAAGCGCTTTCTGCCCGGACGGTCTACAAAAAAGATGTCGCCAAGTTCGAAAGCATCTTTCTTAAGATGATTGATGACGTGGTGCTTCGCAACCTCAGCGTGGAAGACGCTATCCGCAACGCCGCGGCGTCCGTGAATTTGCTCATCAAAAATTAGAATCTGGAACATAGAATATGGAATATGGAAAAATAAAGCCAAAGCTTAAAATTCTAATCGCGGCCGTAGTTTTATTTTCCCTGACCGCAAGTTTGGCTCAAGCCGCGCTTGTCACCTGCGGCCGGCGAGGGGCGGGCACTGATTCCCAGCCCTGTGAGCTTACCGGAATTGTACTGATTGCAGTCAGGCTGATTAATCTTTTTCTGGGGATTTCTTGGCTCATAGCTTTATTCTTTATTTTTTGGGGGGGTTATAACCTCGCTACCTCGGCTGGCAACGAAGAGAAGATGAAAGCCGCCAGAGCCGATTTCAAAAACGGGGTTATTGGATTTTTCATCATTATGATGGCATTCCTGCTGGTTGATTATTTGCTTCATGCTTTCGGCGGCTACAGCTTTAGCCCGGGCGCGGACAACAGCATTTACGAATTTTTACCCGGATTCTGATGCTGACACACAAAAAAACAATTTTATGCTCCTTAGGTTTGCTGTTTTTATTGCCGGCTGCAGCTTTGGCGCAAGGCGGCTGTAATCCGGACGAAACCACGACCAAACTTTGCAATCCTTTTGGCAGTCAAGTCGATTTTTTCGGAATGCCCCTTGCCGGAGCTGCCAATCTGCCAGATTTGATAATTCGCCTGCTTATCATTTTTACCAGCTTCACTGCCTTGATTCCGATTTTGGTTGTGGTTGCCGCCGGGTTTCAGATGATTGTTTCCCAGGGCAACGCCGAAGCGGTCAAGCGAGCCAAGACTGCTTTTAGCTACGCGGTATATGGTTTCATCGTCGCCGTGCTGTCATTTGTCCTTGTGGCTGGCATGATTAATTTCTTTGGAGCCACAGAAATTCCCGACCCTGCCAATCCATCTTTTGCCAATAGAGTGGTTAACCCGATCAATGAACCGACTTTCGTCGACTTTTTGGTCAACCGGCTGCTTGCAGGATTTTTGCAGATAGTCGGATTGTTAGCTATTCTCATGCTGGTGTTCAACGGCTTTCGATACATCACCGCCGCTGGCGACGAGGAGCAGTTGACAGAAGCCAAGGCGGCGCTCAAGTGGATTAGCGCGGGCATTGTCGCTATTTTGTTTGCATACGTTATAATAAGGGCAGCGGCCAATTTAATAGGAGCGCCGTCATGAAAAATAAGTATAAATTTTGGATTATCGCGTGTTTGGTTGTCGCTGTGCTGGCTTTGCCAGCCCTGGCAGAAATCAAAAATCCCTCAAAGGATTATTTGGTCGATTTTGGCACCTGTCCGGCTGACGCCACGCCCGGAACAGCCTGCAACAGCTTTGGCTACCTATTCACCTTCTTTATCAGGCAGCTTTTGGTTGTGGCCGGCGTCCTGGCCATCTTTTTCATCATCTACAGCGGCTTCCAGTACATCACATCGGGCGTCAATGAAGAATGGGCCGAGGCTGGCAAAAAGGGTTTAAGAAATGCTATAATTGGTTTGTCTATAATTATTCTTTCTTATATAATAGTTAGCGTAATCAATAACGCCTTATCCAAGCCTCCCACATAACATTAATAGCTTTAGGTAGAAAGGTCGGTCGTCCAGTCATTCGACTGGACGCCCGGTCGGATGACCGGGCGAACCTAAAGATAAAAAACTCAAGAAACCTATGAAGCATAATAAATTAGTCAAAATTGCCCAGATTACCTCGATTGTGCTGAGCCTGGCTTTGTTCGTCCTGCCATTGGTCTCAGGCGCGCAATTCGAAAGGCCAAATCCCACTGGCACCAATCTTCCGGGCGATACCAAGCTTTCCGAATTCATCCTGCGTATCATCAACATAGCTCTTGCGATTGCCGGATTGGTCGCAGTGCTGTTCCTCATCATCGGCGGCTTCCGCTACATTACCGCAGCCGGCAATGAGGAAGCGGGCGAGAGCGCCAAAAAAATCATCACCAATTCCATTATCGGAATCGTCGTGATTATTCTTTCGTTCGTGATTGTCCGCGTGATTTCCAACGCCTTGCTTAGCAGTGGCAGCAGCGGCGTTTAGCAAGCTAAAGAAAAAAGTATGCCAGGTACTAGAAATTTGATAGTCCCGCCAAAGGCGGGACTAAAAGACCAGCAGTTAAATCAAATTTTTATTACCGGACTAGATAATAATATAACTTATGTTAAGTATCATTAAATCAAATTTTCAGTACCTGGTATGAGCTTAAAAAAGCTTGAAAAGTATCTGCCGATAGTTTTGATGGCAATTGTTGTAATGGGCATGCCGTTGCTGACATTGGCTAGATTGGATATACCGAACCCCGCAAGTGGGACTTTACCTGAGTACAGTTCATCCCCCGCGGCCCTGATTACAAAAATAATAAACATTCTTCTGACGTTTGCTGGCCTCTTGGCCGTACTGTTCGTTATTATCGGGGGGTTCCAATATATATTTTCCGGAGCGAATGAAGAATGGGCGGAGAACGGCAAAAAAACTTTGCGTAACGCAATTATCGGTTTGGTGGTGATTATCCTCTCATATGTTATTGTTAATGTGATTAACAGTGCCCTGAGCGATTACGTATAAGTGTTCATAAAAAACGAACGGCCAGTCACTCGCGATGAGTAACTGGCCGTTTTGGCATCCATGAGATCCGAGCGCTATTAACGCTCGGTGAGAATCTGAGGCCGCCGCCGTTCGTGGCTGTCTTCGAACAGCACGTCGCCGATCTCAACCTCGGTCAGTTCGCCGGCTCTGACGCTGTACACGTCTCGATACCGGCAGAGACCCCTGGGTTGACAGCGGCGTTTTTCGATTTCGACGACATAGTCGCCGACGCACTCCCACATCTCGTTCCACGCACTGTCTCCCTGGTCCACGGACCCGATACGACGTCCGTTGAACCAGACCTTCCAGAGGCCACGTTCCTTTCCCTCACCGTAGTACTTGAACTTGACCCTGCCGGACGGCTGTCCAGTGGAACAACCCCTCGAGAGGCCGTAGCCGTACAAACCGTAGGGGGAATATGCGCCGTAGGTAGCGCCGACGAACGGACCAACCTGATCGGGGTAAACGCCGGTGCGGCGTGCGAAGTCCTCTTCCGCGTTGCGGAAGTTGACGAACGCGTCGCCGAACGCCTGCCGCCTGACCTGCTGGCTGATGCGATAGAACTCCGGCCTGGCATTCAGCGGCAAGGGGCCGTAGCGGCTGACGTCGGCGGCTGACCACACGTTCGGGTCAGTGGACGCCGGCGCCGCGGGTGCGGCAGGCTGAGCGGCAGGCGGTTCGGGTTCCGCGATGGTCGGCGTTGCGGCGCGGCGAGCGGGAGCGGACATACTGCGTGTGGCTGGTGCCGGGCTGCCGCGCTTCCGGATGGTCACCCGGTAGTCGTCGAACTGCGCCTCGTTGCCGCAACTCGGCAGGATGGTGTTGAGCGCCTGCTCGAGGTCGCTCACGTCGAGCGTGCGGTTCCACGTGCAGGAGGGGTCGATGGTGCTCAGCGACTCCTCGCTGACGAGGTACCCCGCCGTCTCGATGACGACCTTAGCGATGGCGCGCACTGAGCGCGGCTGGGTACTGAAGTCGAGCGTCTCCTGTGCGAACGCGGTAGACGCGAGTGCGACGAACGCGACGACGAAAAAGAGTTTCGTTCTCATGGTAGTATTGGTCCTCCTAGACCTTTTTACAATTCTTGCGGTTTCCGTAAATTCTGAACTTGTTGTAGAGCCCTCAATTTTGGGCCCTGAAACAAATTCGGGATTTTAACGTACAAGTATAGCAGAAAACCGTCCACTTGTCAAGACTGACGCAATGGGTTTATAATTTTTACATGGAGCTATTTGACTCACCATTCGGGCCGGTGGAATTGACCAGCGAACGGTGGAGCCACATAGTCAATTTTCACCCCGAGCTGAGAACTCTCAAGCCAAGCATAAAGCTTGTTTTGGAAAATCCAGAGCTTATTCGTCCATCCAAAACAGATCCCAAGGCATTTATTCTTTACCGCGAAATTTCTCATAACAAGCATCTGGCAGCAGTCGTCAAAATTAACAGGCGAAATTTTATCCTCACAGCGTATTTAACTTATTGGATTCAATCATGAAACTTTATTACTACTACGACAAACAAGCAGACGTAATGTATTTTTCCCAAGGCAAGCCATCCAAAAGCTCCCTCTCTGTAGAAACTGCGGATGATGTCGTGATTCGGCTTGATCCTAAAACCAAAGCCATCAAAGGATTCACTATTCTCAATTTCAGCAAGCGGCTAAAAACAGATTCGCCAATATCCCTGCCCATAGAGGCAATATTAAAGCCAGTTTAACTCCGACGCCGCGGGCGGGTCGGAGTATTTTGTTTTGCAAAATAAAAAAAAGCGGTGCCGATTGTGCGACGCCGCTCTCCAGCCCTGCTCCTTCAGGGCCGTGGTTATTGTCATGCCTCCAGTCATCTGACCGGAGACGCTTCCTCCTTGGGTTGGCTGCTAGTACGTGAACTGCTCCCCACGGCAGCCAGTCGCGGGATTGTGTTCATACTCGACGACGTAGTCCCCGGTATTGTCGCCGAAGTAGTCGGCATGCCGACCCTCATTGACGACGAGGTTGACGACACCGTTGACCGCAGCCGCGTCCAGGTCGAGACACGTCCCGACCAGGAACTTGGCCTCCGGACTGGTGAAGGACGAGGGATTGCTGCAGCCCTCTGCCGGACACCGCCGCCCGATCGCGGCCAGGTACGGCAGGTTGTCGTCCACAAGCTCCAGCTTGCAGAACGGCCCGCCGGGCTTGGGCACCCCGTTGGCGTCCGTTGTATTGTAGCCGCAGTCCTTGCTGGTGACGCGCTCGCGGACGCGGATCTGCACCCGACCCTTGAACACAGGGATACCTTTGAAGGTTTGCCGGTATTCTGTGTCGTGGATATTGTCGAGCTGCCAGAGCGCGGACCCAGAATCGACCACCAGCGGCGATTTGACCGTGGCGAGGTTCGCCGCGATTGCGTTGAGCTGGTGGACCGACGCTGTCAGGTTGCCGGCGCGCTGTGCGGTGGGGACGTACCTCTCATAAACTGCGTCGATGTCGCAGTCCGGACCGATGTCCTCGGGCTGCTTGTTGGCACAGCGCCAGTCCGCCGAGCGGATGCCGTTCTGGTAGGCCATGATGTGCCAGCCGTTGAACCCGATGGCGCTCTGCATCCATGGCTGAAGCAAGGCGAACCAGATCACGCCCATGAACCCGACGAAGATCACGAAGCGCCGGAGTCGGCCGTTTCCTGACGACGAAGATGGTGTGCTCATGGCTAGCTCCTTCCCTTCATGACCACCCAGCCGAACATCAGCAGTGCGAAGCAGGCAAACCCCGCGAGCCAGGGGTTGCTGGCTGTCGCGCTGACGAAGTCGAGTGAACTTCCGAATGCGTTGGCGGCTTCGGCCGAGAACCGGCCCGGCGCCTTGGCAATCGGAACGTCGCGCTCCCGCACGAGGTCTTCGTGCAGCGCAGTCAGCCGCACGATCTCCGCTTCCTTGTCCGCCGGATAGTCCCAACCTTGAAGGTTGTAGTACCGGCGCTGGTTGACGAGGACGCGGAGGTTCTGGTCAGTCTGCTGGAGCATGGCTTGCGTATCTGACGCGACGCCGTTGTGGAACGCGGTCTCGGCCACGGTGTACGTCGCACGCCGATCCAACCACGACCGCAGTCCGTTGACTTCTTCCGGCATTAGCAGCAACAGCAGAATCCCGGCGAAAATCCCGGCGATGGACCAGCCGTAGATCTTGCGCCAGAAGCGGATGTCGCCTTCGGACGTAGCGACAATAAGCCACGTGGCCACCATCACGGCCCAGAACGCGGCATACAGCGAGTAGTACATGCCGCTCTTCCAGAACGGGAAGACTCCGAGCAGGATGAGCGACGCGATCTGCCACATGCCGACGGTGCCGAGGGTGTAGGTGGTCTTGCTGGGCGTGAAGTTTTCGACGCTCAAGCCCAGTTTCTTCAGCCACTCTTCGGGAATCATCTGGGCAATCCATGCGGCCAGAGCAACCCGGCCGATGGGGATGAACCAGATGGCGCCGCAGATGGCCGCACACACGAACGCCGGGGTCCCGCTCTGGAGCAGCCACGCCAGGAACATGCCGAGCGCCCAGAAGAACGTGCAGCCGGCGGTGATGGGACGAATCGTCCTCTGGACTTTACCCTTGCCATCGGTGAAGGCCAGTTCGAGGACATGGAGCAACGCTTGTTCGAACTGATTCATTGTCTCTTCTCCTTAGAAGCCGAGGCCTTCCCAGATGCAGGTGATCGGGCGGAAGAGCCGCCAGATCGGTCCGTCGAACCGCTTGTTTCGCCACTGGGCTTCCTCAATCTTGGGACGAACCCAGGTGCTGACCTGCGCGCCGATTGCGTTGAGCGTGTCGGCCAGCGTTTTGTGAAACACCATGTCCAGGTGCTGGCGCTTGGCGTCGTCCCTGTCGATGCGTCCCAGCGTCACCAGGTCGTGGCGGCGCTGGTCTTCATTCTTGACCACGTGCGTCAGGCGGATTTTGTCCTTCTCCGCTTCCGTGAGGTTGCGGAGGAAGGCTTCGAGCGCCGTCGCCTGCGCGGGAGTGAGCAGGTTGCGCCGCCGCAGGAATGCCAGATCCGACCACCAGATGGCTTCGTCAGCCCGGCCGATTCCGCCGGGGAGCGCTTTCAATGCTTCCTCGGCTTCCTTGAACTTGCCCTCGGCCATCAACCTGCCGGCCTGGACGACGATCTGCTTCTCGGCCTCGGTTCCGCGTTCGAGGATGAAGCTCAACAGGTTGGAGACCTGATGGCCAGCCGCCGACGCGAGGACTTCCTTGATGGCCGGGAAGTCAAACTTGATACCGCCAATCTCTGCCATGTCAGTCTCTCCTATTTGAGTCGGATTTCCTTGGTGAGCGTCTCGGCGCTGGCGATGTGCATGAACGTCAGCTTCGCCAGGAAGTCGCCGACGACCTCGACTTCGATGTCGAGGATGCCGGTGCCCGGCGTTGCGAACGTGATGACCTTGCCCTCGCCGATGAGCGCTCCGGTTTCGCGGTTGAACAGGCGAATGACCTTGCCTGCGCTGATGCGCATCGTCTCGGCCGACGGGGTTTTGCCCGTGGCGTCGAAGGTGACCAAGGTGAACGCCGCGCGCTCATCCCAGGTTTCGATCTTCTCGTCGTCGGGGGTGAGCTTGAACCACTTGGTTTTCGGCTTCACCCCAGTGGGCTCTGCTGGCGGCCGTGTCTTCGTCTCCTCCCAGTCGAACGAGCCGTGCTTAGCCGTGACGTGTGTGAATTTGGAGAGCTCGGCGCTCGTGAAGTCGAGCCTGCCGTGGGCGACTCCGCCCTTGGTCTCGAGCTTCCAAATTTTCTTGCCGCCGGGGGCTGCCGGGTCGAGTTCTTCGGCCGGCTTCTGGTGCAGATTGCCTTCGACCCCGAGGTAGAACCACACGGCTTCCTTGTCCGCGAGCAGGCCGTCCCTGTAGATGGTGACAGTGAGCTCGGTGGCGTCGGGTGTGCCGCCGACTTCGTATATTCGCTTGTAAACCGCTTTCCTGGGGCCACCCCCGGTTTTTCCGCCGGGACCCTTTCTAGGCCCTTTTCCTGGTGGCGTTTTTGCCATGTCTGCCTCCTAAACGGATCGGCTGATAGAGTCTGTTGCGTGGTAAATGTTTAGACCGCTTCTTGCGCTGAATGTTCATCACACCCAACGCAAAAAACAGCCCACCAAATCCTATGATTAAAACACGATTATTAAAGACCTATCATGATGCCGCCGATACAAAGGGCGGTCAGACATGATAACCGCGAATTCTAGCAACTTTCGGCCACTTTGTCAACGTTAGCTTTGTTGCTTTGAATTGACAGATGACCGTGTTTTTGATAAAATTTTCGGTTACAGTCGGCAATTGGGGCGACTGTCTCAACGTCATTAACTCGAACATTCACATAACGCAGGGGGATTTTGCCATGTTGCACGAAATCGCCAACATCAAGACACTCGTACTCACTGTTGAGCAGATTAGAGCCATGGCCAAAGACGACCCCCTGGGGTTGTCTGGGGCCTTTGCTCCGCACACTGATCCTCATCTCGATGAGCAGTGGGCGATTTTTCAGGGCACCTTCTTCGGCGGCGAACTGATGCCGAAAGAAGGCAAGGTCGTTTGCGTGCGGGATCCGCACAATACGACTTCCGCAGAACTCTACTCGCTGGGGCTGACACCGATCGGAATCGGCGGCACAGACAATCCGTATGACGAGCATGGGCGGATGGACGAACAGGGTGAACAGATCAACACCTGCGCTGCGGAGCTGCTGGGCAAGGGGTATTACCCCAAGGCTCCGAGGCCGCCGAAAGAGAAAGAGACTGAGGAGAACAAAGCTAAGTGGAACGCATACCGGGCCAAGTTCGAACGCTACAAGGCGGAACACACGGCTTATCTCACGGATCCTTCGAAGCGGGGCCTCGATCTGCTTCACCGTGGCGAGTTCTTCAAGCGTCTGGGCTACGAGCCTGACGTCATCAGGTTCGCGATTGACTCAGTCACGCACTACGTTAAGAAGGGTGATCGCGGGCGAGTCAACGATTCCGACGCAATGGGGCCCGTGGTCAAGCACAAGTGGGCGATCGCCGACCGCATCGCTGCCGGCGAGAAATTCCCGCCACACCTCGCTCTCTCGGAACAATCGCTTCCGCAAGATCCTGAGGAGCGGGGGAATTTCCTGGCCACCCAGGTCGTCCAGAGCACTTTGTTGGAGCTTTGGATAAAGCTCATGAATGAGGTGACTTTTGCACAGTGCCTTAAGCGCTTTGCACCCAACCGAGGCGAGTTGCGGAAAGTCAAGGTCGCTGGCATCAAGCCGTCCATCAGGTTCGTGGTGATTCGCAAAGAGCATCCGCTGTCAGGTGACGGCGAGCTCGCGCGAATTTTGCGATCACGATACGTCGGCGCTGACGTGATTCTCATTCGTAACTCCAGGGGTCATGTGTACATCTCGATCCGCGAAGGAATCAAAAAGAAAGAACAAGAAGACGAGATGACGCAGGATCCCGACGCCCAGCAAGAAAGCCACAGGGAGGAGCAGGACGTCGAAATTCCGTTCATCGAAATTGAGCTCAGCCTGCGCCGGATCCTGATCGAACTACGGCGTTGGGAGTTCGCGCTGCGAGGGGACAAGACCGAGCGAACCGATGCTGAGCTCGCGGCCAACTACGTCGAGGGTTCGCAGTTCTCAATGCCCTCGGCAAAGGCCGGCTACATCCTTGGTGGCGGTTCGACGCAGTCGCATAAGGAAGGGCCGCCATGCGCCCTCGATGATCAGACCATCATCGAGGTCATCGAGAAATACCTCGATGGCAAGATCGTGAAGCGATCAGATGAACGCAACGGTTCGGCGTGGGCAGATACGGGGAAGGAAGGACGGCAGGTTCCGGAGCTGCCGCCGGCCATGGACCAAGTGCCGGTGTCGCGCGTCGTGTAAGATTGGCTCATCGCAGCAGCTGTTTGTTATCGACCCTGGGTATACCAGGGAAGATACAGGCAGCTGCTTTCATTTTTACAAAATACGAATTTTGCGAATTAATGAAAATAATGAATTGACAAGCGTTTTCTTTGATTCTAATATTAGGTGTAATTACACCATTTGTTAGACTTATAAATTAGCTAGAAAAAAATGCATTATGAAAAACTAACTATCGCAAGTTCCTTGAAACAGGCACTTCCGCATAAAAAACTAGATTTGTCGGAAAAACAAATCAAAAGATTAAAGACAGTCTCACGAATCATACTGGCCCTGGCCGCGGTCGCAGGTACAGTTACGCTTGCGGCTTTGGCTCCCAACGCAGTGCAGCTGCTCGGCAAACTGTCGGGGCAGGGCAGGTTTATAAAATCACGCGAACAGAAGAAAAAATACGGCCGGCAGGTTCTCAAATCAATTTATTATCTTAAGAACCGCGGTGACATAGAACTCTCCCCGGCCGGAAAAGACTTTGTTTTAAAGGTTACCCAAAGAGGGCGAAAAAAAGTCCGGCGGTTTAACTTTGAGACCATAGAGGTTTCCAAACCTGAATTTTGGAATCACAAATGGTGGCTAGTACTGGCTGACATCCCTTCTGTGCCTTATAGAAAACATGCGGATTTTTTTCGAGACAAGCTTAAAAGTTTAGGATTTTATCCGCTGCAAAGAACGGTCTGGGTTTTTCCTTTTGACCCCCGCGACCAGGTGGATTTTGTCGCCGCTTTTTATAGTCTGGAAAAATTCGTGACGACTATGGAAATTAGTAAATTAGATCCAGACGACGAAAAAGTTATTTTTGGTCATTTCCAAAATAAAGGTATTTTGTAAAAAAAGTTCTGTCTAATATTTGGTGTAATTACACTATTTATTAGACAAATAGAATTTGATATAATGAGCCTGATGGTTTGGAATAGATACTAAATTGTTATTTGGATATGAAATTAAGCAAAATGAAATTGAAGATAGAAAACAAGCTGCTTAAACAGATAAACAGAAGCCGTCGGCAAATTAAATCAGGTAAGGGTAGAGTCTTGCGGAAGTTAAGGGATTTGCGATAAAATTTTAGATCATAAGCTAGCCGGGGTGGCGAAACTGGCAGACGCACTAGCTTTAGGAGCTAGCGCCCGCAAGGGCATGCAGGTTCAACTCCTGTCCCCGGCACCAGAGAATTTGCTAAGATTTGAGCGGAGTTGAACGGGTTGAAGCGAGACAAGACATCAGTCGAAGTCAAGCGATCGACGGAAGCGAGCAAGCGCAGCTTCCGGCGCAACCCTGTATAGAGCCGCATTAGCGGCGAATGAAACTCCTGCCCCCGGCACCACGAGTCATCAGGCACTTCAGCCTTTGCGCCTTTGACTAATCGTCAAAGTCGCTTCGGCTTCCGTGCCAGTGCCTCTTTCCCCAAAAATTGCTGCGCAATTTTCGGGGGCCCCCGATTTATTCGATTCCTGACGCCAGTTGACATTAGTTCTTAAAACCAGTAAAATTTTTAGGCTTAGTCACATCAATTTCTAAAACGCGATGAACAGATTCATAAAAAACTTGCTTATTATTTTGGGCATATTTTTGGTCGTCGCCGCGGGCTTCAGCCTTTTTGGCGCTCAAGACAAGGATTTGCCGATAGTTTCCATCAGCCAAATCGCCGAAGAGGCTAATGCCGGCAAGGTTGACCGCATTGAGGTCTCCGACGACAAGCTTGCGGTTTTCTACAAAGATGGAAGCAAAGCAAAGGCATTCAAGGAGCGGGAAGTCGCGCTTTCGGAAACTTTGAGAAATTACGGCCTGGAAGCCGAGAAAATCAAAGATTTGAAAATAGAAGTCAAGGACGGCAGCGGCACTTCGATTCTGCTTTCCACGATCCTGCCGTTTCTGATTCCGTTTGTTTTGATAGCGGCGTTTATTTGGTTTCTCATGCGCCAGGTGCAAGGCTCAAACAACCGAGCCATGTCGTTTGGACAGTCTGGCGCCAAGCTTATGGAGCAGTCAGACCGCAGAAAGCGGATTACCTTTGCCGATGTTGCCGGGGTCAAAGAAGCCAAGGAAGAGCTTAAAGAAATTGTCGAGTTTTTGCGCTTCCCGCAGAAGTTTTTTGCGCTGGGCGCTCGCATCCCCAAAGGCGTTCTGCTCTTGGGCCCTCCCGGAGTAGGCAAGACCCTGGTCGCAAGGGCCATCGCCGGCGAAGCCAATGTCCCGTTTTTCCATATCTCCGGTTCGGAATTCGTGGAGATGTTCGTCGGGGTAGGGGCCTCCCGAGTCCGTGATTTGTTCAAACGCGCAAAGAGGAACGCACCCTGCATCGTGTTCATCGACGAAATTGACGCGGTTGGGCGGCAGCGAGGCGCGGGTTTGGGCGGCAGCCACGACGAGCGCGAGCAAACATTGAATCAAATCTTAGTGGAGATGGACGGGTTTGAATCAGACGCCAATGTCATCGTGATTGCGGCGACCAACCGGCCTGATGTTCTTGACCCGGCGCTTTTGAGGCCCGGGAGGTTTGACCGGCAGGTGATTTTGGACCAGCCGGACATCAATGACCGCGAGGCCATCCTTAAGGTCCATATCAAAAACAAGCCTTTGGCCAAAAACGTCAATTTGCGCTCAATCGCCGAGCGCACTCCCGGATTTTCCGGCGCTGACCTTTCCAACCTCGTCAATGAGGGCGCGATTTTGGCCGCGCGAAAGAATTTAAGAGAGATTACGCAGACCGAATTGATTGAATCAATAGAAAAAGTCATGCTTGGGCCGGAGCGGAAAAGCCATTTGCTTTCGAAAAAAGAAAAAGAAATCGCGGCTTGGCACGAAGCCGGCCACGCTTTGGTGGCCACAATCCTTCCGCATGCCGACCCGGTGCACAAAGTTTCGATAGTTTCCCGCGGCCGGGCAGCGGGCTATACGATGAAGCTTCCGGAAGAAGATAAAAATCTTCATTCGAAATCCGAATTTTTGGCGGACCTGGCCGTAAGTTTGGGCGGGTATGCCACGGAAAAATTCATCTTTAATGAACTAACCACCGGCGCTTCGAATGATTTGAAGGTCGCCACGAATCTGGCGCGAAAATTGGTCACGGCTTACGGCATGTCCGAAAAGTTGCCGCCCATGACATTCGGCGAGCATCACGAAATGATTTTTTTGGGCCGGGAAATTTCGGAACAAAAGAACTATTCGGAAAAAGTGGCCGCCAAGATCGACGAGGAAGTGGCGAGCTTTATAGACAAAGCCTATAAGCAAGCCTTTGATATCATCAAGAAATATAAAAAATATCTGGAATTGCTGGCTAAAAAGCTGATTGAAGTGGAAACCATCGAACGGGAAGATTTTGAGCAGCTGCTTGCTGACATCATGCCCAAGGAAAAGCTGGCCAAGAAAGGGATGCAAGAATTGGATAGAGGATTGCCATCTGTCGCCTCTGTGTGATGATTCCCTACAAAAAAATTCTAAAGCAGGCTTGGTTGCTTACAAAAAGTCATAAATTTTTGTGGGCATACGGCCTGCTTTTGGTTTTGTCAGCGGCAGTTGTATTATTTTTAAAAAGCTCCGCAAATTTGTTTGTCCAAAAGCCCGCAAGCGCACTTTTGATTTTGGCAGTTTTGGTAGCCGTACTCTTCCTTGGTTTCAGGTCAAAAGTGGGGCTTGTAACAGCTTTCAGCGAACTGCTTGCCAAAAGGGAAACAAATTTGCGCAAATCTTTCAGAACCGGCAGAAAATATTATGAACGCATAGCTATAGAATTTTTATTGTTTGCCGTATTTTTAACTCTCATCAGCTGGCTTTTGTTTGAGCCCGCTTCTGCCGCGGCCTCGCGCATGTTCTCGACTTTGGTATACGCAATAGTAGGACTAAGCCTAATCGCAGTTGTCGAACTTGCAGCATTGTTCACGGTTTTTAACGACTTAAGGGCAAGACAAAGCTTGAGTGCTGCGTGGGATTTGGTCTCCAAATACTGGTTCAGCTTAACCTTTTTAAGCCTGGTTTTATTGATAATAAATTCTATTTTGCCCACGATAGCTTCGATTGTTTTTTTCCGGTTTTATGGTAATATAGGGATGGCTTTAGCAGCCGCGTTTTTTTTACTCTGTTCGGCTCTGCCCCTGGTATTTACCCAGGCCTGCTGGATACTAACTTTCCAAGAGTTGGTTAAGCCGGTAAAATTAGAAGGTGAGCAGGAAGCTGCTTTGCCGGAAGCAGCATAAGGACGGTTAGCTCAGTGGTAGAGCATCTCTTTGACGTAGAGAGGGTCAGAGGTTCAAATCCTCTACCGTCCACCAGAGAATTAATATTTGTGTCATGCTGAGCGGAGCGAAGCATCTGAATCCGGCACTGGGCAGCTATACCTCTGTCCCGCCGGGGGCCGATTCTTCACTGCGTTCAGAATGACAAGAAACTCTTGTCTATGGATCTTGATAACTTAGAGACCAAAATAAACATAAAATTCAATGATCGCAATCTGCTTCAATCATCACTGACCCACCGCTCGTATCTGAACGAGAACCGCAAATGGCCGCTGCCTCACAACGAGCGGCTGGAGTTTTTGGGCGACGCTGTCTTGGAGTTAATAACTACGGAGTATTTGTACCACAGTTACCCAAATCCCGAAGGCGAGCTGACCAACTTTCGCTCCGCTCTGGTGAATTATAAAATGCTTTCTGATGTAGCAGCGGAACTGAATCTGGACAACCACATCCTCCTCTCTAAGGGGGAGGCGAAGGATACCGGCCGCGCCCGCCAGGTTATTTTGGCCAATGCCTTGGAGGCTTTGATCGGGGCTATTTATTTGGATTCGGGATTTGCCGCGGCGAAGCAGTTTGTGGACCGCTATGTTTTGGTCAAGCTTACTTCGGTCATGGAGTCAGGCAAAATCCTTGACCCGAAAAGCAAGTTTCAGGAGCTGACCCAGGAAAAAATCGGCGTGACCCCGCATTACAAAGTTCTGGGAGAATGGGGGCCGGACCACAACAAGCAGTTCGAGGTTGGAGTGTTTGTGAATGACAAGCAGGTGGCAACCGGGGTCGGAGCCTCGAAACAGGAAGCGGAAATTGCCGCGGCGGAGAATGGATTGAAAGTTTCTGACCTTTAACTTATGAGAAATCAAAAATCAAAGCTCAAAAATCAAAATGTAATTAAAAATGCAAAGAGAATAATTTTTAATTTTGCTTTGTCATTTTGCATTTTGCATTTTGACTTTTGAATTTCCTATGTATCTCAAACGCCTCGAACTTCACGGCTTCAAATCATTTGCCCAGAAAGCTGTGCTTGATTTTGATCCGGGCCTCACCGCAATAGTTGGCCCCAATGGCAGCGGCAAATCCAATGTCGCGGATGCCATTCGCTGGGTCATGGGCGAGCAGTCGCTCAAGCTTCTGCGCGGCAAGAAGTCGGAAGACGTGATTTTTGCCGGTTCTGACAAAAAATCGAAGCTTTCCATGGCCGAGGTTTCTTTGTATTTCGACAACAAGGACCACAAACTGCCCTATGACTACAATGAAGTCGTCATTGCCCGCAGACTTTATCGAAACGGGGAATCGGAATACCTCATAAATAAAAACCGCGTCCGGCTGCTGGATGTCGTCGACGCCCTGCTTCGCTCGGGCTTCGGCGCGACTAACTATGCGGTTATCGGCCAGGGCACGATCGACCAGCTGGTTTTGGCCGGCCCTGCCGAAATCAAGAATTTGATTGAAGACGCTTCGGGGGTCAAGCCGTATTATTTGAAGAAAGAAAAAACTATCCGAAGGCTTGCGCAGACCGAGGAGAACTTAACTTCTGTTTCCCAGCTCATCGCCGAAATTGAACCGCGGCTCCGCTCGCTTAAACGCCAAGCCAAGCGGATGGAGGAACGCGAAGCTGTTGCCGCTCAATTAGCCGGCTTGCAGCTGGAGTATTTCGGCGGGCAAATTTATCTTTTGGAAACCGAATTAGACAGTGTTTCAGAAGCCTTGCAGTTGAAAAAGCGTGTGGTTGCGGGTTTGGAGTCAGAGATAACTGCCTTCCAAAAAAACTTGGAGAAAGACGAACAGCAATCGACGAAATCCAGCACCTTTGTGGACGAATTGGACAGTAGGCTTAAGCATCTCGAGGATCGAAAACTGGCGCTGCTTGAACAGCTGGCCGAAATTTCTGGCAAGCTTAAAATAGATCCGGCCGCAACCCGGAATTTTTCTGAATTCCAGCGGCAGTTCGAGGCAATTTTAAACCAGCTCCGTCCTGACAACATCGAGGAAGTCAAGCGGAGCTTAAAAAAGCTGGTCTCCGATTTCAGCAACGCAAAAAATGACGAACTGCTCAAGCAGAAGCAAGTCCTGACTCGTGAATTGGAACAAATTGTCAAGGACATGGAAGAACAAAGAGCGGCCAAAAACAAGCTCTTGACTGAAGAAAAGCAGAAAAAGCAATTTCTTACGGCGGAAGAAAAGAAGTTCCGGACTAAAAGCAACGAATTAAACGAGCTAAAAGATGAGCAGAATTTAATTTTAATTGAAAAAGCCAAGCTCGATACCAGAATGGAAAACTTGACGAAAGAAATCAGAGAGGCTTTCGGCGGCATGCCGGAAATGCTCAGCCAGCATAAAAAAGCGCCGGGCAATCCTGACTTGCCAAATCAGATTTTGAAGTTCAAACGGCAGCTTGAGCTGGCTGGCGGAGTGGATGAACAGGTTTTGAATGAGTACCGCGAAACTCAACAGCGATTTGACTATCTTTCCGCGCAGGTGAAAGATTTATCCGCGGCCGTGGCTGACCTGAAAACCGTGCTCGAAGAATTGGACCTGGTGATTAAAAAGCAGTTTGATGAGGCCTTCAGCAGGATTTCCGATAAATTTGCCGAGTACTTCCGGATTCTCTTCAACGGCGGCAAGGCGCACATGAATTTATTGCGGGAAGACGTGGCTGAGGTTGACGATGACAACTTGTCCGCCGAAGCTTTAGCGGAGGCGGATAACGATGACCAAACCGAAGAGCCGAAAACTCATAGGGAAATAGTGGGCATTGAAATCAAAGCCACGCCGCCCGGCAAGAAATTGGCAACCATCCAGGCGTTGTCTGGAGGCGAGCGGGCGCTGACCGCGATTGCCCTGCTTTGCGCGCTTCTTGCGTCCTACCCTTCTCCATTCGTGGTTTTGGATGAAGTTGATGCGGCTTTGGATGAGGCCAATTCGATTAGATTTGCCAGCATCTTGGGCACGCTGGCCCACCAAACCCAATTCATTACCATAACCCACAATCGCGAGACCATGAGGCAAGCCCATACTTTGTATGGCGTGACTATGGACGATGCCGGCGTTTCTAAGATTTTGTCCATTAAGCTTGAGAAGGCAGAAGCTATTGCTGAATAATTTTGAATAATGAATTTAGAATTTTGATTCAAATTCGAATTTAAGAAATTAGAATATTCATTCGAAATTCCCGCCGGAGGCGAGGCTCGCCCAAGGCGGCAAAACTCATAATTCGAAATTATACATAAATGTTCACGGACCTCATTCTAGCCATAACTAACTTCATTATCTCGACCATAGACCAGCTCGGCTACACTGGAGTTGCTTTTTTAATGGCTATTGAGTCCGCTGCCATTCCGCTGCCTTCGGAAGTCATCATGCCATTTTCTGGCTTTTTGGTGGAAGCGGGGCGATTTACATTATTTGGGCTTGCTGTTGCCGGAGCCGTCGGTTCGGTAGTCGGCTCGGTTGCAACCTATGCGCTGGGATATTATGGCGGCCGGCCGTTGATCCTGAAGTACGGCCGTTATGTTTTGATTTCCGAGAATGATCTTAAATTGACCGAGAAGTTTTTCCAGCGCTTTGGCAAGCTTTCGGTTTTTGTCGGCAGAATGCTGCCAGTGGTCCGCACTTTTATTTCCATCCCCGCTGGCATCGGCAAGGTGCCTCTGGGATCGTTTATTGTTATAGCTTTCATCGGTTCCTTTATCTGGTCATATTTTTTAGCTTGGCTCGGCCTGAAGTTAGGCGAGAATTGGCAATTGCTTGAAGGATATTTTCGGAAGTTTGACGCAGTCATTGTTATAGTCATCGTCGCAGTTATTGTTTGGTGGATTAGAAGGCATATCAAAAGCCGGATAAAATAGTTATATCTAGATATAGCATAAAAAAAATTGGCCCCGCTCGCTGTTGCAGCAAGCGGGACTTTTAGAAGCCGAGCCTGTAGACTCTCTCAATCCTCTGCCTTTTAGCGCGCCGGAGATAGAGCAGAATTGGGATCGTGAGGACAATGCCCGTGGGACCCCAATGCAGGCCGCGATAGGCGTAGATGTTGAGGATGACGGCGATTGAGATGACGACGAATTCAAACGAAATCGAAGCGCTCAGCCGTCGAACTTCGTCGGACCAGCCCCAGTGTTTGAGTGTCTTCAAGCTCACCATCAGGACGAAGGAGGCAAGCCCCAGCCCGAACACCCAGGGTTTTTCTGGCCCCTGCAAGAGGCCGATGATACTGCCGGCGTTGAGACAGGCGTCGCTTATCGGATCAGCCCACTTTTTGCCGAATTCGTTTTTGTCAGCGACCTTGAGACGCTTGGCAACGAACCCGTCCAAAAAGTCGGTTAACCAACCAATAACCAGCAGCCAGAAACTCAAAGTCCATTGATCGGCGAGAGCGTAGGAGGCAACCGGGTAAGCGAGAGCTACCCGAATCGCCGAAATAGCGTTGGGTATCTGTCGCTTCATCGGAAATCCTCCGTTTTCTAACTGTTGACCAACGACGGTCGTTTTGGTAGTATATGCAGGCATCATTAAATAGTCAAAGATGTTAATTATCAGACTCCAGCGCATTGGCAGCAAAAGCCGGCCTGAATTTCGAATCGTTCTGGCTGAATCTCTCAGGGCATCCGGCAAGAAATTTTTGGAAATTCTTGGTAACTACAATCCCCGCACCAAGAACTTCAGCATCAAGAACCAGGAGCGGCTTAAGGCCTGGATTGATAAAAACATTTCCATGTCTCCCACGGTGCGGAATCTCTTCGTAGAAAAGCAGCTTGTAGCCGGCAAGAAAGTCAAAGCCTGGGCGCCCAAGAAGAAGGAGACGCCGGAAACTCAACCGACAGCACAACCTGCACCAGCAGCAGAATCAAAACCGGCTCCGACGAGCGAAGCTGCCGGAGTTGACACCGAGCAGAAACAGCAGTAAACTTTTCT
Organism: Candidatus Doudnabacteria bacterium; assembly: GCA_016182875.1. Taxonomy (GTDB): domain Bacteria; phylum Patescibacteriota; class Doudnabacteria; order UBA920; family O2-02-FULL-48-8; genus JACQJI01. The sequence continues at coordinate 39,378 of JACPFQ010000004.1, read as the reverse complement.
TGTTAAGAAAGTGTAGGCATTAAGGTCGGACTACAGCTTTACTGTAAAGTAAAAATTCATAAGACATGGCTACAGAACAAGATCAGGAATTTGTCGAATACGTGGTCAAAGCCTTGGTGGATCATCCCAGCGATGTTCGAACCGAGCGCACAGTGGATGAAATGGGAGTGCTCATTACACTCCACCTCAATCCGGAAGACATGGGCCAGGTAATCGGGCGTCAGGGTCAAACCGCCAAATCCATAAGAACCCTGCTCCGAGTAGTGGGAGCTAAGAGAAAAGCTCGAGTCAATCTCAAAATCCACGAACCAGAAGGCTCCAGAAAACCCAGGCAGGAAACTTCCTCAGTGGACAAAGAACTTGCCTCAGATATTGACGAATTCAAGCTTTAAAATCCACCCCGACGTAACGTCGGGGTTGTTTTATGTTATGAAATTCATCATCCTCACAATCTTTCCGGAAGCATTCGAATCTTATTTCAATATAAGCGTAATTAAACGCGCGCTCGCCAAGAAGCTTATAAAAATTCAAGTCCGCAATTTGCGGGACTGGGCGACTGATGCGCATAAGTCCGTTGATGACCGGCCTTATGGCGGTGGCGCTGGGATGGTTATGAGGGTTGATATAATTGATCGCGTCTTGCGCGATCTTAAGCGAAAAGCGAAAAGCGAAAAGCGAAAAGTAGTACTCCTTACCCCACAAGGCAAAACCTTAAATCAGAAACTGGTGAAGCAGTTAAGCAAAAATAAAACTTTGATTCTGATTTGCGGGCGCTATGAGGGATTTGATGAACGTATAAGAAAGTTGGCGGACATAGAAATTTCCATTGGCGATTATATATTAACTGGTGGCGAGATTCCGGCCATGGCAGTGGTCGATGCGGTTGCTCGCATGGTGCCAGGAGTAGTGGGTAAGTTTGAGTCAACCGTGAATGAAAGCTTCTCAGAAAACCTCCTGGAGTATCCTCAGTATACGAGACCAGAAAATTACAAAGGCATGAAGGTGCCGAAAGTCTTGCTTTCCGGCAATCACGCCAAAATCAATGAGTGGCGCAAAGCCGAAGCGCTTAAGCGGACCAAAAAGCGAAGGCCGGATTTGTTACGCAAGCCTTGAGCCGTTAGGGACTTTTCTTTCCGGTTGAGCAAGCACCACTTCTCCCGTTGGCAGATAAAATCCGCAAGTCAAAACCTCCGAGAAAAAATTGGCGATCTGTTTGGGCGGGAAGTTTATGACACAAAGCACTTGTCTGCCGACAAGCTCTTCTGGTTTATAGAGATGAGTGATTTGAGCGCTTGATTTTTTAATGCCGAATTCTCCCAGGTCGATTTCTAATTTATAAGAAGACCTTCTAGCCTCAGGAAAATCTTCAGCCTTAAGGATTGTGCCAACCCTGAGCTCTATTTGTTCGAATTGTTGCCATGTGACTTGTTGCATATAAGTATGGTTAATTGAAAAAAAGAGACCCGGCCTGCGATGTGCAGTCGCAGCCGGGCCAACGAGCGGGGAGCGGGTCTAGCCGGGTTGCTGGCCTTTCGGGCGTCCCGGATAGGGCTCCTCGGGCGGTGCCGGCTTGGGAGCCGGTTCCTTCTCCGCCATCTCAAATCACCTCCTTTCTGTTTTGGATTTTTGCGGCCTACCCGGGCTGCTGCCCGGACGGCCGCTTGTCATACGGCCCGAGATCGATGATCTCGGGTTTTTCGTTCTTCTTCATGCCATCCTCCCTCTGCGCCAGATCTCCCAAAGATCACCTATTTCCGACCTGGCATCTGTTGGTTGGTATATAATCCCTTCTTCAAACCGGATACCGAAGCGTTCGTCGTCCGAGAAAAAGGGATCGGACTCGTTGAGCCGCCAGCCGCTCCACCATGATCCCGAAAGAATCATGGCCCACTGCACCACCCGAGCGGGCGGTACAGCAGAAAGCAGCGGCCAGCGGTAGAAACCGAATTGCTTGGGCTCAAGTTGATCAGCCGCGAGTGTTTTGGGTGAGGGATTAAAGAACGACCACGAGATGGTGCTGAGCGGCAGGGACTTGAGAAAGCGGTAAAGCTCCCAGAAACCCTGCTCATTTGCACCCGGTCCTCCGAGCATGACGAATGCATTGGTCGCGATTCCCGCATCGTGGACTATCCGGACTGCCATATGGCAGGTTTCCAGATAGCCGACTCGGTTTCCTCGGCCCCACACCGTGAGTTCCTGCGGGCTAGCGGATTCGATCCCGACTGCCAGTTCCGTGAGCGAGTGAAGCTTACTGAACAGATGCGAGTGTTTGAGAACCAGTTCGGGACGGGTCATACCAGACCAGGTAAGTCCGCGCTTGCCAACCTCGCTGTCGAACCGCAACACTTTTTCTTCGTTGTTGTGGATGACCAGGTTGTCCACGCACCAGAGGTGCGTGTATCCGTAGTCAACAGCAAGATTGATTTCGCTTTCAATTTCAATGCCTTTCCACGTCCGCACAACGGCCGGAGAATTCATTTTTGCTGAGCAGTACTCACAGGACCAGTAGCAGCCGAAGCCGCCGGGTCCGATCATGGGATACTTTCCGCCTGATGTTTCTTCGCGGTACTGTCGGTGCGTTTCTTCATCAAGCAGGTGCAGTGCCGGGGCAGGCAGATCTTGCGGGACTGATTGCGGCCTGATATCTCCGTTTTCCCCGCACTCGATTGCTTTGATGACATTGTCGGCGTGGCCATAGCCGCGCACAACAGCATCAACATGAAGCCCAAGTTTGCGGAAGTCTTCAGTTCCCAGATCCACACAGACATTCCCGCCGAGGGTAATATGTGCTCCCGGTTGCAATGAACGGATAAGCGGTTCGGCTTGCTTGCAGACCGCGATGTTGCGAGTGGTGTGGCAAGAAAGCAGAATGCGGTCATAAGGTGCTTGGAGAATTGAAACGAGCCGTTCGCACCATTCTGATACGAAGACCAAGTCCAACGCCTCAACTGCATGCCCCCTTGTGAGTAGAGCAGTTGCGATGGAGAGGGGACCGACCGGGAGCATCGCTTTTTTAGGGCAGATGCCTAAACCATTTTCATCCACCACGTAGGGTGGGATAATGAGCAGGAATTTCATTTTTCCCTCCGTGGCAGTTGTAGTTGTTAAGAAACGATCCGTTACTGTGACGGTTAAGTTTATTCAAAAAAGGGCTAAATGTCCATATTTCTCGTCATTTTTTGACGAGTAGCCAGTATTAATGTCTGAATTATTTGACAGATAAGCGATTATTTTGCTATACTAAAGACGACGAAATATTCGTCATAATTCAATGCCGATTAACATATTACTTCATAAACTAGGGTTTTCTCGCAATGAAGCCAGGGTTTACCTGGCTGGTTTGGAAACGGGCGCCGCTTCGGCCCAGGATATAGCGGCAGTAGCCGGGCTTAAACGGACCACTGCTTATTCCGTGCTTTCTTACCTAGTTAACCGCGGTGTGGTGGCCAAGACCAAGATTAAAGGCAAAAATAGATTTGTTGCCGAACCGCCGCAAAGATTGCTAAGTTTGGTCAACGAGCTGGAAAGCGGGATTAGGGAAGCCTTACCGGAGTTGGCCGCGATTTACAACAAACAGGGAGCCAAACCGAAAATCACCTTTTATGAAGGACCGAATGCGGTTCAAAAAGTTTATGATGATACTTTGGAGGAAAAGCCTACTGAGATTTTGGAGTACAATACCAATGCTTATTTCGAAGGCAAGGCCAATGTTGATCCAAATTACATTCAAAAACGGGTTGCGTTGGGGATTAAGGCTCGCAGACTTGCCGGCAAGGGCAGCAAGTGGGATATCAAGCACCGGTATTTGGATGAAAAAGAATTATCGCAAACGCTCGTAGTTGCCAAGGAACAATTTGACCCGCAAATCGAAGTTAATATTTATAATAACAAGGTCGCGTTTCTAAACTATGCCGAGAATATGTCTGTGATAATCGAAAGCCAAGCCATTGCCGAGGCTATGCGACAAGCCTATGAGTTATCGTGGAAAGGTGCAAAAAGTTTAGAAATAAATAAATAGATTGCCACGCCGCTGTCACGGCTCGCAGATGCGCATTTGCGAGGACCCCGGACTCCGATCCGGGGGATGAAGCAATCTAGTCATTCCGTTTTTGGTACATTTGTAACAAAGCGGGAATTTTTAAATACTAAAAAAGTGACGAAAAACTTGACACTTTTTACTCTAGGACTTATAATACCCAGTCAAGTGGAAGGAGGTCAAGATGCGCAAAAAATCGACAGCTAATGGGACATGCCACCTATTCGAAGTACTGCCATGGTCAGAAACAGTGGATAAGGTCGAGAAGGCAGCTGCGAAGATTTTTTTTTGTGACACGAAAGTGTACATGCGTAAGCTGCGGAAAAGACCTACCATTGTTGTCATTCGTGTCGCCCGAAACCGGATTAAGTTGGATGAATTGGCTTCTATGCTCATTCAACTGGACAACATACAAGTGGTACTGGAAGAAAGAACGGTCAACGCCTTTGTCGAAGGGGGTAGCCATTACCGAATCCTGGCTTCAAAAATTGGGTCTTGGAAAGTGGGGGACTGGTTCTTTAACCTGCAAGGAATGGCTAAGACTACCGGTCTTCAACTTGCCGTGGGGGAGTAACAAGTATTTACCGGAGTTGGCCGAAGAGGCAGCTATGCTCATTGCTGGGTGATCATACAAGTCGCCGGACGATTTTCTCGTTCGGCTTTTCTTTTTGCTTATGATTTGGGATAATTCATTTATGACTGACCGAAAGATCGTCACTCAACTCATTCGATTTGGATTTACTGTTGCTCAGGCAAAGATATATTATACTGGCTTGAAATCAGGGCCCGAGCTTATGGCTCGGTTAGCCAAAAGAGCGGGGGTCAGGCGTACAACAGCGTATTATTTAATGGAGGAACTAATCCGGCGACGGTTTTTTAGTTCTAGAAAAGTCGGGAAACGGACTTATTATATAGCCTCTTCTTTGCAGACCTTGCTTAAGATGACTAAAGACCGTGAACGTCTCGTTAAGAAATTAGTTAAAATACTTTAACGTATTAAAGTGTGCATAAATTTACAGTAGACAAATCAGACCGGCTGGATAAATTTTTATCCGGCAAAATTCCGGAAGTTTCCCGCGGCAGGATTCAAAAGGCCATTAAGGACGGCTTAGTTTTGGTCAACGGTCAGAAAGTTTTGGAGCCAGATTTTCAGATTTCAGAAAATGATATTGTTGAGCTTCCGGAGTTTAAAACCTCACCCCTCAAACCTCACCCCTCAAACCTTGCCGTGCTTTTCGAGAATGCCGACCTCGCTGTGATTGATAAGCCCGCCGGACTAATGGTCCATCCGGCCGCTGGTCGGGAGGGAAATACTTTGGCGCATGCATTGCTCGCCAGATTTCCCGGCATCGAAAAAGTCGGCGACGCTCACCGGCCCGGAATTGTGCACCGGCTTGATGAAGATACATCCGGTTTGCTTTTGGTGGCCAAAACAGTCGGCGGCTTTGAGTACCTCAAAAATCTCTTTCAAACTCGGAACATAGAGAAGGAGTACTTGGCTTTGGTCCATGGCGTGCCCAAGCTTCACGGCATAATCGACGTTCCGATCGGCAAAGCCGGGACTCATCAGAAGATGAAGGTTGGAGAAGGGCGGGAAGCGGTGACGGAATACAGTTTATTGGCCTCTGATGACCCTTTACAATATTCTCTACTTAAGGTAAAATTGCACACAGGCCGTACTCACCAGATACGGGTACACATGAGCCATATTGGCTATCCGGTGGTCGGAGACGAACTCTACGGCGGCAAGTTTAAACAGCAAGATGCCGAATTGATCGGCCGGCAATTCCTTCACGCGCATAGGCTGAAACTAAGATTGATCGATGGCAGTTGGCTTGAGCTAATCTCGGAGCTCCCGGAAGATTTAAAATTCGTATTAAATAAACTGGGTTTAAAATATTAGTAAATTCGTAATATTCGTACTTCGTAAAGTTATGCAAATAACCGCATTCAAACAAGAACATCTCAAAGCCGACGCGCCGGTGCTCAAGCCGGGGTTTTTGGTCCGTGTGCATCAGAAGATCAAGGACGTTTCGGCCGAGGGCAAGGAAAAGGAAAGGATCCAGATATTTGAAGGCCAGGTCATAGCCACCAAGGGCGGCAAAGGAATGAACGGCACCGTGACCGTGCGCAAGATTTCTTCCGGCATTGGCGTGGAGCGCATATTCCCGATTCACTCTCCAAGCATCGAAAAAATCGAAGTGGTCAAAACCTCACCGGCCAGAAAAGCCAAGCTCTATTACACCAGGCAAGGCCAGGAAGCAAAAGTTAGAGAATAAAAAAAACCACCGCAAGGCGGTTTTTTGATTCTTGTCCTGATGATGTTATTATTGCTTTATGAGAAATACAGTAGAGTCTAATTCAGCTCATCCCGAAACTCATCATACCCAGGCCCAGGAAAGCGACCGGCTCTTGACTGAGCCTTTAACAGAACTCGAAAGGCTGGCCATCCAGCGCGTGCAGTTCGAGCATTTTCCCTATGTTTATCCTTACGAAGCGGAAACCGTTCACGAACTGGTTGAAGACATTAAACGGCTTTGGGAGAGCGGGGTTAAGAAAAAAGAACTTGCCGGTTATTTGTTAAGAGTTGCTGAAGCGTATCGGCAGAACGGGGTTGAGGGAGTCTGGGCACATATTTATCGAAATTTAGATAGAATGATTAACGAGATTACTAGCGGGCAGGTCGGAGACTTCGATAAATATCGAGACATTGAAAACGGTGACAGCGCCATTGCTTTGTTGGCTCGATATGGCGGAAGTTTGGAGTTAGTGGAACAGTCATGTCCGGAGCTTAAGCGGGACGTCATTTACCCCGAAGGGCAGGCAGAGCATGAAGGTGCGAACCAAGGAGTCGTCTTGTTCATATGCGGCTATGGCGCGACTACTACACCGTACAAAGGAATTTTTAGAAATTTTCGGCTGCCAGTCGTGGCTTATCAACTGCCGCACAGTGTGATTGGCGAAAAACCGGAACAAGTTGCCGAAACATTCAATAAGGTCCGTCAAGAAATTTTGAAGGACCCATTGATTGATAAGGTGACCCATGTGATGGGCAACAGTATTGGGACTATGCTTGCCAGCAGACTGTCGATTGACCTTTGCCATCAAAATCCCGACCGTAAAATTCAAACTGCTTTGGTGCAAGTTGGAACCAGCTGGCAGGATGCTTTAGCAAGAACCAATGCCAAGTTTGCCGCGCAATTAAGGGAAAGGCTGGCCAGGCAAGGGCTAAGCTTTAAAGATTTTGACAAGGTACTTAGGCAATTTAATCCGATAGACCTCACAGATGATTTATCGGAGCTTCTGAGCCATGGCCAGCTGGACTTGAGCATGTTTATCGGGTTGGGCGATAAAATGATTTCCCCTGCTCGCGAGGCGGTCGATCCTTTACTTGAGAAACTTGATTCGAGTAAGGCAAAAGATAGATACAATGCTTACATCTCAAAGGTTGCAGGACACAATTCGGTCATGCTAATGCTTCTGTGGCTCATGTCACAAAAAGCTACCGAGTGGGCGGTTATCTTAAAATCGTTTGACCTTGAGCGAGATAAAGTAGAGACTGCAAAAGCCGAGCGCTACCATGCCAGAAAAAAAATAAGTAGGCCTGAGGAAGTACTGGTCGCCTAGCTTAATTTTTAAAAAAACCGCCGAAAGGCGGTTTTAAGTTTAGAGACGCATTAGGATTTCCTCAAGAGGAACGCCTTGCTTTTTGATTTTTCTAAAATCAATTATTGTTTGCCACATTTTATTTTTTTATGCTTTTTTGATTGATAATGTTGTCAATTCGGGTTGAGGGACTTTCTCGGAAACATCCAAAACTTCAAGTCCAATAGGTCGGCCTTGCTTGTCCAAATCCAAAATAATGCCAGGGGAGAGCTCTTTGCTTCTGTAAACCTGTTTTTTTTGAAAGTAGATGTATAAGGCATCGGCCTCTTTGTCGTATTCTAATTGCATATTAGTCGTGTTTGTCTACAATACTTAAGATTACTAATTTATCTTGTTCTTCTGATATTGTTACACGTAGTAGACGGTTATTAATTGATTTATATAAATGGTATTTATAATTGGTTAGCTGTTCTTTCTTGTCAAAATTATTTAACACTGTGTGTACTTCTTGAAGAGTTATCTTCCGCCAGCGCATACGATTCTTAGCATGCCGCGTGAAGTAAATCTGCATATTTCTGTATTTATAATAGAGCACGGTTCCGGAAAGGTCAATATTTTATAATAGTTTCAAGCCTTTCCAGAAGTTTTCAATGTATTCTGGTCTGCGGTTTTGGTACTTAAGATAATAGGCATGCTCCCAGACATCCAAGCCGATTATTGGCGTATGGCCGTGAAGATAAGGCGAATCTTGGTTTGGCATGCCGTGTATGTGCAATTTGCCACTTTCATCTCTTGCTAACCAAGCCCAGCCTGAGCCAAAGACCTTTGTTGCAATATCACTGAATTGTTTCTTGAACTCTTCAGTGGAACCAAATGTTGAATTTATGTCTGTAACCAGCTGTTCATCTTTTTGATTTGAAGGGTCAAGCAGTTTCCAAAACAAAGAGTGGTTTACATGCCCGCCCCCATGGTTTCTAATAGCTGTTCGGTCAGCATCATCAACTTTGAGCGAATTAAGGTTCTTCAAAAGCTCCTCAATTGGCTTGTCGGCGATATCCGGATATTTTTCCAAGGCTGCGTTTAACTTATCGACGTAGGCCTGGTGATGCTTGGTATGATGGATCTCCATGGTCTTGGTGTCGATGTGAGGCTCCAAGGCGTCGTAGGAATAGTTAAGTTGTGGTAATGTATGTTTCATATTTTTTGCTCCCGTTAATGGTTAACGGTTAAAAGTTAGCAGTTATTGACAGTATCGTCAATTGTGTTATATTGGGGCTAGCCCATTTGGGGCTCAATAAATCAGAGATTACTCATTTTACTGGTTGATTGCATCTTAAGTTAATTGATGAATCAAGTTTTCTCTCAATTTCTCGGCGACAATTTTAGCTCAAACAATTCTTTGGGAGTTTTTGGGCTGAGAAACTAATCTGAAAAGCAATTCAGTCATAAAGATGCAGCCAACATAGTTGGAAAGGTTTTTCATGTCCATAGTTTACTTAGTCATAGCCCTAGTCGCAGGATTAGTGGCCGGTTATTTCATCCGCAAAATTCAGATAGCAGGCAAGGTCGGGTCTTTAGAAGCCAAAGTGGCGAAAGGTCTGGAGGACGCCAAAAATAAGGAAAAAGAGCTGGTCTTGGAAGCGAAAGCCAAGGCTTTGGAAATAGTCGACCAGGCCAAGAAAACCGAATCAGACTTCCGAAACCAGATTTTGAAAGTCGAAGAAAGGCTGGCCAAGAGGGAATCGGATCTGGATAAAAAACTGACAGAGGCTGATAAAGGCAAGGAAGAGCTGGCCCAAAAGAAGGAAGATTTGCTCAAAACGAGCGAAGAGCTCAAACAAATCAAGCAGCGGCAGCTGGAACAGCTTCAGAAAATCAGCAATCTTAGTTTGGAAGACGCCAAACGGGTATTGCTTGAAGCCACCGAAAGAAATATCGGTCCGGAGCTGATGGCCTTAACTCGAAAACTCGTGACCAATGCGCGCGATGAAGCGGACCGCAAAGCGCGGGAGATCGTGGCTTTGGCCATCCAGCGCTGCGCTTCCGAGGTTACCAGCGAGCAGACCACGACTACCGTGACGCTTCCCAACGAGGAAATGAAGGGCAGAATCATTGGAAAAGAAGGCCGCAACATCAAAACCTTCGAGCAGATGCTCGGTGTTGAGGTGATTATCGACGACACGCCGGACACCGTGGTCATTTCCGGCTTTAATTCGGTAAGAAGGCATATCGCCAAAATTGCTTTGGAGAAATTGATACAAGATGGGCGGATTCACCCGGCTAAAATCGAAGAGTCGGTGGAAAAGGCCAAAAAGGAAGTGGCGGAGATGATTAGAGAGGCAGGGGAAGCGGCAGTTTACGAACTTGGCATAACGAATTTTCCCACCAAACTGATTCAGCTCATCGGCCGCCTTAAATTCAGAACGAGTTACGGGCAAAACGTGCTCAAGCATTCCATAGAAATGGCCAAGCTGGCCGCACTTATGGCCGAAGAATTGGGGGCGGACGTGCCGACCGTGAAACAGGGGGCGCTTCTTCATGACATCGGCAAGGCCTTGGACCAGGATATGGAAGGAACTCACGTCGAGATAGGCAAGCAGATTGCCAAGAAATTCAATCTGCCTGAGAAAATCGTTAACGCCATTGAGGCGCACCACGGTGATGTCGAGTACACTTCCATAGAAGCGGCGATAGTTGACGCGGCTGATAATATTTCCGGCTCCCGGCCGGGAGCGCGAAGGGATACTTATGAGCAGTACATTCAGCGGCTCGAGGATCTGGAGCGCTTGGCTTCCGGGTTCGAAGGGGTGGAGAAGGTCTATGCCATCCAGGCCGGAAGAGAGATTCGGGTATTTGTTAAGCCGGAAAGAGTTGATGATTGGTCAGCCACCAAACTCGCGCGGGAAATAGCCAACAAGATCGAGCAGGACCTCAAATATCCCGGTGAAATAAAAGTTATGGTTATCAGAGAAACACGCGTCATAGAATACGCTAGGTAATTTTGAATTTCGAGTTTTGAATTTCGAATGAATATTCTAATTTCTAAAATTCGAATTTGAATCAAAATTCAAAATTCAGAATTCATCAATATGCTAAAAATTTTATTCTTCGGCGATGTCAGCGGCGAACCCGGACGGAAAGCCGTAAAAAAAGCTTTGCCGCAACTTTTAGCATCGGAAAACCCTGATGTCGTTTTGGCCAACGTCGACAACCTGGCCCATGGCAAAGGCATTACGGTTAAAACCTTGGAAGAGCTGATTCGAGCCGGCGTCATGGGCTTTACCTCGGGCAATCATGGATTTTCCAAGAAAGAATTGTCCGAAGAAGCGTTTAAGAAGCATCCTGAGCTCGTCGTACGTCCGGCCAATATTCCAAACACTTACCCCGGCCAAACCGCAGCCAAGATAGCAACCAAAAAAGGAACACTGCTTCTGGGGCACTTCCTGGGCCAGGTTTTCATGGAAAACCAGTTTCACGACCCGATAAGCTCGCCATTTGCTGCGGTCGATCAGTGGCTTATTGAAAATCAAACCGCGGACATGGTGGCGACCGTAATTGATTTTCATGCCGAAGCGACCAGCGAAAAAAAAGCCTTTGGTTATTATCTGGACGGCAAAGTCAGCGCGGTCTTGGGGACGCACACGCACATTCCAACCGCTGACGCTAAAATTTTGCCCGAGGGTACGGCATACCTGACCGATGTCGGGATGTGCGGGGCCGCTGATTCGGTCCTGGGAGTTAGGAAGGAGCAGTCGCTTCGAAGGTTTCTTAGCAATGAATACATGTCATTTGATATTCCGGAAGACGCCAAGCAGGCCGAATTGACTTATGTTATTATAGAAGTGGACGAAACAACGAAAAAAGCCATAAATATCAAAGCGAATTACGAAATAATCTCTCTATGAGCGGATTTGTATTTCAGCCGGGGGTCCGATTCCTCGATCCGGAAAAAGTTTTGTTTAACGCCGGCCTCGCGCCTGGCCAGTTGGTGGCCGACTTGGGAGCGGGCAGCGGGTTTTTTGCCATTGCCGCTTCAAAAATGGCCGGGCAAACCGGTAGAGTCTTCGTCGTCGACATTATGGAGCAGGCCTTAAACCACGTTTCTTCGGAAGCGCGGCTGAAAGGCTTGCGCAATATCCAAACCATCAGAGGCAACCTTGAAGAAAAAAACGCCTGCAAGGATATTCCCGAGGGCGGAGTGGATTTGGTTATCCTGGCCAATGTTCTCCATCAAATCAAAAATAAAGGCCAGCTATTTAAAGAGGCTTACCGGCTGCTTAAATCCGGCGGCAAGGTTTTGGTCATTGATTGGAACCAAAACCCAAGCCCCATTGGCCCTTCCGCTTCCGAACGGATTTCTGAGGCGGAAGCCGTCAAACTCGCGCAGCGTTCGACTTTCAAACAAGTCAGCCGCATTGAAGCCGACAATTACCATTACGGGTTTCTGTTCGCCAAATAATTATGACCTTTGATTATTTTTTCTGGTTTTCCCAGCCTTCGAGCATTTTAGGCACGCTGGACTTGGTGTTTGGATATTTTTTCGCGGCGCTCTTCGCAGTGGGCATCCTGCTTTTGCCGGCCAAAAGGCTCGTCCGCCACGAGGTTGTGCGAGTGCTCGTCCGCAAGTTTATGGTCAAGGACCTGGTGATAGGTTTAACCGGCCTGATTTGGTTCGGCATGCGATATGAAAATATTCCGATTTTTGCCAGAAGATTCTGGGCCGGCTTCTTGGTCTTGATTTTGGCGGTTTGGGTAATTTGGATTTTGAAGTATCTTGCGTTTGATTTTTTTAAAGCAAAAAAAGAATTTGACCAGCTACAGCTCAAAAGCAAATATATGCCCGGTAGAAAATAGCTATTTAGTAGATTGCTTCGTCGGCTTCGCCTCCTCGCAAATGCGCATCTGCGAGCGAAGCGAAGCAGTCTAAATATATGTCTGATCTCGGAAAAATTGCTGAAGATCTAGCGGCTCGGCATTATCAAAAACAGGGCTATAAAATTTTGGAGCGCAATTTTTTTCCAAGGTTCGGCAAACGAATCGGCGAGCTGGATATTGTCTGCCTCAAGGATCAAAGCCTAGTGTTCGTGGAAGTCAAAGCCCGGACCTCCAATAGATTTGGGTCTAGCCTTGAAGCCGTCGATTACCGTAAACAGCAGAAGCTGGTGAAAACGGCCAAGCTCTACATCCAGCTGCATCCCGAATTCGTCAAGTATAATCCGAGAATCGATGTTGCAAGCATTGATATTGACAACAAAGCTGAGCCTGTTATAATACTTACGAACGCTATTGAAGACTTAAGTTAAACGAGCATTAAGCTCGTTTTTTTGGTGGCTTACAAAATTCATGAACTCAGATTTCGAAGCGGCGCTTAATCAAATCGCCGAAGAAAAAGATATAGACAAAGCCGAGATCCTCAAAATGATTGAGGTCTCTTTAGCTGCGGCCTTCAGAAAAGATTACGGAAAAAAGGACCAAAATATAGTGGTCGAATTTAATTCTGAAAATTTGGGAACGAAAGTTTTTGACGTCAAAAAGGTGGTTGAGGAGCTTGTCGACCCAGTAAAAGAGATTCTGCCGGAGGATGCCAAGAAATACAAGAAGGGCGCGAAGGTCGGCGATGAGATTAAAATTGACATTACCCCTAAGACCGGAGCCAAGTTCGGCCGGATCGCGGCCCAGACTGCCAAGCAGGTTATCGTCCAAAAAATCCGGGAAGCCGAGCGGGGAGTCCTGTTTACCGATTTCAAGTCCAAGGAACGCCAGCTCGTTTCGGGAGTGGTTCAGCGGCTGGAAGGCGAGACCGTCCTCATAGATTTGGGCAAAGCCACGGGCGTGCTCTTTCCCTCCGAACAAATAAAAGGCGAAAAGTATCCGGTCAGCTCCCGCATCAAGGTTTTGGTTTTGCATGTCGAGCCCACGGTCAAAGGCCCAAAAATCACTCTTTCCCGCTCCCATCCGGACGTCGTGCGGAGGCTGTTTGAAATCGAAGTGCCGGAGATTTTTAATGGAATTGTGGAAGTCAAATCCATCGCCCGCGAAGCCGGCAGCCGCACCAAAATCGCCGTTTGGTCTTCGCAGGAAGGGGTTGACCCCATCGGCGCGTGCGTCGGCCAGCGGGGAAGCAGGGTTCAGACGATTATGGGCGAGCTCAATGGAGAAAAAGTCGACATTATCTCCTGGTCCGAAGACCCGGTGAAGTTCATCGCCAACGCGCTTTCGCCGGCCAAGATTCTCAATGTCACGCTGAACGAAGAAGCAAAAGAAGCCAAGGTCGGAGTGCTTTCCGATCAGCTGTCCTTGGCCATCGGCAAGGCCGGACAAAACGTGCGGCTAGCCGCTCGACTGACTGGCTGGAAAATTGATATAGTTGAGGAAAAGATTGGCGGATCGGAGGAAGAAAAGCCTGCAGAGCCAGATAGTTTAGCGTTAAACGGTAACGAAGCTGGTATCGTCGAAGGTCAAACGTCAGACGTCACCGAATAACGAAACGGGCATCGTAACCTCTTAACGATTAACCATATGCCCAACAAAGAACCTAGAATGCCTTTAGTCCCAATGGTCATCGAAAAATCACAGTTCGGAGAGCGTGCTTTTGATATTTATTCGCGGCTCCTCAAAGAGCGGATAATTTTTTTGGGCGAGCCGATTGACGACCACGTCGCCAATTTGGTGATTGCCCAGCTCTTGTTTTTGTCAGCCGAAGGGCCTGAGAAAGACATCAAGCTTTATGTCAACTCTCCAGGCGGCAGCGTCACGGCGGCGCTGGCCATCTACGACACCATGCAGTACGTCAAGCCGGACGTGGCCACGATTTGCATCGGCCAGGCGGCTTCGGCCGCGGCCGTGCTTTTGGCCGCTGGCAAAGCCGGCAAAAGAGTATCGCTTCCCAACTCCCGCGTAATGATTCATCAGGTCATGATGGAGGGCATGGGCGGGCCGGCCAGAGACGTGGAAATCCAGACCAAAGAGATGCTGCGGGTCAAAAACCAGATTAACGACATCTTAAGCAAGCATACCGGACAGCCGCTCAAAAAAATCGAAATCGACACGGACCGCGATTTCTTCATGAGCGCTGAGGAAGCCAAAGCTTACGGCTTGATAGATAAAGTCATCGTCCAAGGATAAATATCTTGGTGGGTGATGCCTTGACAGGCTTCTTAAAACCGTTTATAATTAAGGTACCATTAACCTCACGTTAAAGGAGACATTAAAAACCAGCACATCAAATTCTTGAGCAAATTTCTTTGATCCCTAAGGCTTAACTGGGATATCGGGAAACACGAACAGCTCGTGTTTTTATGTCGTCTTTAGAGAGTTAATGAGTCCTTTACCAATTGAATACCAGTAAACTTTGCAAATAGTTTATTGGGAATAAGAATCGTCAATTCTTGAATCTACTCCGACGTCTACTATTAATTTAGTAGGAAGTCGGAGTTCCGACCTCGCAAGAGCGTCGGAATTAGGTTGCTATGAACCTATACAAAAAAACATAGCGCCAGTTATTATTTGAAGAGTTTGATCCTGGCTCAGGATGAACGCTGGCGGCGTGCCTAAGACATGCAAGTCGAATGTGCCGATGCTTCGCATCGGAATTTTGAATTAAGAATTAAGAATTTTGAATAAAATTAGAATATTAGAATATTCGAAATTGAATCGAAATTAAAAATTCGAAATTGGAAATTCCAGTGCGGAGCACTGGTAACATGGCGAACGGGTGAGTAATGCGCAGGAACTTTCGTTAAGTTCGGAATAACCCATCGAAAGATGGGACAATACCGAATGTGATCGCAAGATTAAAGATTTATCGCTTAACGTGAGGCCTGCGTCCCATCAGCTAGTTGGCAGGGTAAAAGCCTACCAAGGCTATGACGGGTAGGGGGCCCGAGAGGGTGATCCCCCACACTGGGACTGCGACACGGCCCAGACTCCTACGGGAGGCAGCAGTTAGGAATTTTGGACAATGGACGAAAGTCTGATCCAGCGACGCCGCGTGCAGGAAGAAGGCCTTCGGGTTGTAAACTGCTTTTATAGGGGAAAAATTTTTGATGGTACCCTAAGAATAAGAGGTTGCTAACTCTGTGCCAGCAGCAGCGGTAATACAGAGACCTCAAGCGTTATCCGGAATCATTGGGCGTAAAGCGTACCGATAGGTGGTTTTATTAGTCTTTGGTTAAAGCCCGAAGCTTAACTTCGGATTTGCCAAAGATACTGTGAAACTAGAGGGGCAAAGAGGTGACTGGAACGAACGGTGTAGTAGTGAAATGCGTTGATATCGTTCGGAACACCAAAAGCGAAGGCAAGTCACTGGGTGCCTCCTGACACTGCTAGGACGAAAGCGTGGGGAGCGAATGGGATTAGATACCCCAGTAGTCCACGCTGTAAACGATGAGTGCTAGGAATGCGCGAGTATCGACCCTCGTGCGATCCGCAGCTAACGCGTTAAGCACTCCGCCTGTGGAGTACGGCCGCAAGGCTAAAACATAAAGGAATTGACGGGGACCCGCACAAGCGGTGGAGCATGTGGTTTAATTCGACGATAAGCGAGGAACCTTACCAGGGCTTGACATTCTTCTGCAAGCGCACGGAAACGTGTGACCTTCGAGGGTGAAGAACAGGTGCTGCACGGTTGTCGTCAGCTCGTGTCGTGAATTCATTTTCGAAAACCCCTTTTAAGAAAAGTGGTTTTCGAGACTTTCCGCAAAAAACGGCCGAAGTAAATTCGGCCGGCAAGGACGGAAATGCAAATCTCGCGACTTTAGGGAGTAATCCCTATCGAAAATCCAACTATATCGGGGAAGCCCTAAACTTAGGGTAATCCCGAGGGAAGTCTAAGTGACCCCGTAGAGACTATACGTTGGCCCCGGTCGGATGACCGGGTGAAGATATAGTCCGACCTGCATAGTAATATGCAGAGCATGAACCCAAAGTTCACCTGGAAATAAATTTCGCAGCGATTTATTCGCGAGAAATTTCACAGCTGAAAGGGAAAAAGATGTCTAGAAGAAAAAACCGTAGGTTTTGTCTTCTACACAAGGAGATGTTCCCTTAAGTGGGAGAACGAGCGCAACCCCCGTGATATGTTGATTTTCATATCAGACTGCCGGCGTTTAAGCCGGAGGAAGGTGGGGATGACGTCAAATCAGCGTGGCTTTTACGCCCTGGGCGACACACGTGCTACAATGGGAGTGACAATGGGCCGCCAAGTCGCAAGACGGAGCTAATCCCATCAAACACTCCCCCAGTTCGGATTGAGGGCTGCAACTCGCCCTCATGAAGCTGGAATCGCTAGTAACCGTGGATCAGCCTCGCCACGGTGAATACGTTCTCGGGTTTTGTACACACCGCCCGTCACGTCATGGAAGTGGGCAGTACCCAAAGATCTCGCAAGAGATTTAAGGTAAAGCTCATGACTGGGACGAAGTCGTAACAAGGCATCGGTAGCGGAAGCTGTCGATGGATCACCTCCTTTCTAAGGAGAATTTCTCTTGTCAGGTTTTCGAACCGAAACAAGAGACATCTGATGGTCGTTATGACGAATCTCTTATTCCCAATAAATTGTTTGTAATAGGTCTACACTGAAATAATTACCTAAAGAGACAAACAGTTAGAAAGCCTGGTTCATGTATATGTTCGAGGTTTTTTATTTGGGCGAATAGTGCTATAATGACCATAAGGTTCTAGGCAGTTGGTTGCGAATAAGCCCTTATTCATAGCGAATTGTCTGGAATTCAATCGAATCTCACGATGGGAAGCCTGGTAGCAATACGAGGCTTTTTAAATTGGTTTTGACGTACGTCAAAACCATCCCGGACTCCGATCCGGGATCCAGAAACTTGCGTCATCCTGAACTTATTTCAGAATCCATTCTCTGAAAGGCAGTTTTTTGTTATGATTGAACCAAAGCTAATAATGCCATGTTATCAACCTTGAATGTTTATAGTTCCATCGCTGGAACAAATATGAAATTGCACTTTTATTGCTCACGGTATATATTACAGCTATGGGATTATTAAAGTGGCGACAAGTTGGAAATTTAAATTCATTTAAGTACATTTGTGGTTATTGTGGCAATCCAGTTGCCTCAAATGTTGGATATGTAAGAGGCTACCATCCTGACGGGAGCGGGTCAGACATGTGTCATATTTATATCTGTCATCATTGTTTTGGTCCTTCATATTTCGATGAAAGTTGGAAACAGACCCCGGGACCCAGACCAGGTGAGGAGGTTAGTGGAATTAATGACTCGGGGGTACAGTCTCTTTATAATGAAGCAAGAGATTCTTATTCGAAAAATGCTTTTACGGCCACGGTCCTCTGCTGTAGAAAACTCTTAATGCACATAGCTGTATCTAAAGGTGATTCTCCAGGTAAACAGTTTATTGAGTATGTAGAATATTTAGCGAATAAAAATTATATTCCACCTGATGCAAAAGATTGGGTCGACCACATAAGGACAAAGGGCAATGAAGCTAATCATGAAATCGTTATAATGAGCGAAGAGGAAGCAAAAGATTTGTTAGCATTTATTTCGATGCTCTTGAAGTTAATTTATGAATTCCCTAATAAAATGAGAGCAATAAAACCTTGAACCGCCGGAAGGCGGTTTTTTAAACAAGTCCCGGACGGCTGGTGAGGGAGAACATCCCAGACCCGTGTGAGGTGTTAAAATTGATTGACAAAAAATTGGCATTATAATATTATTATAATCACTATGACTCAAAAAGTTTTAAAAGTCGGCAGCAGCGCTGCCGTGACAATCCCGAAGAAATCGCTGGAAGAGCTTGGTCTTAAGATTGGCGACCAGGTCAGTGTTGAGATTGATCAAGGCAAGGGAGTGGTGACAATCAAGCCAAAGAATAATTTGTCTGCCGAAGATCAGAAAATCGCCAGGTTGACCCTTAATTTTATCAATCGATATCGCAAGGACTTTGAGGCATTGGCCAAACCCAATCGATGAAGTATTTAACAATGGGTCAAATTTTATTGATCCATTCGATTGCCATCGACGAAACCGGCGGTAGCCACGGCGTTAGAGATAACGGCGTGATTTTAAGTTTAGAGCAAGTCCCTAAGCAAATTATATTCGGCAAAGAACTTTATCCGACTGTATTTGATAAAGCAGCCGTCTACGCCCGCAACATTATCAGGCAACACCCGTTTATTGATGGAAACAAGAGAGTAGGGATGGCGGCCGCAGGAGTATTTTTGGAAAATAACGGTTATTTTTTAGATGTCGAGAACGGCCAAATTGAAAAAATGGCACTCAAGATTGCTATAAAGCGGCTGGAAGCAAAAGCTATCGCTTCTTGGCTGCGCAAACACTCGAAAAAAATATAAATTGCACTTTTATTGCTCCCGGTGTATATTACTTTTATGAAAATAAGACAATTTTTTTCAAAATTGCTTATAGCGCTGGTTTTGTTGGGCTCTTTGGCTTTTGCTGGAGTAGCTGAAGCGAAAGTTAAAGTTAAGGGATATACCACGAAGAACGGCACGTACGTTCAACCGCATGTAAGAACTTCACCGAACAAATCAAAGTTGGATAACTATTCTACAAAAGGCAATATAAATCCTTATACCGGTAAGAAAGGTACAGTTGATCCATTTAAGCCAAAATTGAAAAAAAGATAAATCAAGCCGCCGAAGAGGCGGTTTTTTGTTCCGACGCTTCGGCGCCGACGCGTTAGTCGGCGTCCCGCACCGGTCGGCGTCGGAATCGGAACTCCGACCTCGATTAATTCGAGCGTCGGAGTTATACTTAAGTTAAGTATGAGTATAGCAAAACCGACAGATAAAGAATTCATCGAACAAAGGCATATATTATTCAACACGCCAGAAAGTGCAATTTTTGATTTGGTCAAGAAAGCCATCGGGAAAACAGCGGAGACTAGGCAAAAAATTGTTTCGGGTTTTGACAACGAAGTTTATAATGTTCAAGCGGGGAATTCGGAATTCATCGTCAGGCTTAGACACTTCGGCGAAGTGGATTTTACCCAAGAAGCTTGGGCCATGGAGCAATGCCGAAAAGTTGGGGTACCGTTGGCAGAAGTTTACTTGGTTGATCAAGTGAAGCTTCCCGAAGGCAATTTGGAGGCTATGGTTATGAGCAAGCTTTCAGGCAGGCCAGTTTCAACTGTCGAAAAAGATTTAAGTCCAGAGCAATTAGCCTCAATTTTATATCAAGCGGGTGAAATCTTAGAGAGAATACATAGTATCAAGGTTGGCGGTTTTTATCGCAGACATAAAGATGGCAGTTGGGATTTTCCAAATTGGAAAAAAGTAATGGATTCGACTATAAGAGACAGATCAGCGGACTGCGACGCAATTTTAAAAACAGGTTTTAGCGATGAAGAATTTGCCATGATGATCGCGAACCTAAAAAGGTATAGGGACGATTTCCCAAATCAGAAACCAGCGCTGTGTCACGGCGATTATCTGTTGGAACACATCTTTGTTGATGACCAATTGAAAATTTCCGGAATAATCGATTTTGGCATGTTTGAAGGAGATACGCCTATTCATGACTTTGCTTATTTTGCCTTCGAAGAACCCAATAATGACCTGTTTCAACTCCAAGCCGGCTACGGCGATAAAGCCTTATTTGATGATCAATTTAAAACAAAACTCTATCTTCATAAGCAAGCTTTGGAAATGGGACACCTGGCATATCAAAGCTTGATCGGTAATGCGCAAGGGGTTAGCTTCATTGCCGCTCAATTAAAAAAGACCTTAGCAGAGTTAAGAAAGTTTTAATTTAAAAACATGACTTCGCAAGAAGTAATAGAAATTTATTCCAAAGCCGACAAGGCTGGCATCAAGTTTTGGATTGATGGGGGCTGGTGCATGGATGCACTATTGGGCGAACAAACCAGGCCCCACTCGGATTTGGATATTGCAATTCAAGAAAAAGATGTTTTAAATTTCCGCAAATTACTGGAACCTCAGGGATATAAAGATATCAAGATTGAGGACGCAAGGCCGCATAACTTTGTTTTAGGGGATGATAACGGGCGCGAAGTAGATATCCATGTGATCGTTTTGGATGATAAAGGAAACGGTATATATGGCCCACTAGAAAATGGACAACAAATGTATCCTGCTCAAGGACTCACGGGAAAGGGTGTAATAGATGGACAAGAAGTCAGATGTATTTCCCCAGAAATAATGGTCGAGTTTATTGCTCCTTGGGTTCAGAAGCATAAAGAAAAATATGTCAAAAATCTCAAAGCTCTTTGCGACAAATTCGGGATTGAATATCCGCAAGAGTTAAAAAAATTGCTCAAGCGGTAAGCCAACAAAAAACACCTCGTAAGGTGTTTTTTGGTAAGCTATTTAGCTTCGGTTGCGGCCGGGGCTGCTGGGGTTGCAGGGGTTGCCTCGGTTGGAGTTTCCACGGCTCCGGTTTGCTTGGCTGTGTTCTCGTCCATAGTCATGTTCCTTTCTCAAGATTATTATGCCCCGACCCGTAAGCAATTAAGTATAACCGTTATTGTCGGCAATGTCCAGCCAGCGCGATTTAGATTTTCAGCCGCCGGGAGGCATTTTTTGTTATACTTAAGACATGGAAAATTTTTTACCGGATTATTTTAGAGCTTGGCATTTAGTTGTCGTTTTTTTTGCCGGTCTTATCGGTGAAGGATATGGGACTATGGTTGGCGGAGGCGGGGTAGTGATTCAATTTGTATTGGCGACACTTGGCATGCCTCTGGCTAGTGTAGTTGCCACTGATTTAGCAGGGTCAATGGGCGCCAGCATAGGAGTTATAACGGCTACCCCTAAGAAAGTTTGGAGCAATAAGAAATTATTATTTGTTTTGGGTTTGCCACTTTTCATCGGAGGTATCATAGGTACCGCCTTTTTAATAAAAATTCCGGTCGAGCTTTTGAAATACGTAATAATTGCAGGATTAACTTTATTATTACTTTATGTATTATTTAGCAAGCCAAGCTTGCTTCGGTCTCTAGAAACTTTACAAATAAGCAAAAAACAGCATCCTTTGATTTTTTTCACGCAAATTTTGCAAGGAATTTACGGCAATGTCAGCGGCGTTGGATCCGGAACGTTTGAGAGAATCTCATTTATAGCCCTGCTTCGAATCAGCGTTGCCGATAGCATAGGCGTCATAAATATTATAGGCCTGCCAACGGTAATTTTTTCATTTGTTGCCACTGCGATTGCAGGTTTTATAGTTTGGCCGTATTTAATTACTCTTTGGGTTGGAACATTTATCGGCGGGAGATATGCTGCAAAATACATCAGAATCATTCCTGATAAATACCTTCGAGCTTTGTTGGTTGTATTAGCGATAATTTATATTGTTTATCTGCTGAGAAGATAATTTATATTTGAAAAATTTTTGAAAATTTGCTATACTATTATTAGAATTAATCAATTTTGGAACCCAAAACTATGACTGATCAACCAATGCCGGAGGGAGCCGCTTGCTCGGCCTGCAGTCACGTGCATGGCAAGCCGGATGGCACATGTGACTGCGGATGCACAATGAAATAAGTTGGAAAAACCAAACCGCCGCAAGGCGGTTTTTTTGCTATAATACTATTCATGACCTCGAAAGACATAGTAGAAATCTATAATAAAGCGGACAAGGCAGGGATTAAGTTCTGGATTGATGGTGGCTGGTGCGTGGACGCTTTGTTGGGCCAGCAGACGCGAGAACACAAGGATTTGGATATTGCCATCAATGCCGACGACCTCGCGAGCTTCTTGAAGCTTGCGCAAGCGCAAGGCTTTAAGCTTTCGGGCATGGACGGGGAATACAACTTCGTGCTACGCGACGACAAGGCTAGGGAGATTGACGTGCACGCATTCATCACTAACAAGAAGGGCAATGTCGTAGGAGGCATTAAGTACCCCAAGCAGTCGTTAACCGGCAAGGCTAAGTTTGAAGGACAAACCGTAAGGTGCATCGCCCCCGAATACATGGTGCAATTCATCGTGCCTTGGGCGTATAAGCACAAAGAAAAGTACAAACAAGACCTTAAGGCGTTATGCGATAAATTCGGAATCGATTACCCGACAGTGCTAAAAGAGCTTCTTTAATGCATTCATGAAAACGGTTTCGCACGAAGGAAATCAATATGTGCTCCGGTTTGAGAGGAGCGAAGAAGTTATTGCGGCTCTCAAGCAGTTTTGCCAGCAGGAAAAAATTGACTCCGGATTTTTCCAGGGCCTGGGAGCTTGCAGTTATCTTAAGCTGGCTTATTACGATCTGAAAAACAAGAAATATCTAGAAAAAGAATTTGCTCGGGATTTGGAAATAGCCAATGTCAGCGGCAATGTTGCTATCATGAATGGTGATTTGATTATCCATATGCATGGCACCTTTTCGAATGAGAATATGAAGGCTCTCGGCGGACACGTCATGAGTATGAAAGCAGGCGGGACTTGCGAAATGACGCTGACAAAATACAGCAACCCTATGGTCAGGAAGTTTGATGAAGATTCCGGGCTTAAATTATTGGAATGACCTGCCGTTGACATAGTTGGAGTTTTGTCATATACTTAAGGCGCGCAAAATATTTATTTTTAGAAAAGTCGTCGAGTTTCGCGATATAATAAATTTGCTCATTTAATCAACTAATCACAATAAATCATGAATGGTGTCATAAAGAAGAAGACCGACAAGGGTTTTGGATTCATTACCGTTGAAGGTCAGGAAAAAGATTTATTCTTCCACAGCAATTCCCTCGTTGGCGTTACTTTTAGCGAGCTCAACGAAGGCGACCAGGTTACCTTTGATGTCGAAGATTCCCCAAAGGGAAAGAACGCGGTCAACGTCCAGCGCGCTTAAAGATTTTTCTAAAAACCGCCCGGTCATCCGACCGGGCGGTTTTTTTTGATTAGCCTTGACAAATACCCCCAGGGGGTATATGCTCAGATTGAAAGGAAGCCAGATGTACAAGCAAAGCCAAAAAAAAGCCATAAGCAGGTTGCATATCATTCAGGGCCAGCTTAAGGGGCTTGAGCGGATGGTGGAGCAGAATAAATACTGCATCGATATCATCAGGCTTTCATTGGCCATCCAGAAATCCTTGCAAAGTTTTAATAAATTGATGCTGGACAACCATTTGAAAGAACACGTCTCACATCAGTTTATGGCGGGAAAAGACAGGCAGGCCATCAAAGAACTTTCGGAAATTTATTTCTTAAACAATAAATAATTAAACGAAAGGACTGATTTATGAACAACGACAAACTTTTGTACGGGGTCATTGGTTTAGTGTTGGGCGTGCTGCTTGTGATGGGTGCGCGTTCGACTTTCAATACGGCTGGAAACATGGACCGGCACTTCATTGAGCAGATGATTCCTCACCACGAGGATGCCATCACAATGGCAAATGTCGCGTTGCAGAAAGCAGGACACCAGGAAATCAAGGACTTGGCTCGAAATATCAAAAAAACTCAGTCTGAAGAGATAGAGTGGATGGAGAAGTGGTATCAAGATTGGTTTGGCAAAGAAGCGGGCCTGCTTCCCAAGGCTTTTGCCCACAGCCAAAGAATGACGATGCAAATGGGCATGATGGGGAATGACAGCGACCTTGAAAGATTAGAAAATGCTCAACCCTTTGATAAGGCATTCATAGAAGAAATGATTCCGCATCACCAAATGGCCGTCATGATGGCTCAAATGCTGAAGAACTCCATGGTCAGGCCAGAAATGAAACAGCTGGCGGATGATATTGTTCGAGCGCAAACCGAAGAAATAGAGCAGATGAGAAGCTGGTATGGCGCTTGGTATAAATAAAGGTCGAACAATTAATAACGAAGGAATAAAGCCATGATAAATATAAATCATTTATTGAAGGTTGCCGCGGCTTGGATCAGCATAGTTTACGTAATTTGCTACGCAGGCGTGGCAATGTTTCCCGGCATTCGCCCTGGTTTCATGCGGTATGGTCTGCACATGGGCATTGATATGGGGCAAAATATTCTGACTTTCGGCACATTTGTTTCTGGGCTGGTCATCTGGAATGTCATCACCCTGCTTGCAGTCTGGCTGTTTGCCGCGCTGTTTAATGTTATTAAAAAATAGGCATTGATAAATCCGATTATTCTAAAATTGCATACGGCGGAGGAGTTGATATTATACTCCAATATAGGGCACTGGATTGAAGGCGGGATTTTCCTCATTGTTTCCGGCATTGCTCTATTGCAGGCCGTTGGCTATTTGAAAAATAAACCGCATCTTTGGCCAAGTTTTATTTTAGGTGCAGGTTTGTTTTTGCCTCTATTTGCCTTCAGCCATCATATAGGCGAGCTAGGCCTGGCGTGGCGAGCCACCATCCTTGATCCACAGCAGCGGCAGCACATGTTTATGGCGATATTGTTGACTATTGCCGGATTTGCCGAACTGATGCGTGTTAAGCATATAAAATCAGCTTGGAGAGTTGTTTTCCCTGCGGTACTTATAGCAATCGGCGTTTTGTTCTTAACTCATCCGCAACATGGCACAAGCGAGGCGGTCATAAAGGCCGCTTTGATTCATAAATATTTGGGTGCAGTTTTAGTCCTATCGGGAATATTTAGGGGAGCAGAGATACTCCGGCCAAATAAAAAATGGCTTAAGTATCCTTGGATAATTTTTCTTGTGATGGCTGCCGTATTGCTTATTAGTTATCGCGAACCACAAGGAGCTTATATGATTGAATCGAATACGAATCATTCAATACCAAAAAAGTAACCATATGACGCACAATCACAACGAAATCCCCAAGGGGCAGAAGTGCGAGCTCTGCGGAATGGCAGCCGAGTATGTCCATAAAGACAAGATGGGTATTACTCATTATTACTGCTCCCATCATAAGCCCCAGGATTCCAAGCATGCAGGGCATACTCCGAATATGTTCCGTGACCGATTTTGGCTGAGTTTGATTTTAACTATTCCTGTTGTGCTTTATTCGCGCATGGTGCAGGAATGGCTTGGCTTCCGCCTGCCCGAATTTCCCGGCTCGGCATGGATTCCATTTATCTTAGGAACTGTCATTTTCTTTTATGGGGGGACGGTGTTCCTTAAAGGCGCCTGGGGCGAACTGAAAGCTCGCCTGCCCGGCATGATGACTTTGATTTCACTGGCTATTCTGTCGGCATATATTTATAGCCTCGCCTCAACCTTCTTCATTTCTGGAACAGAATTTTTTTGGGAACTGGCCACCCTTATCGTTGTCATGTTGTTCGGTCACTGGATGGAAATGCGCTCGGTAACCAATGCCCAAGGTGCGTTAAAGGAATTGGCTAAATTATTGCCTGATACAGCAGAATTGGCCAATGGCAAACAAATCCCCGTCTCAGAATTGAAATTAGGAGATGTGGTATTGGTTCGGCCAGGCGCAAAAGTGCCAGCTGATGGAAAAGTGATTGATGGACAATCTGATGTCAATGAATCCATGATTACAGGAGAATCAAAGTCAGTTGACAAAACTAAGAATAGCGATGTTATTGCAGGAACAGTCAATGGTTCGGGGAGCCTGAAGGTAGAAGTAACCAAGGTTGGTGAATCAACTGCCTTGGCCGGCATTATGCGCTTAGTGGCTGAAGCGCAAAACTCAAAATCAAGAGCGCAAATGTTAGCGGATAAGGCAGCGTTTTATCTAACAATCATTGCAATTATCTCTGGCGCTGCAACACTTATAGCTTGGCTAATTGCAGGCCAGAGTTTAGGGTTTACTATGGAGCGGGTGGTAACTGTATTGGTCATTGCCTGCCCCCACGCATTGGGTTTGGCTATTCCTTTAGTAACTTCTATATCAACTACTCTTGGCGCAAGAAATGGTTTACTGGTTAAACAACGACAGGCTTTAGAATCTGCCAGAAATATTGATGTGGTTTTGTTTGATAAAACAGGAACACTTACCAAAGGTGAACAAGCAGTTGTCGATGTCTGGCCAATTCGTGGTCAGAATATAAATTCCGTATTGCATCTGGCCGCATCAGTTGAGCAAACCAGCGAGCATTCTTTAGGTCAGGCGGCGGTTAAAGCTGCAAAGGAAAAGAACATAGGCATGGACACACCTGCGCAGTTTAAGGCGATAGCAGGTCATGGTGTTGAAGCGATTCTGCATGGCAAGAATGTGGTATCAGTTGGCGGCCCTAGATTATTGCAGACAAAACAGGTGCAGATTCCGGAAGAATTAAAAGGCAATATCGAACAAGCAGACAAAGATGGAAAAACCGTGATTTATGTGTTGGAAGACAATGCCGTAGTTGGTGCGATTACAATTGCAGATATTATTCGTGAAGAATCAAAACAGGCAGTCAGTCGGCTTAAAGAACAAGGCGTGAAGGTGGCAATGATTACCGGAGATTCCCAAGGCGTGGCTGCTTATGTTGCAAAAGAACTGGGATTGGATAATTACTTTGCCGAAGTTTTGCCGGAACATAAGGCTGATAAAGTTAAAGAACTCCAGAAAGACGGCAGTAAGGTCGCGATGGTTGGGGATGGAGTGAATGACGCGCCTGCTTTGGCGCAAGCTGACTTGGGCATAGCTATTGGTGCTGGCACGGATGTAGCTATTGAATCTGCTGGAATTATTCTGGTTAAGAATGACCCCCGGGATATCGCCAAAATCTTCAAGCTATCTAAAGCTACATATAGCAAAATGGTGCAGAATCTTGTTTGGGCGACAGGCTACAATGTTGTCGCGATTCCTTTGGCGGCAGGAGTACTGGCAGGGATAGGCATTATCTTGCCGCCGGCTATCGGAGCGCTTCTGATGTCAGCAAGCACGGTGATTGTAGCGGCAAATGCCCAGCTGTTGCGAAGGATTTCTCTATGATAACATGGCATCAGAGAAAACAATTAATTTAGAAACAAAATTCATGACAAATGCTCAAAAATTGGAATGGGCTTTGAGAATCGGGGTGGCGGGCGAGTTTATGGGCCATGGCCTGCTGGCCATCCAGGGCAAAAAAGACTGGATTGGCTGGATAAGCCAAATGATAAACGTCGACCAGTCCACGGCAGCAACATTATTGCTTATAGTAGGAATCATCGATGTGGCGGTGGCTCTGACAGTTTTATTCAAGCCCATTAATTGGGTTTTGCTTTGGGCGACATTCTGGGGATTTTGGACGGCACTGGTTCGCCCCCTGGTCGGCCAGTCTTGGCTGGATTTTATCGAAAGATTCGCCAACATTGGCGCTCCTTTGGCGCTTTATTATTTTTATAAAATTAACAGCAAGAAATAAGAATAAACTTTCCCGGCAAATTATTATGTTCATCTCAGCAGGTTTGCTTATAACCTATCGCGAAGCCGATATGTCTTACCTAACCCAAATAAAAATGATAAAATAAGTCTATGCTAAACAAAATGTCTAAAATCATTGGCTTGTATCTGTTTTTTATTTTTACTTTTGTTGTGCTTTTTGGGTTAAATATGAGCATGTCCGGAGATAGTAAAGATATGTCCTCATGCCCATTAGCACAAAATACTGCGAGTGTTTGTCCGATGGGCGCTGGTGAACATATTGCTCATTGGCAGTCGCTATTTACCATGACTGTCAATCAAAATGCCTTTGTGTTGTTTATCTTAACTTTAAGCTTCGCCGGAATTTTAATAGGACTATTGTTCTATCAATTTTCTGACCTGATTCAAAAATATTTTCAATATCTAAAACAACATCTCGGTAACTTATCTAACGTCATTATCAACATCTTAGCGCGAGGCATACTCCAACCAAAACTCTGCCTGTAAACTGCTCTCATAAATACGTCACTAAGACTTATTTAAGTGAGCAGTTTTTATATTTTTATCATTAATTTCTAACAAGATGAGATTTATGAATCATGACCACAACTCAAAACATGATGATAAGGATGATATGAAGGATAAAATGAAATGAAAAAAAATATTATAATCAGTATAATTATAGTGCTGGTAGTTGTTGGGGCTGGGGTCCTCCTGTTCAAATATGGCAACAATCCAAAATCCAGTCAGAGTATGAATTCCATCGCTTATGCTGGAAGCGATAATGATGTGATTTCGCAAGAAGGAATACATTGGCACCCAAAGCTAGTTGTATATATTAACGGTGAAATACAAGAAATTCCAGCTAACGTCGGGATCGGAACTCAATACAGCAGCAACAGATTCTATGACCCGATGATGCAAATGACCAACATCCACACTCACGACAACAGCGGTCAGCTGCACTGGGAAGTTATGAGCGGCCCTGTGAGAAAGGGCGACATTAGGCTTAAAAATTTTTTTGAAATCTGGGGCAAAACCTTTAACTCCAGCCAGATTTTTGATTCCGTGAGTAACGATAAATTGAAAGTCAAAATGTTTGTCAACGGACAGGTGAATGAAGACTACGAAAATTACATAGTGAAAGATAAGGATAAAATTGAAATGAGATACGAGTAATCTATAAATTATCACTTATGAAAACGATAATGATAGTCAGTTTAATCGCAGCTGCTGTAATTGGTCTTGGCATTGTATTATTTAAGTATGGCAATACTAAACCCCAAGATATTCCTCAAAAAGGTCAAGCTGTCGAACTTCAACCAGCCGCACATATCGCGGTGGGAGCAGCCCACGATCCGTACAATTCTAATCCGCCGACTTCTGGGCCGCACTATGCAGAGCCGGCGAATTGGGGAGTTTATCAGCAAGTATTGCCTGATGAGCAAGTAATTCATAATTTGGAACACGGCGGGATTTGGATTTCTTACAAAGATATTGACTCGCAAACCAAAGATGAATTAGAAACAATCGGCCGACAATATTATGGCGCAGTGGTCGTTAGTCCCAGGCCCCATGATGATGCCAAAATCTCCCTGGCTTCCTGGGGCAGATTGGAAAAGCTGGATAGTTTCAATCGCGATGAGATAATTAATTTTATCAAAGCCAATAAAAATAAATCGCCTGAGAAACTCGCACGTTAGGTGCCCAAAAAACACCGTTTAAGGTGTTTTTTTGCAAGCTACCTAGCTTCCGACCACTAAAACCTTGACAAAAACAAGCTTTGGTTATACTATTCAAATACTTGTTTGAATATTTGAATATCCATGGGTACTATCAGCGAAATTGAATTAACCAAAGATCTGGCTCGTAGAGCCAGATTATTGGAATTGGCCGGTAATCCTACGAGAATTAGGATTCTTTGTGTTTTGTATGAGCGGGGAGAGGTTTGCGTTTCAGATATTGCAAAGAGTTTGAATATGTCTATTGCCAGCATTTCTCATCATTTGCAAATAATGAAGGATAACGGTTTGGTGGAGGACGAAAGGATGGGCAACAGTATTTGTTATAAGCCAGTTAAAAATGAATTAACAAATAAATTAAAGAAATTTATATGCGAGTAACGATCTATACAACCAAAACTTGCCCATATTGCAAGATGGCCAAACAATATTTTGCACAGAATAATGTCCAATATGAGGAGAAGGACGTGACTACTGATGCAGCATTGGCGCAAGAAATGATTGATAAATCAGGACAGATGGGAGTGCCGGTGATTCTGATAGATGACCAGGTGGTGGTCGGTTTCGACAAGCCGCGACTGCAAGAGCTTCTGGCTTAGTATGATGTTTAGCCAAACATCCAAAATTATTATCACAGCCGCGGTTTTGGTATTTGTTGGGTTTTTGATCTGGCAGAGTTCATACCTGAAAAGCATTGTTTATCCAAAAGAAATTAACTTGCCAACTGGCGAAACCAGGCAAGAGGGAGAGTTCATGGTGACCGACGGAGTCAAGCATAGTGTCCCGCTTTCCGAGATCATCGGCGGCGGCCCGCCTCCTGACGGCATTCCCCCGATTGATAATCCTACGTATGTTTCGGTTTCTGCGGCCGAAGAGTTTTTAAATGATCAGGAACCGGGGTTGGCTGTTTCACTAAACGGCTTTGATCGGTTTTATCCTTTTCAGATTCTGGTCTGGCATGAGATCGTCAACGACACAATAGGTGACGAGCGCGTGCTTATAACTTATTGTCCGTTGTGTCTTTCTGGCATAGTTTTTGACCCGGAAGTCAAAGGACAGAGGGTGGAGTTTGGCACTTCCGGCAAGTTGTGGAATTCCAACCTGGTGATGTATGACCGGTTGACCGACAGCCTCTGGCCGCAAATTTTGGGCGAGGCGGTGGTGGGAGAGATGACCGGGACCAAGCTTGCGGTTCTGCCGTCTGACCAACTGCGTTTTGGCGAGTGGAAGAAAAAATTTCCCGCCGGAGAGGTGCTTTCGAAGGATACAGGAGCCGCCCGCCTTTACGGGACTGATCCTTATGGCGACTATTATACTCGTGAAGGAACTTTTTTCCCGGTTGCCGGTAAAGACAGTAGGCTAAATCAAAAAGATTTTATACTCGGCATTGTGGTTGATGGCAAAGCCAAGGCTTATTTCCCGCCGGCAGTGAAAGCCAAGGGCCGGATTGAAGA
Source organism: Candidatus Doudnabacteria bacterium (assembly GCA_016182875.1). GTDB lineage: Bacteria > Patescibacteriota > Doudnabacteria > UBA920 > O2-02-FULL-48-8 > JACQJI01. The sequence goes on along the minus strand of JACPFQ010000004.1, from coordinate 8,336 downwards.
TCAGTTTGCAAATCAAACCATTGTCGCGGTTTATGAAAAAGACTTGGACGTGGTAAGATTGTTTGAAAAGCGACCGGATGGTTCCTTGCAACGGCTCAATCCGTTTGCCGCTTTCTGGTTTTCCTGGGTCTCGGCTCATCCAGGAACAGAATTATACAAATAATTATGAAAAAATTTTTAATCCCAGTCATCCTTATTGTACTCGCGGCTGCCGGCAGTCTTTGGTTGACGCGATCAAAACAACCAACGCCTGCTGACCAATCTTTGTCTGAACCAAAACAAGGAACAAGCCTTGGCAACAAAGTCCCAGATTTTGCAGTTGCCGATTATGACGGCAAGGCAGTAAAACTTTCCGATTTTGCCGGCAAGCCAGTGTTTGTCAATTTTTGGGCTTCCTGGTGCCCGTTTTGTGTGGAAGAAATGCCGCTGATGGCCAAGATCCAGCAGGAATTTGGAGACAAATACGTTACCTTAGCTATCAACCGGGCCGAGCGTCTGACAACCGCAAAAGAATATTCAGACCGTGTGGGCGTGACTGGAAAAATGATTTTGGTGCTTGACGATGACGATTCGGTTTACCGCAATTTTGGCTATTTTGCCATGCCAGTAAGTATATTTATTGATAAGAATGGCGTGATTAGATCGGTGAAACAAGGACCGCTGCAAGAAGAAGAACTGCGAAACAAAATTAACGAAATCCTACAATGATAGAATTTGGCTTGGTTTTGGTGGGGGCGGCGTTCTTGGCCGGCCTGTTTACTTTTTTCGCCCCCTGCACCCTGCCTCTGGTCCCGGCTTTTTTGGGCATTATTTCGGGGGTCAATCCGGAGCAACTAAGCCAAGTTGACGCTGCCTCGCAATTGCGCAAGAAAATTTTTATCAATGCGGTGTTTTATGTTTTGGGATTTTCTTTGATTTTCATCCTGTTCGGGATCGCATTTTCTTTGTTAGGAAAAATTCTGATTTTAAGAATTTGGCTGCAGCGGATCGGGGGAATTTTGGTGATATTGTTCGGCCTCATATTGTTGGGGACTTTACGAATCCCGATTTTTGAGCGGGAGTTTAATCTTAAAAACAAGATTCCCAAGTTACTTCAGCGATCAAGCAAAACTAACTCATTTGGCATTGGTGCTTTATTTGCGCTTGGCTGGTCGCCTTGTGTCGGGCCTTTGCTCGGCTCAATTTTACTTTTGGCAGCGAACAACCAGACAATCCTCCAGGGGACTTTCTTGCTGGTGGTCTTTTCCTTAGGATTAGCAATTCCGTTTCTATTGACCGCCTTGCTCATCGGCAAAGCCTATACGGCTTTCGGGAATTTGACCCAAAATTTGTGGTTTATTAACGCGTTAGGCGGCATTTTTCTAATCGCCCTGGGCGGGCTTTTGGTCTCCGATCAATTTATTCCGGTGTTTAACGAACTACGCGGTTACTTCACCCGGTTTGAGTTGTTCAATAATTTTATAGAAAAATATTTATGAAGACTTTTATTATTGCCGCCGCGATCGTGGTGGTTGCATTGACTGCCATGTCTTTGGCAAACCGCGATAAGCCGGGAAGTTTGAGCGGCAGTCACACTGGAAACCCTTCTCCGAAAAATCCCAATAATTTAACTTTGCTTACCGACGATGACCCGGTTTTGGGCGATACCAATGCGCCTGTCACATTGGTCGAGTTCGGAGATTACCAGTGTACTTTTTGCACGAAGTTTTTCAAGGAAACCGAAAAACCGTTGATTGAGAAATATGTTAACACCGGCAAAGTCAAATTGGTTTTTCGAGATTTTGCCATAAACGGCCGAGAGTCAGTCAACGCCGCGATTGCCTCGGAGTGCGCGGATGAGCAAGAAAAGTTTTGGGAATATCACGATAAATTGTATACCGAAAGGAGAGGATATAATGTTGGCGTATTTAAGCAAGATAGCCTGATCAGCTTTGCCAAAGAATTGGGATTGAACGAACAGCAGTTTTCTGACTGTTATAAATCCGGCAAGTATGACGATGAAGTAGCAAACGATACCAGGGACGCCCAAGCTTTTGGCGGCCGCGGCACCCCCACATTTTTCCTAAACGGCCAGATCATAAGCGGCGCCCTGCCCCTATCGGTGTTTGAAAATTATATTGAATCAGCTTTAAGCGAATTATGAACCAGGGAGAAAAGCTTAATACGAAAGGAACTTAATTCTTGAAAGCAATATGGAATGGTAAAATAATTGCGGAGAGCGACGATACGGCAGTGGTTGAAAGTAATCACTATTTTCCCGCCGAATCGGTAAACATGGAGTATCTTAAAAAAAGCGGCCACAAATATACCTGCCACTGGAAAGGCGTTTGCGATTACTACAACCTGGTGGTTGATGGTAAAATTAACGAGGATGCCGCCTGGATCTATCCTGACCCGACTCCGCCTGCCAAGCAGATCAAGGATAAGATCGCGTTTTGGAAGGGTGTGGAAATCACAAAATAATTAATTTTGGAAAATATATGCAAACCGCAAATCTCACTTGTCCGCATTGTAAAAAAGAGCAACATGTGCTGGTTCCGGAAAACGGATTATGCTTGGCAATGCATAAATGCCATCATTGCGGCAAGATGATTCAGCCAAAAGAGCATTGCTGCGTGGTCTGCGAGTTTTCTGATACTAAATGTCCGGTTGCTGTAGAAAAATAGAGTAATGGAAAATAAAACTCATTCAAAACCTGATTTTAACCAAATCACGGAAAATATTTGGATCGGCACAAATATGTGCTGCTTGGTTCATGGTTCGGAGCTGATCAGGCTTGGATTTGATGCTGATATTGACCTGGAAGATACTCGGCCGGAAGAGCCGCCGCATACCAAGATTTATCTTTGGCTGCCGACTGTTGACAAGGCAGCGCCCCGTTTCGACCAGCTTGCTATCGGGGTTGGAGTATTGGATACAATTGTCAAAAGGAATTTAAAAGTCTATGTTCACTGTCATAATGGACATGGGAGGGCTCCGACTTTGGTCGCCGCCTATTTTATAAGTCTTGGCCAATCGGTGGAACAGGCAATTGCCGCCATCAAACAAAAGCGGCCAGCGATTCATTTACAAGTTTCCCAAATAGAAATGCTTAAGAAATTTTCCCTTGAAAGGGGGTGGTAAATATGGCGCATTGCCCAGTTTGCAATATGGACGTCGAGGACATGGAGGAGCACAAAAAGGAAATGGCGAATGACCCGGCTCACCAAGGCAAGTAGATTTAAAAACAGCCGCTGCAGAGCGGCTGTTTACGAGGATCACCTTCGTAATTTAGGTTTTTTGCAGTCTTAAACAATACGGGCAGGATTTAGAAATTTTTTCGATGTTCAACTTGATCAACCGGTCGGGCGAATATTCAATCAACCCGGTTTTGGCCAGAGCTTGCAGGGTTTTACTCACCGTTTCCCGAGCCATGCCGGTCATGTCAGCCAAAAACTGGTGAGTCAACTTTTCCTCCAGCACCAAAAAGCCGTTTGTTTCCTGACCGTGGTTGAGACTGTAACGGATCAGCTCGTTAATCACCCGCACCTCAGCCGGCGAGGTGGCGAGGTCTTTAATCTTACTTTCAGCCAAGTGTAGGCGATTGCGCAAGCTGGTTAAGACCATCATAGCCAATGCCGGATACTTATTTAAAACCTGATTAAAATCCGCAGTACTCATTGCGCAAAGCGTAGTATCCATTTCCGATTGTGCAAAAATTTCCGGCCGAAAGTTGTATCCCTGATGGGCAAAATTAAGATCACCAAAGAATTGTCCGGCTTTTAAAATCTCTAGCACAACTTTATTCCCGGCCGAAGACTGATAAAGTTTGACTTCGCCAGATAGTAATAAAAAAATCCGCTCCGTCTCTTCCCCTGGGAAATAAATCATGTCACCTTTTTGAAAGGTTTTTTTAACACACAAACGATTCAGTTCTTCCAAGACAGCCGGCGCCAGTTGTTTTAAGTCAGAAAGTTCGATCATATCAGCATCATACAAAAAACTAGGCCATCTGGCAAAAGCTTGTGGCTTCTAAACCAGATGGCTAAAACTTGAAGCAGGACCCTAGCAACGGTAATCAGGCGCCTAGCCAGTATTGTGAGACGGCGGAATCGTGGCGATCGCCACTGGCTGTTGTGTTTGTTCAAAGAACCTTGCCCGGATGCGCGCCTTCTCGTGGACCAGCCGCGCCCGCGTGCGATTGTCGTCTGTCGCTCCCAGGCGCACCACCACGGCGTCCATAATCGCATCCAGCGCGTCCTTCTGCGCCGAAGCCGCTTTTTCGCAGGTCGCGCCCATGAACATTTCCGGCCCGATCTCAAGGATGATCGGCAGATCAACCTCGTCTTCAAGCTCGGTCCCAGTCTGGCACAGCAGGCCCATGGTGTAGGCTCCGCGGCTCCTGGCGGCCTGGGCAGCTCCGCGCGTGTATGGCGTGCGGCCAGTGGCGGAAATGGAGATCACCACGTCCTGTTCCGAGATCCCGAGCTTCTCCACATCCGCTTGTCCTTCTTCCCGGCTGTCCTCCAGTTCCTCGCAGCCGAGGGGCTGAAAAATGGCCGGCCCGCCAGTCACGTGGTAGGTAAACTGCCGCGGGTCAATGTCGCGGTGATTTTGCGGAAGTTCCCGCATCACTGACATTCCTGCGACCCCGCTGCCGCCGGCGCCGATGGTAATGACCTTGCCACCCTTTTTGGCCCGATCCACGATGATGTCTGCCGCGGCCTCCAGTTTCGGCAAAGCGTTCTGAAGCGCTTCAAAAACCTTGATGGTCTCGTTGACCCGGTGCTCGATGATCTCGCGCGTGGTCCAGTTGCCGATGCCGATTGTGGCGCGATTGATTTCCTTCTCCGGACTCCATTGCTTAGTCTTCATGACCTTTCCTCCTTTGTCCCACAGCTTAGCATCAGGAGGAAACATATTCTGTGATTTAGATCACTGGCTTATTGGACAATGATATTATCGCCTTGTTCCAGTTCTTGTTCGCTAAGCTTTCGGCCCAAGAGGTGGCCGGCTTTGCGTTGTTTGGTTTCTAGATAAAAGTTATTGTATTCATTCGGCGGAACAATGATCGGCAGACGTGCCGTCACTTTCACGCCATGTTTTTCCAGGCCAATAATCTTTTTGGGGTTATTGGTCATGAGTTTGATTGATTTCACGTTCAGGGAAAAGAGCATGTGCGCGGCAATGTCATATTCCCGTTCGTCGCCCGAAAAACCCAGCATGTGATCTGCTTCAATTGTGTCGTACCCCATATCCTGTAAGGCATAAGCTTTGATCTTATTGGTCAACCCAATACCTCTTCCTTCCTGCCGTAAATAGAGCAAAATTCCTTCGGGTAATTTACCCAGAGTCTCAAGTGCGGTGGTCAACTGATCCCGGCAGTCGCAACGAAGCGAACCGATAGCATCACCTGTCAGACACTCGGAATGAATGCGCGTCGGAACGTTTTCCTTGCCAAAGACGTCGCCTTTGATCAAGGCCGTGTGCTCTTTTTTATCTTTTTCACTGTAAAACGCCACGACCTGAAAGCGGCCAAAGCGGGAAGGTAAATCGGCCACGGCCACGATTTTCACGCAGACGCCGCCAAAGCTCTCCGGCGGGCATTGGTGATCTTCATTCTTTCGCAATAATTCTTCAATGGTTAATTTGGGCAGCATAATTTCTAATATTAAACTTGCGCATAACCCACGGTCATCATATTATCGCCAAACCGCTTATAGGACACGTCTTTTAAATGAATGGCGTCACGAACGGCGCGAACACCCAGGCCGCGGACGCTTACGGCTTGCTCCCCGCCAATTAAGATTGGCGCGTGAACCGCATAGACCTTATCGGCCAATTGTTCATCCACGAAACTGCCCAATACCGCTCCGCCGCCTTCGACCAGCACGCTAATAATCTTGCGGCGGTACAGTTCGTGCATAAGCTTTTTTAAGGAGATTTTTTTACTCGGAAGAACTACCACACTGACCCCCTGGCTTTCGAGCGCTTTTCGCTTTGCCTGGGGTGTTGCCTTGGCAGTGACTATCAGGGCATTGGTATCGCGCAGGACGCGGCTGCCCATGGGAATCCTCAGGGAAGTGTCGAGAATAATTCGCAGCGGATCGGGCTTGCCGCTCCTGCGCGCGCCAAGATGCGGATTATCACGAATGACGGTGTTGACTCCGACGAGCACGCTCTGGTAAATGCTACGAAGATTCCGGGCGGCCTGCCTGGCTTCAGGGTTGCTGATCCACTTCGAATCATGCAGTCTGGTCGCGATTTTCCCGTCCAGACTGGCGGCAAATTTTAAGACAATAAACGGCCGGCGCTTTTCGTGGAATGTAAAAAAAGCTTCGTTTAGGCGCCGGGCTTCTTGTTTCAGCATCCCGACCGCAGTCTTTATGCCGGCACTTTGCAATTTTTTCAGGCCCTTGCCGCGAACTTTCGGATTAGGATCAAGGGTTGCGCAAACCACGCGGGCAATCCCGGCTTGAATGATTGCGTCGGTGCAAGGCGGGGTCTTGCCGTGGTAGGCGTGGGGTTCAAGGCTGACGTACATGGTTGCTCCTTTGACCGAAGTTTTGCTGTTTTGCAAAGCCTCGATTTCCGCATGGGGCAGTCCGGCTTTATGATGATAGCCTTTCCCGATAACTTTTCCGTTTTTCACGATCACCGCGCCAACCATTGGGTTAGGATTAGCCCAGCCCTGGCCTTGTTTGGCCAGGCGCAAAGTTTCTTTCAGAAAAAGTTCATCCAAGGTTTTGTTGTTTGACATAAGTCATCAGATCTCTGATGGTGATAATTTTCAATCGAAGTTTTTTGGCAAGTTTGGCAAGGCCAGAATAGTTGGCCATTCTACCGTCGGGCCCAACAATTTCGCATAACACCCCGGCCGGGGTGAAACCGGCAAACTTTGCCAGGGTTACGGCGGCTTCAGTGTGTCCCGCACGTTTGAGAATTCCGCCCTGCTCTGCCACCAGGCCGAAAACGTGTCCGGGCCTGGCAAGATCCTGCGGTTGGGTGCTGGGATCCCCCAAAGTTTTAATCGTTTTTGTCCGATCGTGTGCGGAAACACCGGTGGTGATGCCCTTTGCGGCGTTCACGGAAATTGTAAAATTGACTTTAGTTTTTTCGGTATTTTTGCTGCGCGGGACCATGAGGGGTAATTGCAACCGGCGTCTTTGCTGCCCGGTAATAGCTGTGCATAAAAGGCCGCTGCCTTCTTTTATCATGAGCGCGACATGCCGCGAAGTAACCGTATCCACCGGCATAAAGAAATCGCCTTCGTTTTCTCGCTGCGGGTCATCAACCACAATCAGCATTTTGCCTTTATGCAAGTCCGCAATTGCCTCTGAAATTTTTGAGAAATGCTTCATAAGCTTTGCATGAGTTTAATCATTTCCAAGGCGGTCAACGCCGCTTCGACCCCCTTATTTTCTTTTTTCCGGGTTGCCCGCTCGACAGCATCTTTTAAATCGTACACGGCCAGCACTTCAAAAATTACCGGAATTTCGTACTGCCAGGACACGTTCATGCACCCCCGGATACATTCATTGGCGATTTGCTCAAAGTGATAAGTCTTGCCTTTGACAATCGCGCCAAACGCGATGATGGCATCGTACTTTCTGGTTTTAGCTAACTTTTTCACCACCAAAGGAATCTCCAGAGAACCGGGTACGCGGAATATATCCACCTGCTTTCGGCCAATGCCCTGGCGTTGTAAAGTCTGAAGGCAGCGTTTTTCCAAGTTGTCGCTGACTTGCTTGCGAAATGAGCTTGAGACGATAGCGATTTTCATAATAATTTTTCCAGATATTTGGCTAAAATATCTACCTCTAAGTTTACCAGATCACCCACTTTTATTTGGTTGAGCATAGTTTGCTTCCAAGTATGGGCGACTATCCCAACCGTAAAATAATCCGGCTTAACCGAAATTATTGTCAAAGATATTCCATTCACTGCGATAGAACCTTTTTCCACGATATATTTACTGATTGGTTGAGCAACCGAAATGGTTAAAATTTTACTATTTCCCGCCCGGTCGATTTTTTCAATGGCGCCGACTCCGTCAATATGCCCCTGCACTAAATGCCCTGATAAAAAAGTTCGCGGTGTTGCGGGCAATTCCAGATTCACAAAATTGCCTGCATGTAATTTGCCAAGCATGGTCCGTTCTTGCGTCTCGGGCATGACTTCTACCGTAAAGGTTTGCTGAGTCTTGCGGACTGCAGTGAGGCACGCGCCATTTATAGCAATACTCGTGCCTTTGCTGATCCTCTGGCAAAAGTCGGCAGAGGCTTTAAAGGTAAAAGCCCCGCCGTTTTTGTCCTTGAGTTGTCCTAAATTGCTAATAATTCCCGTAAACATAGAAG
>JACPFQ010000003.1 GCA_016182875.1 Candidatus Doudnabacteria bacterium | reverse complement strand
TCAAACAGCTGCCGCGATTTTGGCCTGCTTGATCGTCGCAACCCCAGTATTGGCCAGACTCACGCACACAGACATTCAGCAAGTCGTAGCCCAGAAGATTCGAGGATATCTTGAGAATGAATTAGGCATAAGAACTCAAGAGCTGGGAAGAATTGCTGGGGAATGGCTTGGGAACCCCTCACCCCTGACCCCTCTCCCTATGGGAGAGGGGAATTCCCTTCTCCCACAGGGAGAAGAAATTCCCTCCCTGATTTCCCGCCGGGGGCTTGTCCGGTCGAATGACCGGACGGATGAGGGGAACAGAGCAGACATCCAAGCCACCCACATCATCCGGGAGGTCAACAACTATACTGTCAAAGCAGCCCTGACTGAAACCGAGCTCGTTGATTTAATTGGCAAGTCTCAAGAGCTTAAGACCATACTCAAGGGAGACCCAGGCAAGGACGGCATCCAAGGCCCACAAGGATACTCCATAAGCTACGTCTTACCCACTGCCCCAGCCACCTCCCCGGTAGGAACCTTGGGAGGCACGACCTATTTCGGAGCCAAGGACATTACCTCGGAAAAGCTCACCATCACCTCAGACTTCACCCAAAGCGGAGGGACTTCTACTCTCAACAGCCTCTCAGTCTCAGGAAACTCCACCATCACAGGAAACCTCACAGTCTCAGGAACCACCACCCTCAATGGCCTAACCATCACCAACTCCACCTTTACCGCCACCGCCCAGTCTACCTTTACCAAGGTTCCCACCCTTCCTCATGTCTTTACTTCTTTTCCCGCCGGCACCTCCAATGCCTCAGACGGCACCATTTACATCAACCCCGCCTCCTCCATCGCTGACGGCAACCTCATCTCTGCCGCAGTCGGAGGAACCATCAAGTTCCTGGTTGACTCCGAGGGAGACATCTATGGCAACTCCCTGGTATTAACCGGCACCACCACCCAGGGAACCACCCAAATCACGGCTAACCTCACAGTCCAGGATTCTACCACCCTGGGAGATGCCTCCACTGACACGGTTACTTACGTAGCCCAAGTCAGCAGCCATATCATCCCAGCCACAGACAACACTTATGACTTAGGCTCTTCTTCCAAGAAATGGAGAGCTCTCTATGTCAACACAGTCAATGGCAATACCATAACTACAGGAACCGGAACCTTGACCCTGGGAGCTGGGAAGACCTTAACTGCTTCCAATACTTTAACCCTTACCGGGACCGATGCCTCATCCATAGCTTTTGGTACAGGAGGCACCGTGGCTTACACTTCTAACAACCTCTCAGTCTTTGCCGCCACCACTTCAGCTCAGTTAGCTGGAATCATCTCTGATGAGACGGGGTCTGGAGCATTGGTCTTTGCCACCTCCCCAACCCTAGTTACCCCAACCCTGGGAGTGGCTACTGCCACAACCATTAACAAACTCACCATCACCGCTCCAGCCACCGGCTCCACCCTAACCATTGCTGATGGCAAGACTTTAACTGCCAACAACACCCTGGCTTTCTCAGGGACTGACTCCACCACCATCACCTTCCAGGGCACAGATACTTATGTGGGCCGAGCCACCACAGACACCTTAACTAACAAGACCTTAACCTCACCAACCATCAATGGAGGCACTCATACAGGATTAACCTCCTTAGGTATCAGATCCACAGGCACCGGAGCCTTTGACTTAACCATAGCCAATACTGAGAACCTAACCGCAGGCAGAACCTTAACTATTACCACTGGGGATGCTGCTAGAACCATTACTCTCTCAGGCAATCCTACCCTCAATGACTGGTTTGACCAGAGTGTCAAAGTAGCAGCTTCTCCGACCTTCAACGCCTTGACAGTCACCAGCTGCACCGGGTGCTCGCCAACGACATCAGCGGCCCTGGCTGCGGCCATCACTGATGAGACAGGGAGCGGGGCGTTGGTGTTTGCCACTTCGCCAACTTTGGTTACCCCAGCTTTAGGCACTCCCGCCTCAGCTGTTTTAACCAACGCTACCGGCTTGCCCATCTCCACCGGAGTCAGTGGCCTAGGCACAGGCATAGCCACTTTGCTGGCCACTCCTTCCTCGGCTAATTTAATCTCGGCCATCACTGATGAGACCGGCAGTGGCGCTCTGGTCTTTGCCAATACTCCGACATTAGTAACTCCAGTCTTGGGTGTGGCTACTGGCACTTCCTTGGCTCTAGGAGGAGGCACGGCTTTGACCACGACCAATCAGACCGGGACGGGTAATCTGGTCTTGGCCACCTCACCTACCCTGACCACCCCAGCTGTGACTACCACGGAAACCCTGACCAGAACAGCCATTGGTGTCACCTCAGCTGATGGCTACATCCTCACCAACACCACCGCTGCCCAAGCCTCCGCCCAGCAGTATTCTCCCAGATTAAGACTAACCGGCCAGGGCTGGAAGACAGATGCCACAGCCGCTTCCCAGACAGTAGACTGGATTACCCAGGTGGTGCCAGTCCAAGGAACGGCTAATCCCACCAGCTACCTGGACTTCTCCTCCCAAGTCAATGGAGGGGGTTATACCAATGTCTTGGCTCTGACTTCCTCCGGCAACGTCGGCATCGGGACGACTAGCCCTGCAGGTATATTGGACGTGAGAAAGGCTTCAACCGGTTTGGCTGGATTCTCAACCAGTGGCGCCGGGTTTGGTGAAGTATATATCTCGACCGGCAACACAATAAACGCTCAATATGAAACCAATGCCAATTCGGAGTTGTTTCTCAACTACGTAGGTTATCAGGCGGGTGCTACGCAGTTCAGGGATCTAAGGATCGCCGATGGAAAGCAGAACACCATTGTATTTGTTGATGGAAGTGCCGGCAATGTCGGCATCGGGACGACGGGGCCGAACAGCACTCTCAACGTGGTCGGCGACGGAGCATCAGATTCCACAATCAGTACCTTTTTCAACAGCAACACAAGTGACGGAGGAACTGTTTTATCCCTACGATCCGGAACTGCTTCAACTGGAAGCACAAGGCGATTCATTAACTTCTTTGCCGGATCGACGACGTCCAGCAACGGGACCGGCGTGGGACGTGTACGTCTGAACAACAACGCCGTGGCATACGAGTCCGGCGGTGCGGACTTCGCGGAATATTTCCCAACACGAGATTTAAGCTTGGAAGCGGGCGATTTAGTATCGATCAATGACAACGGTCGAGTTGTGAAGGCGGACGATTCTGTCCTTTTATTAGGGGTGATATCTGACCGTTCGGCATTTGTTGGCAACCTTCCTCCTGAAGGTCAGGAAACCGGTAATGTAATCGTTGGTTTGATTGGCCAAATACCGGTCAAGGTCTCGAAAGAAAATGGGCCAATACTGCCGGGTGATCACATCACTGTTTCAAAGACTATCCCCGGTTATGCCATGAAAATGACCGAATCCGGCCAAAGTATAGGTATTCCAAAAGCTGGATGTGGCGAGTGCTTCTTGCTCGAATCTAACCCCCTCTAATTCCCCCTTGTTCCAAGGGGGAGGACTTCCTTCCGAGGAACCCCCTCTTAATATAAGAGGGGGTGAGGGGGAGTTATCCTCTTGCGAAAAAATTGTCAATGAGAAGGATATAGACATGTCCGGCTTTAGCATACTGAATGTCAAAGCCATTACCTCAATCTCCGGCAAGTGGAGCATTGATGAGAATGGACTTATTATCGCGGCCAAGGTCAGGACCAAGGGGTTAGAATTGATAGATGAAGATACCGGCGAAATTTATTGCGTGAAGGTCAAAAGCGGCAGTTTGAGCCATACGGCGGGAGAATGCGGGGTAACACAGGAATCAGCGTCAGATAACCCCGACGCTTCGGCCGGGGCAGGCAGCGAACAGATAACAGATAACAATGGGGAGGTGGTTGGGGAGAGTATTGAGGTAAACGATGACAATAACAATGACAATGACCAAACAGGAACAGAAGAGCCCTCTGATGTCATTCCGGACGCTACAACGACTGAAAGCTCTGGCGAGGCTCCGACCGAGGAAACAACCGAGGCGGCTGAAGAACCGGTCGTGGAAACAACTGAAGCGCCGGCAGAAGTGGCTGCGGAATAGCCTTGAAAAGCAGAAAGAAAAAATCTCACTAAATGTGAGATTTTTTCTTGGCAGCGCTATCGGGATTCGAACCCGAGTTCCACGGATGAGAACCGTGTGTCCTAGGCCAGGCTAGACGATAGCGCCATAAGCCCAATAATTATAGCTTTTCTATTTTTTTGATTCAATCATAGGCATAGAAAGCATTGATCGATTTTAGGCCATGGCTTTTTTTTGGTCAATCGTTTTTGTGGGGTCTTTTCAACAAAATAAGTCTGTGCTATTATCTTAGGCATGGAAAATATCGGCTCAAAATCAATCGGAATCATTATTCCTCACTCCTCGTGAAGGCTGATTGAGTTTGAGCAAATTCGGCAGCCCTCACAAGGGCTGTTTTCTTTTACGGAGGGTACATAAACATGAACGACAAGATCGCAGCTGCCAGGAGGGAAGTGGAGTTCTACAGGGGCAGGTTGGACAGAGCCGAGGGTCAGATCAACAGAGGGTACGCCAGACAGGAACTCGAGGCGGCACAGGCTCGTCTCAATGCACTCCTCGCACAAACGACCCAGCAGCAGGCGGCGTCAACTTCGGCCGAAAGCTAGCGGCTCGAATGTCGATGCAGCTTTATAGGCTGCGGGTTTCTAACCGGGCTCGCCTCATGGCTGGCCCTTATTTTTTTTGTTACTATATACTCATCGGTTCATGAATAATCAAGAAATAAAACTGTCTTTGCCGAACGGATTTTTGTTGGGAGCCGCATCCTCGGCGCACCAGGTGGAAGGAAACAACAAAAACAGCGACTGGTGGATGTATGAGGAAATGGGCAAGCTCCCCAAATCCGGCAAGGCCTGCGATCATTACAACCGCTTCGAAGAAGACTTTGCGCTGGCGAAGCAAATCGGCTTGAACGCCATGCGGATTTCCATCGAGTGGAGCCGGATTGAGCCGGCTGAGGGCAAGTGGTCGGTTTCAGAGCTTGAGCACTACAAAAAGGTTTTGCGAAAGCTGAAGGACCTCGGCATGACGCGCATGGTCACTTTGCATCACTTCACTCTGCCGCGGTGGCTTGCCGACAGGGGCGGCATGGCCACGCGGGAGGGCGCTGCGGCTTTCGGGCGCTTCGCCTGGTTTTTGGCCCAGAATTTAAAGTCAGAAGTGGACTTGTGGGTGACCATAAATGAACCGGAAATTTACGCAGGCATGGGGTACCGGTTTGGAATCTGGCCGCCATTCAAAAAAAGCCTGCCTGGGTTTTTGAAGGTCATAGGCAACCTAATCCGCGCTCACAAGGCGGCGTATAGAGCGATCAAAGAGGTGAACCCTGACGCTAAAGTCGGTGTGGCCAAAAATAGCGTGTACATGGAGCCATATCGAAATAAGTGGACGGACAAACAGGCGGTCAAAATTGCAAATTTTTTCGCCAATCACTATTTTTTCGAAAAGATAAGGAAGCAGCTCGATTTCATCGGGTTGAATTATTATTTTTACGAACGGCTGCGGCTTGATTTGAAATCAGGATTTCAGCGCGTGAAGCCGAGTGAGGAAGAAGCGCGCTCGGATATGGGCTGGAGAACCCATCCGGAAGGGATTTATTATCTGCTTCGAGCTCTAAGAAAATACAACAAGCCCGTTTACGTTACGGAAAACGGCATTGCCAACGCTTCCGATGATATGAGAAAACGATTTATCGCCGAACATCTTTATTGGGCCAAAAAAGCCATCGATTTCGGCGTGGACGTCAGAGGGTATTTTTACTGGTCGCTTACCGACACCTACGAATGGCATGACGGATTTGGCCCCAAGTTTGGATTGGTGGAGGTGGATTTTGAAACGCAGGAGAGGCGTGTCCGCGAAAGCGCCAGAGTTTTCAAAGAAATAACTGTTAACTTTTAACATGGCTTGGATTTATTTTGCAATCTCGGCCTACCTGCTGTTTGCGATAAGCGCCGTGATTGACAAGTTTTTGGTCAGCAAGGTTGTACGGCATCCGGTAGCCTACGCGTTTTATATCGGCATTACCGGCCCGTTTTCCCTGCTGTTGGCCCCGTTTGGACTTAAATCGTTGAGTCTTCCTGACTTTTTCATAGCTATCATATCGGGCGTTTGCCTGGTGCTGGCGATTTATTATTATTTTGTAGCGGTTCAAAAAACCACGGTCTCAAGAATCCTGCCCATACAAGGCGGGCTGACCCCGCTCTTCACCCTGTTCTTAGCTCTTGTTTTATTGGGAGAGCGGTTGGATGCGATACAATACATCGCTTTTGTTTTTTTGGTCTGCGGAGCAGTCTTGATTTCTTTCAAAAAGGAGTCTGGCCAGTGGCATCCGGTGGCCTTGAAGTATGTTGTGCTTTCGTCGCTCCTGTTCGCTTTGTCGGCGGCATTCAGCAAGTATATTTTTGATGTCAGCAATTACGTTTCGGGCATGGTTTGGACCAGGCTCGGATTTTTTGTTACTGCCATGGCATTCTTAGCTTCTCCTCAAAACCGCAGGTACATTTTTCAGGCTCCGAAAGAGGCCAAGACTAAGAATGTCGCGATTTATTATTCTTCCCGCTTCTTGGGGACCGTTGGGGGATTCTTGCAGAACTTTGCAGTTTCCATCGGCAGTGTTACGATTGTGAATGCTTTGCAGGGGACGCAATTTATATTCCTTTTGGTGTTGACGTCTTTTCTATCCCTCCGATTTCCCAAGGTCTTAAGGGAAAATATTTCTGCCGCCATTTTGTCCCAAAAAATCGCGGCCATCGTCTTGGTCACCGTTGGGCTGGTCCTGCTAACTTTATGAAAACTACTAAAGCTGTCATAGTTATCGTTATTGTCGTCGTTTCGATTTTGTCTTATTTCTATTTCCAGTTCGAACCGAAGGATTTAGTGCAGTTTGGCTTAAATTTTTCAGTCCCGCATGCGCAGTACCTCGGATTTGACTGGAAGACGCTTTATCTCGATGTGCTCAATGACCTTAAGCCCAAAAAGATTCGGTTGATGGCGTATTGGGACATGATTGAACCCATGAAGGACAAATTTGATTTCCAGATCATGGATGAAATGCTGATTGAGGCGGGAAAGCAGGGGATTGACGTGATTTTGGTCGTGGGCCGCAAACAGCCGCGTTGGCCAGAGTGCCATGAACCAAAATGGGTGAGAGAGTTGGATTCTGAAACTGAAAAAGAGAACGCCCAAGTTCGGATGATAGAACGGGCTGTGGGACATTTCAGACAATTCTCCGCCATCAAAGTTTGGCAGGTGGAAAACGAGCCGTTGTTCGAATTCGGATATGAGTGCCCGAAGTTGGGCGAAGAACTTGTGCGCAGGGAAATCGAAGCGGTAAAGGGCTTGGACGCACGGCCTGTGCTTCTGACCGACAGCGGCGAGAAAGGAGCTTGGGTTGCCACGGCCAAGCTGGGAGCCGACATGTTCGGGTCCACGATGTACCGCACGGTTTATCAGCCGCGACTGGGATATTACCAATACCCGTTGCCGTCTTTTTTCTACCGCATTCGGGCCGGTTGGCTTAAAAAGTTCACGGGAATCGAAAAGGTTATTGGAGTGGAACTGCAGGCCGAGCCCTGGTTTAGGGAAGGGATAGAAAAAACCGCTCTTTCCGACCAATTGTCGCTTATGAACCCGAAGGTGTTTGAACGAAACATCACTTACGCCAAAAAAGTGGGATTTGAAGAAAATTATCTCTGGGGAGTGGAATGGTGGTACTGGCTGGCGCACAAGCACAATGACTGGGGCATGTGGGAGGAGGCGAAAAGCTTATTGACTCAAAATTAGCGCTCGGCGCAGTTGGACAAAACTACCGGCTGTCCCCGACGTTACGTCGGGGCAGGCGACGGGTCCTGCCGTGGTTTTTACCCCGCCAGTGCTCACTATCGTTGCGCGCTGTCGGGGTCCCCAAAAACCACGCCACCCGTCGCCCCTGCGTTCTCGGCCGGATGAGCCGGCCTGCGAAGGCTAGTTTTGCAACTGCGCCTCGCGGTTAAATACTTAAATTCCGGGTAACTTTTTACTTTATTATCGTTGAAAAAGCCGAAGCAATTGTAGATAATTTTTGAATATTACAAAGAATTTGCTTATATTGTGAGGTTTTTTGTGCAAAATGTACAAAAAATGCTTTAAATCACCAAAAATTGACTTGATTTTTTGTGCAATAGGTATATATTCAAACCATAGCATTAATTAAATGACACAAAATTTATGGAAATAACTGAGCTCATAGCGGAAAATATAGTAAATAAGCTTTCCACCCTGCTCAAGAAGAAAATTACTGTTGCCGACACCGAGGGAGAGGTGCTGGCCTCAACCGAGCTTTCCGAAACCGGCAAAAATTACGAGCAGTTTAAAAAAGTCATTTACGCCAAGAAAGAGCTTGAAATTGAGGGGCAGGCGACCAAAACAACTCTGGGCACGGGTTTAATCGTACCTGTCAACTATAACAATGAGGTTATCGGGGCGCTGTTTATTGAGGACAAGCCGGAAGAGTATAGTCATTACCGCCAGATAATCGGAACAACGATTGAACTTTTGATTCAGCAAAACCTGGTTGTCGACAGTTTTCCTTATAAGGACAAAATCAAAGATAATTTTATGTTTGGCCTGCTCCACAGAAGGTTGGCGGTGGAGGACTCTAAAATAAGAGAAGAAGCCGAGCTCTTCGACGTAAACCTGAACCGGGATAAAATCGTTTTCATCATCAACGTCGTGGGGTTTTGGCAGAAGCTGTTTGGAGAAAACGTCACCGCCTCGGAGGATGAAAAACAAATGGCGCTGTCGAATTACAAAAAGAAGATTTATCAGGCTGCCAGCCAGTTTTTTGGCCGGCTCTCTGGCTGTGCGGTTTCGTACTTCGGCTCAGACACCTTCGTAGCTTTGGTTGACGAGCTTTACAGCATGGACGGCAAAGAGATGGTTGCTCAAATTAGAAGCAAATCTCAGGAATTTTATAACCTCATGTCTCAGCAGTTCGAGGGCATACCTTACGAAAGAATACTAATCGGCGTGGGTAGCTTTTACCGCGGCAAGGACGGCTCGATTTTGGCCTATGAGGAAGCCCGCCGGGCTTTGAACCTCGGCATCTCCATGGGGGACATTAGGAGCATGTACCACATCGACGATTTAGGCATGATCGCCACCCTTGCCGGAGGGAACAAGAAATGGCAGGACAATTTCGTGCGAAGGCTGTTGATGAAACTGTTGGCCGAAGAGTATCTGCTGGAAACCCTGGAAATATTTTTTGACAAGAATATGAGCCTGACGCAGACGGCCAAAGAGCTGAAGATCCACCGCAACACGCTGCTTTACCGCCTGGACAAAATTAGAAAAGTGACCGGCTTGGATCCGCGGAAATTCAACGACGCCATGGAGCTGAAGGTCGCGCTGATACTCAACAAGGTTTTGTATCTTGAGAAGAACCGCGTTGGACAGGTTTAACATGATTGGGAATAAGAAAAAATCCAAAAGACCAAGGATCAAGCTCAGGTCCTTGCTTCGCTACAAAGAGGCGCTTGGGAGCTGGATGTTTTTGGTCAACTCTTCAAAGTCGGGCAGGTCTTTCATATCCTTAAGCCCTAAGTGCTGCATAAATTCCAAAGTCGTCCTATAAAGCTGGACCCGGCGGTCGGCAGTGGAGCCGACTTTTTCTATTAGGCCGCGGATCAGCAGCTGCCGCAAAGTGTACTGTGAATTGACCCCTCGGATGTTCTCTACTTCCGCCCGCGAAATCGGCTGGCGGTAGGCGATAACGGCCAAAGTTTCCAAGGCCGCGTCCGTTAATTTTTCCCGGAGCTCCAGCGACAAAAATTGCTTGACCACGGTGCTGTTGTCCGGATTGGTGGCCAGCTGCAGCTTGTTGTTGTGAGCCAGAAGCACGATGCCGGAGCCTTGGTTTTGCGCCGTAATCGAAGCTACGGCGTTTTTTATTTCTTCTTCAGAAACTTCCAAAACATCGCAAAGTTCTTTGAGGGTTACGGGCTTGGAAGCCGCGAATAGGACGGAGAGAATTTGAGATTTAAGTTTATTAGGGTCCATGGGGATAGCTTTGTAGCATTCGGCTGTAGCTACCCCCTCTTAGAATAAGAGGGGGTAGGGGGAGTTAGATCACAAAGAACCTTTGCCTCTAACCCCCTCTAACTCCCCCTTGTTCCAAGGGGGAGGATCCTAAGGCTTTAAATAATCTTAGCCAGTTTTCTTAATCATAACATCTCCGAACATCTCATTCTGCTCAACTGTCAGGACCCGCTGTTTGATTAATTCCAATAAAGCCAAGAATGTGACGATGACTTCGGTCTTGCTTTTGGAATCCTTGATTAGAGCCGCCAGGGAAGTTTCCAGTTTTTCGGAAATTAATTTCTGTATGTGCGAGATTTTTTCGCTTATCGAAACGACTTCTTTTATGACGTCCTGAGGATGCCTGATGATTTCTTTGAGTTCCTCGGCCAGAACCTTGAGGTGGCTTCCGAGAGTTTGGGCAGTCAAGCCGGGGTCAGGCAAGAAAACCACCAGGTTTTGAATATCGAACTGCCGAATCCAAGATTGTCTTCTTTTTGAATCCAGTTTTTTTAAAAACAGAGCCGCCTCTTTGAATTTTTTGTAAAGCAGCAGCTGGGCGGTGAGATCAAAGGCAGTTTCCTCATCTTCCGCGCCCAAATCCAAATTGGGCAGCAAGGCTTTGGACTTGATTACCAAAAGCTTGGCCGCGATGACCAAAAAGTCCGCCAAATGCGTCGGGTTTTTTTCCCCGCCTTCGCCAGAGGCTTCGGCGGGCAAGCTGCGCACGTAAGCCAAGAATTGCTCCGTGACCTTCGCCAGCGAAACCGTGGTGATGTCCAATTCCTGGTTTTCAATCAGCTGCAAAAGAAGATCCAGCGGACCTTCGAATTGATCAATTTTGACTTTCATTGTGTTATAACGCCCCCGCTTTGGATTGGGCTTTGACACCCTCTCTTAATTTAAGAGGGGGTGAAATTGCGTCGGGCTTTGCGGGGGAGTTATTTCTTAATGCTAAAGTTACCTAAAACCGGATTTTCTAATTTAAGATAATCCTTCGTCGCCAATACGACTGATTCCGTATAAGAGCCCGCCGGCAGATTGAGCTTCTTGTTTTTTAAAAGTTTTGTATCGAGGAATACAGGGATTTTAAACAACGACCCAAACGGCGCAATCAGACCAATTTTTGTCTTGAGCTTTGTATTAATATCCTTTTCTTTTGCCATTGAAACCTTGTCTCCGGCGAGTTTTGACAAGGCTTTAAAATCGCAGTTGTTTCCCGCAGGGAGCACGGCCAAATAAAGATTTTTCTTTCCCTTAAGCAAGACGGCCTTGGCGACTTCCGACTCCTTGATATGCTGGGTTTCGGCCGCATCAAAAGCCGTGAAGACCTTGCGGTGTTGCGCTAGTTCGTATTTGACTTTGTTTTGCTTTAATAGTTTTTCGAGAGATTTAGATATTGGCATAATATATCTCGCAATCCTGACGAAAGTCAGGATCTCATCTTGAGACCCTGAATCAAGTTCAGGGTTGCGTTACTATTTTTTCTCTTTTGGCAAATCCACTTTAAGATGCAATTCCTTGAGCTGTTTGGGCGAGACTTCGGATGGCGACCCCATTAAGGGATCCCGCACAGCGCCGGAAAGGGGAAAGGCGATGACTTCCGCGATTTTATCCTCACCGGCCAAAATTCGGACGAAGCGGTCAATGCCCGGCGCGATGCCGCCGTGGGGCGGAACGCCGTAAGCAAACGCTTCCAGCATGTGGGCGAACTGATTTTTTTGCTCGTCCGTGAATCCGATTAGATCGAATATTTTTTCCTGAATTTGGGGGTCATGAATCCGAATGCTGCCGCCGCCGATTTCCACGCCATTTAGGACCAAGTCATGCTGAAGGCCGCGGACTTTGCCGGGATCCTTGTCAAGAAGCGCTAGATCATCGGGATGCGGAGATGTAAACATATGATGCGAAGGAGCCCACTTGCTTTCACCTGAGCCGTGGAAAAAGTCTTCCTCGGTCTGCTCGGTAAAAAGCGGAAAGTCGAGTACCCAGCAAAAAGCTAATTCGTTGGGATCGTCTTTGTCCTTGCGTAGGTCAGGTTTATCGTTACCGTATTTTTCTTTCGCTTGCTTATAGCTTATTCGGGGCCAGGGTTTTTGAGTAATTCGTTTTTCTGGTGTAATGGCTTCGACGAGTTTGGTATATAGGTCTTCAGTTAATTCTAAAATGTCGTTTTGGGTAACAAAAGACATTTCAAGGTCAAGCTGGTAAAATTCACCGGGACTCCGGTCGGCTCTGGCGTCTTCATCGCGAAAGCAGGGTGCTATCTGAAAATATTTTTCCAAGCCGGCCACCATCAACAGCTGCTTGTATTGCTGAGGCGACTGGGGCAATGCGAAGAATTTGCCCGGATAAATCCTGGACGGCACCAAATAATCGCGGGCTCCTTCCGGCGTTGATTTGGTGAGTATCGGCGTTTGGACTTCGGTAAATCCTTGATCCGTGAGATAGTTGCGGATAAAGTGAATCACCTTGTGGCGCAGTCTGAGATTTTTTTTCATTCGCTCGTTGCGTAGATCAAGATACCGGTATTTGAGCCGTACTTCTTCCGAAACGTTTGTCGTATCGGAAGTGATATCAAACGGCAATGCTTTGGACCTGCTTATCACATTTAGCTTTGTGACCTCGATCTCAATTTTGCCGGTTTCGATGTTCGGATTTATAAGCTTGGCGTCGCGCTGTTTAACCAAGCCTTCAACTTCGAGTACGTATTCATTCCGGACTTCGGAAGCGTTCTTATGCGCTTCGTTTGAGACTTTTGGGTTCACGACCAACTGCACCAGTCCGCTCATGTCGCGCAAATCCAAAAAAATCAGCTTGCCGTGGTCGCGGCGCACGTTTACCCAGCCTTTCAAAAGGACAGCGCCGCCGGTTTTGTTGATAGTATCTTTGGTTAGGGTTCGTTGCATAGAAAAGTATAGATATTATAACACAATCTGGGTGAATTGAACTGGAGAAATAATAGACGTGTTTTTAAATTTTTTAAGGGCAAGCAACTCTTTGTCGCCAGTAATGATATAAGAAGCTTTTGCGGCAATAGTTGTAGCAAGGATAAAATTGTCGCCAGAATGTGTGACTAACTTGGGAACATTGTTAGGGTCGGGAAATATCGCGCTTTGCAAACTGAGTGATTGAGCGATTTCTTCAGGCGTTGTATTTAGCGATTTTATTTTGGGCTGAAACTTGGGGTAACGAAGGACACTCTCTAGTTCTCTCCAGGTTGACGCAATAAAACAGGGAGTCAAGCTCCCTTGTTCAATCAAATCACCTATTTTACCCAGACGTTTCTTATAAAGCAGCGCTGATATCAAAACGTTAGTATCAAGTACGACCAGCATAGGTTTTTTGTCGGGCCCAGCTGACGGCGTCATCAATATCCTTGCTGGATACAAGTTTGCCTAATTTTTTTAGTTTCGGTCGTAGAGCTGACAGGGAAGGAGGAGTAATGGACTTGATGAGAAAGCCGCCTGATGAGCGCATGAAAAGCACCTCGCCTTCTTTCCATTCTTTTTGTAGGTCCTTAGGCAGGGTTATTTTGCCATTTTTAATTTTGGTAATTGTAGATTGTCTCATATAGATATGATAAAACAAATTATTTAAGCGCGCAATTGGAGAACATCAGCTTGTGGATGAATCGCGCCTGATGTTTACCCAGCCTTTTAGAAGCACGGTTTGGCCAATTTTATTAACTGTGTCTTTTATGAGTGTCCGCTGCATTATTTTCGTAAACTTATTTAGTTTAGGGTTAAGAGGTTACGAAACCAGTATCGTTTAGGTTGGACGTCTGACGTCATCTTTAGACTATACCGGCTTCGTTACTGTAAGACTCTAAACTACAAGCTATTTGCTTAGGTTGATTGTGTCTTTGATTAAGGTTCTTTGCATGAAATTTGCTTGACCATTATACCATAGTTGTCGGCGTTTGTGTTATAATTCGTTTATTCACGTTCATCAGGAGGATTTACATGAGCGCACGGACCATGTTGCTTCCTGAGGAACAGGAAGCAAGAGTGTTGGAATGTATTCCGTTCGTGGAGCAGCTCGCTCGTCGGGTGGCTGCAACCATGCCGTATTCGGTTGAAGTGAACGACCTGGTTCAAGACGGAGTGCTGGGGTTGATTGACGCAGCACGCCGATTCGACAAGCGACGGGGAATCAAGTTTCAGACTTTTGCCGAGCGCCGGATTCGCGGAGCCATGATTGACGCCTTGCGCAAAGACGCCTGGCCGCGAGGAGTGCGCCGGCAGCGTCGTGAGCTGGAAGCGGCATGTGAAGAACTCAGGCGCGAGCTGGGCGAAGAACCATCCCTGGCCGATCTAGCCAGACGTCTCCAGACGAGCGAGCGCCGCCTCGAGAAAAGGATCATCCGGATCAACATTATCGAGTCGACCTCGCCTCTGACAAACAGCGACGGTGTAGATTCTTCACTGTTGCCTTCGTCCTTGGTCCCGCCTGAGCCTGAGCAGCCTGATAAAGCTTTGGAAAGGCAGGAAGTACGCCAGCTGGTCCGTAGAGCCATCGCCACGCTCCCACCACGTGAGCAGAAGGTGATTGTTCTCTACTACTTCGGCGAGCAGACCATGAGGCAGATAGGCGCCGCAATCGGGGTTAACGAATCGCGAGTCTCTCAGCTCCACGCCTGTGCCGCCAGGAGGCTGAAGCAAGCAATGGCAAGGTCAGCTAGTTAGGCCTGCCGGAAGCCAATGTCGTGCGGATTATCTCACGGGTCTGGATTGCGCTATTATGCTTGGGGTTTGTTGTCCCCGAGCGAAAGCTGGGCTGATACCCGGTAGTGTCAGCTCTTTTTTAATGTATAATTGTTTTTAGCAGTTACAGGAGACGGTCTGGAGGAGCAGACCTAGAGATTAAGTTTTCTAGGTCTTTTTTATTTTTTAAATCACCTATGTTATAATTGATTGGTATTTTAAGAAATCTAAATGGCAGTAAATAAAATCGTTCTCGATTTAGAAACCCAAAAATCATTTGACGAAGTTGGCGGGCGGGACCGCAACCACTTGCTCAAGGTTTCGGTTTGCGGGATATACTCTTACGCCCAGGATAAATTTTTCTGCTTCGACGAAAACCAGCTTTACCGGGCCGGCGAAATGATTTCGGAAGCCGACCAGGTTATCGGCTTCAACATCATTAACTTTGACTTCCCGGTGCTGCAGCCGTATATAAGTTTTTCGCTCAAGGATATCCCGACCCTGGATATATTGGCGGAGGCGGAGAAATTAATCGGCCACCGGGTCAAACTGGACAATTTGGCCCAAACTACCTTGGGCATGGGCAAGAGCGGCGACGGCTTGGAAGCTTTGAAGCTGTATAAGGCCGGCCGGATCGAGGAGTTGAAAAAATACTGCACCGATGACGTCAAAATCACCAAAGAACTTTATGACTATGTAGGCAGGTACGGCAAACTTTTGTTTAAGGATTACTTCGAGATCAAGGAAATCAAAATTTCCTTCCCCGAACCGGAAGTCAGAAAGCCGCTCACCAGGCAAGCAGCGCTGTTTTAATTTTCAAGTGTTTTATGATAAGCGTTCGGATACTCCCCCTTGGAACAAGGGGGAGTAAGAGGGGGTTAGATGGTAAGAACGCTTGTGTTCTAACTCCCCCTACCCCCTCTTGTTCCAAGAGGGGGTAGCTGCGGCCTAACGCTTAAACCCTGATAGTTAAGCAATATGCATAATTCAAAATTCAAAATTGTCCTTGTTCTAATTCTAGCCAATCTCGCTCTCGGGGCGATTTTTTTGTTCTTCATTCCGGCGTTCAGGGGGAATATTACCCCCAATCCCGTTATCAATCTCGGCGTAATTTCGATTCGTTGGTACGGCCTGATTTTGGCTCTGGCAATTCTTCTGGCATATCTTGTGGCCAGAAGAAATTCCTGGCGCTTCGGAATAGACAAATCTGAGGTGGACGAGCTGGCGTTCTGGCTGATTTTGGTCGGATTGATTTCGGCCAGAATCTATTACGTCATTTTCGATTGGCCGTTCTTTGCCAAGCATCCTTCGGAAATTTATAAAATATGGCATGGCGGATTGTCGATATTCGGGGCACTGTTGGGAGGAGTTGCGTTCATCTGGTTTTTCAGCCGCAAAAAAGCGTACAGTAAGCTTCAACTCCTCGATTTGGTGGCGCTTGCGCTGCCGTTGGGCCAGGCCCTCGGCCGATTCGGAAATTTTTTCAATCAGGAGGCCTATGGCTATGCAACCGATTTGCCTTGGAGGATGCATGTAAGCAGCACCAAACAGTATCATCATCCAGTTTTTCTTTATGAGGCGATAGCGAGCATTTTGATTTTTTTCCTGCTAAACAAGCTGGCTGGAAGGCTTAAAAACGGGTCATTGGGTCTCTTGTATTTGATTTTGTATTCCTTGAGCAGGTTTTTTATCGAACCGCTCAGAGTCGACAGCGTGTTCATTCAAGGTTTTCGAGCTGACCAGGTCGTGGCTTTTATGGTAATTGTCTTTGCTTCGGTGATGCTCTTTAGGATAAATCGAGCGGTTGAAAAGTAATCGCGGTATTGGTATCCTATAGTCTCTATGTTGCATAAAATTTCTCCTGTAATTCTATCGATATTATTGGTAGTTGCATTATTGGGAAGCAGCGGCAACTTGCCATTAATGGGAGCATCAATAGTTGTCCTGGCGGCAGTTGCGACCTTTATCAACTACAAGCGGTTGGGATTTTATTGGTCTCATTTATTGCTGCCAATTTTTTTTCTGGTCGGGGCGGCCGGGACTTATGCCGTTATTCCAAGCCAGAAGCCAGGATTGATTTTCCTTATTTTGGCCGGCATCAGTTTTTTTTATCTGGAGCGGACGCTGGGCAAGGAAAGCCACTACCTGCAAAATATATTTTTGCTCACGGTTTTTCTGATTTATTTGGGATTATTTGCTTCAGCTTTTTACTTCGTAAATTTCAGTTTCTGGTGGGAGATCGCCCTGATTACCGCGTTCACTGTTGGGCTCACTCTGCAGGGGTTCGCCGGAATCACTCTCCCTTCAAAAAAATATTTCTTCCTTCTTATAACAGTAGTGATTGCCGAGTCGGCCGTAGGCCTTATGCTTTGGCCAACCCATTTTTTGGTCAATGCCATAGTTTTATTTCTCATATTCTATCTGCTCTGGGCGTTTGCCTTGGCGGCTTTTTTTGGCAAATTGACCAGCAAAAAAATTTATTGGCAGTCGATGCTGGTTACTCTTGTTTTGGCAGCCGTTCTCGCCACCGCTTCCTGGATGCCGTTATTTGAGTAGATATATGAAAATAAATTGGTCCAAATATACTGACTTCCAAACCCGCGTCTTCAAAACTATTCTCAAGATTCCCAAAGGGCGCGTTTTGACTTATGCCGAGGTGGCGCGAAGGATAGGCAAACCGCGTGCTGCTCGGGCCGTAGGACAAGCCTTATCTAAAAACATGGATGCGCCGTTCATTCCCTGCCATAGGGTCGTGGCAAGCAATGGCTTGGGAGGCTATTCAGCGCAGGGCGGACTTAAAAGCAAAATAAAACTGCTTAGAAAAGAAGGTTATTTATGAAGCGTAAGCAGTTGATTTATTTTTTGGCCGCAGCAATCTTGGCCGGAGCTTTGGGAGGCATTGTTTTTGACCGAGGCCTGGTTCCGAGGCTTTCAACCGTGAAAGGCTTCGGGTGGCTTCAGAGGTACGTCAACAACGCGCCAATCATCATCACCAGACGCGAAGAAATCGTTCTCAATGAAGGAGCCAACTTCATCGAACTGGCCAAACAAGCGTCAAGCGCCACTGTTTCTTTGTACCAGAAATCGAATTTATCTTTCCTGGGCAACGGCATAATACTCTCGTCCGACGGCTTAATCTTCACATCAAAGTCGGCAGTGGGAAGTTTTAATGAGGTTTTGGCAGTGTTAAATGACGGCAGCAGCTTTACCGGATTGGTGCGGGCGTTTGATCCGAAAAGCAATTTGGCAGTACTGACCATCGAAGCCAAAACGCCCTCGGTGCTCCCGTTTGCCGAAGCCCACAAAATGCTGTCTGGCCAAAAGGTCCTGACTGTGGGACAATTGAACAAAGAGTTCGGCCGGGACTTTTTGAGCGGGTTCATAGTCAGAAGTGTTTCAGACAACAAAGGTTTTTTTGAGGTCTTTTCGTCGGAAATTTTAAGCGAAAGCTTTGTTATCGAGGCAGGCTTGAATCGCGGTTTCCTGGGAAGCCCCCTGATTAATCTGGAGGGAAGGTTAATTGGAATGGTTGATACTTCCGGAAGGATTATTATTTCCGAAAATATTCAAACTGCCCTGTCTTCTTATCTGGCCAGCGGCAAAATCGCGCGGCCTCGCCTTGGAGCAACATATATCCAGCTTTCTGCGATGGGCGCAAGACTTCGGGGGTTGGACAGGACGGGCGCCCTAATAGTCGGGGTTGAAAAAAATTCAGCGGCCCATGCGGCGGGCATTATTGCGAATGACTTGATCTACCAAATTGATGGACAGGAGGTGGGAAGTTTTGAGCAGATTTTGAACAGGCATCCGATAGGGGAGATGAAAGTTAAGCTGTTGCGCGGGAAGCAAGAATTGGAGTTTGTAATTAATCTTGAGGCAACCAAATAACACAACAAAGCATATGTCCGAGCAATGCATTTTCTGCAAAATAGTAAACAAAGAAATACCGGCCGAGATAGTCTATGAAGACGACTCGGTCGTGGCCTTCTTGGACATTCGTCCCGTTTCCAAGGGCCACACTTTGGTCGTTCCCAAAAAGCACTCTAATGACTTTCTCTCGACCGAAGATGACGTGCTTGAGGCTTTGATTCCGGAAATCAAAAAAATCGGAGCGGCGGTGATGAAGGCAGTCGGGGCCCACGGCATGAACATCAGCACCAATCATGGCGCTGCGGCCGGCCAGGTGGTTTTTCATCTGCACTTTCACCTGATTCCGCGGTTCAGCAATGATAATTTAATGCCCTGGCCGCACGGCGATTCTGAACCGAAAAACCGCCAAGAGCTTGCGGAAGAAATAAAAAAGCTGCTGGCATGAAGTATCTCATTACCGGCGGAGCGGGATTCATCGGCTCCAATTTCATTCACTATCTGGTTGAGCATCATCCGGACGCCGAAATTGTCAATTTGGACAAGCTGACCTATGCCGGCAATCTAGAAAATTTGAAAGCTTACGAAGGTGATCTTCGTTATACCTTTATCAAAGGCGACATTGCGGAGCCGAAAGTCGTCAATGAAGCCATGAATGGTGCGGACG
Organism: Candidatus Doudnabacteria bacterium; assembly: GCA_016182875.1. Classification (GTDB taxonomy): domain Bacteria; phylum Patescibacteriota; class Doudnabacteria; order UBA920; family O2-02-FULL-48-8; genus JACQJI01. The sequence continues at coordinate 39,226 of JACPFQ010000003.1, read as the reverse complement.
TCGTCGTTAATTTTGCCGCCGAAAGCCATGTCGACCGTTCAATCCACGAACCCGCGGCTTTTGTCCGGACCAATGTCTTGGGTACGCAAGTTTTGCTAGACGCGGCGTTGAGACACAAGGTCAAGCGCTACCATCATGTCTCGACTGACGAAGTTTACGGCTCCATCGCATTGAACTCAGACGAAAAATGGACGGAACAGTCGCCGTATAATCCCAGGAGCCCTTACTCCGCAAGCAAGGCGGCATCTGACCATCTCGTCCGGGCCTATTTTCATACTTACAGCCTGTCGGCAACAATTACGAATTGTGCCAACAATATCGGACCATATATGTATCCGGAAAAATTATTTCCGCTCGCGATTACGAATTTACTGGAAGGAAAAAAAATCCCTGTTTACGGCCAGGGCCAGCATGTCCGCGAATGGCTCTACGTCGAGGACCATTGCTCTGCGATTGACTTGATTCTGCAAAAAGGCAAGCCCGGCGAAACTTACTTCGTTTCGCCCGACAACGAGCCCGTAAGTAATCTGGAAGTAATTAAAAAAATCTTAAAGCTGATGAATCTGCCTGAGGACAGAATTGAATTTGTTGCCGACCGTCCCGGACATGATGAGAAATACGCCTTGGACAACAATAAAATTAAAAGAGAACTTGACTGGAAGCCAAAATATAGTTTGGATGAGACTGTCCGGTTAACCGTAGAATGGTATAAGAACAACCAAGAATGGTGGAAAAAGATAAAAGACTCGCAAGAATATAAGAATTATTATCAAAAGCAATATGATGTGCTAAAATAAAAATACATTATCGTATTAAAGTATGACTAAGTTATCAAGAAAAAAGCTTGCCGGCGACAAAATGGGTTTAATGATCGAACAGCTATGGAGGGCTTTTGCTACCCTAAAGAATAAAGAGGAGGTGCACGCTTTTCTGCATGACATCTTGACCCATACAGAAATTCAAATGCTGGCAAAACGCTTACAGGTTGTGACTATGCTTGAGCAGGGTCTGACGTATGAACAAATCAGAAACGCTTTGAATATCAGCGATACGACCATAGCTAAGATTCAAAATTGGAAAGAAACATTTGGTCAGGGTTATAAAATAGTTGTCGAAAGATTGTCCGATCAAAAAAAGAAATCGAAAACAGTTAAGCGTGTTCTTAGTAGTAGGGTGGCAGCGCTAAAAGCATGGAATTAAATACATTATCGTATTAAAGTGCCGACTACAGAGTTTAAAATTAAAGAGACTGCAATTTCTGGATTGCTTGAGATTGACATCTCCTTGATCGAAGATGAAAGAGGGTACTTTCAGGAAAAGTTTCAAAAAGAAAAACTCGTCGCAGCAGGATTCCCGGAGTCATTCAATCCCGTACAGCAAAATATTTCTTACAACAGAGATGTGGGAGTTATTCGTGGTATTCACGCCGAACCATGGGACAAGTATATTTCCGTGATTAAAGGCAGGGTTTTTGCCGCGTTTGTCGATTTACGTAAAGGAGAAAGATTTGGCACTATCGTGACAGTTGAAATTACCCCGACTAAGGCGGTGTTTTTACCTGAAGACGTGGCCAATTCTTATCAGACTCTAGAGCCGGATACGTATTATTCTTATTTGGTTAACAAGCACTGGTCGTCTGATTCTAAATATCGCTCTATAAATGTCGCGGATCCTGACTTGGCTATAAAATGGCCGGTTTCTTTGGATAAGGCAATAATTTCCGACAAAGACCGCAGCAATCCAATGCTGAAAGATTTAAAGCCATGAAAGCCTTGATTCTCGGAAGCAAGGGAAGTTTGGGGCAGGAGTTTCTTGAGCTTTATGGCAATAGCGCTTTGGGTTGGGATCGTGAACAGGTCGACATTACGGATGAAGCCGGCATCACTGCGAAGATAGCCGAAGCCAAGCCGGAAATGGTGATTAATTGCGCGGCGTATAATGACGTCGACGGAGCCGAGGAAAATCGCTCGGCAGCGGAAAATATCAATGGCTACGCAGTCGGTTTTGTTGCCAAGGCTTGCAACGGTTTAGGCATTCCCTTGGTGCATTTCAGCACCAACTACGTATTCGACGGCGGCAAACAGGAGGGGTACAATGAGGATGATATCCCAAATCCGCGTTCGGCTTACGGCAAATCCAAGCTTTTGGGGGAAATAGAACTTCAGAAAAACACGGATAAATTTTATTTGATTCGCACCGCTTGGCTTTACGGCAAACCCGGGATGAAAAAAAGTTTTGTAGAAGTTATGCTGACGCTTGGTCAAAAAGGACAGCCAATCGAAGCGATCGAAGACGAATTCGCCAGTCCGACTTACACCAAGGATTTGGCCGAAGCGGTTGCCGCTTTGGTCAAGATAGACAAGCCGTTCGGCATTTATCACCTGACCAATGCCGGTTTTACTTCGTGGTATGACTGGGCCAAGGAAATTTTTGCCATAAAGAACATCGAGGTTAATGTTTCGGCTGTTGAAGCTCAAAAATTTGCGGGTAAAAGAAAAGCCGCCCGGCCCAAATACGGCATTCTGAACAACACGAAGTTCATCGAACTTCGACCGTGGGCTGAGGCTTTGAAGGAATATTTAGAAACATGAAAGGCATAATTTTATCCGGCGGATATGGCACAAGGCTACTGCCGCTTACGAAAGTCACGAGCAAGCAGCTTTTGCCAGTGTATGACAAGCCGATGATTATGTACCCGCTTGAGATTCTGCTCAAGGCGGGCATCAAGGACATTTTGATTATCGTCGCTCCGGACCACGCCGGCGATTATTTGAAGCTTTTGGGTTCGGGCAAGCAGTATGGAGCAAGGTTCGCTTACGAGATTCAAGATAAGCCGGAGGGCCTGGCGCACGCTTTTATTATCGGCGAGAATTTCATTGACAGCAATAATGTCGCCATGATTCTGGGCGATAATATTTTCGAGGACGACATGTCCGAAACGATCAGGAATTTTAGGTCAGGCGGACATATCTTCGCTAAGAAAGTCCCGGATCCAGAAAGATTTGGCGTGGTGAAATTCGATGAAAACATGAATGCCGTAAAGATTGAAGAAAAGCCCAAAGAATACTTGTCTGATTATGCGATTACCGGTTTATATCTGTATGACAACCGCGTCGTGGAAGCGGCGAAACAGGCCAAACCTTCCGCACGCGGCGAGCTTGAGATAACTGAGCTTCATAATTGGTATCTAGCGAAAGGCGAGCTTAAGGTCGATATAGTCAAAGGCGAGTGGATCGATGCCGGAACATTTGAAACGCTTTATAAAGCAACGCAGTTGGCAAGAAAAAAATCCGGTCTTATGAAATCATAAAAGTTATACTTATGCTTAACATAGATATAGCATGAAGGCGCTGATGACACCTCAAAAACAAAAGTTCCTTTCCACGCTGATCGTAAGTGTAGGCGCGTTTTTAGGCTTCGAAGCGCTTAGCCTCGCTGTGGGGCTTTATCAAATCAAAACCTACCTAGAGCTTTCTATATATATTTATCTATTCCACGTTTTCTGGCTGACTTTTATTTTTGATTTGCATCTTAAGGAGCGAAGCATTATCGGAGCGATTTTGAGCGGCGAGATTAAGGCGGGCATGTTCGCCGCTGCCATGAAGGAGCGCTTCCGGTACATAATCAACTGGCATCATTTCCGGCACTTGCAGAATTTTTTGATTTTGCCCGGAGTTATTTATTGGGCGGTCGTGGCGCTGCTTTTCTTAAATCTGTTCAAGGAATCAACGAAGCAGGTGATCGTCGTGTCAGCCAGCCTAGCCATGACGGTGGCCTATTGGTATTTCAAGGATTTTCTAAGCAAGAAGCTCGAGATGCATGAAGTGGGAGTTCGGGTTTTGGCTCTCGTCAAGCTCTATGCGGCGTTCCTGATTTTTTCGGCGGCGCTGGGACTGACGTGGTACTTTGGGATGCACTGGAGCTTGCTCGTCTTGGCTGTGTTCGCTTTGACTTTTATTTTGATTTATCAGGCTTTGTTTCAACTTCGCTTGCTTTCGCCTAATGTTGTCGTCCCGGTAATGGCAATATCGCTTTTGACATCAGCGACCGGCTACATCATCCATTCTTACTGGGGCATAAACTATTTGACCGGAGGACTGGTAATTACGGGAGTCTATAACAGTTTGTGGGGGATTATTCATCATCATCTGGAAAAAAATCTCACAAAAAAGCTGGCCTTCGAATACGTGGCCATGCTGGTTTTGATTTTGTCGGTTTTGGCCGCTGGGCAGGATTTTGCCCCGAGAATTGACTGAGCCGCTCGGGATCCTCGTCACCCCTCGCGGCCGCATCTAAACCCAGATTGAAATTAAATTAACCAGTACAATTAATAGAAATAATAGGGAATGGGGACTGCTGTGAATAGTCGTCCTTTTTATTTTGGCTCGGTGGATGATAATCGAATCGATTATCAAAAATACCAAGTAGATGAGGGCAAAAACGCTGAAGATTATTTTTAGGATTTTTATGAAGTGGTACTCCGAGGCCGGCGAGACTGTTCCAGTTACTGCGTAGTCCGCGCTTGGGAGATCTCCGATCTCAAATTCCGAAGAAGTTTCCGTCCCATTTTTATCGACGGCCGAAATTTTAATTTTCTCCGAAGAAAAGTCGCTTTGTTTGGGGAATGTGAAAACACCCAAAAATTGTCCGACGATGGCAGAAGGGAGGAGTTCTATGGTTTTGTCTTTGAGAGAGGCTTTGACCATACTCGGACTACCCGATACGACCACGTCGAGTTCGAAGATGAGTTCTTCATCAATTATTTTTTTGGTCAGTTTGATGTCAGGATTGATTGTGACGGTTGGTTTGTTTTCGGGCTGTTGAGGTGCTGGCGGGGGAGGGGCAGGTTGAGGTGTAGGCGGTGGTTTGGTAGCTAAACTTGAGGGCGGCGGGGGAGGTTTTGGTTTTGATGCGGCGGCCGGCGGCGGAGGAGGGGGCGAAGATTTTTTAAGCAGAGCGCCGAACAAGCTGGTAATCGCAATGGTGGAGTGGCCTGGTTCGTATAAGCCGTAAATGGAGGCCAGTCCCTGGTCCTGGAATTTTTCGTTTACGATGTTCGCCCTGTGCGTCGGGCTGTTCATCCACGCCTCTATAACCGACTGCGCGTCATTGAAGTCGATTGCCAAATTTTCTCCCAGAGTGAGGTAAGGCTTGTATCCCGCGTTTTCAATGCGGTACCAGACATAATTGCCGTCCGGGTCGACGTGGGCGAAGTAACTTCGAGTAAGCATATCGTTGGATTTGCTCGCGGCAGCAGCAATGAGCTTGGAGTTCGTGACAAGGCTCGGGATAAAGCGATTAGTCCGCTCCTGGTTGATTTTGTCCATCAACACGCCTGCATCAATGCCCGGAGAAGCGAAGGTGAAAGCACTGGGCAAAAGCAGGCGCAGGGCCCATATGATTAGGCAAAAAGAAAAAAGTGCTACCGGTTTGGTAATCCAAGGCTGGTAATCGTTGGTTTCGGAAGCCAAAAAATAGTCTTTTAATCTCATTCACTTTTTAGACGAGTTGGTTATTATTAGTTTAAAAGAAATGTTTGGCATTGACAAGCTGGCTGTTTTATGTTAAACTTTGGTGTTTAGAACTAAAGCCATTAACTGGACCTTATCCAGAATGTCTCACCAAGAACCCATAGCAGACGAAAATATCCGTTACGCGAGCGAAATTCATCGCCTTCTTAAACTTGGCGATAATTTAATTGTCGGCAATGCGGGCAAAATCACTCAGGCTCCTATTAACTTGCCCATGATTGAGCATAAAGAAGCTAAGGAAGCTTCGATATCTGGAGAACCTGCCGTCACTAAACCCGAGACCCAAAGTACACTCGGCGCCGTGTTTGCCCGATTGTCAAAAACTTATCAATCAAGTTTTTTCGTCTATCCCGCCGTGTTCTTGGCCGCGTTTCTTTTTTTCTACACAGTACTTAATTTTCAGTCGCTGACCAGCCAAGTAACCGGCTGGTTTGCTCAGGCGGAAGACGAGCAGATTCTGGGTGAGGACTTAACCGAATATTATTCCTGGATGGGCGGTTATTTCTTCTCGGTCGGCGATAAAGAATCGCTTGAACCCGCCAATGACATTGACCGCGATGGGCTTTCTAACATTGATGAATTCGCCATGCGCACCAATCCGACAATTGCCGATTCGGATTCGGATGGTTTTTCTGATGGAATCGAGCTGATTAACTCCACTAATCCGTGGGGAAGCGGGGTCTTTACCGAAAGACAGAAAAAATTGGCCGAAACCGTGGACTTAATTAAAATAAGCAACAGAATAAGTTTTAACAATGCTTCAATTGGTCAGCATCAGGCGGAGGCGGCGGTCTTGGGTGCTGCGAAAATAAATTATGATTTCAATCGCGAGGGTCATTTGTCGATTCCGAAATTGAATTTGCAAGTTCCGATTGTTTGGTCGAAAGATCCGAAGGATTTTGACAAGGACCTCACCCGCGGCGTAGTGCATTATCCGGGCACGGCCTTGCCCGGTGAACAGGGGACAGTGTATGTCTCCGGCCATTCCTCTGATTATCCATGGAAGAAGCATCCATATAAGCAAGTGTTCGCGCGCCTCAATGCCCTGGAGGCGGGCGATGACATCTTTGTCGACATCTACGGCTTGGATGGAAAATTGTATAACTACCGCTACCGGGTTGCGTCTGAGAATGTTTACCGCCCCGATGATCAAAGCCAGTTTGTAGACAACTCGACTGCCAAATTAAATCTTTCCACCTGCTGGCCCATCGGCACAGCCAAGGACAGGTATGTCGTTACCGCTATCTTGCAGAGTCTTTAGAATCTCACCTGCCGGCAGCCGGGCTTGACTTGGGAGCAATAATCATGTATTCTTACCTGTTTTGCACAAGGATATATGGCAGACCCTATTGTTCACAAATCAATCAGATTTGCTAAAACCGCAGCTTTAGGCTTGGTTATCGCTTTGGTTGTTAGCTTTATGGGCTTCACCAAGGCAGAAGAGAGCCTAAATCTTACGGTTAATGTCACTGACGATTGCGGGCCGGTGATCGCCCAAATCATCATTGTCAACGGCCCGGATGACGGCGCTTTTGGTGTCACCGACAGCTCCGGCCGGTTTACTTTCCAGGGTTTAAATCCTGGAGTGTTTTATTTGCATATTACCGCTGACAATCATGAGAGTATGGATACTGACGAGATAGTTCTTACTTCTGACCAAACTGTTTCTTATGCCTTGCAGAGAAACAACGGCTGTCCAGTAACGTTCGTCGACTTTACGTTTAATGTTAGAGACGCCTGCAACAGCCAACCGGTGGTGAATGCCGCCGTCGCGATTAATCGTGATTTTGGAAATGGCGCGAGCCGCACCACAGACGGCAACGGCTTTGCCCATTTTGGCGTGCAAGCCAATACCGATATCGGCTGGACCGTTTCCAAATCCGGATATAACAATGCCAGCGGCAATGCCAACAGCGGAGGCGGCAGAAACAATGAGGTCACCCTCACTCGAACCTGCCCTCCGACTCAGGCGCGCGTGACTTTGCTCAAAGAAGTGCGAAACGACAACGGCGGCACGGCCCGGCCGGAAGATTTTGAATTGCGTATAGGCGGCCAGACCATTCGCAGCGGCCAAACCGTAAATTTGAACCCCGGGAATTATCAGGCTACTGAAAATCAAAGAACCGGATACCAGCTTTTGGGCTGGCGCGGAGCTTGCGACGGGAATGGAAACGTCAGCCTGAGCGCCGGCCAGAATGTCACCTGTTTGGCAACCAATGATGATGTTGCTCCTGCACCAGCAGGCTCAGCGAGAGTCACTCTGGTCAAAGAAGTGCGAAACGACAACGGCGGCACTGCCCAGCCGGGAGACTTTGAGCTTAAGATTGGAGGCCAAACTTTAAGATCAGGCCAAAGCGTAACGCTTGCTCCAGGCAACTATCGGGCCACCGAAACCCAAAGAACCGGTTATACCCTCGTCAATTGGCGGGGTGCTTGTGACGGTGATGGCAGTGTAACCCTGCGCGCCAATGACAGCGTCACTTGTACAGCGACCAACGATGATAATTCAACAACCACGACAACGCTGGCTCCATCTTCAGAGTGCGCCAACGGCATAATCAGAGTGGGAACCAATAACGACTTGGCTTCATACTCGATCGCCGGTCCCGGCGGCAGTTTCAGCAACCGCGGCTCAAGAATATTTTTCAACCAGCGAGCCGGCAACTACTCCATTCAAATCGAAGACTTGCCGAATTTTACCGAAACGGCAAATCCGGCCAGCGTTACTTTGCCATGCAACGGTGACGTCAGCTTTATCATTACCTATATCTCGACAGTGCAATCGGTTAGCGTCGCACCAATCAGCGTTTCGCAGGCGCCAGCGTTGTCTGTGTCTCCTGCGTGCATCAGCGGCATGATACGAATCCAGACCAACAGAGATGAGCCTTTATATACCGTCACCGGTCCCGGCGGCAGTTTCAGCAGCCGCGGCTCAAGAATATTTTTCAACCAACGAGCCGGCAACTACTCCATTCAAATCGAAGACTTGCCGAATTTTATCGAGACGGTCACGCCAACAAGCGGGACCCTGCCTTGCGATGGCAGTTTGAGTTTCATTATCACTTATACTTCAATTGTCGCAGCCACAACCCCAACCATTCAACCCGTAGCAATCGTTGCCGGGGGCAATGTCGATTTGGTTCTCTCTAAGCGGGTTTCCACAACTGCGGCTCGACCGGGAGATGCAGTAGTTTATACTCTGACCGTAGAAAACCGCGGCAATGCCAATTCCAACAGCTTTGTGGTCGAAGATGAGTTAGCTGACGTTTTGCAGCTTGCCGAACTTCTGGACTTTGGCGGCGCTCAATTTGATTTAGCCAGGCATAAGCTGACCTGGCCGGCAGTTGTGGTTCCGGCATTCGGAAGAGTTGAAAAAACCTTCTCGGTCCGCGTGCGCAATTCATTCCCGGCAGGCTCTGATTCGGTCATGACCAATGTTTATGGCAACCGCGTGGATGTAAATGTTGTTCGTCCGCAAGTTGCCGGCGCCTTTGTTGCCCCCAAAACCGGCGCTAAAACCACTATCAGTTTTGGTCTCTCAATTCTAACCCTCTCTGGCTACATAATCGCCCACAGACGGAAAGGGAAAGAAAGAACGATTGAAAATCCACTTTGAGTTAGGTTAACGTGTTTTGAACAATCGTCAATTTTACGTCATGGGCTTCATCTTTATCGCATAACATAAAATCACCGTACGGTAAAATTATGTCATTAGTAAATTCGTAACAATTAGTAATTCGTAAAATTAAAAAAATACGGCGGACGCACCCCGGAGGGTGACGTCCGCCTTTTCGTATTGCCTGCCTTGCGGCAGGTGAGCGCATGCAGGCCAGGCCAGTTAGAAGCTGAACCCGAGCCCTCCGTTCCAACCGAGGAGTGTCGTGAACTCCGTGGCCGGATGCGTGTTGGGCCGGAATGACTTCCAGTTCGACCACGTCACCCCGAGGAACGGCTTGAGCACGAACGCCGGGTCAGCTTCGTTCGCCCCGAAGGCGATTCCGAGCTCAACCGATGCCGCCAGTTCATGCCGCTTGGCGTCTTCCTTGGGATCTGTGACCGGCGGGAAGTCGATTGCCGGTGGGCTGTGGTAGAACTGCTTGAACGATCTCCTTCGGTCGCCAGCCAGCCCGAGGACTCCTCCGGCTCGGGCAACGAGTCCGCGGCCTTCCGTAGCGCCCACGGCCTCGACTCCCAGGCCCCACGTACTGAACCGGCGCCGATCTTCGCTTCGCGCGTTCTGCGCCAGATACAGTTGGCAAAAGCAGATTCTGTTGTAGTCGGCTCCCACGCCTACCGAGACGATGTTGCCGACTGGCAGTTTGACGCCAAACTTCACGTCGGTGAACTTGTCGCGGCTGTCGTCGGCTTCACGCCGCTTGCGGTTCCATTCCCCGCGGATGTTCTGGAACTCCGGCTTCGAGGCTTCACCTGAGAAGGTGGTAATTAGTGAGGCAAAAAAGCCGGCGTTATGGTCAGGCGTCAGCATCTCTGCCCGTGCCTTTATCACCGAAGCAAAGAAGCGATGCCGCCACGGAGCGTCCCCACGTCTTGGGTCAGGGTAGCGGAAGTCACCGCGTACCGGGCCGCCGATGACGCCTGGTGAGATGTCCCAGACGAACTCCAGGTCTTCGTCTTCGTCAGGCGGCTCTTGATATGTCGGTGGAAGAGGGAAGCGGCGAACCGGCGGTAGAGGCGGGAGTTCTGGTATGGCCGGTGGCGGAGTGAATGTCTGGGTAGGCGGCGGCGGTGGAGGCGGGAGCCGAATCGCAACTGGCTCAGGCAGGTATGCGGTTTCATAGACTTCGTTGCCGCAGTCGTACCTGGCCACTGGTTGACCAGCGCGGAAGATGAACTCCGTGCCTGCCATTTGAACGACCCATAGCCTGCGGGTGCCGACGATGTGCATCCGCATGCAGGCGTTGGCCTCCAGCGGACGAACTTCTTCTCCCGCTGTCGGTTCACGCTTGAGCGTGAGGAAACTGGGCACGTAAGCCCGGTATCGGCCGCTTTTGAGAGCAGCCAGGCACTCGGCTCGGGAACTGAACCGGTCGGGGAGCGTCTGCGCCGAGACGATGCCAGAGCTGGCAAGCCCAAGCAGAAACACCAGCATTGCAATTGTCATGCGCACGATGGTTCCTCCTTCGTTTCGTACAGTGCCGGTGAACCGGCTTGGTGATGAAATGTTCAGGCGTTCTACCCTGACTTTTGTGTCGAAAAGAGTCAGAGTGGAACACCCGATTATGGTTTATCGCCAGCAATTTGTCAATCCCGACGTTGCACAACGTGCAAGTCGGGATTCCGACCCGACAAAGTCGGCGTCGGAGTTGATTAATGCATAAATTTGATTTGTGCATTATGTCCTATTGATAACTTCCAGCCAAAAATCCAGTATTGGCTAGTAAAACGAAAGCATTAGAAAAACATTAGGGGAGGCGAGGCAGTTATTTATGCAATACTTTCAACACATTTCCAGCGTATTTAAGACAAAATTTAAGATAAACAAAACAAAAATAGCTCAAACAGCAGCTTTAGCTTTACTTGCAGTGCTTGCAGTTACCATTGTAGGTTCAATTCAAGCAACCGATGGCCCTCTGCGCCTGACTGTTACGGTTACGGATGCCTGCGGGCCGGTGATCGCACAAATCATCATTGTCAACGGCCCGGATGACGGCGCTTTTGGCATCACTGACAGCTCTGGCTCCTTTACCTTTGAAGGCCTTAGTCCGGGTGTTTTCTATTTACATATTGTTCCGGAAGGCCATGAGGCTTTCGATACTGAAGGCATTGTTCTAACCTCTGACCAAAGCCTTTCGTTCAATTTGTCTGGCGGTGATTGTCCAGGCCCGACCCCTACACCCACTCCAACGCCAACTCCAACTCCGACACCAACCCCTGCACCTACACCAACTCCCACACCTACGCCTACACCTACTCCAACGCCAACTCCAACTCCCACCCCAACCCCAACCCCAACCCCGACACCCACCCCAACGGCCAGAGTTACTTTGATTAAAGAAGTCATCAATAACAACGGCGGCACTGCCCAGCCAGGGGACTTTGAACTCAGAATCGGCGGACAAACAATCAGAAGCGGCCAGAGCGTTACTCTAAGCCCTGGAAATTATCAGGCTACGGAAACTCAAAGAACCGGTTATGAGCTTGACGGTTGGCGGGGAGCCTGCCAGGGGAATGGCAGCGTAACTCTTACCGTCGGCCAAAACGTCACCTGTGTTGCGACCAACGACGATATTCCTGGCGCACCACCTCCGCCTCCTCCGCCTCCTGCACCAACTCCCAGCCCAACTCCAACCACTACGATAAATAATTCTCCATGCGCCAATAACGCAAGTAATTCCTGCAATGTCACCAATAATACCTCGACCAATATCACCAATACTTCGACTATTACCCAGACCGGAAACAACAATATCGCCGGAGTCAACCAGGCTGGAATCGTTTCCGGCGACTCCACTCAGCAGAATGTCGGCACAATCACTCAAGCCGCGGCACCCACACCGGCTCCAACGCCAGGTCAAGCCGCGCTAAGCGTCGAGAAAACAGTCAGAAACGTTTCCGCCGGCCAAAGCGCGTTTGCCAAATCAATTACCGCCCGGCCGGGTGAGCAGGTTGAATTCAGGCTGGTGGTGACTGCCACCGGCAACACCGCCAACGATGTCGTAGTTACCGACACATTGCCTCAGAACTTCACATTGAATTTCGTCACTCTGGATTCAGGAGTAACTCAAGGCAGCACTTCGACTTCATTCAACTTCGGAAGCATAAATGCTGGCAGTTCTCGAACAGTGAGGCTTACCGCAACAGCCGCGTCCGAAACCAGTTTCCCGGTCGGCTCATCGTCGTGGGTCAATGTTGCCCTGGTTTCATCCAGTAACGCCAATTCGGTCACGGACGACGCCATCGTCATCATCAACCGAAGCGGCTTCACCGCAGCCCAGACAACGCTTACGGTCAGCAAGCAAGTGAGAAGTATTGCGTCTGGCTCCGGATTCCAGGAATCGGTTAACGTCAATTCCGGGGAGCGCGTGGAGTTTAGGATTGTTGTCAGCAACAGCGGCAGCACAACCGGCCAAAATGTTCGAGTTTTCGACAGCTTGCCGAGTGGCCTGCAGTTCGTAAGCGGTACTTTGCGCGTGGATGGCTCAACAAGTTTCAGCGGAGATTTGTTCAACAATAATTTATCATTGGGCAACCTTACTGCCGGAACGAGCCGAACCATTACGTTTGAAGCTAATGCTGGGTCAACAGCGGGCACGTACGTCAATGCCGCCACGGTGTTTGCCGACAACTTCAACCAAATTAGCGATACTGCAACCGTTACCATCGGAGGCGCTGGCAGCACCAACCTTAACATAAGCAAGAAGGCCTTCAATCAAACCAAAAATCAGGATGCGACTGCTGTTGCCGCCAATCCCGGAGATGTGATAATCTATACCTTAATCGTAGAGAATCGGGGAACGGTTGTGGCCCAGAACTTCGTAGTCGAGGATGACATTGGCGATATACTGGAATTGGCAGAACTGATAACCTTTGATGGTGCTTCCTTCGACGTTGGGCGAAAACGGCTGATCTGGCCGGCTGTAAGCGTGCCTGGCGGCGGCCGGGTCGAAAAAACCTTCTCGGTCCGCGTGCGCAGTTCCTTCCCTGCAAGCACTGACTTCGTGATGACCAATATTTACGGCAACCGGGTCGATGTTACTGTAGCGCGTCCCGGACAACCTCAGGTCGCCGGCGTGACGTTCGTTTCTCCCAAAACCGGGGCAAAAACCAGCTTAAGCTTCACGCTTGCCCTGGCCGCGGTTGGTGCTTTAACCATTTACCGAAGAAGAAAGTTTGCCGCTATATGACCAACAGGACCATTGGCGCTGTCGCAGTTCTGCTCATTATTTTGGGGTTGATTTGGTGGTGGCAGGAAAAACGGACAGAGCCTGAGCAGCAAGCAATCAATTCTGTTTCGGTTTTCAATCAGACTAAAAACGCTGAGGCTAATCAAGTCTCGCCTAATGACACTTTGATTCTCAGCTTCAACGTGGAAAATCCCAACAAGCAAGCGCTCGAAGGCTTCGTGGTTGAGGCAAACATTTCTGACGTGCAGAAATCAGCCAGCTTAGTTGATGCCGAGGGCGCCAATTACAACCCAACAACCGGGTCGCTGATTTGGACGCCTTTCGATATTCCCGCAAAAGGAGCCATAACTAAGAAAGTTACGGTAGAGGTCAAGCATGATCTGCCCGATGACTCGGATTTGACGATGCGCGTAAAGTTTGGGAATGAAATTACCATGGCAGTGGCCGAACCTCAAGTGGCGGGCGAAACTCAGCAAAATGATGCGACAGCGCAGCGTTCAGCCTATGTTTCGCCCAAAAGCGGATTGCCGATGTCTTTAAGTTCCCTGCTGGCTTTAAGCATGACTTTGGGGGTATCGTTATACAAGTTCCGAAGAAAAATATAGTGGATAACTCAGGGGGTTGATTTTGTGTTTTTTATTTTCTAATATTTAGTTGGCAGGCACAAAGTCAAACCAAAACCAAAACCGGATTTTCGGTTTTATTTTTTTCCGACGCTCCGCCCTGGCGGGGGTCGGAACTCCGACCGAAGCGTCGGAGTAAAATCACATTTCTATGAGATTTATGCCCACTTTTCAGGAGCTGGAAGAACTGCTTAAGGAACATAATGGAGAGTTTTTGGTTTTTGACAACGAACGGCCGAGGTTGGTTATCCTCGATCCCCAAAAATACGATAATTTCGGCCTGGCTGATTCCTCAAGCGGAAAAATTTTGGTTACAGGCGGCGCCGGCTACATCGGGTCGCATGTCGTTTTGGCTTTGCAGAAGCTGGGCAGCAGCGTAGTCGTTATCGATGACCTTTCCACCGGATCTATGGAAAGCATTGGCGGCAAGCTGGTGGTCGGAAGTCTTGCGGACACCAACCTGCTCAAGGAAATTTTCAGCCGCAACCAGATAGAGGTGGTTCTTCATTTCGCCGGCTCAATCATTGTGGAAGAGTCGGTCCTTAATCCGTCGAAGTATTTTCAGAACAACGTCGTCAACGGCCTGAATCTGCTTAATTGCATGGTCCAGTTCGGCGTCAAGAAGCTTGTTTATTCGTCCTCGGCCGCCGTATACGGCAACCCCCAAACAGTTCCGATTAGGGAAGAGCATCCTTGCCAACCCACCAATCCTTATGGAGAAACAAAATTAATCTTTGAAAAGATTTTGAACTGGTACCAGCAGAGCCACGGCATTGCCTCGGTCATTTTGCGCTACTTCAACGCCGCCGGAGCCGACCCCGATGGGAAGTTGGGTGAAAACCATCCGGTCGAAACGCATTTGATACCGAGGATTCTTAGAGTCGCCTCCCGGCAGGAAGAAGTTCTGAAAATTTTCGGCACTGATTATCCCACCGCTGACGGCACAGCCGTCAGAGACTATATCCATGTCGCGGATTTGGCTGATGCTCATATTCTGGCCTTAAACAAACTGGAACAGGAAGCCGGATGTTTTACCTACAACGTGGGAACCGGAGTCGGGCATTCCGTGAAAGAGGTGGTTGATGCGGCCATGGAGCTTACGGGGAAAATGGTAATGATTGATCCCTCGCCCAGGCGGCCCGGAGATCCGGCGGTATTAGTGGCCGACGCCGACCGGATAAAACATGAATTAGGATTTAGGCCAAAATATTCCGATCTTTCAACCATCATCGCTCACGCCTGGAATTGGCACTGCAAACTGCACAATATCGAAGCAAAATCTCCGCAAGTTTTAGAGAAAGGGTGATTGTGGTATAATTAACTCCGGCCTTGCGTCGGAGTAACTTTTTAAGAGACAAAACGTTTAATCGAAATGAAAAAGCTTTCAGTTATTATCCCAGCATTCAACGAAGAAAGACGGATTGGAAAAACTTTGGAAGACATCGGCCAGTATCTCGAGAGGCAAGCTTATGATTACGAAATTATCGTAGTCGACAATAACAGCCGGGATCACACGGCCAGGGTCGTGAAGGAATTGGAAAGTTCGAGCGTCAAGAACGCCAGAATCGTTGAGGAGTGGAGCAAAGGAAAGGGTGCCGCGGTTCAGCGCGGAGTTTCGGAAGCCGTAGGCGAGTATATCGTGTTCATGGATGCGGACAACGCCACCCCTATTTCGGAAATCGAAAAATTTTGGCCAGCATTGGAAGCGGGGATAGAGGTGGTTATCGGGGATCGATACTTGGACCCGGCTCACAAATCTCACCAACCTTGGTTTCGAACCATGCTCTCCCGGCTCAGCAACTACCTCATTCAAATAGTGCTGGTCCCTCATATTCACGATACTCAGGCCGGGTTCAAGGCTTTTAAGGCCGATAGCGCGCGGCAGATATTCCGAAACCTCACCATCCACGGCTGGGCCTTCGATATGGAATTGCTTGCAATTGCTCTCAAATTCAGTTATAGAATAAAGGCCGTTCCGATAATAAGAAATGATCCCGGAGAAAGCACGGTCCCGCCCACGGCCTTTTTGGAATCTCTTCGTGATTTATTTATAATTAAGTGGCGGGCGTTGACGGGAAAGTATAGCCCCTTTAATCACCAAGACTAGCAAATTGTCGACAACACGACATAAAATTTATCGAAAACTATCCTCAGGCCTTCTCCTGCCGATTTTTTTATTGTCATTAAATTTTCAGGCGAAGGCGGAAGTCGATAGCTTTGAAGTGATTTTTGCCGTAAATGAGGCAGCGTCCGTCCAGGGGCTTAAGAGCGACTATGAGCTCAAAGATGCGCATCTGATTTATGAAGCCCGCGGCCCGCTTCGGCAGACCTACAAAGCTTATATCGATGCTCCGTCTTTTCAAGCAATAAAGCTCGACCCCAGGATCGCTTATGTGGAATTTGACGCAGCGGTTTCAGCCGCTCTTATCAACCGCAATGACCCGTTGTTTACCCTAGACGAGCTGCAGGAAGACCGGCAGTGGTATTTGCCCAAAATCAAAATTCCGCAGGCTTGGGAATTCGGACAGGGGAGTGGCACCACAACCGTGG
Source organism: Candidatus Doudnabacteria bacterium (assembly GCA_016182875.1). Taxonomy (GTDB): domain Bacteria; phylum Patescibacteriota; class Doudnabacteria; order UBA920; family O2-02-FULL-48-8; genus JACQJI01. Next base: position 22,657 of record JACPFQ010000003.1, on the reverse strand, counting down.
CGATTATCGACACCGGCATTCACGCCACGCACCTGGAACTCAACGACGGGCGGATTGCCGAAGGCTACAACACGGTTACCAACCAGGTTATTCCCGCTCAAACCAATTCCGATGACAACGGGCATGGCACGGCGGTTGCCGGAATCATCGGAGCGATTTCCGACAACGGCAAAGGGATTGCCGGAGTCAACAAGAATGTCAAGATCATGCCGATTAAGGCTTTGAGCAGCGACGGCACCGGAAGCATTTCTGCGGTTGCTTCGGGAATTGTTTGGGCGGCCGACCACGGCGCTCATATCATCAACTTAAGTTTAGGCGGTCCGGGGTTCGGCGCTGACCAGACTCTCAACAATGCCATTACTTATGCTTTCAACAAAGGCGTTTTGATTGTCTCTGCCGCCGGCAATGACCTGGCCGCTTCCGGACAGAATTTGGACACCGCGCCGGTTTATCCCGTGTGTTCGGATAACGGAGCAAATATGGTCTTGGGGGTGGCGGCCACGGACGTGACCGACAAAAAAGCCTCCTTCTCCAATTTCGGGATTAACTGCATCGATATTTCCGCTCCCGGAAAGAAAATCTTGACCACGGCTTTCCTGCCTTCCGACCCCAGCGATAACGTTTTAATCTACGGTTCGGGTACGTCCCTGGCCACCCCGGTCGTAAGCGGGGTGGCGGCTTTGATTAAATCCGCCCATCCGGAATTTACCAACCTCAACCTCCGCAGCGTTCTTCTCGCTTCCACTGACAACATCGACGCCTTAAATCAGAATAATTGCTTGAATTCTTCCTGCAATGGATTTTTGGGCAAAGGACGGATCAATGCTTATAAAGCCATGGCCCCGCAGGTGATTTCTGAAGGCAGCCTGGTTCGCAGCAGTACAGGCGATATTTACCTCATTACCGGCGGTATAAGGCGCCTGGTGAGCGGTTTCGTATTCAATCAGAGAGGTTTTGCCTCCTCCTCAGTCACAAACGAAGTCAGCGGCCAGCTTGCTGCAATTCCCTTAGGCGACCCCTTGCCTCCCCTGGAAGGGACGCTGATAAAAAGCCAGTCAGACGCTACGGTTTACGTGATTCATCAGGAACTGCGGCGGCCTCTAACCTACCTGGTTTTTACCTCGCGCAGTTTCAGCTTCAGCAGCGTCATCACCCTTACTGATTCTGAGGTTGCTTACGTCATGCACCGCGAAGTTCGGAGGCCGGTGACCTACTTCGTCTTCATTCAGCGGAAACTTTCCTTTGCCAAGGTCGTCAAAGTGACTGTGGATGAATTTTCCCACATCCCGCAGGCCCCAGATTCTTATTGGCTCTCGCCGCTTGAAGGCACCTTGGTCAAATCGGTTTCCGACAGCACGGTATATGTTATAGAGAATGAAACCAAGCGGGCTCTTTCATACCAGGCCTTTATTAGCCGGGGGTATAAGTTTTCTAGTATCAAGACTTTACCTCAGGCTGAAATGGATGTCGTTGCTCCGGGAGGACCGATACTATAAATTTAGAATTCAAAATGCAAAAGTCAAAATTTTGGAATTTTTGCTGGTTATTTTTAATTTCGGCACTCGTACTGCCGTCTTTTGTCTTTGCCCAACAGCCAGTTGACCCAGCGTTTAATCCAAACCTTTTAATTCCCGATGAGGCTTTTGCTGATGTTGGCACGTTTGGCACGGCCGCAAACATACAAAAGTTTCTGGAACAGCGCTCCTCGGTCCTGGCGAACACCAGTCCGGATTTTTTGATGAAGCTTCGAGAGCCCGACACCCTGACCAAGGTTGGGCTGGAGGATCTGCAGCCTAATTTGGGCCGGCTGCGGACCGCTGCCGAATTGATTTATGACTCAGCGGTAAGCAAAGGCTTGAACCCCCAGGTTCTTTTGGTGATGCTCCAAAAAGAGCAAAGCCTGATAAACGGCAGCTTCACGTCTGATGACAGCCTTCAGCGCGCCTTGGACCGCGCGGTGGGATTCGGCTGTCCGGATTACGAAGGCTGCGGCGATATTTTTCTTGGTTTTTACCGGCAGTTGTTCGGGACTTTCGACTCATCCGGCAGCCGTTGGCTGGGAGCCGCGGCTTCACTAATGAAGTCGTTTCGCTATGAAATTTCCGGCGTCAGAGTCGGCCGCGGGCCGATGGTGGACGGCAACAATCAGGTCTTCGGGCGACCCGTGGTGCGCACGACGCGCAAAGGCGACTCAGCAGTTATAGATAATACCAATGGAGGCTTTAGCGGAGTTGCTCCCACTCAGACGGTGACGTTTGGCAATTTTGCCACCGCGGCCTTGTACCGCTACACGCCCCATGTCTTCAATGGCAATTATAATTTTTGGAAATTTTATACGACCTGGTTTCGCTATCCCAATGGGACCGTAATCCAAAAAGTTGGGGATACGGCGACTTACGTCATCGACAACGGCAGCAAACGCTTATTTTCGGCTTTCGTCGCCCAGCAGCGTAAAATCAATTCTTTAAACATAGTCACGGTCTCACAAACCGAGTTTGACACTTACCTGACTGATAAGCCTATGCCGCCCCTTGACCAGACTTTGATAAAGGGTGATGTTTCTGCCGCAGTTCATCTTATCCTCGATACCAAAAAGCACATCATCTCATATCCTGTCTTCGTACAGCGCAAACTTTCTTTTGCCAACGTGGTAACTCTTCCCCAGGCTGAAGTCGATTCTTACGAGTCCGGCTCTATCCTGCCGCCGTTGGACGGGAGCTTGATTACGGGAGAACTGGATAAGACCGTATATCTTATGGAGAGCGGGCTTAGGCGGCCCATAACCTATGAAGTGTTCGTGGCGCGCAAATATTCCTTTGGCAAACTCATGAAATTGACCGATGCGGAAGTATCCGGAATTCCGTCTGGACCGTTTGTTTATCCTCCTGACTCGGTTTCGATTAACCTTAAGGGTGATACCGGCATTTATTGGTTTAAAGACGGGCAGAAAAGATTTGTTTCGGCATTCGTGTTCAAACAGCGCGGAGTCGGCAATTTCCCGCGCGTCAGCATTGGCCAGGACGAGTTTAATCAGATTCCCACTGGCACGCCGTTTCCGCCCCGCGATGGCACGGTCATTAAGGGCGACCAATCGACCGCGATTTACAAAATGGAAAATGGTTTAAAGCGTATGCTGACAGCCGCCGCCTACAAGCGCTTAGGTTATCCAAGAGCAACAGTTTTGCCTCAAGCCGAAGTCGATAGCTACGCTTCCGGTGACACAATTTTGTAAAAAAATGCCGACCCGAGGGGCCGGCTAGTGATGGATGACGATTAGCACGAGGGTGCGGCTGCGGAACTTCTTATACACGGCGATAAGCCATAGGCAGGCTTCCGCCAGTGCATAAGCCGCAAGCGGCAGGTTCAGCGGCCAGAGACGCCCAACGATTTCATAAAGTACGGTCAGGCGTTCAGCTCGTCCCACCGAAAGCTCAGGAAAGTATTGCAGTAACAACGTGATGTTCTCCTGAGCTTGAATGAAGGCCAGAATGGTCAAGTTGATGCCGCTTAAGAAAAGCAGCATGCTTATCGAGAGTGCCAATGCGTGCGACCACCAACGATTGGTGAACGCCCGCATCGCAAATACCATTGCAGACATCACCAATGTCAAGTGCAGCAGTTGCCAATCCATTGCATGCTCCTCCGTTCCTTGTATGATTATGCTATAATTTTTCGGAACTCGCAAACACAAATCTAAACGTAAAATTGACGATCGTCCAAAAGGTGTTAAGGTTATTTATGACTAAGAGAAAATTACAAAAGCAAGCGTTTGAGCTAACTAAAGAGATCCTTCTGGTTTTATTAAGGATGCCTCTGGGGCTTGTGGATATTTTTACTGATACCCGAGGCTACGTCGCCAGCCACTATCCTAAAAAGCAGATAACACTATTAAAGATTAGACGCGCTGCAGAGGATCTAAAGAAACAACGGCTTATCCGCATGAAGAAATACCGTGAGCAAATCAAATACGAGCTTACTGATCTGGGGAAGGCAAGGGCATTGGTTTGGACGTATAAAAAGAAAACTAAGACCGCACGGACCGATGGTTTAGCGACGATTGTAATTTTTGACATTCCCGAGGAAAAAAGAAAGGCTAGAAATTTTCTGCGGCGGTTTTTGAAAGAGAACAATTTTACCCAGTTGCAAAAAAGCGTATTTATCGGTCGATTTAAGTTATTGGCAGAGTTCAAACAAATTTTGCATGAGTTGGATGTTGAATTCAACGTTAGCGTTCTTGAAGGTCGTGTGCTTCATGACTAATGAATCTATTAACGTAAAATTAACGATCGTCTAAAAGACGTTGAGGGCTTGACGGTGGTTAGAACTGTGTTACAATAAGTTTAAGCGGCGATGGCCGTTTATTTTTTTACTAATCCTATGGAGCCCTTAGCCTCAAAAATCAGGCCCAAAAATTTGGACGAGTTCATCGGCCAGGAACATCTGGTCGGCAGCAACAAACCGCTTAGGATTGCGATTGAGCAGCGGCACCTGTTTTCTTTTATTTTCTGGGGGCCTCCCGGAGTGGGCAAAACGACCCTGGCCCGGATTTATGCCAAAGCGCTTGGGGCCGATTACCATGAACTTTCCGCGGTTTCCGCGGGCAAAGACGACATTAAAAAGATCGTGGAGAGAAAGCCCGACCTGTTAAATCAAAAGCCGCAAGTTTTGTTTCTTGACGAGATTCATAGATTCAACAAAGCTCAGCAGGATTATCTGCTTCCGTCCGTCGAGTCCGGGAAGCTGACCTTGATTGGCGCGACTACCGAAAATCCAAGCTTCGAAGTGATTCCGGCTTTGCTTTCGCGCTGCCGCGTATTCGTACTCAATGAGCTGACAGCCGAGGAAATGAACAAAATTATCGCCCGGACCGGGTTCAAGCTTTCCCAAGAGGCTGGCGAGTGGCTGGTTGCGATGGCCAACGGCGATGCCAGACAGGCGATTACCATGATAGAAAACACCGCTAAATTTTACAAAGAGATTACGCTTGAGAATCTTAAAAACACTCTGCAGAGCAAGCATCTGCGCTATGACAAAAAAGCCGAAGAGCACTACAATACCATAAGCGCCTTCATCAAATCCATGCGCGCCGGCCAGCCGGACGCGGCCTTGTATTATTTGGCGCGAATGGTCGAAGCGGGCGAAGACCCCAAATTCATCGCGCGCCGCATGGTCGTGTTCGCCTCAGAAGACGTTGGGCTTGCCGACCCCACATCACTCATGATTGCCAATGAGGTCTTCCGCGCCTGCGAAACCATCGGCTATCCGGAGTGCGCGATTAACCTCGCACATGGTACGGTGTACTTGGCCTTAGCCCCCAAGAGCCGCGATTCGTACAACGCCTACTTCGAAGCTGTGGATGACGTTAGAGAGCTTGGCAATCTTCCGATTCCCCTAATGATAAGAAACGCTCCAACCAAGCTGATGAAAGAGCTTGGATATCATAAAGGATACGAACTCTATCCGAAAGAAGATTTGCTTCCCGAAAAACTCAAGGGCAAAAAATATTTGAAAAATAAAAAAATGCGGCCCTAGACTAAGGGTTAAGACGCTCGAATCAACTACTTTTTTTCCGAATGAAAATCTCGTATAATACTGGGGTCATGTTACACATCGGACGAAACATTTTGAGCTTAATATTTTCGCGCGTCCTGGCAGGATTAATCCTGTTTTTAATTTATACCAGGCTGGCCCAATACTTGGGGCCTGAAGTGGCTGGCCAGTATGGACTTTTGGGCGGGTTTCTCATGGTGTTTTCCATGTTTGTGGATTTGGGCATGTCACAGCTCGTGATTAAGAAAGTCAGTGAAAATAAAAACGATGCGCTGAAATTTTTAAGCAATTATTTCTTAATCCAGCTAGCCTTGGCATTTGTATTTATGCTGGTCATGGATTTGTTCGTGTTTTTTGCCCACTATCCGCAAGAAGTAAAAAACGCGCTGTATATAGCGGGACTTGGCTTATTCCTGTCCTCACTATCCCTGCCGTTTCGATCCATCATCAATGCTTTTCAGAAGCTGACTATCATAGCCAAAGTCAATTTCTTAAATTCCGCCATCAATGCCATATTCATGATTTTGGTCATCACCCTAAACCAGGGGTTATTCTTTCTGGCATTTATCAGTGTTGCGGTCAGTACTTTTGATGTCCTGGTTTACGGCTATCTTACTCATACCCGGTTTGTTCGGTTTAAATTTGAATTCGACAAACTGTTTATAAGGCAGCTGTTTATCTGGACCTGGCCGTTCATGCTTTTGACATTTTTCAGCATTTATAACCGCATTGATACCTTGATGCTGCCGCATCTGAGGGATTTTAAAGAAACTGGGTATTATGCCGCGGCGTACAAATTCTGGGATGTGCTGGCGTTTCTGCCAGCGGTTATTGGGATTTCGCTTTATCCGTTTTATGCCGAACGTTTAAGCGTGGGGGCAGTTTCCGATGTCAAAAAGGGCTTGGAAACTTACACCCGTTATATGATCGCCTTAGCCCTTCCTTTGTTTGCAGGCGCTTTTCTGCTTTCCTCGGAAATTGCCCTGGCTTTTTACGGTCCTGATTTTCTTCCTGCCGCGCCGGCGATATGGATTTTGATTGCAGCCATTTCCGTGCTATTGGTTTATTCGCCAGCCAACAGCCTGGTGATTTCCCAAAAAACCAGGGCTGCAACCAAGGTCACTGGGTTTACTTTGTTGTTTAACTTCGGGTTTAACCTGCTGCTTATACCCAAATACGGATTTGTAGCTGCTGCTGCCACCACTCTGGCTTCAGAAATCATCCAGGCTTCCTGCTACGCATTCATCATCAAAAAGGGGATTGTGAATTATCGCTTCTTTAGGAGCTTTCTTAAGCCTATTGTGGCCTCTGCCTTGATGTCGGCGGTTGTTGTCTGGCTTAAGCAGGACTTCAGTCTCTGGCTGATCATCGGAGCCGGTGCCTTGGTTTACGGCGTTGCGCTTTTACTGCTTAGATTTTTCCAACGCGAGGATTGGGAACTACTATCAGCGGCACTTAACATTAAAAAGAAACTGGACATTGACCAGCCACTAACATGATCATAGGGATTGAAGCGGAACGTGCCAATTTGCCGCAAAAAACCGGAGTGGAAGTTTATGCCGCTCAGCTTATTAAGTATTTATCTCGCATCGACCAGAAAAATCAGTATGTCTTGTATTTTCGAACAAACCCTCAGCAGTGGTTTTACGAGCTTCCAAAAAACTTCAAGCTCAAAGTCATGCCCTTCACCAAGTTTTGGACGCAGCTTCGGCTATCCTGGGAAATGCTTTGGCACCCGGTGGATTGTTTGCTGATTTTAGCCTCAGTCCTGCCGTTTATCCATCCCAAAAATTCTGTTTTCACCGCGCATGACATAGCTTGGAAGTTTTTTCCGGGAGCATTCACGCCGTTCATGAGGAGATACTTGGAGTTTTCCACTAAGTTTGCGGCTCGAAATGCCGCCCGCATTATCGCCGTTTCGCAAGCCACCAAAAATGACTTGATTAAATGTTACGATTTGGAGCCAGAAAAAGTTGAAGTCATTCATTTGGCAATGGGGGGGCAGTTTCGGCCCCAGTCGTACCAACAAGCCCAGCCAACTTTGGACAAATACAGCTTGACTTATCAAAAGTACCTGTTGTTTGTAGGCACTCTTCAGCCCCGCAAAAATCTTTTAAGGCTTTTGGATGCTTACGCGCTTTTAAAGAACAAGTACCATCTTGAGGAGAAGCTGGTGATTGTCGGCAAGCGCGGCTGGCTTTGGGAGCCGATCGAAGCTAAAATCAAAACTACGGCCGGAGCCGTATATTTGGACCATGTCGGCGACGAGGATCTGCCGGCAATCATTGCCGGAGCTTCTCTGTTGGCTTTGCCGGCTTTGTATGAAGGCTTTGGCCTGCCGCCGCTTGAGGCCATGGCCTCAGGGGTGCCAGTGGCCGTCTCCAATGTTTCTTCGCTTCCAGAGGTTGTGGGTGACGCCGGAGTTTTGGTGGACCCAAACTCTATCGATTCCATCGCCGATGGTTTGCTCAAGGTTTTGACCGACAAGAACCTGAGGGGGCAGATGATTCAAAGGGGACTCGAGCAGGCGAGGAAGTTTAGTTGGGAGAATACAGCTAAGCAAACTTTGAGAGTATTAGAGAATATTAAGAGTTAGGAACTCCCCTCTCCTTCCAGGAGAGGGGTTGGGGGAGAGGTGATGGGAAGCCAAGCTCCGGTATTACCTTCGAGCCAAAAGATTCCAAGGCTTTAAATTCAGAAGACAAGTTGTCATTGGGCCATATATCTTAGATTTATATTGCCATTCTGCTAAGCTTGTAATTGAACTTGACGGTGGTCAGCATAACGAAGCAATTAACAAGACTAAAGATCTTGAAAGACAAAAATATTTGTTAGATCAAGACAATACTGTTCTCAGGTTCTGGAACAATGAGTTAGATGACAACATAGACGGAGTACTCGATATTATTTATAAAGCTTTAACCACCTCTCTCGACCCGCTGTAGCTTTAGCGAAAGAGGGTCGGTCTCTCCTGGAAGGAGAGACAACTGCTGCCGAACGCTTACAAGAACCATGACTCTATTTATAATTTTTCTAATTTTAGCCGCGACATTCTTTTATCTGTTTCTTCGCGACCGGACCCATCAATTCTCGCCTTTATGGCTTATGCTCTCGGCCTGGATGCTTGGACTTGGCATCCCCCGGCTGAATCTGTCGCGGCTCGAAAAAGATTGGTATCCGGAATACTGGCTGCTTTTGTTCGTGTCGTTGTGCATGTTTGTGATTGGATATTATTTGTTTGATAAGTGGCTGGGTTCAAGGTTCGACCTTGAAGTGAGGGATCCTTTACCGAAAGGTCGAACCTTTAGCTCAAGCGGCGGCGCTGGCTCAACTACCCGCCTGCGAATAATTATATATTTTCTTTTTGCCGTTTCCTTGATCGCGCTTGCCACGTTCTACGTCCGCGCGGGCAACTTTCCGCTGTTTGCCAAGGACCCGGACGTGTTCCGGTTCGCGGCGGACGAGCAAGTGCCGGGCCTGATTAATTATAGCGCCCAGCTGGCCCGCTTGTTCATTCCGCTTAGCTTCTATTTATTTTTTATCGAAGGATTCAATTGGCCATGGCGGAAGAAAACCCAGCCCCGCCTGCCGCTTGGAAGACCCCAAGGAAACGTTCCCACCGCCGCTTACAGGCGCAGGCATATGCATTTGGTCTTTATTTGTCTTATCGGCGCGCTCAGTTTGATTTTATTTACTTCGCGCACGCAGATATTTTTTGTTGACCTCTGGGTTATGGCTTTATATTTGCTGATGCGCAGGCCGAATCTTACGCAAGCCCTTAAATTTTATCCCGTGTTTTTGTTGATATCGATTTTGGTCCTGGCCACTGTGCCGCTTTATCGCCAGTACAAAAGCTATGGCACTACGGATTATCTGGCCGGAGTGGCCAGCATCGATTCCTCCGGCTTCAACCCTGCCGGCAAAGCCTTGCTTCCCATTTATGTCGGCGTATCATTCAATCAGCAGGCCCTGCTCCACGCGGTGGAATATTATGAAATGCACCCATTGCAGCATGGCAGGGTTTCGCTGGACCCTTTCACCAACCTTTTTGGCAAAGCCATTCCCGCTTTGAACCAATTTAAGTCTGATTTTGACCTTTGCGCGATTTTCAAATGCTGGTGGAACACTGGCACGTATTTGTTCCCGTTTGTGCAGGACTTCGGCAAGTGGGCATTCGTAATTATCCCGCTGATTATCGCGGGAATCCTGGCTTTTGTTTACCGCTACTGGCTGGCTGTAAAGAATTTTTTGTCAATCAATCTTTATGCCTACGCTTGTTTCTTTGTGGTCATGTCCATTTATTTGTCATTCACGGTCCGCGCCGAAATGTATCTGGACTTGTTTTTGCTCTTGGTAATCCACCTTTTTGTGACCCGGAAAATGTTAAGCACAGATATAGCATAAATATAGTATGACCAAATATATCCTCCACGGCGGAGCAACAAGAAAACCTGTAGAGAGTAACAAGCAATTTTTTCGCGAAATTCTGGCTAGGCTTCCTCAAAAAGTAAAAGTTTTATTGGTTTATTTTGCACGCGAGGAAAACGAATACGAGATAAAATTTGAGGATGACAAGCACAACTTCCATTCGAATTCACCCGATAAGATTATTGATATTGAGATTGCGAATTCTGATCTGGAAATTCTACGCCGCCAAATTGCCAATTCAGACGTTATATATGTCCGAGGTGGTAACACCCAGCCTCTTCTGGAAAAAATGAAACAGCTTCCTGATTTTGCCGATTTAATCAAAGACAAAGTATACGCCGGCAGTTCCGCAGGGATGTATCTGGTTTCCAAGTATTATTACAGCAACGACCGCAAACGAATCGAACACGGCCTTGGCATCCTGCCAATCAAAGTCTTTGCCCACTGGGACGAAAGCAAGCTTGATAAACTTAAGCAATTAGAAAATTTCGGAGAAGATTTGCCGATTTATAAATTAGCCGAAGGCGAGTATACAGTAATTGAGCAATAAGTATCAGTATACTGCAATACTTCCCCGTATTGCAGTAAAGCATAACTAGTGTTAAACTTAAACAAAGGTTTCTTAAACAAACTCAAACAATATGACGAAGTTATCAAGAATTCGTTTGGACCCAAATGATATGGGTCATTATATAAATAACCTCTGGTCCGTTTTTACTTTGATGTTTGATAAACAAGACGTACGAGCATTATTTAAAGATTTATTTACTCACACTGAATGGAAAATGCTGGCGAAAAGGTTAGAGATCGCCCGAAGGCTTTTGGAAGGGCAGAAGTATGAAACAATCAGAAGCGACTTAAAGGTTGCCGAACACACCATCTCCTCAATCAGCAATAGTATAGAGCGGGACGGGTCAGGATTTAGAAGGGCGAATGAAATCTTGACGGAGCTAGAAAAGGACTTTCAGAGAAAAAGAGAACAAAGGCAAGCTCGCATTGAGCGACGAGTCCGCCGTAAACTGCCGGCTGAAACCTTTCTACCGAACTTGATCGGAGAAGGCTTCAACCAGTTAGATAAGGCATTAAATAGAAGAACTGCTAAGTCTTCGGCCAAAAAGCAGTTACCAGCCTAATACTGCAATACTTCCCCGTATTGCAGTATTTAATGTTGCGGTCGGCTATAGAATAGTTTATGGATTTAAAGAATCAACTTACATCAAAAATACATAAAGAATTTCCACGACTAAAGTTTAAGACTGCTAGGCTGGTAACTAAAGGTTGGGACCATGATGTTTTAGTCCTCGATGATAATTTTATTGTCCGCTTCGCGAAAGCGAGGTTATATAAAAGCAGTTTCACCAGAGAAGTTAAGTTTCTTAGAGAGTTTTCGAAAATAAGCAACCTCAAGGTCCCAAATTATACTTTTCTCTCCAAAGATAAAAGTTTTGGCGGCTACGAAATGATTAAGGGCAAGGAGTTAACTCCACAGATTTATAACAGACTTTCTCCCAGCCAAAAACGAAAGATTGTCAGAGATTTAGCCAAATTCGTAAGCATATTGCATAACATCCCGGTTAAGAAGGCCAAGCAGTTTGGTTTCCAGGAAAACGAATATTGGACACAGACTCTGAACGGCAAGCAGAAATGGTTCCAGAAGGAATTTGTCCCAAAAGTCGGCCCAAAGCTTACACTTAAACAAAACGATTTTATAAAAAAATTTATCGAGTCTTTTTACAAATCTCAATATTCCATAAAGCCCAGGCTCGGGCATTACGATTTGAGCCATGACCATATTATAATCAAAGCTGGCGCAATCGCAGGTATTATAGATTTTGGCGATGTCAACATAGGTGATCCCGCTCATGAATTTAACGGGTTTTTTGATTATGATAAAAAAATGCCCGGACAAATTTATAAATTATATACCGGCTCGAAAGATAAAAGTTTCTTCAAGAGATCATATGAGCATTTTGTTCATCGCTGGATTTATCTGCTTTATGACGGTTTAGTTAGAAGAAAAAATAAGGCACTTTGGAAAGAGGCAAGAATACAAATTAACAAAATAATTTCTGATGCCCAAGGTTAGTGTTATATTAATTCTATATAACAGCAAAAAATTCATCAAGCCAGTGATGGATGCGGTTTTGGCACAGACGCATAAAGACCTGGAAATTATTGCGGTCGTAAATGCTGATGATGGCGCTAAGGGAATCCTGCAAAGAAATTATCCGCAGGCGAAAATTATTGAGCCTGGCCAAAACCTCGGCTTTGCCGGTGGAAATAACTTGGGAATCAAAAACTCCTCGGGTGAATTTATCCAGCTGGTCAACCCGGATTTGATTCTGGAACCGGATTATATTGAGAATCTCTTGAAAGTTTTTGAGAACCCGCAAGTCGCCGCGGCGACTGGTAAACTTTTGCGCTACGATTTTGAAAAAAATCAGAAGACGAATATTATCGACTCGACCGGGGTTGTGATGTCTAGTTCCGGCCGAGCTAGGGATAGGGGACAGCTTGAGCAAGACAACGGCCAATACGACTACAAACGTGAAGTTTTTGGTGTCAGCGGAGCAGGGCCAATGTATCGGAGAAGCGCTTTGGAAAAGGTAAAGTACTGTGGGAATAACTCCCCCCGACCCCCTCTTAATTTAAGAGGGGGTGAAACTGCATCAGGCAAAGCGGGGGAGTTATACTGCGAGTACTTTGACGAAGATTTTGTCGCTTACTGGGAGGACGTGGATTTGTCGTGGCGCTTGAATCGTGCGGGATTCAAGAATGTCTATGTGCCGGAGGCAGTAGCTTATCACGGCCGGACGGCCGGACAAGCCAAGGGCGGATACCTCAAAATTTTCAATTTCATCAAGCATCACTCAAAGCTTTCGCCTGTGGTTCGGAGGCTCAATTACAAAAATCACATTTTGATGTACATTAAGAATGCCAAGTTTATTTTTCACCCGGCATTCATCCTCCGCGAAATTGCCATGCTTGGGTATATAATTTTGTTGGAGATGAGCACCTTGAAAGTTTTGCCGCAGTTGCTTAGGCAGATTCCGCGCATGCTAAAAAAAAGAGCCGCGGGGACAAACCTGGGCTAAGGGGGTGCGGCACTGCGCAGTCTTTTGCGTGGCGTCCCGTAGCGTTGGGTACTTGCTGCGGCTTGCGGCTCAGTGGGTATCGCAGAAATATCTGCGATAATCTCTTTGACCTTGTCGCGAATGGCTTTGGGACATTGCCGCACGTGAAGTCCTTCATAGAAAGCGAGGATGTTGGCTTTTGCCGGTTTTCGGTCTTCCCAGAATCGGAGATATTCCAGGTAGCGGCGATGCTGGATGGCCAGTTGAGCGAGCAGGGCAAATGCTAGACTGATTACGGGAGCGGACTTGGCCCGACCCAGCATCGTCTGCACCTGTTCGCTGGTCGGGACAAAATCCCGATTAGCGCTTGAGCGCATATAGTTCCCTCCTTGAAAATCGAATATACTTAATCATAATCATATCAAATGGACTTATCAATTGTCATTGTGAATTTTAATACGAAAAAACTGCTCCAAAAGTGCCTGGAGTCGGTTTTTGCGTCCCAAACTAATTGCCAATTCGAAGTTTTGGTTTCCGACAACGGCTCAGTTGATGGCAGCGTTGAGATGGTTAAGGCGGAATTTCCGAAGGTTAAACTTCTTGAAAACAAAGCCAATCTTGGTTTTGCCAAAGGCAACAATGCCGCCCTTAAGCAGGCTTCTGGCCGTTATATCCTGCTTTTGAATTCCGATACCGAAGTCCGGCCCGACACTTTTGATTTATCAATCAAATATATGGACTCTCACTCTAACGTCGGCGCCTTGAGCCCAAAAATTCTTCTGCCGAACGGCGAGCTGGACCAGGCGGCCAGGCGCAAATTTCCAAATCCTTGGAATTCTTTTTTGCGCTTGTTTGGATTCAAACAATATAGCGACTACAATGCCACATCACCAATAGACGAGGAAGTCGAAATTGACTCAGGAGTGGGGGCGTATTTAATGGTCCGCAAGTCGGTGATTGACCAGGTTGGGCTTCTGGATGAACAATTTTTTATGTATGGCGAGGATTTGGACTGGTGCTGGAGGATTAAAGAAGCTGGATACAAAGTTATGTACTATCCCAAGCCGGTGGTGATTCATTACAAATATGGCTCAGCCCAGGCGATTGCCTTTCGTACCATCAAATCCGCTCACCAGGCCATGAAAATTTTTTATCGCAAGCACTATGCCAATCAATATCCCTGGCTTTTCAACCAGCTGGTGTATTTGGGTATCAACTTGCGTATGTATTTAGTTTTAGTGCTGAACTTGTTTCGAAGCAAAAAGAGAGTGCATTGACCACTCTGTTTCTAAATGCTAATGTAAGATTCATGTCTGGCGACTTGGACAATCAAGAAACTAAAAAAAGCAGAAATTTCCTCAACTGGCCGACAGTTTTGGTTTTGCTGGCTTTGTTTTTCGCATTTGGCTACGCCGTGGCCGGCAAAAGGATTGATTTCAAGCCCGCAAGCATCAGCATCAACCGGGGAAGCGTCCCGACATCTGCGGACTACTCCCTGCTTTGGGAAACTTTAGATACTCTCAATAAAAAATTCATTGAACAGCCGCTCGACCAGCAAAAATTGCTTTATGGCGCCGTATCCGGGCTGGTCAACGCCGCCGGCGACCCCTACACGGTTTTTCTCAACCCCGAGGACTCCAAGAAATTTGCCGAAGAGCTTAAAGGCAGCTTTGACGGCATCGGCGCGGAGCTGGGAATCAAGGACGACCAGCTTGTGATTATCGCTCCCTTGGAAGACACTCCCGCGTCTAAGGCCGGACTTCTGGCCGGAGACATGATTCTGGCCATCAACAATGAACCAACCAGCGGAATTACCATTGACCAGGCTGTAAGCAAAATCCGCGGCCCTGCCGGGACCGAAGTGACATTGACGATTCTGCATCCGGGCAAAAAAGCGCCGCAGGAAATAAAAATCACCCGCAGCAGGATTGAAATCAAAAGCGTAAAGTTTGAGACGAAAGAAACCGACGGCCCCGACGCTGCGGCCGGGGCAGGCAAGAAGTTGGGCATTATCAAGCTCAACAGGTTCGGAGAAGACACCAAGGGGGCGTTTGACCACGTCGTGGACATTCTGCTTTCCGGCAATTATTCGGGTTTGGTCCTGGACTTAAGGAACAATCCTGGCGGATTTTTGGAGACCAGCATCCAGATTGCTTCCAATTGGGTGGCGCAGGGCAAGACCGTAGTTTCCGAAGTCAATTACGAAGGCAAGGAAAAAGCCTACCCGGCATCGGGCCTGGCGCGGTTGAAAGATTTGGAAACCATTGTTTTGGTCAACGCCGGTTCGGCTTCGGCTTCGGAAATTCTGGCCGGCGCCTTGCAGGATTACAAATTGGCCACATTGGTCGGGGAAAAGACATTCGGCAAGGGCTCGGTGCAGGAAGTCCTGGAGCTGAAAGGAGATTCAAGCCTCAAAGTGACCATTGCCAAATGGCTTACTCCCAAGGGTAGAGACATAAACAAAAACGGCCTGGAGCCGGATATAAAAATTGAGCGCACTGCCGCTGACTTTGAGGCCGACAAAGACCCTCAGATGGATAAGGCTTTAGAGTTATTGAAATAGGTTCATAAGTAGGCGACGGGTCCTGCCGCGATCGCTCGGGCTAGCCGACAAAAACTACCGGTCGTCATCCCGACGTAACGTCGGGATGCGCTCGAAGGTTCTCGGCCGGATGAGCCGTCCTGCGAAAGCTAGTTTTTGCGGCTAGTCCTCGCGCTGAGCAATTAAGAATATTTTCCATCCCCGCGAAAGCGGGGATTTTGCTTTGTTTAGATCCCGCATCAAGTGTGGGATGGAGGTTCGGATTTTGTGTTATAATGCCGACATGAATTCCGCTGATTTGAGAAAAAAATACATGAAGTTTTTTGAAGAAAAAGGCCACAAAGTCATTCCTTCGGCTTCGCTGATTCCAAAAGACGATCCTACGGTTTTGTTCACGACCGCCGGCATGCATCCGTTAATTCCTTTTTTGCTTGGCGAGAAACATCCGGAAGGTGCGAGACTCGTCAATGTCCAGAAGTGTCTGCGCACGGATGATATTGATGAGGTCGGGGATGCGGTGCACAACACTTTCTTTGAGATGCTCGGCAACTGGTCGCTGGGCGACTATTGGAAAAAGGAATCAATTGAATGGTCTTACGAATTTTTAACTGATAAAAAATGGCTCGGCTTGGACAAATCCAAGCTCGCGGTTTCGGTTTTTGCCGGAGACAGCGATGCGCCGCGCGATAATGAATCAGTCGAAATCTGGCAGTCGTTGGGAATTCCCGAGGAGCGGATTGCTTTTTTGGGCAGACAAGATAACTGGTGGGGACCGCCCGGGTTGACCGGTCCTTGCGGCCCGGATACCGAAATGTTTTACTGGACCGGCAAGGGCCCTGTCCCAAAAGGCTTTCATGGAAACAACGATGAGCCGCTCTGGGTGGAAGTCTGGAACAATGTCTTCATGCAATACGAAAAAACCATTGACGGCAAGTTCGTGGAGCTTAAGCAAAGAAACGTCGACACCGGCATGGGTATGGAGCGGACAAGCGCCGTGCTCCAGGGCAAGGACAATATCTACGATACAGACTTATTTGCTCCAATCATGGAAAAAATAAGAAGCTTGGGTCAGAAACCAGATTTAAAATCAGAGCGGATTATAGCCGACCATATCCGAGCCGCAGTTTTTTTGATTGCCGATAGCGTAACCCCATCGAATAAAGATCGCGGCTATATCTTGCGCCGCCTTATCCGCCGCGCCATTACATATGCCAAAAAAATCGGCATCAACGACCCCTTCACTACAATACTATATCGTAATGTAGTAGAGTTGTACGGTAATTATTATCCGGAACTTAAGCATCATGAGAAAATTATGGAGGAACTGAACAAGGAAGAGTTGAAATTTAGCGAAACACTAAAAGATGGTTTGAAGAAACTGTCAATATACATTGAAGAAATAAGAAATGCGACGCTGTGGGGCAAAAGAGAAGGATTGGAATATAAAAAGGGAGTGAAAGCGGGTGGACTGCTTATAACTGGTCACGCTTTGTTTGATTTCTATCAAACTTATGGGATGCCTTTAGAAATGATATTCGAGCTATTAAACGACGCTAACATAAAGTACGATCGTTACGCTTTAGAGTCAGGGTTTAACCAGGAGTTGAAAAAACACCAAAAGCTTTCGCGCACAGCTTCTGCCGGCATGTTCAAAGGCGGCTTAGTTGACCACGAACCGCAGACGATCAAGCATCACACGGCGCACCATTTGCTTTTGGCGGCGTTAAGGCAGGTTCTGGGCAATCACGTCGTCCAGCGCGGCTCAAACGTCAGTTCGGAGCGCCTCCGCATCGATTTTTCGCATCCGGAGAAATTGACCAAAGAGCAGTTGCAAGAGGTTGAACAAATAGTCAACCAAAAAATTTCAGAAGACCTCGAGGTCAGAAAGGAAGAGATGCCGAAAGAACAGGCTGAAAAACTCGGAGCGCTTGCCGAATTCGGGGCCAAGTATGGCGACACAGTCAGCGTCTATACCATTTTCAACCAAGACGGCTCGGTATTTTCCCGAGAATTTTGCGGCGGGCCGCATGTTGCTCGAACCGGCGAGCTTGGCAAGTTCAGGATTCTCAAGGAAGAAGCAGTTTCAGCCGGCGTTCGAAGAATTAAGGCGAGTGTTGAGTAACTTCAAGAATAATACTTTGTCATCCTGAGCGGAGCGAAGGATCTCATGAGCTATTACGTTTACATAGCGTCAAATCAATGGCATAGTGTAATTTATACAGGAGTCACTAATAATATTTATAGGCGCATGGACGAACATCGTAATAAGAAACGTAAAGGATTTACAAAGAGATATAATGTTAATAAACTTTTGTTTGTAGAGGAGTTTAGCAATATAAATGACGAAGCGTTAACTGCGGAGAAAAAAATAAAGGGATGGACCAGAGTAAAAAAGTTCAAGTTGATAAGAAGCATAAATCCCAAGCTTAATGACTTGTGGGATTCTTCACTTCGTTCAGAATGACATAACGCTTTAGAATAATTAAGACAATATACTTATGATTAACATCGAAAAAACATCAGGGCTGCCGATTGAGGTCACACCGGAGTACAAATTAAAGTTCAATCCGCCGCTGCGGGAATTCCCTTTGACTTTTGCCAGGAAATTTTCGGAAATGGTGCCGGTACTGCTCAATCCCAACATCACGGCGCCGGCCGAGGAAACGTATTTCGTCTATCGTGGCATTCACATGCCCGAGCATCAACAGATTTTGCGCGCTCACCATCTTACTTATGACATAACCGTCATTCCGTCTTTTATGCTGGGTGAGGAGTTCAATCATACGGTCGGACATTACCACGCGCCCAAGCCTGGGACCAACAACATCGCGCACCCCGAAGTTTATGAGGTTCTGCACGGTGAAGCCTTGGTTCTGCTTCAGAAGATGGACCAAAATTTCGAAAAGACCATCAATGTCCTGGCGGTCAAAGCCAGGACCGGCGAAAAGGTCATTTATCCGCCCAACTACGGCCACATCATGATTAACATCGGCTCCGAAGTGCTCGTGGTCGCCAATTGGCTTTCCACCGACTACAAGCCGCTTTATGAGCCGGTTACTCAGCGCCACGGCATGGCTTATTACCCGGTTAAGGACGAGGTTGAAGGATTTAAATTCGTGCCAAACGGCAATTACAAAGACACGCCCGCCTTGAGAATGATAGATACCAAATTCATGACCCTGTTCGCCGTCACCGCCAACCGGCCCATGTATCTGACCGGCACAGATGACCCGCAAAGCCTCGATTTTTTGAACAACCCCGAGAAATACGCCGTGGAATTGTCAGGCATTACCTCTTAGGGTAGAATGCTTACATGAGCAAGGTCGTAAAATTAGGCAAGAAAGATGACTTGGTTTCCGCCATTCAGCAGATTAAAAATCTCAATGAGCGGGAAATTATTTTTGAATTGGAAAAAGGCAGCCGGCTCCTTTCGAGTTCGGCTAATTTGAAGCTTCTGCGCCGCACGGGCGAGACGCTTAAGAAAAAAGTCACGATCACGACGGATGATCCCGTCGGCAAACTTCTAGCCATCAAGGCCGGGGTTTTGGCCGGATACAGCGAAGCTGACGTTAAGAACATGATGCCGAAGAGGCAGACCAAATCCTCCTCCAAAAAATCTTTTTCGGATGTGGGAGTCAAGAAAGCCAGGGTCTTGCCGGCTGCCACCATCAGCGAACTTAAAAGCAATAAGGCAAGAAGATTTTCCGGCTCAACTATCAAGAAATCGATAGCGGCCGCGGCAGTAACCTTGATTGTGCTGGTGCTGGCTTCCGTTCTTCTGCCTCAGGCGCAGATTACAATCTACGCGAGATCGGAATCCATAGACCGCGACGCGGAATTGAAAGTTGACCAAAACGCCACTGCCGCCAACTACAGCACTCTCACCATTCCGGGAAAAATTTACAGCAAAGAGGTTTCCAAAACAGGAGACTTCAAAGCAACGGGAAGCAGCTTTTCGGGAAGCAAGGCCGCGGGCAAGATCCAGATTTACAATGGCACAGGAAACACCCTGACGCTCAAGGCTTCCACCACGACTTTGCTTTTTGAAGGGAAAAAATATTTTTTTACCAAGGACGTCACCGGCATCAAGCCTACGACCAGCCAAAGCAACAGCAACCCTCTCGTGGACATAGTGGCGGAGCAGCCGGGCGAAGGATATAATCTTGCATCCGATACCAAGCTTACGATCAGCAATGCCGCCTTGGGCAACCGGCCAGAGGTCTATGGATTGACTTCGGGGCCCATAAGCGGGGGACAGGCGACTGCCAAAACCGTGCTCTCGCAGGCTGATTTGGACCAGGCTCTGGGTAAAATCACGGCCGATTTGATATCCGAAGCCCAGGCAGAACTCGATTCCGAAACTCCGGGAACAAGACTGCTTCCGTCGGGCGTGGAGAAGGAAATCCTGGCCAGCACCGCTGACAAAGAAGTCGGGGACGAAGCCGAAAGCTTCAGCATGACCGTGATCGCCAGAATCAAAGGACTGACCTTTAACGAAAATGACGCCACCAGCCTCATGGACCAGCAGATTAAGAGCGTCCTGGCTGATGATAAATATATAGTTGATGGGAGCACGAAAGTCATTCAGGCTGAATTCAAAGACAAGGATTTGAACCTGGGCCAAGGCACACTAGAGGTCCACTATAGCCGAATCATCGCTTACAAGGTCGAGACCGAGAATCTCAAAAGAATCTTAAGCGGCAAGAAGACTTCGGAAATCAAGGAAATCCTGCTGTCCAAACCCGAGGTCGACCAGATAGAGGTGAAGTTGTCGCCATTCTTCGTGCGCAAAGCCCCCAAGTACAACGGCAAGATTTATATAAATACGGTTTTAACCAAGTTATAGATTGCTTCGTCGCTTCGCTCCTCGCAAATGCGCATTCGCGAGGAGGCCGTAGGCCGACGTGGCGATCTATTTTCATCCCCGCGAAAGCGGGGATCTTGTTTTTAAGCAAAATGAAAGAGCACGAATGTCCCGAAGGAACGTCTGGCGTTCCCGAAGGAAAGCTCCGTGCTCTTTCTGCATGCGCGCGACGGTTTCAGAACCCGTAAACGGCGCGGACACCACCCCGTGTGCGGTCGAGCGACCTGCTGTCCAGCTGCGGGTTCCCTGTCCGGTTCTCTGAGACGTCGTCCGGCCCGAAGAACTGGGTCAGTGCAACGTCGGCCTCGACCGAGAGCCTCCTGATGAGCCGTATCCTGCCGCCGAAGTCCCAGCCCCAGCCCCAGGTCCGGCCTTTGAACTCCTCGATGTACCCGTCGCTGTAGGGGTTGTCGCGGAACGTGACGGTGCGCTCATCGGTCCGACGTACGCCGATAAGCGCTTGGATGTTGCTGTATCCCGTCACACGGTCGCTCGTCTCGACCGAAGCTCCCACGCCGGCGTACGGAGCGAGAAGTGAGCTGCTGTGTCGTTCCTGCCTGCGGGCGTGGCCGATGACGGTGGGCCATGGCGTATACGACGACATCCACCAGTATGACGGCCTCGGTCCGCTGAGAACCTCGACGGTGCTGGTATTGTCTCCGGTAGTCGCCAGATACTCGACGCCACCGTGTAGCACGAGGATCCCGCGTCGATGCTCGACGCGAGCGTTGAAGTCCCTGATTCTGGACTTCGAGTCGGTGATCCTGAAGTAGTTCGGCTCGATGCCGCCCTGGCCGATGTTTGTGCGGAACTCGACGGCCCAGGGCTGGTTGATCCGGTACCGAACTCGGATATCCTTGACCAACGTCGTCGACTCTTCGACATCGTCGATCAAGTTCACGCCGCCAACACCGAGGCGGACCGTGATCTTTTCCGCGAACGGGTTGGTCTGTGCCTGAGCGACGGAAACGGGCACGAACGAAACGAGCAGCGCGACGACGGTGAACGCGATTAATCTACGCATGCGTAACTCCTCCTGTGTGGGCCTTGAGGCCGTGAAAGTAAAATAAAAATGGCGAACAGATAAGCTTAACCTAGTTCTTTGCTTGCGTCAAGGCAAAGCAAAAGGGACTGCATTCAGGTCAGAGTGCACCACTTCAGGGTAAAATAACCCTGTAAACATAACTCTGACAACTATGCAAATTTTAAGCCTGTATGAGCGGCAAAGAATCGAATATTACTTAAAGCTGAAATTAGGTCCCAGGCAGATCGGCAGGAGGTTGAAACGGGATCATGCAGTCATTTCTCGGGAATTAAAGCGCAACAGCAAGCATGGCAAGTATCGGGCAGATACGGCTCAGAAACTAGCAGAGTTTAAATCCCACAGGACCAACAAGCGCAAGCTTGAGGCTAACAAGCAGCTGCACGATTATGTCCAAGCCCAACTGAAAGAAGGCTGGAGCCCGGAGCTGATCTCAGGCAAGCTCAAGCATGGACCACCCAAAGAGTTAACAGGTCTCGCCATTAGCCACGAACAAATTTATGATTTCATTTACAATGGCGAAGGCAGATACGAGGGCTGGTATCACTACTTGGTTAGGAAACATCCCAAAAGACGAAGACGCTTTGGACGCAAGCAACAAGCTAAAACCATGATTAAACAGCGGGTTTCCATCAAAGATCGCCCCAATCAGATCAACCTGAGAGAACGGTTCGGAGACTGGGAATCGGATCTGGCGGCATTCAGAAAACAAAAAGCCGCACTCTCAGTGCAGTATGAAAGAAAAGCTATGCTGATTCAGATCACCAGGACCACAAACAAGTCTGCGGAAGAAAACGAAGCTGCCTTAAATCAAACCATCGAAAGCTTCCCTGCTGAGCTGGTTAAGAGTATTACTTTTGACAACGGACTGGAGAATGCCTGCCACACTAAGCTCAGAGACGGCTATGATATCGAGACGTTCTTCTGTGACCCGTACTCTGCCTGGCAAAAAGGCGGGGTTGAGAATGCCGTTGGCTTAATCCGGAGATATTTGCCTAAAGCTACGGATATGTCTACGGTAACGGATGAACAAATCTACCGCATACAGGAAAAGCTCAATAACCGGCCGAGGAAGAAGCTTAAATTCAAGACTCCCAATGAAGTCATGTCCACAACGGTTAAACAATTAACTGGTGCACTAAATTCCTGAATTCAAA
>JACPFQ010000002.1 GCA_016182875.1 Candidatus Doudnabacteria bacterium | reverse complement strand
ATGAGCCGGAGGCCGAGGAAGTGGCGCAGGTGGAAGCCTCGGTCCAAGGTTTGGTCTTGGACGCCAAACACATGCGGCCGATTACCAGAAGACAGGCTTATCAGGCGGACATCACTTACGGCACCAATAACGAATACGGCTTTGATTATTTGCGCGACAACATGGTTTGGGAGAAATCGCAGATGGTCCAGCCCCGACGCCCAGCACAGCCGGGGTCGGGGTCCCGACCGGAAGCGTCGGGACGCGGCTCCGATTTATACTTTGCCATTGTCGATGAGATTGATTCAATCTTAGTGGACGAAGCCCGCACTCCATTGATCATCTCGGCGCCCGATACCGAATCCACAGACAAGTATTATGACTTTGCCAAGTTCGTGGATAAGCTTGTAGAAAAAGAGGATTACAATGTTGACGAAAAGCACCGCGCGGCAACCCTGACCGAATCCGGCATCGCCAAGCTGGAAAAAATGCTTGGTGTTGCAAACATCTACGACAAGGACGGGATTACCACAATCCATCATATCGAACAGGCGCTGCGGGCCAAAAGCCTGTTCAAAAGAGACGTGCATTACGTAGTCAAGGGCGAGGAAATAATCATAGTCGACGAATTTACCGGGCGGATGATGTATGGCAGAAGGTTTTCCGGAGGCTTGCACCAAGCCATCGAGGCCAAAGAAAATGCGAAGGTTCAGCAAGAAAGCAAGACCCTGGCCACGATTACTTTTCAGAATTATTTCAGGCTTTACCATAAGCTTTCCGGCATGACCGGAACCGCAGAAACCGAGGCTGAGGAGTTTCATAAAATTTACAATTTGGAAGTCGTAGTCGTGCCCACACATCGGCCGATGGTCAGGGAAGATCTGCCTGACCAGGTTTACAAAAGTGTTGCGGGAAAATTCAATGCCGTCATCCAGTCGGTAAGGGAAAAACACGCGCGTGGCCAGCCGGTTTTGATCGGCACGATTTCCATTGAAAAAAACGAGCTGCTTTCGCAGATGCTTAAGAAGGCCGGAGTGCCTCACGAAGTTTTGAATGCCAAAAATCATGAGAGAGAGGCGCACATCATCGCGCAGGCCGGCCGCCTGGGCGCGGTAACGCTGGCCACCAACATTGCCGGGCGCGGCGTTGACATTATTTTGGGCGGCAACCCGCCTGAGCCCGGAGAGCAGGAAAAGATTAAAGCCGCCGGAGGCTTGGCGGTTATCGGCACCGAAAGGCATGAGTCGAGGCGAATCGATAACCAGCTGCGGGGGCGGTCCGGCCGCCAGGGCGACCCGGGGGAGTCGCAATTTTACTTGTCCTTGGAAGACGACTTGATGCGGCTGTTCGGCGGCGACCGAGTCGGAAAGTTAATGGAAACTTTGGGCATACCGGAAGACCAGGCCATAGAACACGGCTTGGTTTCCAAATCCATAGAATCCGCCCAGCGCCGCATTGAGGGCCTGAACTTTGACATGCGCAAATACGTGCTTGAGTACGATGACGTCATGAACAAGCACCGCACGATCATTTACAATAAGCGGCGCGAGTTGCTTGAAGGCAGTCATAAGCTCTCCGAAAGAATTCTCGACCTGGTTGAAAAGGAAATTGCCGAAGTCGTAAATTTCCACTTCGCGCAGGAGCCTCTGAATTTTAAGGACATATATCAATCAGTCGCAGGTTTTATACCGCTTAAGCCCGAAGATGTGGCGGAAGAAAGAAATCAAGAGCAGTTGATTGCGCATTTGGTGAGCATTACCGAAAGGGAGTATAAGGTCAAGCATGATAAGCTTGGACATGAACTAATGCATCACCTCGAGAGATTAGTTTACCTTCGCTCCATCGACACGCTCTGGCAGGAGCATTTGGACACTATGGAGCATTTGCGCGATTCCGTGCGGCTGCGCGCCTACGGCCAGCGCGACCCGCTGCTTGAGTTCAAGGACGAAAGCTATAAGATGTTTCAGCAGCTGCTTGAACAAATCGAGAAGCAGGTTGTGTATACGATTTTCAAAGTTGACGTGGTGCAGCAGCCTGTCAATAGTCAATCGTCAACAGTCAATCGTCAGATCGGGCGCAACGACCCCTGCCCCTGCGGCAGCGGCAAGAAATGGAAGAAGTGCGGCCTTCTGAACACTCCCGAACATCAGAAGTTAATGGCACAGAAGCAGTGATGAAAAAAGCGGTATTGCTGGATTTTGATGGGGTGGTGGCGGATTCGATCGAGCAGTCTATTGCGCGGTGGGATCATAATGCCAAGGCTTATGGCAATGGCATGGACGTCACTGCAGATGTGGTGCGCAGCAACGCTACCGGCGTTTGGAGAATTTTTTATACCGAAGTTCTCGGTATTCCGGCTGATAAAGTGGAAGAAGCAGGCGAGTTCTGGCGCCAGCTCGCGCAAAAAGACCCCTTGCCCCCGTTTTTCGATGGCATGAAGGAAGTTATAGAGTCATTGTCGAAAGATTACGGCTTATATATGTTGTCGAGCAATTCCAATGAGCTGATAAAGAAGACCTTCCAGAGTCATGACGTCATAAAATATTTCAAGGGCATCGCCGGAGACGTGGAAGTCGGCAATCTGGACAAAACAGACCCCGAATACGTATTGTCCGTGCTTCGAACTTGGAACCTGAAACCTGAAAATGTCATTTATACCGGCGACACATCTGACGAGGTCATAGGCGGCAGGCGGGCCGGAGTCAAAACTATTGGCTGTGCCTGGGGGTACCAGTACGAAAGCCTGATTAAGGCGGCTGGGCCTGATGCGATTGCCAAGTCACCTCAGGAACCGCCCGCTGTCATAGCTAGGGTGCTTATATGAAGAATTTTTTAACTTTTTTATCTGACATCTATATTGATTTTATTTTGATTGGAATACTTTTGGTAGTCACTCTAAAGGAAGCCAATCGGGATATTTTGCATGTGCTTGGTTTGGTGGTAACGATACCTTCTTTGGTTCTCTGGGCCTTGGCAAGAATTCAGTTGGGGACATCGTTCAGCTTCTGGCCCGAAGCAAAAGGATTAATCACACGAGGCCTTTATTCCAAAATCCGGCATCCTATCTATGTTTTTTCCACGCTGGCTTTCTTGGGGATAGCGCTCATGCTGAATAATATTTACTTTTACGCTTTTTGGATTGGGTTGCTTCTAGTGGAAATTTATCGCGCGCGCAGGGAAGAGCAATTACTTATAGAAAAATTCGGGCAAGCCTATCTTGACTACAGGAAACAGACCTGGTTCTAAAGTCTTATGATAATTTCAGCCGAGCCAATTGAAAATTTCAATAAGAAATTCGATGCAGTCGGTATTTTGGTGCAATGCGACGGCAAACTACTGCTGGTCTTGCGCAACGACCCTGAAGATTACCCCAATACTTGGGCTTTGCCTGGCGGTGGAGTAGACCCAGGCGAGGACTTTTTGCAAGCCGCGATTCGAGAGCTTAAGGAAGAAACAGGTTTGGATGGCGGACAACTGATTGAGATAGGCAGATATTATGTGAGATATCCCGAAGCTGATTACGGTTACTGCGTGTTTAAAATTGAGTTCGACCAGGTGCCTAAAGTCAAGCCCAACTCCGAAGAGCATTCTGATTTCAAATGGTTTGCACCCGAAGAGGCTCTTAATATGACCAATCTTATCCCTGGGCTTTCCGAAATAATTAAAGCCAACTTCAAATGAACTTAGTTTCAATTATCACTCCAACCTACAATCGCGCCTACATATTGGGCGAGGCGATTAAAAGCGTTCTGGCCCAAACTTATTCCAACTGGGAACTGATAATTATCGATGACGGTTCGACGGATAATACTAAAGAAGTGGTTGAAAAGTTTGCCGATTCGAGAATCAAATACCGCTTTCAAGAACACCAAAACCAGGTTGTGGCCAGGAACAGCGCCCTGCAGCATGCCCAAGGAGATTGGATTGCATATTTGGACAGCGACAATACACTGAGGCCGGCTTATTTGGAGACTGTGCTTAGCTGGCTTGAGCGGAATCCGAACACAGTCTGGGGCTTTCCTCGGGGAACTCGGATTCTGGAGCTATATCAAAACGGCAAGCTGGTAAAAAGCATAGATCAGTCGGCTGAACTTTCGGAAAAAATAACAGTTCAGGATATCTTTCATCGCAAGCTTCACACGGATACCACCGGCGCATTTCATTCGAGAAAGGTAATAGACGATGGCGTTAGGTTTAACGCTAACATGCACAAAATGGAAGATTGGGAGTTTTTTCTTACTCTTGGCAACCGCTATCCAGAAAATTTTTTGTACGTCCCTGTGGTGCTTTATGATTACCATCAGAGATTCGGGACCGACGGTCTGGTTTCCAACTCTACGTACAGGGAATGGGCTAAACTTTTTGAATATATTTACCAGAAACATAAAAATGATAAGTTGATGCAGGGACAGACCTGGTACCCCGAGCGAGTCAATAAGTGGAATAAGCTTGCCGATGATTTCGAAAAGGGAGCAATCCCGCCGTATCAAATGTACTATTTCAAAGATTTTTGACATTTATTTTTAGGAAAACTAAGCTATTGATAGGTAAAGCAAGTCGTTCGTACGGGAGGACACCATGGAGGATTGGGTTAATAAATTCGCCAAGGAGCTTGCTGACGCTATCGCGGCTGTGGTCGCCGAAGACCCGACGGTCGAAGCTGTTAGGGCCAAAGCCCGCGAATCGGGCTACGAGATGCGCCTGACGTTAGAAGCTGTGGTCGGGTTCGCCTCTCGCAAGCAAGGCCGCGTGCCGATGATCACGAACCCAAATCGCCAGTTGCCCGCAGGCAAGAGGTACGAATTCACGGCAAATGACTGCCGTGGCCTTCGCGCGATGGGCATTGACCCTACAAGGGTCAAGGACGACAATGAGCAGGGTAAGTAGCGTGCTCAACTCCGCACGAATTCAGGGGTGGAACCAATCCCTTTTTGCTTCCACCCTTCTATTTTAAAGAAATTTTATGAATGATTTTAAAAAACTGAAGCGCGTGCTATTGTAAGTTAGATGGGGTTATTCGTACGAAAGGTACTATGAAGATAATTCTGGGTTCAGCGTCAAAAAGAAGACAGGATATTCTGCGAGAAATGGGCTATGAGTTTGAGATTATAGCGGCTGATATTGATGAAAAGGCGATTAGGCATGACGATCCAAGCCAAATGGTTTTGGCTATTGCAAATGCGAAGGCAGATGCTTTGGTTCCTAGGTTGGGAACTGAAGGCTTGTTGATCACCGCCGACCTGGCTGTGGTTTTTGAAGGCGAGGTTTTGGAGAAGCCACGATCCGAAGAGGAAGCGTTTACTACGCTGCGAGGGTATCAGGGAAAGCCAGTCGGAGGCGTAACTGCGGTGGTGGTTACCAACTTGCAAACAGGCAAAAGGGCCTCGGGCATAGATAAAGCTACTGTTTTTTTCAAGCGGCCATTCGGTGAATCGACCATCCGCGATTTTATCAAAAGCGGCAAAACGTTTGAGCATGCCGGCGGCCTTGGTGTTGAACGTCCTGAATTTGCGCCTTTTGTGGACCATATAGAAGGTACATTGGATAGTGTCATGGGTCTGCCAAAAGACTTGACTAAAAAATTAATTGCAGAGGTTCAATGAATCCCGTTAGAAATTTAACAGTTATAAATAGGACTTTATCAATGGCTGATTTTAAAATTAACGCGCTATTTAATTTTGGCGCCAGAAATTTCTAAACGGGATGAAATTTCTTGATGTAAAGAAATATGGCTTTGCGACCGAGCCGAGATATTACTTCTTCGGGTGGCATCATTCACCAGTGATTTGCGGCCGCGAGTCGGCGGTGAAGGCGTTAGTTGCGGCCAGAAAATTTTTGCCCAAAGGATATAATTTCAAAATTTGGGATATGAAGCGGAGCAGAAAAACTCAGCTCGAAATAATCAGCAGTTTCCGCAAGCGCTTTCAACTGATGTATCCCAGGCTTTCGGCCAAGAGAATTGATAGCTTGGTTTACACCTACGCCGCCAAGCCTTACAAAAAAGTTCAACGTCTGGATACTCACCGCAATGGCGGAGCAGTGGATTTAACCATTGTCGACGGCAAGGGCCGCGAGCTCTATATGGGGACTGACCATGATAACCTCACTGTTGAATCCGCGCTTGATTATTACGAAGAGTTTATCAATTTGAATCAGTGGCAGAAGCAGGCCTGGGCCAATCGCAGACTGCTTAAAAAGGTCATGTTATCAGCCGGGTGGCATGCGTATCCTCCGGAGTGGTGGCACTGGGAGTTTAGCTCATAGGCGACGGGTCCTGTCACGATTTACCCCGCCAGTGCTCACTTCGTTGCGCGCTGTTGGGGTCCCCAAATCGTGCCACCCGTCGCGCTTTCATGCTAAAATAAGTCACATGACCGAACAAAAAGAAAAAAAGGTAGTGGTGGCGGTAAGCGGGGGATTTGACCCGCTTCATCCCGGACATATCCGGCTTTTTCATGATGCCAAGAAATTGGGTGACGAATTGGTGGTGATTCTTAACAACGATAATTGGGTTCTTAAGAAGAAGGGCTACGTGTTTATGAACGAGCGGGAGCGCAAGGAAGTGATTAAAGCGATTAAGTATGTCGACCATGTTGTGATCACCAATCATCAGCCAAACGCAAAAGATATGAGCGTTTCGAAAGAATTGAGAGAATTAAAACCGGATATTTTCGCAAACGGAGGCGACAGAAATGAAAAGGATGCGGCCAACCCAAAATCTTCGCTCTACACTGATATACAGACCTGTAAAAAATTAGGCATAAAAATGATTTTCAATGTCGGGCATGGCGGCAAGATTCAATCGAGTTCCGAGCTAGTGAGACAGGCGGCGGATAAAGCGCCCCGGAAAGTCTCAGTGAAGGTAAAAGGGAAAAGGTAAAAGAAATGAGCGAAACCACTTGGCAATTTTATACGGACGCGCCGTCTGCCCTGGAAGCGATGTTTTCGGACTGCCAAAATGCCGCAGGCTCGATTGACTTGGACCAGTATATCTTTCATTTTGACGAGATCGGGAAAAAATTTGTTGACTTGTTCTTAAGAAAGGCCAAAGACGGGGTGCGCGTGCGGATGATTCTCGATACGGTCGGGAGCAGGGACTTTTACAGCTCCGATGTCGCACGGACCCTCTCTGAAGCCGGGATCCAGGTTTTCTTCTTCAATCCCATAAGTCCCTGGCGGCTTCATAACTTTACTTCCTGGTTTTTCCGCGACCATAAAAAAATCCTCGTAGTCGATGGGAAAATTGGGCATACTGGAGGCTTAGGTATTAGCGGTGCGATGAGCACCTGGCGCGATACAAATGTTCGGGTTACCGGACCGATAGTCCATGAGATGGAACGGGTGTTTGCGCGAATGCTGGAAATCGCCAGGAAGAGGCGGTTCACGGTCATTCAGAACCTTAATTCGAACTTCTCAGAATTTAAATTTTTGGCAAGCTCGCCTTATTTGCGAACCTTCCGGTCGTTTAAGTACCGCAAGCGATATTTGCGTGATGCATTCATTCAAGCCGTAAGGAATGCAAAAAATTATATTTACCTGACCACACCCTACTTCGTGCCGGACTTGCGGTTTTTTTCATCACTGCGAAAGGCTGCCAAAAGAGGAGTGGATGTGCGACTGCTCGTGCCCGTGACCTCTGACCATTTGTCGCTTGATATGGCAGCCGCTTCTTACTTCGGATTGGCGCTTGCAGCGGGGATTCGGATTTTCAGATACCAGGGCAGTTTACTTCATGCCAAAACCGGCGTCGTCGACGGCAGGTGGGGCACGGTCGGCAGCGCCAACCTCGACAATTTGAGCTTCTGGTTTTGCTATGAAGCGAACATCATAAGCAGCAGCTTGGAATTCAACGCTCGATTAAAACAGCAATTTTTGTCTGACTTACAGATGGCCAAGGAAATCAAACTGTTTGAATGGGTCAAGCGGCCGCTCAAGCAGAAGTTTCTGGAGCTGTTGACCTGGCCGGCGCACAACTTCATGTGAGGTCGCTCGGTACATTTGCAAAACTACCGGTCGTCAAAATCTGCTGATTTTGCGACCTGCGTGCTCGCGCCGTCGCGCTGCGCAAGCTAGTTTTGCAAAGTACCTCGCTAAAAATAAGTATGAATAACTCGATGATAAAAAAAATTATTGCCTTCGTGGGAATCGCGGCGCTTGGTTTTTTACTTTGGAATAGCCGAAGTACTGAACCAGGCAGCACTGCTCTTGCTCCCAACGTCGCTTCAGCCGCCGTCATTCATTCCGACTGCGAAGCTAAGCCCCAGCCAAAAGAAAAGACCGGTTGCTACAAAGCTGCGTTTGAAGTTTACATGAAGCAAAACGGGGGCAAGAAAACGCTCATTCTTCTGGATGACCTTCAAAATTTAGGGGGTTATGCCAAAAGCAATTGTCATCCGCTTTCGCACATTGTCGGCAACATTGCTCTGCATGTTTACGGAAGCGTCCCCAAGGCCTCACCCGAGTACTTGCCGGTCTGTCATTCCGGTTATTATCACGGCTTGCTGGAAGAATATTTGGCCACGGCTCCGAGCTATGAAGAAGGAGTGGCGAAGGTTTGCGGCAGTCCCAAGGAGAATTATTTCAACTGGTTTCAGTGCACGCATGGCCTAGGGCATGGAATTATGCAGTTCCGGGATGACGAAGTGCCGCAGTCGGTCAAAGACTGCGACATTCTGGACCCCGAATACGCGGCCCGCGAAATTTGCTATACCGGCGCATTCATGGAAAACATCACTACCGAAGAAAAAACCGGCCATAAATCCAAATACACCAAGCCGGAGAACCCGCTTTACCCTTGCGATATCGTAGAACGGCAGTACAAAAGTAGTTGCTATTTCCTCTCAAGCTCCATGATTCTCAAGCTCAACGGCTGGAATTTTGAGCAGGGCTTCAAGTGGTGCGACAAGGCTGAGGCGGACTTTCGGCATCTTTGCTACCAGAGCATGGGGCGGGATGTCGCCGGCTCCACCTTGCGTAATGACCAGGAAAGCAAACGGCTGTGCTTGTACGGGGGCAGCGAGGATGCTAGAAACAATTGCTATTTTGGCGCAGTCAGGGATTACATCAATGAAAAAGGGGAGTTTGACTCGGCAATAAGATTCTGCAAGTTCATTGACGCTGATTACCAGCAGTATTGCTACAACGGTATTTTTGTGGACCTGGCTCTGCTTCAGAAAGGCGAAACATTCCTGGCCACCTGCGCCAAAATCCCGGAGCCGTTCCGAGCTGACTGCCGCTCGCGCGTGGTTTATTGACAATCGCGCTTTGATGAGATATTATAATATTAAGTTATGATATATATCGTAATCAATAAAGAAATTTCAGCCGCTTGGAACTGGGCTTTGCTTTCTGGCAAAGTCCGTTTAGACCTGGTGTAATTTAACTTTTAATTCCAACACCTTCGGACTTTTGCCGAAGGTGTTTTTGTTTTGTTCGCCCGGGGAGAAGCTTAGCCCCGGGTGGCCAGCACAAAAACCCTAAACAACCGCTGTAGCGTGCTGGCTGCAGCTTTATGAATTGGAGGAGTTCCATGGTTTTGAATCAGGCAATTCGTTCATCGATTGTGAACGAAGTCGCCGCTTCGATCACACCGAGCCCGGATCCGTTTTCAGGTCTCGTCGATATCCAGGACCTGCTTGGCTTCCGCATCGGTTGGTTCCCGCTGGAGGCCGTGCGGCGGATCGTCGAGCCGCGCGGCCTTCCACCTGAGGACTGCGAGCTTGTCCTCATGCGGGCAAGGGGAAGAACCGACGTCCACGCGCACTTGCGCGGCCACAGCACCTTCTTGGTGCTGGGACTCAAGCACGGTTTTCCAGAGCCTGACGGCGGAGTTGAGCTCGGACTTCAGCCGGTCGGGGTTCTGGAAGCAACACCGATGCATGAAGAGCCGCATGTCGCCGGTGAAGTGTTCGATGTTGAGTCCTGCGAGATCCACGCGTTCTACGCTGATCCTGGCAAGGAACTGTTCGTGGTTGGATTCGTGCACCCGCGCATCCGGCAAGGCGACGGATTCGATGTAGTAGACTACGTCCGCGACGCGGCCGATCCTTCAATGGTTCGAATGGTATCAGGCTGTTGGTAGAACAGGGGTCGTTAAATCCGGGGAGCCTGACCCACTCCCGCCCCCTTTCGCAAGGAGATGTAAATGACACTCAAGAGACTGCGGGAAGATGCCAGAAAGCTGCGGAGGAAAGTCAGGGAACTGAAGCGTCAGCTAAAGGATGCGAAGGACCATCCTCGAGAAGTATTTCGCTGCCCTTACTACAGCTGTCCGTTTTGCCACAGTCAACGAACGGAGTGGTGAAAACATGTACAGCCAAATCACTCTGGATCAGCTGTTCGCGCTAGTGAAAGAAATCTACGAAACTTCACCAGACGCGAAATTGGAAATTTCCGTCCGGACTGGCTGTGACTGGAGCAAACGGAAAGGCGGCTCCATTCACTTCTCGCACAGCAAGGACATGCCGACCAGAAGACAGGACGGGCCTTACCCGCAGCGTCCTAATCCGAACCTCGATGCCGCGTGGATGGGCGAAGAGTTTCGCGGACTCTGCCGCAAGCACGGCGTGGAACCGGAAGGTTACGACGATGTCGTTTGAGGAGGCTCGATGGAAAGGGTAAAAATTCTCAGCGATATCTCGGAAGCAGAACTGAGCGCAGCGATCGAGGCGCATAGTCGCGCCACAGGCACTCGGATTGACGTGGTTCGCCAGATGGTCGAGCGCAAGCAACTGGTACCCATTGCCGTCGGATCAGGCAAGTTGATGCTGGGCGTCGCAGGAAAGGAGCGAACAATGTCAGAGCAAGAGAAAAAGTTAGAGATCGGACCCCATATCGTTTGGCTCAAAATCAGCGACGAACCTCGAAAAGACGAGGAGTACCGTTGTTGGTGGTGCTGGAAGAAGGGAACGTACGCTGAACTGTCGAACGATACTGAATGCAAGGAGTACGAGGGACCGCCAGGGAGTGCCACCGGCTACGAATGGTGATCCTGTGGGAAGGCTGCGCAGCGATTGTGCAGCCCAAGTTTATTTTTGTTAACAATTTCTGCTATCGCCTAAATTGTTAACAGGCTTACTTTTGTTGCAATTTTTGAGATTTTTGCTATAATTTTCTCTGAGGTAAGAACCTCTTTTTTATGTCCTGGATAGCCGATGAATCGGCTGGCTACAAGAGCCAATCCTGTCATTCGACAGGACACGTAAATCGGCAGGCTACAGACTCATGAGGCGCAAAGGATTATACATTAAATTTATATTCATTTTATTGCTTGCCGCAGCAAGCTTTTATATTGTCTGGCCCAAGGGCGGCAAAGTCAGTCTTAAGCCGCTCAAAATTAATTTCGAAAAACAGTTCAAGCTGAACCTGGGATTGGACTTGCAGGGCGGCACGCATTTGGTTTACGAAGGAGACCTTAAGGATATTGAGCAAGGCGCCCGCTCCGACGCCATGAATTCGGCCCGCGACGTGATTGAGCGGCGCGTCAACGCTTTTGGAGTCTCCGAACCAGTAGTGCAGGTCTCCGGCAGCAATCGAATCATTGTGGAACTGCCGGGCGTTAAGGATATCAACGAAGCCATTAAACTGATTGGCCAAACGCCGTTTTTGGAATTCAAGGAAGAGAATCCCAATCCTCCTGAAGTAACTCCCAATGAAAAAGGCGAAATAATCATAGATGAGAATCAGATCTTCATTCACACCGGACTTACCGGCAAAGAGCTGGAACGGGCGAGCCTTGAGTTTGACCAGCGCACCGGCGCTCCCACCATCGCCTTGCAATTCGATGCCGAAGGCACCAAAAAGTTTTCCGACATTACCACCAGAAACATCAACAAAAGGGTGGGAATATTCCTGGACGGCCAGCTCTTGTCAGCACCAGTCGTCAACGAGCCGATAAACAATGGGCGGGCTATAATCACTGGCCAGTTCAGCGTCCAGCAGGCCAAGGAATTAGTGACCCGGCTTAATTCCGGAGCCCTGCCCGTACCCATCAAGCTCATCGAGCAGCAAAACGTCGGCGCAACTTTGGGTCTAAGCTCAGTTAGAAAAAGTGTTGCGGCCGGGCTCATTGGATTTGCCGTAATCGCGCTGTTTATGATTATTTACTACCGCCTGCCTGGACTTTTGGCTGTTATTGCTTTGACGGTTTACGCTCTCATAAGCTTGGCTATGTTCAAGCTCATGGGTATTACCCTGACCTTGGCGGGCATCGCCGGATTTATTTTGTCTATCGGCATGGCAGTGGACGCGAATATTTTGATTTTTGAGCGCATGAAAGAGGAACTGAGAAGAGGCCGGACACTAGAGCAGGCTGTAGAAGAGGGCTTTAAGCGCGCCTGGCTTTCGGTGCGGGATTCCAACTTTTCGAGTTTGATTACGACTTTCATCCTGGCATACTTTGGCACGAGCATCATCCGCGGGTTTGCCATCACTTTGAGCATCGGCATTCTTATTTCAATGTTTACGGCCATCACGGTTACCAGAACGTTTTTGAGGCTCTTAGTGGGCCATAATATTTTGGTTCATCACTGGCTCTATGGCGTACCGAGAATGTCGGAGGAAGCAAAGCATGCTTAATATTATCAAACATTATAAATTCTGGTTTGGGGTTTCAGGGGTATTTGCCCTCATTGGGATTATCGCGCTGATTGTTTACGGTCTTAATTTCGGCATTGATTTTAGAGGCGGGACTTTGACCCAAGTTAGATTTCCCGACACCGTGCCTGCGGCATCGGAAGTGAGAGCGGTGTTGATTGAGGCTGGCTTCCATGATGCCGTCGTCCAGCCGGCGGGGGAGCAGTCAGTGATTATACGAACCGGTCCGCAAGAAAAAGAAGAACACGACCAGCTGCTTAACGCGCTGATTGATAAATATCAGGGAATTCAGGAAGAGCAGTTTACGTCCATTGGCCCGGTGATCGGCAAAGAACTGCGCTCCAAGGCTGTCGTCCAGCTAATTTTGGTTTCGCTCGGCATTATTCTCTATATTGCCTATGCTTTCAGAAAAGTTTCCAAGCCAGTCTCAAGTTGGAAATTCGGTGTGGCCGCTATTGTCGCCTTGATTCATGACTTGCTTATCGTTGTCGGCGTCTTTGCCTTGCTTGGGCATTTTTATAACATTGAAATTGACAGCTTGTTTGTCACGGCCCTGCTTACGGTCTTGGGCTTCTCGGTGCACGACACGATAGTTGTCTTTGACCGGATTCGCGAGAACTTGCGAATAAGCGCCGGCTTGGAATTGTCCGAAATCATCAACAACAGCATCAACCAGACTCTGGTCCGCTCGATCAATACTTCCATGACTGTCATATTCGTGCTTTTGGCGCTTATACTTTTCGGCGGCGAAACGATCCGCTATTTTGTTTTGGCTTTATTGATTGGAATCACGGCCGGTACTTATTCTTCGATTTTCATCGCCTCGCCGCTGCTCTTAGTCTGGCATAATTGGAGCCGCAGCCGAGCTTAAAAAACACCCGGGCCTGCCGGGTTTTTTGTTTATATCTTGAATTTACCCTTCCTAGCCTCCAGCCCCCGGCGGCCAGTGAGGTAGGGGGTTTCTTTCAGGGGAGGAACCCTAAGGCCTTGCCTCAAGCGATAAGCCGCAGTTTTTCCCCTCCTAGGATAGGAGGGGAACTTTAGATTTAGGCAAAGCGGGGAGGTACGGTCCAAGCAGAAATTTTAGACTTCAGCCTTTTGATTTCTCTTGTTTCGTCCGTTGTCGATTGCACATAAAACAGTCACTATCGCCCTGACCAAGCGGCTCTTGGCAATGTGAACACCAGCCCTGTCCGCTTTCTATTGCTTTGCGGTATTCCTGCGACAAGTTTAAATTCTGCCTCTTTGGCTTCTCTTCTTCGAAATCAAACCGAGGTTGCTCTGAGCGTGTTTTCATATCAGTATAATTATTTCAGATTATATCTTCGTTTGGCAAGCTCACCACGAGTAGGCGAATAGTCCGAGTGACATAAAAATAGCGATCGCTAAATTTATGTCGAGTGAGAAACTTGTCTACGAAACCTGGGAATTCCCAACCTTTGTAGACTAACTTAACCCCTCAGATGTACAAAAATGGGAATAGTCATTAGCTCCCACTAGCTGTTGACCGGGCAACTGAGTAGTGCTATGATATTGAACTCTGAAAAGCCGAAAGGAGGAGGCTGTCATGAATCGTCCGCAAAGAGGCAGAGAGTACATGGTTCGGTACGCGGGAGACCCTGCCGTCATCGACCCGGAAACCGGCGTAGAGATCGAGCTCAAGCCCGGCGATGACATCGAGTTCACGCACATGTGCGCGAGCAAGAAAGAAATGGACAGAATTCTCGGCGAGCTCGGGTTTCGAAGAGCATATCCGCCGGCAGCGGGTGTACGTGAGCCCGACCCGTGGGGGAGAAACCTGCTCATATTCGGCTCGGACGACCGGCTCAAGGTTTCCGAGCTTCCGCGGGGAATACGGTTTCGGTTCACACAATTGGCCGAACAGCCACGTTGGCAGTTTCTGTCTACGCCGACCTCAGCGCGCCGCCATGTCTGGTTCCGCTACGAGGATGACCGCAACGTGTGCGAGTTCCTCCACGTCGATCACGACGACCAGCGAGGCATTCACAGGCGTGTCGGCGGCTCCTGGAGCTTCATGCCCATTGATGAAGTTCCCGACGACCAGTTGCCGTGGGATGTTTTCCACCGGCTCCGTCTCCTCCGTCTCTGATGAGCGCTTGGATTGTTTCTTGGGGCTGTTCTGCCTTCGCTCCCGATAAAATCGGGAACATCGGCAGGACAGCCATCCGAAGATCATCCAAGTTTTTTTATTTGCGTAAATTTTGCGATTACAAAATATGCGTATAGGTATAAGTATAGGCATACTGCAATACGGGAACGTATTGCAGTATTGGGGACAGAAGCTGATAAATCAGCGGTATAAATTTTAGATTAGATTGCTTCGTCGGCCAGCCGAGATTAATGCTCGGTTCTGGCCTCCTCGCAAATGCGCTTGGCTTAGTTAGGCACAAAAGTTGACAGAAATCAAACTTTGTGCTATACTATATTTACTTTAATTATGGACGATAAACAAGACCAAGTTTTGCCATCCAACATTTTGGATACAATAATCGGCTCGCAAACTCAAAGCCACCTTTCAACTTTTGAACCGGCGAGTTTGGTTTCTAGGCTACTTACGACTCTTAAAGACAGGGAGCGGCTGATTGTGACCGCCAGGTTTGGTTTGGAAAATGCCGAAATCAGCACGCTGGAAGCCATCGGTAAGCAGTATAATCTTACGCGCGAACGGGTGCGCCAGATTGAAAAAGATTCCTTGGCTGTCCTGCTAAAGAAAAAGCCTGCGGAGCTGGTCAGCGCCCTGCAGTTGATTTTTGACACTATCGCCGAGCATGGCAATATTATTTCCGAGGAGTTTTTGATTCAGACCCTGCTGCCTGGCAAAGCTGAACAGAGAGAATCCAGGGCGGTGAAGTTTTTACTGCATGTCGGCGGGCAGTTCAGTTATGAACGCGAAAACCAGAATTATTACGAGGCTTGGCGCGTGGTCGGGTTCAATTCCCAAAAACTCGACGAGGTCATCGCCCAGTTCATGGAACTGCTGAAAAATGCCGGCCGGGTGATGCCGCAGGATGAATTTTACGCCAAATTCAAAGAAACCGATTATTACAAGCAACACCAATTTGAACTGACCGACAAGGTGACAAAAAGTTATCTTAATTTATCCAAAGCGATTCAAATCAACCCATTCAATGAAATCGGGTTGAAGGACTGGTCGGAAGTCAAACCCCGCGACGTCGGAGACAAAGCGTATCTCGTGCTTAAGCATCACGGCAAGCCCGAGCATTATTCGGCGATCACCAAGCTTATCAATGACAGCAAATTTGACAGCCGCACCGCTTATCAGGAAACCGTGCACAACGAGTTGATTAAGGACGACCGGTTTGTCTTGATCGGCCGCGGAATTTATGCGCTCGTCGAATGGGGCTACAAAAAAGGGGTTGTCGCGGACGTGATTCGGGAGGTGATTGCTCAAGCCGGCCGGCCGCTGTCGCGGGAGGAAATCATAACAGAGGTTTTCAAGCGCCGGATGGTGAAGCGCAATACGATACTGGTCGGGCTTTCCAATAAGAAATATTTCCAAAAAGTGGGCAAGGATAAGTACGTATTAACCCAAACGGCTCAATGATTTCGGCGTTTAAGGACCTCTTCGCCATTATAGATTCCTTGGTAAGCGGCGGGTTTGGGTGGATATTTTTTTTAGCCCTGGTCTGCCTGCTTGTTTGGATGTGGTGGAAGCTGACAGTATTGAGGAATCAGAATAAGTTTATGGCCAAGATCAAGTGGATTTTCTTGGAGGTCAGCATAGAAGAGCTGAGTGAGCGCTCGCCGAAGGCCATGGAGCAGGTTTTCACAGCCCTGCACGCCATGAGACCGAGCCTGACCTGGGGAGAAGTTTTGAGCGGGAAGATGAATCTTCACATAAGCTGTGAAATAGTCAGCCTTGGCGGCAAAGTCTCGTATATTTTTCGAGTCGCAGAAAGATACAGGGATCTGCTGGAGAGCGCGATATTCGCGCAATACCCGAAAGCGGAAATTAAGGAAGTGGAAGACTATATGAGAAACATGCCGCATGAATTTTATCCCGACAAAGTCGACTTTGATTTTTGGGGCACGCAGCTGAACAAGAGGAACGCCAACGCTTATCCGATTCGAGTCTTTACCGAGTTTGAGCATCCGGAGCAAAAAACCTTCGTCGATCCGGTGGCCAATATTATCGAAGTCATGAGCAATATCGAGCCTTACGAATTGATGGCTTACCAGCTAGTCATCCGGGCAATCGGCAACGATTGGAAGGATCATGTCCAGCATCTGTTAGATGAGCTGAAAGGCGTGCCCAAAAAGAATTCTGCCGGGCTGTTCGATATTATAATGGAAATTCCGAGAGTTTTCATGGACATTATTGTCCGCGATTTGATGGGCATCAACCCCGAGGCCGAGCAGAAAGCCCCGACAAAAATAAAAGAGGAGCCGCCGACGCTGATGCTGCACAAAAGCGATGTCGAGAAGCAGGTAATCGCCGCGATTGAGCACGGTTTGAGCAAGCTGACTTTTGAGGTTAAAATCAGGCTGCTTTATCTAGCGCCCAAGGACAGATTCAACAGGCGGCGCCGGTCGCCGGAATTAGTCGGCGCGTTTCGGGGATTTGACGACATTAATATGAACGGGCTTAAGCCCGATACCGGGCACACTTGGACTGACCTTCATTACTATGTCTCTAAAAAGCTTGAGGCTCCGATCATGCGGCAAAGGAAGCTTACGAGGATGCGGCACATGTGGCATTATTTTATTGGCAGGAAAATTTGGCAAGGAAGCGGGGAGACGTATTTAAACACGGAGGAGCTGGCCTCGATTTTCCACTTCCCAGTTGCGCCCAACGTCAGGGTATCCCAGTTAGAAAGAGTCGGAGCGGTCAAAGCAGCCCCACCTCCGGATCTGCCAGTAGGTTAGTTAGAATGTTAAAAAGTTGTAAGGTTAGAAAGTTTATGCCTCTTTTAACTTTTATAACCTTTAAACTTTAAAACAATATGAACTCAGACAACGACATAACTTTGTTCGCCAAAACCAACTTCCGCAATCGCGAAGTGCCTTTCGGCATCCGCCGCGATGACCGCAGAAGGCATGTGTATGTGATTGGTAAAACCGGCATGGGCAAGACGACCATGATAGAGAATATGGTCGTGCAGGATATTCAAAGCGGCCACGGAGTTGCCTTTGTGGATCCGCACGGCGATTCTGTCGAGCGAATACTCGACTACATCCCCTCAAACCGGGTCAACGACGTTGTTTATTTCAACCCCGCGGACATCGATTATCCGATAGCCTTCAATCCTCTTGAGGCCGTGGACCCCAAATACAAGCACTTGGTGGCCTCGGGCTTGATGGGCGTCTTTACCAAAATTTGGGCAGGAGTTTGGAGCGCGAGGATGGAGTATATCCTCAACAATACTATTCTTGCCCTGCTTGATTCCCCTGGAAACACTCTGCTTGGAATAGCCCGCATGCTGGTCAACAGAACCTACCGCAAGAAAATAGTTGATAACATCAAGGATCCGGTGGTGCGCTCGTTCTGGGTGGATGAGTTTGCGAACTACAACGACAAATTCCGAAACGAAGCCATAGCGCCAATCCAGAACAAAGTCGGGCAGTTTTTGTCTTCGGCCATAATTCGCAATATCGTGGGCCAGACCAAAAGCACCATTGACCTTCGCGATATCATGGACAACAAAAAAATCTTTCTGATTAATCTTTCCAAAGGCCGGATCGGGGAGGATAATTCCGCGCTCCTGGGCGCGATGCTGATTACCAAACTGCAGCTGGCCGCCATGAGCCGCGTGGATATTCCGGAAGAGGAGAGAGAGGATTTCTATCTTTATGTCGACGAATTCCAGAATTTCGCCACCACATCGTTTGCCAATATTCTGTCCGAAGCCAGAAAGTACCGGCTCAACCTAATCGTGGCTCATCAATACATCAACCAGCTGGTTTCCGACAGAAATACGATAGTGCGCGACGCTATCTTCGGGAACGTCGGAACCATGATTTGTTTCCGCGTGGGTGCCGACGATGCGGAGTATTTGGAAACGGAGTTTGAGCCAACCTTCACGCCCAACGACCTTCTGAACCTGCCCAAGTATAATATTCTTCTCAAGCTGATGATTAACGGCGTGTCTTCCAATCCTTTTTCCGCCACGACCCTGCCGCCGATTTCGGTCCCAACCCAAAATGAAGACAAGGTCATCAAGGTTTCGAGGGAGCGCTATGCAAACGACAGGAGCGTGATAGAGGAAAAAATCAACAAATGGATGGGAGCGGAATTTCACGCCGAGGTTGCCATGATAGAAAGCAAAGCGGTGGAGCAGGAAGATTTGCAGGGTGAGTTGAGATACCGCGAGCGGGTAACTACCGGCCCGGCCTCTGAAATCAGAGCTACAGCGCCTTTGGCCCCCAAAGTTGACCGGAAGGCTAAGTTCGCCGCCCCGATTTCATCGGGGCGAGCCTCGCCCATCCCCGCTTCGACTCGCGTCGAGCGAGGCGAGGGAGATGGGCGGGAAGAAAAGCGCGAAGACAGGAGAAAAGAGCAGCGGCCGCAAAACCCGGGCAGAAGAGCGGGCGACCAACCCCGCAGAACCGAGGGCAAAAAACAGGAAAATCCCGTTTGGGAGACTATAAATAAAATGACCCAGCAGAAAGTTGAAGAAGAAGCGCAGAAAGCTGTCAGCACATTAGAATCCAAAAAGCCGGAAGAACCTAAACCAAAACCAGCTGAGCCCAAAGCCAGTACTCTTAACCCCGGCGACACCGTGAAGTTTTGATAACATTTTGTGGACAAGCCCAGTTCGTCAAGAGCTGGGCTTTTTAGTTTGTCAAACGATTACTGACAAGAAATATCTAGTTTAAATTGGGATATTCCGCATTTTATGAATAGTTGTAGAAATAGAATTGACAAATGTAAGCATGAAGAATAGAATATTAATACTCATGCAAACCGAGGCATTGCTTAAAGAAATAGGCTTATCTGACAAAGAAATCGCGGTGTATTTGTCCTTGATTGAACTCGGGCCTTCGCCCGTGCGAAACGTGGCAACCCATGCCAGAATCAACCGCGGAACCACTTATGACGCACTCAAAAAGCTTCTCGAGGAAGGCCTGGTTAATTATTTGGATAAATCAACGCATCAATACTTCGTCGCTTCTCAACCTGAGAAAATTATAAACCTTATTAAGCAGAAGCAAGACCAGCTGGAAAGCCTCAAACAGTCGGCACAGGACGGCTTGGCTGAACTTAAGTTGATGTTCGAGAAAAGAGGGGGCAAGCCGGTAGCCAGATTTTACGAAGGGCCGGAAGGTATTCGAATGATTCTTGAGGATGTCCTGCAGACTCTGGAAAAAAGCGATGATAAGATTTATTATGCGTATTCCTCAGCCGGCATTCGCAAAAACGTTTATGAAGCCATGCCGGATTTCAGCAAGCGCAGAATCAAGCAAGAAATTTCGGTCAAAACGATTTCGTTGAGCGAGGGCGGGCATCTGGTCGGCCTTGATGAAAGAAAATGGATGCCGACGAGCAAAAAAGATCTCAAGGCGACTTATGAATTGATTTACGGCGGCAAGGTCGCGCACATCAGCATGGACAACAGCGATAATCCTGTCGGCATCATCATCTCAAACCTGGAAATTTATGAAACCCAGAAAATGATTTTTGAATTTAACTGGAGCAAACTTTAAACTATGTGTGGCATTATCGGATATGTCGGTAAGCAACAAGCTTTACCAATCCTTCTGCAAGGATTGAGAGATTTGGAATACCGCGGCTATGACAGCGCTGGTGTTGCGGTGCTTAACGATGGACGAATAAATCGTGTTAGAGAAGTTGGTAAGGTGGAAAAGCTTGAAAAAAAAATCGAAGGCAAGAATTTGCCTGGCA
The DNA here is from genome assembly GCA_016182875.1 of Candidatus Doudnabacteria bacterium. Taxonomy (GTDB): domain Bacteria; phylum Patescibacteriota; class Doudnabacteria; order UBA920; family O2-02-FULL-48-8; genus JACQJI01. The sequence continues at coordinate 31,977 of JACPFQ010000002.1, read as the reverse complement.
GAGTGGGCGTTGCCCATACTCGCTGGGCAACGCATGGAGGCGTTACGGAGTTTAACGCGCATCCCCATGTCGTGGCAGGCAAGCTGGCCATTGTCCACAACGGCATTATCGAAAATTATCGCGAGCTGAAAGAACGGCTGGTCATGCGGGGAGTCAAATTTGAGTCAGAGACCGATACTGAAGTTTTGGCCCAGCTTATATACGAAAATTATGACGGAGATCTGACCGAAGCCGTCATAAAATCCTTGCTTAAGGTGCGCGGCACTTACGGCATTTTGGTTATGCATGCCGATCATCCAGATCGACTGGTCGCGGCCCGTTTAGGAAGCCCCCTATGCATCGGCATGTCGGACCTTGAGCAATTTGTCGCCAGCGATATCACTGCTTTTACTCCTTATACCAGAATGGTTCAGTTTCTAAAAGACGGTGAAGTGGCGACCATTGAGCAGTCTGGTTTCAAGATTGTCAATTTGAAAAATGAAGCAGTGGAAAAGAATGTAATGCAAATAGATTGGGGTAAAGAATCGGCGCAGAAAGGCGGGTTTGAGCATTTTATGCTTAAGGAGATATTTGACCAGCCTATAGTTTTTGAGGACGCCCTCCGCGGCCGCATGGATATGAAGGAAGGTACGGCAAAAATCGGCGGCCTAAATATGACAGAGGAGCAAATGCGCTCTGTAAACAGGGTAATGATTATCGCCGAAGGCACGGCGCGCTATGCCGGACTGGTAGGCAAGTACGCTTTTGAGCGCCTGGCCAATCTGCCTACGGAAGTGGATTTTTCCTCCGAGTTTCGCTACAGAGATCCGGTGGTCGACAAGTCCACATTGGTTCTGTTGCTTTCGCAGTCCGGAGAAACTGCTGATACTTTAATGGCATTGCGTGAAGCGAAAAGGAAGGGTGCGATTGTGCGGGGCATCGTAAATGTCGTCGGCTCCACCATAGCCAGAGAAGCCGGCGCCGGCACTTACATCCACGCGGGAGCTGAGTTGGCGGTGGCTTCCACGAAAGCGTACACGAATATGATCGCGGTTTTACTGCTTTATGCATTGCAGTTTGGCAGGCTTAAGCATACTTCCTTGGCCACGGGCCAGAGAATATTGCAATCGCTGCTGGAAATTCCCGAAAAAATGAACGAGATTTTAAAACAGAATGATGAAATAAAAAATGTAGCGAAGCAGTACAAGAAATACCGCAATATTCTTTTCATGGGCCGCGGGGTTAATTATCCAGTCGCTCTTGAAGGGGCATTGAAGCTTAAGGAAATTTCTTACATTCACTGCGAAGGCTTTGCGGGCGGAGAGATGAAGCATGGGCCGTTAGCTTTGGTTTCCAAGGACGTGCCGGTAGTGGCCATCTTAACTAAAAATCAACTTTATGAAAAAATGAAGAACAGCATCGCGGAAGTTCGGGCTCGCGGCGCACGCACTTTAATTATCGCTACCGAGCAAGACACTGAAGCCAGTGAGGTTGCTGATGATATCATCTACGTTCCCAAAACCATGGAATTGCTGGAACCTTTGCTGAACACGATACCCCTGCAGCTGTTTGCCTATCATATTGCGGTTGCCTTGGAAAGGGATGTCGATCGCCCCCGCAATCTGGCCAAAAGCGTCACAGTCGAATAAAATGCAAGCTCTAATACTCAGAATAAAAGATTGGGAGGGTAAGACTGGCTTTGAGAAAGCCGAAGTTCCTGAGCCGGTAATTACCAAAGGGGATGACGTCATCATCAAAGTTCATTACGCCGGTGTCTGCGGCACGGATAAGGGGATTTGGTACCGCCAGGCTTTCAAAAATCAGATTTTGGATTCTATAAGCGCCGAAAAAAAGCCATATCGCATAATCGGTCATGAATTTTTTGGCGAGGTGAAAAAAGTTGGGCCAAAAGTCAAAAACCTCGAACCCGGCGATTTTGTCTCATGCGAGTCGCATGTGGTCTGCAACCATTGCTATCAGTGCTTGCACGGTCAGAAGGAAGTCTGCACTAATGAAAAGATTCTAGGAATTTCCCATGACGGCGGGTTTGCGGAATACGCCATGGTGCCCGCGCACATTGTTTGGAAGACAGATACTTCCAAGATCCGCCCAGAGGTAGCGGCCATGCAGGAGCCGTTCGGCAACGCCGTACATGCCGCCTCAAAAGTCGATGTCCGCGGCAAGACAGTGGCGATCTTTGGCCTTGGGCCGATCGGAATGTTCTTGACCATTGTAGTCAAGGGTTTGGGGGCGAAAAGCATCATTGGTATCGAGCCCAATCCCATTGCACGAGAGATGGCGGGCAAATCAGGCATAGATTATGTCATTCCCTTAAAACCGTCGCAAAAAAATCAGCCTTACGAACACGACGCGGAGATTATCAGGGAGCTTAAAAATATTACCGAAGGTGTGGGTTTTGATGTTGCTTTTGAGATGGCCGGCTTTAACAGCTCAGTGAACAACACTATTGCGGCCGTACGCAGAGGAGGTAACGTGATATTATTTGGGTTTAAAAACGGTCAATTTGTGCTTGATGAAGACTATAATAAATTGGTCATGAAAGGTATGACCATGCATTGCGTGGCTGGCAGGCAAGTCTGGAAGACTTGGGAAACTACCAGGACGCTCATGGAAGACGCAAGCAACGGCGTTCAGGAAAAGCTGTTCAACATCATACTGAACAGGGGCGAGGGGACAATTTTGCCTATTTCCGAGTATACTAAAGAGAGATTTGAAGATATGATGGCTAAGCACCCGAAATTTTTAATCCAATTTTAATTTATGTCAGACTACCACGATCAAATCAAACGTGACTGGAACGCCCGTGCCGACGCGTGGAACGCTTCCGAGCGCCCGGAATTTTTTGATTTATATCAACAAAATGAAAGCCGATTTGGCAATAAAGTTGTAGATATAGGATGCGGTAAGGGAAGATACACAAAATTTTTGGAGGACAAAGGCAAGCAAGTCGTGGGCATCGACATTTCCGAAGAGATGCTCAAGGGAGCGCGGGCAGCCGGAGTTCAGGCTGACCTCCGGCAAGGAATTTCTTCACAACTTCCATTCGAGGATGGGAGTTTTGACTCCGCTGTCAGCATAGGCGCTATTCATCACAACATGTGGGTGGATATTCAAAAATCTTTTTCAGAAGCCGCCAGGGTCTTGAAGCCGGATTCTATTTTTGTTTTTCAAGGCCGCTCGGTCAAAGACACAATGAGTCCGCGGCAGCAAGTTGCTGATTATGGATATACCGCTGTCGATACCGAAGGCGATAAAAGAGGTATACAGCACTACTTTACCTTAGAAGAATTACAGGAATTGGCTCGACAAAACGATTTTGAGATAGAGGGGGAGCCGAAAGAAATCTTGGAAAATAGGAATGGCAAAGTTTGGGCAAGATGGTGGGTGATTTTTAAGAAAAAATAATTTATTTTTATGTTTAACAACTATCAGCAACAATTTCAAGAAGAGCTTAAGGAAATCAAAGACAGCGGGATGTGGAAGGATGTCGGGGTTTTGGAAGGCAAGCAAGGGACCGAGGTAAAGATCGGCGGCAAGGCCTTGCTTAACTTTTGCGCGAATAATTACTTAGGACTTGCGGGATCCGAAGAGCTTGCTCGCGCCGCTAAAGAAGGGATAGACAAGCATGGTTTTGGCGAAGCAAGCGTTAGATTCATCGTCGGCACCTCGACAATTCACATAGACCTGGAAAAAGAAATTTGCAAATTTTTCGGAACCGAAGAAGCCATCACCTACACTTCCTGCTTTGACGCCAATACCGGCCTGTTCGAAACGATCTTGAAGGAGGGTGATGCTGTTTTTTCCGACGAACTCAATCATGCCAGCATCATTGACGGCATTAGACTTTGTAAAGCCGAAAGGTTTCGCTACAAGCATTCGGATATGGAGGATCTGGCAGGCCAGCTTGAGTTGGCTTCGGACAAACGACGGAAACTGATTGCCACTGACGGAGTATTCAGCATGGATGGCGACACGGCGAAGCTTGGACAAATTTGCGACTTGGCCGAGAAATATAATGCAATGGTCATGGTCGACGGCTCGCACGCGTCCGGAGTTTTGGGAAAAAAAGGGCGAGGCACTGTCGAGGGGTTAATGGACAGGGTGGATATTGTGACTTCGACATTTGGCAAAGCGCTGGGCGGGGCCGGAGGCGGCTTTACCGCAGGGCGAAAGGAAATCATCCAAGTGCTCCATCAGCGCTCGCGCACGGCCTTGTTCAGCAATAGCCTTGCTCCGGTTATAGCCAACGCGGCCTTGTACGTTTTGCAAAACTTCGACGCAAAATTCACCAAGCTCAAACAGCAATTGAAAGACAACACTGACTACTTTAGGTCAGGCATGGAAAAACTGGGATTTACCTTGGGCGGCGACGGCAAACACCCAATCACTCCTGTAATGCTTATGGAAGAAAAACGGGCCAGCGAAATGGCAGCCGCACTTTTTGGGGAAGGCATTTATGTCCGCGGATTTACTTACCCTGTGGTGCCCAAGGGCAAGGCCAGAATCCGTGTGCAGATATCCGCAGCTCACACCAAGGAACAAATGGACAAGGCATTGAGAGCATTTGAAAAGGTCAAACACACATGAAGAACATAGTGATAATCGGTGGAGGAACCGGAACGTTTACTCTGCTTAGCGGTCTGCGCAAATACCCTTCCAATAATACCGTGATTGTCTCGAGCGCGGATGATGGCGGTTCTACCGGGGTATTGCGAAGGGACTTGGGCATTTTTCCGCCTGGTGATCTGCGGCAGTGTCTGGTCGGACTTTCCTATACTGACAAGCAAATGACCGAGCTTTTTTCTTACCGCTTTGAAAAAGGATCCCTGAAAGGCCATACGGTCGGCAATATTATCCTGGCGGCGTTGGAAAAAACTACTGGTAACATTGAGACAGCAGTGGACTTGGCGGCAAAACTGCTTAATGTCCGCGGTTCAGTTTTGCCGGCATCACTCAAGCCAGGCTTGCTCATAGCTTATTTGGAAAGCGGCAAAAGAGTTGTCGGAGAACATAACATCGATCAGCCGCATTTCAGACGCTCAAGAATCAAAAGCTTACAATTAAAACCAAATACTTCAGCAAACCCCAAAGCCATGGCTGCCTTGCAAGAGGCCGACGCAATAGTGTTTGGTCCGGGCGACTTATACACCAGTATCGTTCCGAATTTGCTGGTAAAAGGAATCAGAGAGGCTTTAGGAAAATCGAGAGCCAAAAAAATATTAATCACCAATATCATGACCAAAGCCGGACAAACCGACGGCTTTAAGGCCTCTGATTTTGCCAGAAATCTGCAAAAATATCTCGGTGTTGCTAAGCTTAATTATGCCATCGTCAATAATCAAAAGCCTTCGAGCAAATCGATTTTGGCATATAAAAAAGAAAACGCAAAGTTCGTGGAACCGGATGTTAAGCAAATGGAAAGGTTGGGCGTCAAGGCGCATCAAGCCAAACTTGTTTCTCAGGTTATTTACAAGAAAAAAACCGCTGATAAATTAAACAGAAGCCTGCTCCGGCATGATGCTTCCAAAACCGCCAAGCTCATATGGAACTTAATACATCAATCGTAAGAGACAGCTATGCGTTGAAAATCACTGCTCACGAAGACGGCAAACAGGTCGGCAGACAGTACCTATATATTTTAAGAAACGATCTCCACAAAGAGCCGTTTGGTCTTTTGGAGGACCTCTATGTCGAAGAGGACTACCGGAAGCGCGGAATCGGGTCAGAACTGGTTAAAAAAGCAATCGCGGAAGCAAAAGCTCAGGGATGCTATAAATTGATTTTGACCAGCAGAGATTCTAACTCAAGACTGCATGCTTTTTATGAACGGCTGGGCTTCGCCAAGTGGGGCTCGGAATTTCGAATCGATTTATGAATAATGTCCAGGTCGTAATTTTGGCCGCCGGCAAGGGTACGCGCATGGGCCATCCGGAACTGCCGAAAGTGCTGGTAGAACTCAACGGCAGGTCCCTGATTTCTCACTTGCTTATTGAAGTTGATAAGCTTGGGTTGGAGCTGCCTGCGGTGATTGTCGTCGGATTCAAAGCTGACCTGGTGAAGCAACATTTAGGTGATAAATACCTTTATATCGAGCAGAAGGAACAACTAGGGACTGCTCACGCTGTGGCAGTTGCAAAGGATTACGTGACTACTGACAATGTTTTGGTGCTTTATGGTGATATGCCATTAATAAAAGTTGAAAGTTTGCGTAGACTTATCAAATATCATTTAGATACAAAGTCGAAATTTACTATGTTTACTGCAGACGTGAAAAGTTTCGAGGAACCATATCATATTTTTTCAAATTTTGCGCGCATTATTCGTGAAAAAGGCTACATTGTGAAGATTACTGAATTAGCTCATTTGACCGACGCCGAGAAGACAATTACCGAAGTAAATCCTGGAATTTATATATTTAATACGCAATGGCTTTGGAAAAATATCGATAGCGCACTTAATAATTCACATCCTGAAAAATACCTAACTGATCTGGTTGCAACAGCGGTCAGACAGGAGGTAAAAATAAATACATTAGAGATAAAGCCTGAAGAGATTTTTGGTATCAATACTCTCAGGGACCTGCAACAAGCCGAGCAATTTGTAGAGTAGTGAGGTTGCAAAGGTGCCCTTTGTTGACAAAGGGCACCTTTGCATATAGAGTAAATATATGGGTATTCGTGATTACAAAGAATTTGGTGCTGGAGCGTATTATCATATTTATAATAGGGGCAATGCCAAAAATAATATTTTTATTGACCCAGAGGATTATAAATTCTTCTTACTTCGTCTAAGACAAAATTTATACCCAGAAGACAATCCAACATCAAGAATAAGAAAATTGCCGGCAAATACCTTCTCACTAATTGCGTATTGTTTAATGCCAAATCATTTTCATATTTTGATTAAGCAAAATGGTAACATTCCGACAAGTAAGCTTATTTTGAAATTATGTTCTAGTTATTCAAAATATTTTAACAAGAAATATGATCGCGTTGGTCACGTATTTCAAGATCAATTTAAACAAGTTTTAATTGATGACGACTCTTATCTACTTTGGCTCTCCGCATACATCCATCAAAATCCCACAGTCGCAGGCATTTCTAAGACTCCTGAAACCTATCCCTGGAGCAGTTATATGTTTTATTTAAAAAAGGATGGTTATATTTCATGTGAAAGCGATATAATATTGAATCAATTTAAAACGATCCAAGAATTTCCTAAATTTACGACCCAGAGTTTAGATGCAATTAAACTAAGAAAAGAACTCGATTCTATGCTAATAGACTCAGTTGCAAAGGTGCCCTTTGCATGAAGAGAAAAGTTGTTGTCGGCATGAGCGGAGGAGTGGATTCCTCGGTCAGCGCGGCAATGCTTGCAAAGCAAGGTTTTGACGTTATTGGCGTGTTTATGAAGAACTGGAGCGAGGACTTTGGGCATTATGGCTGCACTTGGGCCGAAGATGCCGAGGACGCCCGCAAGGTGGCCAAGCTTTTGGATATACCCTTCTACGTCTGGAACTTCGAAAAAGAATATTACGAAAAGGTTGTCGAGTATTTTTTGCGGGAATACAAGGCGGGTAGGACGCCAAACCCGGATGTGATGTGCAACAGCGAGATTAAGTTCAAGTTTTTTTTGGACAAAGCTTTGTCTTTGGGCGCGAATTTTGTTGCTACGGGGCACTACGCTAGAATTCAAAAGTCAAAAATCAAAAGTCAAAATGACAATTTAAAAGTCAAAATATCATACCGATTACTGAAAGGAGCAGATCCGGCGAAAGACCAGAGTTACTTTTTGTATACTCTGAAGCAGGAACAGCTTTCCAAGGTCTTGTTTCCGATCGGCGAATATAAGAAGTCAGAAGTGAGAGAAATGGCGAAAGAGTTTGGCCTGCCTAATCATGCCAAAAAAGATTCGCAGGGGATTTGCTTTATCGGCAAAATCAACGTCCGCGAGTTTCTCAAGGAAAAAATCAAAGCCGAAGCGGGGGAAGTAGTCACCACTTCGGGCCAGATTCTGGGAATGCATCAGGGGTTGCCATACTACACGATTGGCCAGCGCGAGGGCATCGGTATTGGCGGAAGCGGGCCATATTATGTGGCGAGTAAGGATTTTGACTCAAACCGGCTATTGGTGACCAATGACCAGAATGACCCCAAGCTTTGGAAGAAAGAATTCACAGTCACGGATGTTTCGTGGACTGACAAAGCTCCTAAGTTCCCTTTGAACGCGGGTGTGTCTATTCGCTATCATCATCCGGATTTTGATGCGACTATTGACAATGACGATGACAATGACAAACTGCGAATAATATTTGATCAGCCGCAAAGGGCAATTACGCCGGGTCAGGCAGCTGTGATTTATCAAGACGAAGAATTACTTGGCGGCGGGATAATTGATAAAGTAGAGTAACTCCGACGCTTCGGTCGGAGTTCCGACCTCGGCTTCGCCGAGCGTCGGAAAAAAAAGAACTCGAAGCGTTCGCTCATTAGGCGAAGGATTCTTCGAGTAGGATTTCGTCCGCATCGGGCTCGTCATCTTCGCAGATGAAGAACTTGAAGAACGGAGCGAGTTGTTTTTTTGTGACCAGCTGGTCGACGAACTGCCGGCCGTGGTGCACGATGACATGAACCAGCCCCTCTTCCAGGTCCTCGCGCTCAAACCAGACACCCGCCTTCTCGTAGAACCCGGCGAGTGATTGACCCCGATCTTCCTTGAAAAACTCAGTCGGGTCGAATCCCTCGTCGAATCGGATGGTTCTGATCGAATGCGGGCTCTCCATGATGATGACGGGGCGGAGAGCGCCTTGAGAGTCCATCTCATCGAGCTTGAGCGTTCGTCGCGTCCCTGGACGCGGTTCGATGTCGAGTTCGCAGTCGAGGGCCAGCACTGGCCTTTGCTGCTGGTTCTGACTCATTGCGAGCCGTTGTTTCATTGTGTCCTCCTCGGGCGGCGGAATAAAAACGATGCGATAATTATAGTAGAAATTATAAAACGTCTCAAGACCCTGAGGCGTTTTACTTTTTGTGATTAGACCAGTAGTCCGATGATCAGCAGGGCTACTATGTTTATAATCTTAATCATCGGGTTGATGGCTGGGCCTGCCGTGTCTTTATAAGGGTCGCCCACCGTATCACCCGTGATTGCCGCTTGGTGCGCAAATGATTTCTTGCCGCCATAGTTGCCTTCTTCGATGAATTTTTTGGCATTGTCCCAGGCCGCCCCGCCTGAAGTCATGGAAATGGCTACGAATAATCCGGTGACGATGGAGCCGACAAGCACTCCACCCAAAGCCTTGAGTCCGAGGAATGCCAAAGCCTTGAGTCCGAGGAATGGGATCACGGCCACCAAAATCGGAACCACCACAGGAAGCAAAGCTGGGATAACCATTTCTTTGATTGCGGCTTTGGTGACGATGTCCACGGCGCGGCCGTAATCAGGCTTGCCGGTTCCTTCCATGATGCCGGGAATTTCTTTGAACTGCCTTCGCACTTCTTCCACCACAGCATGCCCGGCTTTGCCCACGGCCTGCATCGCGATTGAGCTGAACAAGTAGGGGAGTAGGCCGCCTATTACCAGCCCGGCGAGCACTTGCACGTCAGAAAGGTCAAAGGTCAGGTTCTGACCCAGTCTTTTAAGTTCTTCTGTATAGGACGCAAAGAGTACGACTGCGGCAAGACCGGCTGAGGCAATGGCATAGCCTTTGGTTACTGCTTTGGTAGTGTTACCTACGGCATCCAAAGCATCAGTTGATTCCCGCACCGACTGCGGCAAACCGGACATTTCGGCAATGCCACCGGCGTTGTCCGTGATCGGACCAAAGGCATCGATGGCCACGATGATGCCAGCCATGGAAAGCATGGATACGACAGCGATGGCCGAGCCGTAAATTCCCCCGAGATGGTAGGAGAGGAGCACCCCGCCGATAATTGCCAGCACGGGAAGAGCGGTCGACTGCATGGAGACGGCCAGGCCGGTAATGATGTTGGTGCCGTGTCCGGTTGTTGACGCCTGGGCGATTGACTGCACCGGTTTAAATTTCTTTGAGGTGTAATATTCGGTAATAACCACCATTAACGCGGTGACTGCCAAACCGACAAGCGTTGAGAGGAACAGGCCACGGCTGAAGAACGGGATGAATAAACTTTGCGTAACCCAGTAGAACCCAAGCGCCGCCAATATGCCTGAAACTATCAGGCCTTTGTATAGAGCAGTCATTATTCCTTTGCCCACCAAGCGGACAAAGAAACTGCCGATGATTGAGGCGAAAATGGAAATACCGCCTAAAGCAAGAGGATAAAGAACAAATATTTCATTTCCTTCGAACAAAATGCTACCCAATATCATGGCCGCAATGATGGTGACAGCGTAAGTTTCAAAAAGATCAGCGGCCATGCCCGCGTCATCCCCGACGTTGTCGCCGACGTTGTCTGCAATCACGGCCGGGTTTCTAGGGTCATCTTCCGGAATGCCGGCTTCGATTTTGCCGACCAAATCAGCGCCGACATCCGCGCCTTTGGTGAAGATGCCGCCGCCCAGGCGGGCAAAGACCGAAATCAAGCTGGCGCCGAATCCGAGTCCGATTAGCGGGGCGATTTCGCGGCCAGTCCAGACGAAGAACAAAGTCACGGCCAGAAGCCCCAAACCAACCACGAATAGGCCAGTGACCGCGCCGCCCTTGAATGCCAGAGAAAAAGCCGGGGCCAAACCCTTTTTTGCGGCTTCGGCAGTTCTGATATTGGCTCTTACCGCGACATACATGCCGGCAAATCCGGCGAGCGCTGAGGAAATAGCGCCGATAAGAAATCCTGCCGCAGTCTGGAGGCCAAAGAAATAATAAATCAAAATGGCAAGCACCACGGCCACCGCGGCCACGGTTTTGTATTGGCGGGCCAAAAAAGCATTAGCGCCTTCCTGGATGGCGGCCGCAATGGAGCGCATTTTTTCATCTCCGGAAGGTTTCCGCAAAACCGTGCGGGCAAGGACAATGCCGTAAACAATTGCGGCAATCCCTGCAACAATCGCGAACCCTGTAATACTGGACTCAGTAAGCATATATTGTCCTTTTGTGTCATTGCGAGAAGTAAAACGACGAAGCAATCTCTGGAAGAGATCGCCACGCTTCGCTCGCGATGACGTTATTTACAAATTAAAAAAGCTTCAAAAGCTCTAGCATTATAACCAAACCCTGAGCAATTTTCAACTTCGCTTTTTAGAGAGGAGCCCTTCTTCCTCAAAGGTCACCTTTTCGGTAAGGGTTTCCTTTACGTTAAAGGTGACCTTTGACGTAAAAGCTCCTCGCTTAAGCCCAAAGACGTGATTATTCACCAAACTCCTTTTAACCATCCCCGAGGCGAGGATTAGGACTAGTAATCGGGGATCTTAGCAAGATTCCCGCTTCCGCGGGAATGGGAAAGGGGGTTACATCATTCCCTGGAATTTTTTACTCAAAAGGTGCTTAAGCTGTTCCTGGGCGTCATCAAACGCCTGTTTGATATTCTTGGCAATCTCCGGCTGGTTGAGGTCTATGTCCGGCGAAACATTCACTTCTACCAACTCATGGTTTCCATTCAAAGTCACGGTAAAGGTCCCGTCCACTGACTTGCCAGTGACGAGTTCTTGCGCCAGCTGCCTCTGCATCTCATCAGCCTGCTTTCTTAAATTGTATAAATCTTTAAGTTGATCAAACATCTTTATTCCGCCAAAAATACCTGGTCCGTGTCGCGGACTTTTTGGTCCACTTTCACTCCCACTCGCTGGCCCGCCACACCTTCCTGAATGTCGGCGCGGTCAAACTGCATTTGGTTGACGACTTGGGTGACGTCATCTTCGCCGCCCTTGAAGTGGATGGTCTGCCCGACTTTAAGCGGGGCGGTTAATTCGATAATCGCCACCATGGCCTTGTCGTAGTAGTGGACCACTTTGCCGATTGGTTTTTCTTCTGCCATTTGTCTCACCCCCTTATAACAAGTTCTTTGGCTTAAGCTTACTGGGAAATTAGATTTTGTACAAATCCCGAAAATAGGTTAATATAATTAATAGCTATGCTCAAAGACTATTCGCAACTTGCCTCGAAAGGGGATATTCAAAAAGCCATTGAAGCGCTCAAGGCCAACGGCATCGAAGCCGAGACGGTGGAGACCGGAGCGGAAGCCAAAAGCCGCGTTTTGGCATTGATCCCTGCGGGCGCTGAAGTCATGACCATGACCTCAGTGACTTTGAGCACGCTTGGCATTGATAAAGAACTGAATGACTCGGGTAAATACAGTCCGGCCCGCGCCAAATTTCCGCAGCTGGACGCGCGGGCGAAAAAACAATTGGGCGCGGCTCCAGAGTGGGCAATAGGCTCGGTGCATGCCGCAACCGTGGACGGCAAGCTCATGATAGCTTCCAATACCGGCAGCCAGCTTCCGGCCTACGCCAACGGCGCTGACCATGTGATTTGGGTAGTGGGCGGCCAGAAATTGGTGTCTGACGTGGATGATGGGACTAAGCGTATCTATGAGTATGTTTTGCCGCTCGAATCAGTACGCGCCAACAAGGCTTACAATATCACCACCGGCAGTTTCGTGAGCAAGCTTTTGATTATCAACCGCGAGGTTGCCAAGGGACGGTTAAGAGTGATTTTTGTAAATGAGGTTTTGGGATTCTAGGCTTGAAACAAATATCAAAAAAAGTTAGAATATGAGCTGATTTGGGGAGTAGCCAAGCGGTAAGGCAACGGACTCTGAATCCGTCATCCGTAGGTTCGAATCCTACCTCCCCAGCCAAGAACATAAACGTAGGATTCGAACGGGTTGAAGTGAGGCAAGTCGGTGGGCGACGCTGCCGAATGATCGACGAAAGCGAGCAAACGTAGCTTCCGGCGCAACCCAGTCCGCGCGAGCCTCAGCGAGCGCTGAAGAATCCTACCTCCCCAGCCAGAAAACCCGGTTGCGGGCTTTTTTATTACTTGTGATATTGACTAATTGATGCCGGCCGGCTGCTTTACTATATTTATGCTATATCTGTGTATAACATTTTCAGAAGGCAAGTTTATGGCGAGAAGGTACGGGAAAAAAGCGGGCAAGACAGTGGAGCGGGCCATGCACAAGATGAAGCGTGGCCAACTTACAAGCGGCCGCAGCGGCAAGAAAGTCAGAAGCCGAAAGCAGGCCATAGCGATCGGCCTGTCCGAAGCCCGCAAAAAGGGAGCAAAAGTTCCACCACCTCCTAAGAAACGGAGAAAGTGAGTTTGGCACATCCCGAAAAACTACCGGTCGTCAAAATTTGGGCATGGAAGCCGCAAATTTTGCGACCTGCGTTCTCGATCGGATGAGCCGATCTGCGAAAGCTAGTTTTTCGGATGCGCCTTCACTCACGGGTCTTTATAGTAACCACTTTACGGAACTTTCGATAGAAGATAATAAATATGTAACCTCTTGCGAGAGAAAGGGGTTTTATGCCAAAATCTTCCAAAGAGAAGATTCGGGATTGGATACAGGAGAAATATCCGCCCACAAGCCTTTTTGATTAAATAGTTTGTGCGAATTTTTAAGTTAAGAATGGAGCTTGAACAGGCTCTAATCTTTTGATATTGTTTTGGCATACGGAAGGAGGCCCCACATGCCGACGTCCAAGCGAACGCGGGCGAGTACGAGAACCGCTCGGTCTCCGCGAAGAAGCGGTAACGACAAGCGAGGTGACCGCAGAGCTGAATTTGACAACTCCGATGAGCCCGTTCTCGCGGGCGTCGATCCAGACTCGTCAGATGAAGATGCTTCGCCTGACGCAGACGAAGGGAGGACGACGGATTGAGCTGTGTGGACTCGTGAGGGAAGGGCCCATCCGCCCGGCTGTTGAGTTGCCAAGTGGGCAAGCTGGCAGCGGCAAGGGCGGTACAAGTCCACCTCAAATCCGCAAATCGGCAAGTACCCCATCACCGCTTGTAAGGGGGCAAGCGACATCAGGGGAGGGTCGGCATCGGCGCTGACCCTCCGCTCATTCAAAAACGAGCACCATTTCGTTGATTGGTTGCTCGTTTTTTGTCGATCGGGCATAGCCGCAAAAACTACCCGTTCTCTTGTCGCAAGCGCCAGGATTTCTCCCCTAGAATAGGGGAGACTAAGAGAAATTCTCTACCTCACCAGCCGTCGGGGACTGGTAGAAAGTTAGGGCTTTAACCGTACCTCCCCTGCCCCCTCCTATCCTAGGAGGGGAAGAATTGCGGCCTATCGCTTAAATTCTATGATAGGCAAAGAATGTTAATAACTGTGCTTGACGGGAGCAAATAAATATTTCACACTATTAGTAGGCCATTGTCCGGTTGAGGTTTGAGTTGCAGTGGCAAAAGCAACAGAAAGGAGGTCGACGAATCAGACCGCTTTTTATTTTGCCATTGTGGCAAGATTTCATCCTGACGTGGGCCCTCACGCGCCGGGCGGATAACCGGCGTACACGAAAGTACACAGAAGGAGCATCGCGATGCAGAACACGACCAACAACGGCAACAACAACACCAACTAGGCGCTGAAGAAGGCGTAGGAGTTTGTGTTGCCGTAGGTAGGCGCAATGCCTACCCCAGTCGGGAGGGGGACGTGGGTCGGCCGCATCTGGCTGTACCACAACGTTGTTCGACCCAGGCGTGTCTGGCTCATTTCCCCCACCGCTGGCTTCCCGACTTTTTTAGGAGGCCATTTTTCTTCCTGAATTTTACGAAGTACTAATTTACGAATTTACCAATAAATGGAAACAAAATACAATTTGCCAAAGTGGCTCGTAGTTCTGCTCGCCGGGGCATTGGCGGCGTTCGTGGTTTTGCTGGTTGTCGAAAAAATCTACACGGTCGCAAAAACCATCAGCCCCAAGAAACCGGAGAATACAATTTCGATTTCGGCCGAAGGAAAAGTCGCGGCTGTGCCGGACCTGGCCGTGATTAATGTGGGGGTACTTACCACCGGCTCTACGGCTAAATTCGTGGAAGACGAGAGCAGCAAGAAAATAAATCAGATAATTGATTTCGTAAAAAAACAAGGGGTGGATAAAAAAGACATCGCCACTTCGCAGTTTTCCATTTACCCGACGTACGATTACCGAGAAGGCACGAATAAGATTACGGGCTATCAGGCCAACCAAACTGTCACGGTTAAGGTGCGGGGTATTGAAAATTCTACGGAAAAAGTCAGCAATATTTTGGTCGGCGCAACCAACAACGGAGCCAATGAAATCGGCGGGGTCTACTTTACGTTCGATGACGCCGACAACCTGCGCCAGCAGGCCAGGAAGCAGGCGATTGCCAAAGCCAAAGAAAAAGCAGTTGAGCTGGCTGCGGAAGCGGGCCTGCGCCTGGGCAAGGTCGTGAGCATTTCCGAGGGAAGCTATGCAACGCCTATTCCCATGATGTACGAAAAAGGCATGGCAGCGCCTGACTTGGGTGGACGCGGCGGAGCGCCCCAGGTTGAGCAGGGAAGCCAGGATATTACAGCGTCAATAACGGTAGTGTTTGAGATAAAATAAAAAGTCTTACTGTCATTCCGGACATCGATCCGGAATCCAGTTCAAGCTTTAGTTCTAGATCCTGAATCAAGTTCAGGATGACACAAAACTTATGCATTACGTTTGTCCGGTTTGCGGGGGAGTGTCGGAGACAGCCAAGAACTGCGGCACCGAAGGCTGCAGCTTGCAGGGCCAGCCACTGGTTGAGTGCGCGTGCGAGGATAACTCCCACGAACCCGTAAAAACAAATAAAGGCAATTAATAGACTGCCGCGCCGCTACGCGGCTCGCAGATGCGAATTTGCGAGTAGCTCGCTGATTTATCAGCCGATGAATCGGCAGGCTACAAACCCATTCGCATTTGCGAGAGCCCCGGACTCCGATCCGGGGGACGAAGCAATCTATCTCGGGGAAAATTATGCAAGTTCCTATCAATTATTGGGCTGTGCTGGTTTGCGGAATCGCCAGCATGGTTTTGGGGTTTGTTTGGTACGGGGCGCTGTTTGGCAAAACCTGGATGCGCATGATGGGTATGGACCCAAACGATACAGCCAGGAAAGAAGCCATGAAAAAGGAAGCGACCAAGGGTTACGTCATTTCCTTCATCGGTTCGCTGGTTATGGCGTATGTCCTGGCGCATGCCTTAGTTTTTGCGCAGAGCTATTTAAAAACTGAAGGCGTTTCGGCCGGTTTGCAAACCGGATTCTGGAACTGGCTCGGGTTTGTAGCTCCGGTGACGCTGGGGAGCGTGTTGTGGGAAGGAAAGTCCTGGAAGCTTTGGTGCTTCAACAACGCTTACAATCTTCTGCAGCTGCTGGTGTTTGGCGTGATACTGGCTCTTTGGAAATAGTAAAGATAAAAGCTTCCGGTTATCTTCGGAGGCTTTTGAACTGTTCTATTAATTTATCTAGAGTTTGGTCATTAGGATTTTTGTGTTTAAGGCGTTCAAGAACTTCAATAGCTGATTGATAGTCCTTTTGGCTTAAGTAGAACGAAAGCAGGGCGTTATACGAGAAAAGAAAATCCGAATCCTTGCTTATGGCCTTTTCGAAATGCTCAACGGCTAAGTCGAGCTTTCCAAGCTCCTTATAGCTGTTGCCGAGATTGTGATGAGCTACGGCGTTATTTGGATCAACCGCGATAGCCCTTTCGTAAGCTTCGATTGCTTTGTCATGTTGTTTGCCGTCAGCATAGGCCATTCCCAAATTGTTAATGGCGCGATAACTGCCCGGCGCGTATCGCAGGGTTTGGTTGTAGAATCTGATGGGGTTGTCCCAATCGTTGTTGCGGAAAATTGTTTTTGCAGACAAAGGAATTAGATATAACATAAAAATAGCGACCGATATTTTTATGTAATCGTACTGAGCTAGAGTCGAATTTTTTATTTTATCATTAAATTTTTGCGTCAATTCTAGCAGTAACCAAATCACAACTAGAAAAATCCCGATCATCGGCACGTACATCCAATGTTCGTAGATAAGGCCGCTGTTGGGAAACAGCAGGTTGGAATTGGGAAACAGCCGGGCAAAGAACCAAAGAATCCCGAAGCTGACAATTGGATATTTTTTGACCGTTGCGAAAGCTGCGGCCAGCAAAGCTATCGCTGCAAACCCTCCGAATAGCACGTCAGGAATAAGCAGGCTGTGAGGAATATCGAAAGTCCGCTCCATATGCAGGCTGCGGGGCCAAAACAGAAGCTGCATGTATAGGATCATGGCTCGAAAGAATGTCAGCAGCCTAATTCCAAAACTTTCGGTGAAAGCATTTTCTTCTCCGTAAACATTGAACGTGTTGTTAAAATTTAGGGTTGTGGCCCGCAGTATCAAGTAAAGGCCGGCCAAAGCAAAGAATGGCCATATGGATTTCAAGACTTTCCAAACCCTAGCTTTAATTGATTGCTCCTTAAGGTAGAAGTAATCAGTAATCGCTAACATGGCCGGCATGATGACGGCCGTATCCTTCGACAAAACAGCGGCAATATAGCAACCAATCGTTAACCAGTAATATCGGTACCTAAAGTAGCCATGGCTAAAATAGGTACCTCTGAATTTGAGATAGAAGAGTATTCCTAAGAGAATAAAGAATGTAGAAAGGGGATCAGCCAGACCCGAAACATAGGCCACAGCCTCGGTTTGCAGGGGGTGGATAAGAAAAACAAGACTTGTAAGAAAAGCTAGTAGCTTAGAAATAGACTGCTTCGCTTCGCTCGCAGATGCGTTATTGCGCATTTGCGAGGAGCGTAGCGACGAAGCAATCTCTACCGAGGCCAACAGTTTTCTTAGGATAAAAAAGAGCAAAATAGCATTGGCGATGTGCAAACTCGTATTGACGAAGTGATAACCTGGCGGCCAGTCCTTCCAGATTTGCCACTCTATAGAAAACACGGACAGCATGAACGGCCGCCAGTAGTTGCTTACCAGGCCGGAGCCGGCAATCTGGTTTTCGGTGAAGAATTTTGTAAGTTCAAAATTATGGACGAACTGGTTTTTGAGAATGATGTCGTCGTCGTCCCAAAACATTTGGTTATTGAAGGTATTGGCAAAAAGCAGAAAGCCTACGATAATTAAGATGGCGATTAGATATTTTTTTGGCATATGCTTAAACATTATAACATTAGAATTTTTGGCGATGTGGTTGGGGTGAATTTCAGGCTGTATGCCAGGGAAAAAGCCTCAGAGCTTGGAGTAACCGGCTTTGCCCGCAATGAATCGGACGGCACGGTTTTTATCGAAGCGGAAGGAAGCGATGAAGCCTTAGATCGATTCGTGGAATGGTGCCGGGTTGGGCCGAAGCATGCCCGCGTTGATAGAGTCGAGGTTTCGGAGCGGGAGCTAAAAGGGTATAATGATTTCCAGAGAGCATGAATTACATCTTGGAAGTAAAAAATCTAACGAAGAAATTCGGCAGATTTACGGCCGTCGACAATATCTCCTTCGAGCTCAAAGAAGGGGAAATTTTGGGTTTGCTCGGACCCAACGGCGCGGGCAAAACCACCACCCTCCAGATGTTGTTGGGGCTGACCACGGCCACGAGCGGAAGCGTCAGCTACTTTGGTAGGGATTTTCACAAACACCGCTCGGAGATTTTGGAACAGCTGAATTTCTCCTCAGCCTACACCAAACTGCCCTGGCTTTTGACCGTTAAACAGAACTTGAATTTTATTTCGTATCTTTATCGGATAGATGACAGAAAATCGCGAATTGATAAAATCGTAAAGACGTTTCAGCTGGAAGCGCTTTTGAACAAGGAAGTTCGGCATCTTTCCGCGGGGCAGACAACCAGGCTGAACATTGCCAAGGCCCTTATAAATTTCCCCAAAGTTTTGTTATTGGACGAGCCCACGGCTTCTCTGGATCCGGAAGTCGCGGCCTACATCAGGGAATTTTTGGCCAACGAGCGCAAGCAATTTCAGATTTCCATCATCATTACGTCCCATAATATGGCCGAAGTCGAAGAGCTTTGCGATCGGGTGGTTTTCATCAACCGCGGCAGAATAATCGCCGACGACACCCCGGAGAATTTGGCGAAGACAATTGAAATCTCGCATGTGCGCCTGCTGGTTGTAACTGCAATCCAGCCGAGACTATTTGAGTACTGTAAAGCGAATGGATTGACGTACACGCAGGACGGCCGCTACGTTATCATTGATATAAAAGAAAGAGAAATTCCCGCGTTTTTGAAGAATCTAAGCGAATCCGGAATCAGCTATGACGAGATCAGCATTGAGCGGCCGTCGCTGGAGGATTTCTTCTTGGAGAAGGCAAAAGGAGGCAAGGAATGAGCTGGTCGAGAGTTTACGCGATAATCTTGCGCTATAGTTATCTATTGTTTCGAAACCCGGACCGGGCCGCAGACACTTTCTACTGGCCGACGATTGACTTGTTTGTTTGGGGGTTGACTGGTTTGTACGTCGAGGGCTTGGCCGGCAACTTGCTGATTATTAATATCATTATTTCGGGAATCATTTTTTACCATATTATTTTCAGAACTCAGGGCGAAGTCTCGGTCAACCTGCTGGAAGAATATTGGAGCCATAACTTGGTGAATATTTTTGTTTCTCCGCTTAGGCTTAGCGAATGGCTGATTGCGGTGGTCGTCAACGGGATTATCAAGGGCTTGTTGGGTTTCGTTTTCACTGGCTTGGTCGCATTGTTTTTGTATAAAATAGCCGTGTTCAGCTATGGCTTTTATCTTATTCCGTTCATCTTTTCGCTTATGCTGACTGGCTGGTTCATGGGATTTTTCATTGCCGGGATAGTTTTCCGGTACGGGACCAAAATTCAGTTTATGGCTTGGACCTTCACGTCGCTGTTTGCCCCTTTTTCGGCCATTTACTATCCAGTGACTTTTCTGCCGGTGTGGGCGCAAAAGGTTGCCGCGATTCTTCCGACGAGTTATGTTTTTGAAGGCTTGCGGGAGGTTATTCATACTGGGCATTTTGATCCGAACAAATTTTGGATCAGCTTGCTTTTGAATTTGTTTTATCTTAGCTTGTCGATAGTATATATTAGAAGCAGTTTCAGAAAAGCACTCGACAGAGGCTTAATTAATACTTATTAGCTCGGACTAGATCGGCAAAAACTACCGGTCGTCAAAATTTGGGCATCAAGCCACAAATTTTGCGACCTGCGTTCTCGGGCCGATGAGCGGCCCTGCGAAAGCTGGTTTTTGCGACTAGTCCTCGCCCATGAATTTTTATGAATACCAAACTAACGCATCGTAAATGCGTGCCGTGCGAATCTGGCATGCCGCCCATGGCGCCGGATGAGGTCAAAAAATACTTAACCCAGGTTAAGTCCTGGTACAGTGACGACAAAAAAATCTGGAAGGAGTTCAAGTTCAAAAATTTCGTGGAGACCATGGGATTTGTAAACAAGGTCGCTCTGCTCGCCCAGGAAGAGGGGCATCATCCGGACATGTTCGTTGCTTACAGCCGGGTCAAAGTCGAGCTTTGGACCCATGCCATAGGCGGGCTTTCCGAGAATGACTTCATTCTTGCCGCTAAAATCGATATGTTAGAATAAATCCATGAGAATAACCAAACTTGGGCACTGCTGTTTGCTTATCGAAGAGAATGGGGTCAGGATTCTTACTGACCCGGGCGCTTGGAGTACGGCTCAGAACGAGGTCAAAA
The DNA here is from genome assembly GCA_016182875.1 of Candidatus Doudnabacteria bacterium. Taxonomy (GTDB): domain Bacteria; phylum Patescibacteriota; class Doudnabacteria; order UBA920; family O2-02-FULL-48-8; genus JACQJI01. Next base: position 11,373 of record JACPFQ010000002.1, on the reverse strand, counting down.
ATATCGACCTAATTTTGATTACCCATGAGCATCCTGACCATTTGCACATTGATTCGGTCAAGATGATTTTGCAAAACAGTCCTGATGCTGTAATTTGGACCAATAGCGCGGTGGGGAGAATTTTGTCAGAATCAGGTGTAAGCTTCCGGCTTTTGGAGCATGGACAGGCTGATAAGTTCAAGGGAATCAACCTGGAAGGGCGTGGCGAAAAGCATGCGGTTATTTACGAGGAATATGGGCAGGTGCAAAATACCGGGTTTATGATTGGCGACAGATTCTTCTACCCCGGAGACAACCTTTTTAATCCAAAAAAAGACGTCGAAATTTTAGCCCTGCCAGTGGCCGGTCCCTGGCTCAAAATTTCTGAATCACTTGATTATGCCAAGGAAATCAAGCCGAAGATCGCGTTCCCGGTCCACGATGCCATGATTAACATAAATATGTTCACCGGACATCATGCTCTGCCGAAAATGTTGCTACCTAAGGTTGGGATTGAGTTCAATGATCTGCGGGAACAAAATTGGCTCGAAATATGAATACTAAAATACTATATCGTAATGTAGTACTCGTAATCTTAGGGCTTGTTTTGATTTGGGGCATTAATTTTTACTGGAAAAACTTGAGGGGGGTGGGACCGGCGATCAATGAGCCCAAGCAGGATATTGCTGAGCTTATTCCCAAGCCCGGCGAGAACAAAACCGGCATGCCACTTAAATTGCCAGACGGGTTTTCCATCGAAATTTTCGCCGAGAATCTCTCAGGAGCGCGCGTCCTAGCTTTTGATGGCACAGGAGATTTATGGGTAAGTCGCACCCAGCAGGGAATAGTAACAGAAGTACAAAAGGACCGTGATGGGAATTTGGTAAGCCAGAAAGATATTTATGCCAGTCTTAGTAAACCGCATGGATTGACATTTCAGATAAACGGTGATGATAATGTTATCTATATCGCGGAAGAGAACAAAATATCCCGAGGTTCTATATTTTGGGATAACAGTAAATTGACAAAGATCGCTGACCTACCGACGGAAGGCGGAGGGCATTTTACTAGAACGATAGGGTTTGAACCAAGGGACCGAGATATTTTCAACCCCGATCTTAGACCGGATAAACTTTTTGTATCCATAGGATCATCTTGCAATGTATGCAACGAATCCGATTCCAGACGAGCTGCGATTTATTCCATGAATTCCGACGGTTCGGACTTCAAACTTTTCGCCAAGGGACTGCGCAATACGGTTTTTTTCACCTGGGACAAAGATGGCAGAATGTGGGGGACCGACATGGGCCGCGATTTACTCGGCGACGATATCCCGCCGGAAGAAATCAACATAATCGAAGAGGGTAGGGATTATGGCTGGCCGACGTGTTACGGCAAAAACACTCCCGACCCGTTTGGCAAAGAGTGCGGCGGCAAAGCTCCCGCTCACGTCGAAATGCAGGCGCATTCCGCTCCATTAGGTCTGGCATTTGTACCCAAAGGATTTGGACCGAATGATTGGGAGAACGACTTGATAGTAGCTTTTCACGGCTCGTGGAATCGCTCAACGCCGACAGGCTATAAGCTCGTTCGAATTAAATTCGACGATGAAGGAAATTATCAAGGCATTGAGGATTTTATCACCGGATGGCTGCAAGGAGGAACTGCCCTCGGCCGCCCGGTAGACGCCGTTTTTCATGACGGAGATTTATATGTTTCTGACGACAAAGCTGGAGTGATTTATAAGATTAGTTCTAAGTTCTGAGTTCTAAGTTCATAAAGTCTAAACTTAGAACTTTTAACTTAGTACTTTACGAACTCTGCTGTTGATAACTTTTTTGCCTAAAAAGCAGCCCTATTCTAAAATAAACCCAAGCAAAAGTAGTAATAGATAGACAATGCTGGAAGGGGGTGAAACAAATTGAATCCTAAGCAATTTTTAGTGGTCGGGGGAGCAGTGCTTGTTCTCGTAGGGCTTTTGGGTTTCTTTGGCGTTATCGGACCGACTGCAGAGCAAAGCATTTTCGGAAAGGCATGGTGGTTTGATAACGGCGAAAACTGGGCGCACTTGGTGCTCGGCGTTGTCGGCCTCGTGGCGGCATATACCTTCCCAGCCCCGGCTCAAAGGCCGCTCGTCATGGTTTTGGGCGTAGTCGGAGTTTTGATAGGACTTTACAGCCTCTTAATCTCGACCAGCTTCTTGGGAGCAAACCTCGAGAACCCTGCTGATTCACTTCTTCACCTCGTGGTAGGCGCTTGGGCGCTTTATGCTTCATGGGGCAAAGGCTCGATGAGCATGGGCAGTTCGGCTGGAATGGGCGGGCAAATGTGATTGCAAATTCAAAATTCAAAAGTCAAAAATCAAAATTTAACCCCCGCGTTGCGGGGGTTTTTTCTACCATGGCTTTTGAATCTTGAACAGGGGATAGAAGATTGGGTTGATGAGAATCAGGAATTGAATGCCAACCGTAAAAACTGCGGCCAGAATCAGCTTGTAGTTGGTGTGGGAATTGCGGCGGATGATGAAGGCCATCAGCAGCTGTAAGAGAATGAGAATAGTAAAGGTCCACGTTCGGGCCAGCACCACATTTCCGGTGGTCTTTAGGATTTGCCAGTATGCGGCCAGCGCAATGACCGCTATTATCAGTCCGTATAAAAGCAGCAGAGCAAATGAAGCCAAGTCGAGCAGGCGATGCTCCTTGCTTCTCGGAGGGCGGCGCATGGCGTCCGGATCTTTTGGGTCCAACGCAAGCGCTATCGCCGGCAGGCCGTCGGAAATTAAATTTATCCATAAAATCTGAGCCGGCACCAGCGGCAGAGGCAAGCCTATAAGCAGAGCCATAAGAATGGTGGCGAGCTCGGAAATGTTGGTCGAAATCAAATAGCGGATCGATTTCAGGACATTGTCATAGATGGTGCGGCCTTCTTCAACAGCCCTGACAATGCTTGAATAATTATCGTCGGTAATAACTATGTCGGCAGCCTCTTTGGCGACGTCGGTTCCTTTTTTGCCCATGGCAACTCCGATTTCGGCCTGCTTAAGCGCCAAGGCGTCATTGACGCCGTCTCCGGTCACGGCCACGGCGGCGCCTGCGGTTTGAAGCGCTTTAACGATCCTTAGCTTGTCTTCGGGATTCGTCCTGGCAAAAATCTTGACTTTCCAGATGACTGACTGCAGTTCCTCATCGCTGATTTTTTCCAGGTCTTGTCCGGTTATGACTTCATCTCCCTCGGCAGCAAGCCCCAGCTGGCGGGCAACTGACATGGCTGTGAGCTGATTGTCGCCGGTAACCATAATGGTTCTTATTCCCGCTTTTGACGCGAGCCTGATGGCTTCCACTGCTTCCGGCCGGATAGGATCGGAAATACAGGCGAAACCCAGGAAAACCAGGTCGGATTCAACCTCGGCCCTGACGTAGCGGGGGCTCCGGTTTATGTTGTTTCGATAAGCGAATCCCAAAATACGGTATCCGTTTTTTCCAAGATTTTCGAATTGTTTGGTCAGCTGCTGCTTATCGTTCTCGTTCAGAATCCTGATTTTTCCATCCTGGAGAATTCTCGTGGAGTACTGGACGGTATATTCCGGAGAAGCCTTAATAAAGGCCTCCAGCCCGTTGTCGCGCTCCACAATAACGCTCATGGTTTTTCGTTTTTGGTCAAAGCCGAACTCTTCCACCAATTTGGCCTGCTGTTTATGGACTTCGTAATTGATGCCCAGCGATTGCGCGAGTATCAGGAGCGCTCCTTCAGTCGAGTCGCCGAGTACCGCCTTGGTGCCGTGGTCAAATTTATACGCAAGGCTGGCTGTGGTGGGAAAGATGAGGGCATCCAATAATTTATTTGCCGCGGCGTTGGACTTGAGGGTGTGCTTGAATTCTTCCGGACCGAGCAGTTTTCCATCAAACCACAGCTTCTGAACTTTCATCTCGCCGCTCGTCAACGTTCCGGTTTTGTCCGTTGCTATGACGTTGATTGAGCCGAGCGCCTCCACCGCGACCATTTTTCGCACGACCGCTTTGCGCAGCGCCATTCGCTTGACGCCCACCGCCAGCGTTATCAGGATTATCGCCGGCAAGCCCTCAGGAATAGCCGCAACCGCAGTGCTGACCCCCACCAAAAACATGTCGATTTGCTTATGTCCCAGGGAAATGCCCGTGATATAAATTAGAACGCTGGCCACAATGGCAATTAAGGCGACGTTTAAAGTTAAATGTTTGATCTGCAGCTGCAGCGGAGTTTCGGTTTCCCTCATTGATTCGAGGGTTTGCGCAATGCGGCCGAATCTGGTTTGGGTACCCGTGGCGCTGATTTTGATTTTACCGTGCCCGGCCACAACCAAAGTCCCCCCGAAAACCTGATTTTTCTCGATATCCGAAGGCAGCTTGTATACGGGCAGCGCCTCGCCGGTCAGAGCCGATTCGTTTACTTCCAGATTAAGAGATTCAAGCACCAAGCCGTCCGCCGGAACTTTGTCGCCGATTTCCAGATAAACGATGTCACCTGGCACCAACTCCTCGCTGTTGAGCGGCACGGCCTTTCCGTTTCTAATCACTCTGACGTATGAGTAAGTTAAGTTTTTGAGCTCTTCCAATGTCCGCTCGGCTTTGTATTCCTGCCAAAACGACATCATGCTGTTTAACAGCACAATTGCGAATATCAAAATCGCATCGAGTATATCCTTGATGGCGAGCGCAACAAAACCGGCCAATATCAGGAGGATGTTTAAGAAACTAAAAACCTCTGAAAATAGCAGTCCGTAGAAGCTGAATTGGGAGCCGTCGGAAAGCCTATTGGGGCCCAATTCATGGAGCAGTTTTTTGGCCTCAGTTGTGCTTAGTCCTTCATTCATCTAGATAAAAATATTGTTTTGTTTGTCTTTCAAGCCGTTTGCAAAGTCCGCGCCAGGCATGATTTTTTTGCCTTCCGGCTGAAGCTTCGTAATTTTTAGGCTGTTAGTCTGGCATTTTACGACAAGTTGTTTGTTTCGGGCGCTGATTTTGCCTGCCAGTCCGATAAGCTCCTCGTCCGGTATTTCTTCCGCTTCTAATATTTTAACAGATTTATTATTCAGTGTTGTCCAGGTGCCGGGTTCGGGGTTTAACGCCCTGATTTTTCTGTCGATCTCAGAAGCGCTTTTGGTCCAGTCAATTCGGCCTGACTTAACATCAAAAAACCCAGTATAGGCAGCCTGAGAGTTATCCTGGGGTTGAGGCGTAATTTTTTTTGCGAACCATGCGGGCAGGGTTTTTGCAACGAGTTCGGATGCGGTTAATGATAGGCGGCCATAGAGTTGTGGAAAAGTTTCGTGCCGTTTGATTTTCACTTCATTCGAGGCAATCACCGGACCTTCATCTAGACGCTCGACCATAAGCATGAGTGTTACTCCCGTGGCATCATCGCCGTTTAGTATGGCTGCCTGAATCGGGGTCGGGCCGCGGTACTTGGGGAGAAGTGAGCCGTGAATGTTTATGGAGCCGTATTTGGGTATATTAAGTATTTCCTCAGGAATAATTTGTCCATAAGCTGCGACCAGCATCAGGTCCGGGTCCAAATTTCGAATTTCGAATTTCGAATTTCGAATTTTTTCTGGCTGCAGGACAGGAATGCCATTTTTTTCCGCCCAAAGTTTGATTGGCGTGGGAGTGAGAGGCTTTTTGCGGCCAACTGGCTTGTCTGGCTGGGTAATAACAGTTAATAGTTGATAGTTGAGAGTTAATAGTTTCTCCAAAGTGGGAATTCCAAATTCAGTTGTGCCTGCAAAGATGATTTTCATTCCTTGAGCTGTTTTCTATCCTTACTTTCGGTGCCATCGGTCCTGCGGATTAGTTTTGAGGTAATCAAAATGCCGTCAAGGTGATCAACTTCGTGCTGAATCACACGCGCCAGCAGGCCGTCAGCTTCGAGTTCGTTCTCTTTTCCTTCGAGATTTAAGGCTTTGACCTTTATCCTTTCCGGTCGTTTGACGATGCCGTAGATTCCGGGAATCGAAAGACAACCTTCTTCCATCTCAACTTTCTTCCATGACCTGTTAGTGATTTTCGGATTTACCAGTACAAAAGGCGGAATGCCCATGTGCTCCAGATTGATGATGCACAGCCTTATTGATTTTCCGACTTGCGGTGCGGCCAAACCGATGCCTTGGGCGTTGCGGCAGGTCTCGACCATATTTTTTGCCAAATTTAAAATTGTCCGATCGAGTTTTTCGACCGGTTTGGTTTTTTGCTCCAGTATCGGATTGGGAACAGTGACGATTTCAAGTATCATTTTTGGATTTCTTAAGTAAATAAGCGAACAGCGCTCCCGGCTTTTTGGTAGTACTACTTTCCAAAACCTGACCCGCAATTCCGCGCAGCAAACCGTGGTCATGTGTAAGCGCCATCTTGAGGTAAAATCCGAAATGCTTTTTGTCGTTGAGTTTGACTGACAGTTCATCCGCCAGCACGTGGGCGGCAGAGTGGAGATAAGGGGATTTTTTGTAAGTTTTTTGTATTTTCATGCGTCACTAGTTTAACAGGTTTATGCTATAATTTGAAGTGCCCAAATTTCTAATATCTAATATCTAATTTCTAAACTCTTGAGAGTTTTCACTGCCATTCCATTGCCGGACGAAGTCAAGAAAAAAGTCGGCGAAATCACCAAAAACCGCCTGCCAATAGCTTACGTTAATACTACGAACCTTCACATTACCCTTAATTTTTTTGGTGAGCTGACTGATATGGAAGTTGAAAGGGTGAAAATGATTTTTCCTGAAGCCGCGAAAGAGAAAAATAAGTTTTCCATCGCTTTTGATCGCTTGGTCAAATTTCACCAGCAGATTCACCTGGCATTGAAATCAAATGAAGCGCTCGCCGAATTGCAATCCAGCATGCAAGCCGTGTTCGAATCTGACGGTTTCCGATTTCAGGAGAGGACATATTATCCTCACGTTAAGCTTGCTAACCTGCATATGGATCATGTGATGAATCCTCAAAGGAGAATTGAAAACTTTCCCCACGACGAGCTCCAGCATCTGAATTTTACCGCAGATAGAGTAATTCTGTACGAAAGCAGGTTGCTCTTACACCACCCCCATTATTACCCGATCCTCGAAATAGGGTTAGCTAAAAGTTAAAATACTTTAACGTATTTTAACTTATTTTAACTTAAGAATTATGACCAAAATAGATATCGCTGGCGTTTTAGTGGATAATATCTCAAAAACAGAAACTATCAACAAGATCGACGAGTTTGTGAAATCAGGGCAGCCGCACTACCTCGTCACGCCATATTCGGAATTAATCGTTTTTGCCCAGACAAACGAGAAGTATAAAGATGCTTTAAACAAGGCAGATTTATCTTTGCCTGATGGTATAGGCATTCTTTGGGCCGCAAAGTATCTATCATCCGCAGGGCATTACCTGCTGACCAGTCTTCTGGCAATTGTTTTTAATCCAATCTACATTCGCTCGGTTATCAAAGAGCAGGTAAGGGGCAGTGAACTCATCTGGGACATCGCCAGGCTGGCGTCCGAAAAAAATTATTCGCTTGCGCTGGTTGGGGGAAGGGTCAGCGTTTCCGCCTTGGCTGCAAACCAACTTAAAAGCAAGTTCCCGGATTTGAAAATCAATTTGATCGTCTCCGGCAATGTTTTTGACGACCAGTTGGCAGGGGAGATAGCCGCCAGCAACTCTGATATACTGTTGATAGCTTATTCCCCTCCCGAGCAAGAAATGTGGCTTTCGGAAACTCTGGCCAGGCTTAATGTGAAAGCAGCTGTTGGCTTAGGCGGCACATTCGATTATATCGCCGGCAAAAGGCTAATGGCGCCCGGACTCATGCATAATTTGGGCCTGGAATGGCTTTGGCGGCTTATCACCCAGCCGTGGCGGCTGCCGAGAATGTGGAATGCCGTGCCGGTGTTCATTTGGAAGGTTTATAAATGGAAAAACAAGAAGTAAGAACAAGGTTTGCTCCTAGCCCTACGGGATTTTTGCATGTCGGCGGGCTTCGGACTGCGCTGTACGAGTTCCTCTGGGCGCGAAAAAACAATGGCAAATTTATCCTGCGGCTCGAAGACACGGATCAGGAGCGCACTGTGCCCGGCGCTCTGGAGAATATCGTGCAAACTCTGACTGACTTTGGGCTCACCCCGGATGAGGGTTTTTATTGGGACAACGGTGTCAAGGAGCGCGGCGAGTATGGCCCGTATTTGCAATCAAAGCGGCTCGATATTTATAAAAAACATGCCGAGGAATTAATAGCCAAGAAGGCGGCTTACTATTGCTTCTGCACGGCGCAGCGCCTGGAAGAACTGCGCAAGCAGCAGCAGGCGGAAAAACTGCCGCCTAAGTACGACAAGCATTGCCTCAGCCTTTCCTCGGAAGAAGTGACACAAAAATTACAGAAGGGAGAGCCCCATGTCGTTCGCCTCAATGTGCCCTCAGATAAAAAAATCAGGTTTACCGATGCCGTGCATGGGGAAATAGAAGTTTCCAGCAATGACATCGACGACCAAATTCTTCTTAAGTCAAACGGATTTCCAACTTATCATTTGTCAGTGGTCGTGGATGACTATTTAATGAAAATTTCCCACGTCATTCGAGGCGAGGAATGGATTCCTTCGACCCCGAAGCATATTTTGCTGTATTCGGCGTTCGGCTGGGAATCGCCGCAGTTTGTTCATCTGCCGCTGCTCCTGAACAAATCGAGGAAAAAGCTTTCAAAGAGGGAAGGAGCGGTTGCAGTCAGGGATTTTTTGGAAAAGGGGTATTTGCCCGAAGCTCTGCTTAACTTTGTGGCCCTGCTTGGCTGGAACCCGAAGACATCGGAAGAGATTTTCAACCTGCGCGAGCTGGTCGCGCAATTTTCTCTGGACAAGCTCAATAAGGCTGGCTCGGTTTTTGACCTCGACAAGCTTGATTGGCTCAACGGCATGTACTTGCGCAGAATGAAGATTGAAGAGTTGTTCGCAAGATGCGTGCCGTATTTGGTCAAAGCTGGAGTAAATATTGAAAAATACCCGAAACAATTTTTTGAAAAAATTTTGCTGCTTGAGCAAGAACGGCTCAAGAAACTATCCGAGGTAGGGGAGAGAGTCGGCTATTTCTTTGCTGACCCGCAATATGATGCTCCGCTTTTGATTTGGAAAAATGCCGATAAACAAGTTATTCTAAAGAATCTCCAAGCTCTATCTCAATTTCTACAAACACTCGACTCAACAGGTTTCAGCAAAGAGGTCCTTGAAAGGAAAATCAAGGACTGGATTGCGCAAAACAATCTTAAAACCGGGGAAGTGCTTTGGCCGCTGAGAGCGGCTCTAACCGGCCTCGAGGCCAGCCCTGGACCCTTTGAGGTCATGGATGCGCTGGCGGTCCTGCCGGATGGCAAGGAAATAATTTTGAAAAGAATTAACAAAGCCATGGAACTTTTATTTTAATGGCAGAAGTGCATCGGCCCGAATTTGGATATCCGGTTGAAAAGAGCCTCGCCCGCGAGCAAGCGAAGATGCTTTTGGAATCTCAGCGTATTTCGGTCGATTACGAAAGCCGCAATGACCCCGAATTTATGCAGATGCGCAGGAAATTGGAAACTGAGCAGGGGATAGTTCTGTACGATTTCAAGGACGCTGTCGATTTGGCTGTCCTGCACAGTATAGTTAACCGCGATGACGCCGCGATTTTTACGCCGCCGAACGCGCCCCCTGGCGAGAAAAAGCCGAGCGAGAGATCGATTATGAACAGATTTGACAATAATATCATAGAGGGCCACTTAGGGGTGGTAAACCCTTCTGATGCACGAATTTTGGGAGCAATCATGCGCCGCCTTAGGCCTCAGGACATGGTTTATGTCATTTCATCCATTCGAAAAGGCCAGAATATAAAAGTCAGCGAAAAATATTCCTATGCTTCGGAGTGGCAGGATAATAAGCCTGCGAGCGATGCGGAGCGTGGGCGGATGACCCAAAAACGCCTTGCTCAAATGTTTGAAACGTGATATAATATTGGTAATGAGAATTGGCACTCAACTGAAACCAAATAACAAGAAAATAATCACCTCAGCCGCATTAGTCCTAATGCTCGGGTTTGGTTTTTATTCCAACGCTCCCGTTGCCGGCCAGAACGTCGATGAACTGCAGAAGCTTAAGCAGGAGAAGCAAAAGCGGCTTGATGACATCAACAAAAAAATTGACGGTTTGCAGCAAGAGATAAAGGAAAGAAAGGCGCTTGCCAATTCGCTTAAGAACCAGATTGCCCTGGTCAATCTGGAAATTGCCGAAACCGAGGCGCAGATCGAATCGACCGAAGCGAAAATCGACGCCACCAATCTCGATATCGCCGAAGTCACGGAAACCATTATCCGCACCGAGGCCGAGATTGTCGAGCAAAAGGAAAACCTGGTCCAGCTTATCCGGCAAATCAACGAAATGCAGGAAATGTCTCCGCTTGAGATTGCCTTGGAAAACAATAATCTTACGGATTTTATCGACCAGCTGCAATACTCCAGCAACATCCAGGATAAGACGAGCGAGATTTTGACCGAAATCAAACAATTGAAAATCGAACTTGAGCAGAAGCAGCGCGACCTGAAGAAGCAAAAAGCCACGCTTGATGCCCTGCTCGGCCAGCTGGACACTGCGAAAAGCGGTTTGCAGGGACAAAGAAGCGCCAAGCAGCAGATACTGGATGACACGCGCGGGCAGGAAAAGATTTATCAAAGACTGCTGGCCGAACAGGAAGGACTGGAAGAAGAGATTTCCAAGGAAATATACAACCTCGAGGTCGAAATAAGAAAAAAACTCGGCAATAGGAGGCTGCCGGCGAGAAAAGGTTTGCTAGCTTGGCCCATGGATGGCATACTGACGCAGGGATACGGCAATACGGGCTTTACCAGTTTGGGCTACAATTTTCATAATGGGCTGGATATCGCCGGTCCCGCCGGCACTCCGATTTATGCCGCGGCGGATGGGACGGTGCTCGACTCAGGAACCGGCCAGGGCGCTTACGGCAACTGGATTGCCATAAAGCACAACAACATTGCCGGCGGCCGGGCGCTGATTACTTTATACGCCCATTTGAGCAGCTTCAAGGCCCATCCTGGGCAAGAGGTAAAGCAGGGTGATTTGGTCGGCTTTGAGGGAAATACGGGAAACACCACGAGACTGCTTTACGGATCTCATCGCGGATATCATCTTCACTTTACCGTGTTTGACGCGGAAGGCTACGACGTTGCCGAGGGACAGTTCACCAAGATCTTTGGCAGCTACCGGGTGCCCTACGGCTACACTTACAACCCGCTGGACTTTTTATAAGACAATAGGGGAGAACTAACACCAAAACCCCGCCTTAAGGCGGGGTTTTGGTGTTAGTTCTCCCCTATTGTCTTATAAAAAGTCCAGCGGGTTGTAAGTGTAGCCGT
>JACPFQ010000014.1 GCA_016182875.1 Candidatus Doudnabacteria bacterium | reverse complement strand
CGGTAACGGATGAACAAATCTACCGCATACAGGAAAAGCTCAATAACCGGCCGAGGAAGAAGCTTAAATTCAAGACTCCCAATGAAGTCATGTCCACAACGGTTAAACAATTAACTGGTGCACTAAATTCCTGAATTCAAAGGGAGCGCGCGCAGAGTCGTTGAGGACGAATCCTCAGCGAAACTGACGCACTCCCTTGGTGCACGGTGTAAGATGAGGTTCTAGAAGGTTTTCTTGATCCCCACGAGGAGACCGACCTGCCTGCTTTCCTCCAGGCGTAGCAGGGCATTCCCGAAGTCCGGTCCGAATTCCGTCAAGCCTTCGGTCGCGCGGAGCTTCCAGTAACGGATACCGAACGTCGTCTGAAAGTTCTTCGGGAACCGGTAGCCCACGTTGGCTTGGACCTCGCGTCCCGCGCCCTGGCTGGAGTGGGAAAGGACGTTGGGGACCGGCCCGAGGTCTGACCTGCTCGTCCGCAGGAAGTGACTGTCCTCGTTGAGCATGCCGGCCTTGGGCACGAACGCCCATTCGACGTCCAGCGACCAGCGGTCAGTGATTGTAAAACCGCTGCCACCGCCCAACCTGAATGCATGCCAGGTCGTTTCGTATCGGATGACCTTCTGATCGTCGAGCTGCGCCAGGTCGGGGTTAGCGTTCGGATAGAGGTTGTCGATGAGACCGAAGCTGGTGACATCCTCCCGCCAGTAGTGGTAACCGCCGAAAGCGATCACTCTCCACTGACCGTTGATATGCTTCGTGTAACCGAGATCGACCAGCGCGTAGTTCGTGCCACCCGACACTGACTTGCTGCTCATGTCTGACCATTTGTATTGCCGCTGGAAGAAATCTCGGTCAGTCATCAACCCCTCCGTGAGCAGTCCTTGACCGGCGACAGCCTTGGCGTAGAAGCCGGTCGGGTTGCTGAACTGGAGGTAAACCTCGCCGATGTGGGTGGTGAGATCCGTCCAGTCGATGGTAGAAGCGGGGTCGCCCAGTGGGCCGTCCTTGTGCGCGAAAGCCCAGTGAAGATCGCCGAGTGCAGCGACGTAGTTGGCGCCGATCTCGATTTCGCGTTTCTCCTGCGCCGAAGCGTTGCTTGTAACGATGAACACGAGCAGGCCGAGAACGGCCGCGATGATCGTGCGTGCGTTCAGTCTCATGTGCTGCTCCTTGAAAAGCCTTTCGTTGAACTTCATCTCAAACCCTCCGTTTGGGTTTGAAAAATCCCGCTTGAGCGGCAGTCTTGGTAGAAAACGCTCAGCGGGATAAGTCTGATGATAATCAGGTTTAATCCGCTAATAACTTTCTCCTGAAAAAGCTATAGCTCGAGTTTTATTATTAACCGCTTATTATACTCCTTTTTGGCGGTTTTGTCAAGTCTAGGAATAAAGCTGAACCATTTGACACGGGTTGGGCTTTTTGTTAAACTTTTCAAGCAATTAGAACTATTACCTCTATTTCTGCTGCACAAGACTTAGGGAAGTCTATTCCACAATCCAAGAACGTCATCGAACTGGAAGGCACGGTAATCGAAACTTTGCCGGGCGCCAGTTTTCGCGTACAAATTGCGTCCGGACAGGTGATTTTGGCCCATATCGCGGGCAAATTGAGAGTCAATAAAATCAGAGTTCTGCCCGGCGACAGGGTCATTGTGGAAGTGACGCCGTATGACTTAACGCGAGGACGTGTGACGAGGCGCCTAAGGTAGTTGAAAGTTTATAAAGTTCTAAGTTCATAAAGTTATGAAAGTACGAGCATCGGTTAAGCCATTCTGCAAGAAATGCAAGATCGTCCGGCGCAAAGGGCGGATTTTTGTGATTTGTAGCAACCCCAAACATAAGCAAAGGCAAGGGTAGAAATTTTAAATTTCGAGTTTTGAATTTCGAATGAATATTCTAATTTCTGAAATTCGAATTTCAATCAAAATTCTAAATTCATAATTATAAATTAACCAAATATGGCTATAGTCAGAATCGCGGGAGTAACTCTCCCCCAGCAAAAAAGAATCGAAGCGGCCCTCCCATATATTTTTGGCCTGGGCTGGCCCGCCTCAAAAAGAATCTTGAGCATGCTTCGGGTGGATCCCAACAAGCGCACGTCGGATTTGACCGAGGCTGAAGTGGCCAAGATCCGCGAATTCATCGAAAAGAACTATATCGTGGAAGGGGCGCTCAAACAGCAGATTGCTTCGAACATCAAATTGAAGAAAGAAATTGGCAGCTATCAGGGGCTGCGGCACATCAAGGGGTTGCCTGTGCGCGGCCAGCGCACCAAGACCAATTCCCGAACCCGCCGCGGCAACGTCAGGAAGACGGCAGGCTCCGGCCGCAAATCATCCGCGGAGAAAACTTAATTGGAATATGGAATATAGAATGTGGAATTTGGTTTTATTCTAAATTCTATATTCTAAATTCTAAACTCTAAATCCATGGGACAACAGAGAGCGATTACAATTCAGGGAGATGAGCTTAACAAAGCAGCTGCAACTGCTACTGCTCCTGCTGCCAAAAAGAAGAAAAAGTCCAAGGCCAGGATCCCTCGCGGAAGGATTTACATTCAGTCGACCTACAACAACACGGTTATCACCGTTACGGACGTCGCCGGCAACGTCATTGGCTGGGGGAGCGCCGGCCGCACTGGATTCAAAGGCTCCAAGAAATCGACCCCTTATGCCGCGCAGAAAACCATGGAAGAAGCCTTGATGCGCCTCAAAGACGTGGGGCTCACTGAAGTGGACGTGTTTGTGAAGGGCATCGGCACGGGACGCGAATCGGCGGTTCGAGCCCTGCAAGGCAGCGGCTTGAACATTTTGACTATTAAAGACCAGACGCCCATCCCTCACGGCGGAGTCAGGGCCAAGAAACCTAGAAGAGTTTAAATTTTAATTCTCCCCCTTGGAACAAGGGGGAGATAGAGGGGGTTAGAGGCCAAGCGCTTGGAATCTAACTCCCCCTAACCCCCTCTTATTCTAAGAGGGGGAATAACTCAACGAATACCTATACCTAAAAATATATGGCTCGAAACACAGGTCCTAAAATTAAACTGTCCAGGAAATTCGGCGAACCGCTCAGCGCCAAGGCGGCCAAGTATTTGGCGAAGCGCAATTACCGCCCGGGCATGCACGGCGCCTCTCCCCGCCGGGTTTCGGAATTCGGGCTGCAACTGCGGGAAAAGCAGAAGGCCAAGGCTATTTACGGCATCATGGAGCGCCAGTTCCGCCGCTACTACGAGCAGGCCAGCAAAAAAGTCGGCATCACCGGAGACGCCCTGCTGCAGATGCTCGAAATGAGATTGGATAACGCCGTTTACCGCCTGGGATTTGCCACAAGCCGGCCGCAGGCCAGACAGCTGGTTGCTCATGGATTTTTCGAGGTCAACGGCAAAAAGGTCAACATTCCATCCTACAGCGTTCGCGTCGGGGACGAAATCAAGGTTGCGGAGAATAAGAAGAACAGCACCTATATCAAGAATGTCACTCCGGTGATCAACAACACCAAGACCGTCGAGTGGCTTGGTTTGGAGCCCAAGTCCTTAAGCGGCAAAGTGCTTTCCGCCCCCAACAAAGACCAAGTCGAAAATACTATTAACACTCAACTTATCGTTGAGTATTACTCGAGGTAATTATGGAAAAAATCGCCCTCCCAAATAAAGTTTCGTTCGAAGAGCTTGGTTCAAACAAATACCGCCTGGTCATGGAGCCTTTGTATCCCGGCTACGGCGTGACTTTGGGCAACAGCCTGCGCAGGATTTTGCTTTCATCCCTTCCGGGCGCGGCTGTGGTTTCATTCAAAATAAAGGGCGTGGACCATGAATTTTCCACCATTCCCAATGTCAAAGAAGACGTGGTGGAGATCATCCTCAACCTCAAGCAGCTGCGCATGAAGGTCCATACCAGCGAGACCGTGAAGCTTGAGCTTAAGGTCAAAGGCGAGCGCGAGGTCAAAGCTTCTGACTTCAAAAAGAATCCGGACGTGGAAATCGTGAACCCCAACCTCCACATCGCTTCTTTGGACAACAAGCAGGCTGACTTTGAGATGGAAGTCGTCGTGTCGACCGGACGGGGATATGTGCCGGTGGAACAGCGCGAGCACGAGAAGCTTGAGATCGGCATGATTGCGGTGGATGCCATTTACACTCCAGTGCGCAACGTCAACTTCGAAATCAACCACGTGCGCGTGGGGCAAATCACCAATTACGACGAACTGATTATGACCATCGAAACCGACGGCACGATTTCGGGCAAAGACGCCTTTGATAGCGCGAGCAAAGTTTTGATGGAGCACTTCGCACTGCTTGCCGGCAGCAACCTCGAGCAGAAGGACGCCGAGGAGCTTTCGGTTCCCGCGGAAGCGGAGACGGGGCTTAAGACCCCTGAGGAAGATGATTTGAAATCCTTGGGGCTTTCCAACCGCTCATACAACGCGCTGGCCAAAAACAATATCACCAAGATTTCCCAATTGCAGGCCATGTCGCACGATGAGCTGATAGGAGTCGAGGGCTTGGGACAGAAGTCCGTGGAAGAAATTGAAAGATTGCTCGCCGCGTACGTCGGAAAGTAAAGAATCAAGAATTATGAATAAAGAATTAGGAATTAAACTACGGACAAAAATAGGTGCGCAGGACGCAGTCCGAGCACGATTTTTGTCCGAGAGGAGCAGCAAGTAGACCGTAGCGGCCGTTAAAAAACGGACGCGAAGTGTCTACCAGATGCGACGAATGAGACACCTGAAAAAGCAAAAGATTGGCAGGGGACGGGACCAAAAACGCAAACTGGTGCGCAGTCTTGCGGCTTCTGCCATTGTCTACGAAAAAATCGAGACCACAGGGGCGCGAGCCAAATTTATCCGCTCCGTGGTGGAGAAACTGATTACCAAAGGCAAGAGCCAGACCCTGCACAGCAAGCGCCAGTTGTTTGCGGCCCTGCCGCCGAACGCGGCCCGCAAAGTCATCGAAGTTTTGGGCCCGCGCTACATGGAGCGCAAAGGCGGGTACACTAGGATTGTTCGAGTTGGCAAGTATAAAGACGGAATGCCCAAGGTTCAGTTAGAGCTTGTCTAGATTTAAGATTAAGGATTTAAGATTAAAGTTAACCTGAATCCTACAACCTTAATCCTTCAACTAATTCATGAAAACTTTTTTGCCTAAAACTAGCGATATCAAACGAACCTGGTACGAAGCCGATGCCAGCAAGCTTAGCCTTGGCCGCCTGGCTTCCAAAGTCGCAACAGTCCTTCGCGGCAAGCACAAGGTCAGCTTTACCCCGCACATGGACGTCGGTGACTTTGTAGTTGTCAAAAATGCTCAAAAGGTAAAATTGACCGGCCGGAAATTACAGCAGAAAACCTATTACCGCCATTCCGGCTACCGCGGCGGGATTAGTTCCAAGAAACTTTTTGAACGCATGGAGACTGAGCCGGACAAGGTCATAAGGGACGCTGTTTATAACATGATTGACTCCAACCGGCTTCGAAAGCATATTTTAAGGCGATTAAAGATTGTGGCCGGAGACAAGCACGAGTTTCCAATAGAGAAGCAAATAATTTAATTTATTATGGACAAGAAAACTGCCAAAAAAACGATAGCCAAGAAACCGGCAAGAAAAAGGGCGACAGCCAAGCCGCACGCGGAAAAAATGGCTCATGTGGAGCATGCTCCTGCCGAGGTTTCTGTCAAACCCGCAAAGGTCCCTGCCGGCAAGAATTTTTATACCGTGGGACGCAGGAAGACTGCGGTCGCCCAGATTTTGCTTTCCTCCGGCGACGGCAAGATTACGGTTAATGAGTTGCCTTTTGAAAAATATTTCATGACCGAGCCTCTGCGAAAGATTGCCGAGCAGCCATTGTCCGCCACCGGCCTGATTACCACTCTCAACATCCGCAGCAAAATCCACGGCGGCGGGATACATGCCCAGGCCGAGGCCTTGCGCCACGCAGTCGCCCGGGGAATCATCATGTTCAACCCCGAAGCCCGTAGGCTTCTTAAGAAACAGGGATTTCTAACAAGAGATTCAAGAGTGAAAGAAAGAAAGAAACCAGGATTAAAAAGAGCCCGCCGCGCCCCACAGTTTAGTAAGAGATAAAAAGAAGAGGTCGCTACGGCGACCTCTGTTCGTTCTCTTCACTGAAGAGTTGGGCAAATCTGGCAGCCCCGTACACTCCACCCCTCGGGCCAACCCCCTCAAATTCCTTGAGGATGTATCTGCCGATTCTCCTGAGCGCCTTACACTCATCGGGATTGCCTTTGCTCCGTTCCAACTCGCGTTCGATTTCATTCAGAATTCCGCTTACGGCAATCGCGACGGCAGTTTCAACTAACCTGGTGTAGTGATCCATAAAGCCTCTCCTCCTTGACCGCATAGTATAGTTTATGACACGATATAAATCAAGAGCTCCAGCAATTAAATAGTTAAGACTCAAAGGAGTCTTCGGCTCCTTTATGCAGAGCCGGTAGCAGCAGGCTGGTGATTCCATGTAATACTGTCCACGAGTTCCATTCCAGCCTGGCTACGGCGGTCAAAGTGCCGGTCGTCAACCTTATCGAAGTTGTGGTCGAGGAAGTGAAAAGACGAAAGTGGAAGATTGTATTCCTCATGGCCACTAGTCGAACTATTCAGACCAGGCTTTATCAGGAAAGCCTGGAAAAAGTTGGGGTCAAAGTCGTGATTCCGGAATCTAGCGATCAGATGAGGCTTGATAGCCTTATCCAAGGCCTGCTTGGCGAACGAACATCAATGGACCACCAGCAGTTTCTGGAGAGAATGGTGGCCAAGAGTTCTACCACCAGAATTCTGCTCGGTTGTACTGATTTGCAGTTGCTCTTTCCGTCTTCCGGAGACGTGATTGACAGTATGCATACGTTGGTGGCACACACAGCCTCGCATGCCTAAGCTGCAGAGATTACCGGTCGAGGGTTTGTCCTTCGGCCGGTGTTTATATTTACACAGGAGAAAAAGATGGGCAATATACAGCCCAAGGAACAACGAAAAATCTCCACAAGGTGGCCGGGCGGCAGACAATCTAATATTCTTGAGAATGTGAGAATATTACTATCTCTAATTCGCGCGAATAGGAGAATAAGTGGCATGACATAAAAATAGCGGTCGCTAAAATTATGTCACAAGAGACAGCCATCAAGCGATAGGCGCATGGCTGCACAGCCAATAGTTAATCGCGTTTTCAGCGGTTTTTTGATTTCAAAATAAAAAAGCAGGTCGCGGGGCGTTCGATGGATTGAACGCACCACGACCTAGCGCAGTGGCCTGCTAGAGCAGAATGTGGCAGGCGTCGACCTTCACAGCCGACGGTGTGACCTCCTTGACCAGGAACAGGCCGTACTTGCCTGACTCGGTCCTCACCGCGAGGATGGTTCCCGGCGACAGCGTCACGACTTCCCCGCCGCGCGTCGTCATCGCACGGCAGACCTGGGCGAGCAGATCGCCATTCTTCTGCTGGCGCAGGTAGTGGAAGCGGTCCTCGGTCATGCCGGCGCGTGCGATCAGCGTGTGGCTGAGGCCGACGTTGACCACGTCATCGAGCAGATCGACGGTGACGCTGGGCGAGCAGGCGTGGACTTCGCTTCCGAACGAGAACACCAGGTCGATCTCGTGATCGATGAGCACGGCCTCCTCGAGCGGACGGCTCTTGTTGGCCTTGCACTTGAACAGGTAGCACAGTGGCCTCCCAGTGGAGAACTCCGCGCTGTAGTTGTAAAACTCCCCGCGAACTGAGGGGATCACCGGCTCCGACGGGGAAGGACGACGGCGCCCGTGCGCCTGAGTGGTCTGGGCTTCCATGCTGTTACCCTCCTTCGGGTTTCTGGGTTAGGGCACCATAGTAGCCTAATAACATTGGCACGTCAACGCCAGCAATCGCCTCATCCGCCTTCGTTGAAACTTCGGCGGACAAGAAGGCGGTTTTTTGTCCCGACGCTTCGGTCGGGACTCCGACCTCGACTAATTCGAGCGTCGGAGTTATGCTTAGGTTATGAACGGTGAATTTGAAAGTCTTGAGATAAAAGAATTACAAGGTAAAAGAGTGAACGTCACACCGCTTTTTGAAAAAGCAGGTGTTACTATCAACGGGCCAATCGAGATTATCGAAACGCCTGGCATGTATCCTTATAAGGAAAAAGTTGAAGATAACTGGGCTTACTATACGGCAGTCGGAATGAAAAGATTCCGCGAAATGCTTTAAGCAGAAGGTAGACCGGCAAAAGACATTGGGATTGTTGGGATTTGCAGCGGGGTGGAAGGCATTGCAGTTATCCAAATTTTCAAGGATAGCCTTCGAAGGCTTGTTATTACTGACGTAGACAGTGAGATTTTGAAAGGCACTGTGGCAAATCTGCAAAGAACATCAAAAGCACGAACGTAACAGTGGTGCCCTTAGTTGGTTCGTTCTGCGAGCCTATTGAGCAGAGTGGAATTACCGTTGATTTTGTCCATGCCAATATACCTAATCTTCCCGCCAGGGAAACTGAAGATCTTAGTAAAGGGGCTGAGAAAGGGACATTCTTACCAGCCCAGCTTTATGATGCTTATCATCCACCGGGGGAATTTGAAGGCTGGGCTCTTGCAGCTCAGTACGCTTATTTAACAAGTGCCAGAAAAATAATTCCACCAGGCGGTTCGGTAATCACTGAATTGGGAGGCAGAGTTCCTTATGCTCAAATCCATAAATTATTTGATGCTGTTGGCTTGAGAATGCAGGAAGTCATAGCGGGCTTCAAAGAACAAACCGAGGCATTGATTGATTTTGAAGGCTATCACAGATTGGAAGAAAAATATGGAACAGAGTTTGAATTCTATGAGTACGAAAGAAGCTTAAGATTACTGCATGAAAGCGGAATAACAAATCCCACCCATGAAATTTCTGGAGAAGAGGTTAAACAATTGTTAAAACCATATAAAGTTTCAGCCCGCGAAGCATTAAAACTATTTCATCAGGGAATTTCAGTAGGCCATACCGTGCATTTATTTAGAGGTATGAGGGCGTAATGAAAACAAGAGAAGACGCTTTGAAGTTAATGCACGAATGGGTGCAGTCCGAAAGCCTGCGCAAGCATATGCTTTGCGTGGAGCAGGCGTTACAGGCTTATGCCAGGAAGTATGGCGGTGATGAGGAAATTTGGGGCATTTGCGGGTTACTGCATGATTACGATTATGAGCGGTACCCGACTTATGATGCGCAGAAACAGACTGGTCATCCTTATGAGGGTATCAGAAACTTAAAGGAACAAGGTTATCCGGAAGAAATCATTGAAGCGATTTTGGGCCATGCGCTGTATTTCGGAGTGCCGCGCGACTCGCAGATGGCCAAATGCTTGTTCGCCTGCGACGAACTGTGCGGTTTCCTTGTCGCCTGCGCTTATATGCGGCCGGACAGATTTGCCACCCTTACCGCGGATTCGGTCAAGAAAAAACTGAAGGACAAAAAGTTCGCGGCCAAAGTCAGCAGGGAAGACATCGAGCAGGGAGTGGCTGAACTGGGCATTGATAAAGCCGAGCACATAAATTTTGTTATTGAGGCTTTGAAGCCGATTGAGGCTGAAATTTTTAGTTAAGAGAAACTCCGACGCTTCGGTCGGAGTTCCGACCCGACAAAGTCGGCGTCGGAAAAAAAAGAGGTGACGCGGCGCGCGGCACCTTGGGGTGGTGGAAGTACAAGCTTCCGAGCTGTCCGCCTACTGACTGTAGGCAATGCCCTGCGCGAGCAGCTTGGCCAGGGCAATGGCCAACTGCTCCCTGACTTCGGGAGATGGTTCCGGCGGCAAGGGCGGAAGCAGCGTGTAGATGTGGTGATGTCTGCCGATCGCGATCCGCTGCACACCGGTCATGGGGTCTGCTCCGATCTCGACGATGGGGTCGTCGAGGTCAATGACAATCGTGGCAGTAGTGGGATAATCCTGCCATTCGCCATTCACGCACCGCTCGGTCGAGGCAGGCTCGATCCAGAGCGCGTTTTGCTGCGTGAGGAGAAAGGAGCGGATTTTGCAGCGGTACAGAGCGCCAGGGCGGCTGTACTGAAGGCGGCCGAAGCCAGCCATAACTTGAGGCGTCAACTGCATTAGTCCTCCGTCTGGGGCTTGCATGTGGATATCACACGCAAGCTTTACTCAATATATGCCAATTATTTGATACGGGCAAGGCGAAAAGCCGCACATTTAAAGCGGTTTTCTGCTTATGAACAGCGTTAGACCTTTTCACGAATACGCGTTAAGTAATTCAAAAAATTTTTAGACAAAAGATTCATACTGCCAAATGCCAATTTGTAGTTAAATTAATGCACTTAATTAATCCCTCTAGAGGGGAAGGAGAAATATGACTGACAACGAGAAGAAGCAACAGGATCAGCAACAGGACACCCAAAACGATTAAGTTTGGAAGGGCAAATGTAAACCAAAAGCCCCAGTTGGGGCTTTTGAATTGAAAGCGTTCGTGCTCGAAAGGTGTTATAATTAGCTCATGAAAGACCATACTCTTAAGCATGTGAACAAAGATAAGGTTTGTGAACTGTGCCTGCGGCATGATCCGCTGGTCAAGGATTATTCGGAAGACTTCGAACTGCAGACGGCGCTGAGAAACTACATCGAGAAAACTTCGGGCGACAAAGTCAACATCACTGATATCGCCAGGCTTTGCGATGACTGCTACGGCCGCGTGTCGCAAGCCACTGAGGACGAAGAGGAATAAAACAAAAAAGCCGCTTGCGCGGTTTTTTTGTATGCCCTTCAAATAAGCTATAAGCCGAATTCTGTCTGACTCCGATATTATCGGAGGAGGCAATCATCTATCTAGGTCCGACGTCACCGCCGGACTCAAGCTACCTACCCGGCCTTTAGGCCCTATTCGGTATTGCACTATCAAGTAAGTATTTAGCCGTTTCACTCCTGCATTACTGCAGGATTCGCCCAGGTCATTCGACCGGGCGCCCAGTCGGATGACTGGGCGTCACTGTTCGCAACTCTATCCGCCCGGCTTTGAAAAGCGAGGCGAGACGATGGGCGTTACCCACTACTTGAAGCTGAATGAACTCATGAGAATTCCATCCAACTAACGTGTTCGGACTTTCCTCATCCCGACTATGCCGGGATGCGATTACCCGCTTATTTAAAGAGCCCAACTATTATACTCCCCCTTGACCCGCAAGTCAAGATAGGCTATACTTATTGCGTTTCCTCAGTCGAAGGGAAGTTCATTAAAAACATAGGGTTCCTAGTTTTAACAATTAGTGAGTTTCCCTTTGTTTAAAGTAATATGGCTAAAAAACTATTTGTTGGCGGAATTCCATTCACTTCTACCAACGACGATTTAGCTCAGCATTTTTCCGCAGCCGGCGCTGTGGCTTCTGCCCAGGTTATCACCGATAAATTCTCAGGCAGATCCAAAGGCTTTGGCTTCGTGGAAATGTCTTCTGACGAAGAAGCTGATAAAGCTATTCAAATGTTCAACGGCAGCGATATGGGCGGCCGCAAGCTCGTGGTCAACGAAGCCCGGCCAAAGACCGAAGGTCCTAGGCGCGGCGGTTTCCGAGACCAATAAGCAACCATAAATAAAATCCCGCTTACAAAGCGGGATTTTATGTTATAATGTTCAGGCTAAATTTGTGAAAAAACCCGAGCTTTTACTCAATTTGATTTCCATTGTTGTCGACCTGGTCATGGTGCTCTTATCCGGAGTGGCCGCCTTTTATCTTCGCTTCGAACTTTCGGAATTGCGCCCGATTATTTATGAGCTTTCGCTGGCCGCCTTTTTGAAGATTTTGTTCCTCATAAGCCCGGTCATTATTTTTCTGCTCGCGGCCAGCGGCTTGTACAATCTCAAAGGGCCCAGAAGATTCAGCTCCGAGCTTTGGAAAATTTTTTTGGCGGTTTCTTCCGGCTTGCTCGCCGCCGTAATCCTGTTTTTCTTTAACCAGGCTGTTTTTCCCTCCCGCTTGATTATTCTTTTGACCTGGGCTTTGGCCATTGTTTTGGTAAGTTTGGGCCGAATCATTTTGCGCGCAGTCCAGATCAATCTTCATAAGCGCGGCATCGGGCTCCACCGGCTGGTGACCGTGGAGAAAACCAGCCCAACTGCGATTGTTTCCGAAATCGAAAAGCGGCCGGAGCTGGGGTACAAAATTATCGAAAAAATCCGAATTGACCCACAACCGGGGGATTTGATATCCAAATTGGAAAAAATCCGCGCGGCATCGGGGATAGACGAACTGCTGGTGGCTGACCCCAAAATTTCCGCTGAAACCAACGAGAGGCTGCTTTCATT
>JACPFQ010000013.1 GCA_016182875.1 Candidatus Doudnabacteria bacterium | reverse complement strand
CGGTAACGGATGAACAAATCTACCGCATACAGGAAAAGCTCAATAACCGGCCGAGGAAGAAGCTTAAATTCAAGACTCCCAATGAAGTCATGTCCACAACGGTTAAACAATTAACTGGTGCACTAAATTCCTGAATTCAAAAGCCGCACTCATGAGGCGAGTCATGCCAATGCCGCCGCCGAAGCGCGGGAAAAAGTCGAGAGACAAGAACTCTTCCAGCTCTTTTTCCACGCGGTCCTTGCCAAACAATTCATAAAGTTTGCCGGCATACTTGCCGCCGCTGATGGTATGGAACAATTCGCGCATTTCATCGGGATTGGTGGAACGCTCCGCACTGCCAATGGTTTCTTGGCCGCCAATAATCACGTCAATCTTATTGGCATACTCGCCATCCTTTTTCATGTTCCAAAACGGCGAAGTGGACTGCGGAAACTTTTCCAGGAACACGACATTGCCAAAGTCGTCCTTCATTTGATTTTCCTGTTTGCTGGTAAGCTCTTTGACTTTATAATAGCTGGCCAATTCGTCATACGACTTATGGACAAACGAGCCCAACGCCCCGAATCCAAGGTAACTCAAAAGCTCTTCTTCCAAAGCCCGCAGATTATCCATGGTCCCTTTGGATTCGAACTCGAACATGGGAAATATAATCTTGTGGCGCCCGGGAATCGGATTGGCTTCGTTTCTGTAGCTGGTTGAAACGCAGAATACTCCGGGTACCGCAGGCTTGGTAAGCAGTTCGTATTCCAGCCACATTTGTCCGGTTTGCGGCAATGGCCAAACTTGCCCGGCGTAATTGAAGCTTGCGACCGTGGTCGGGTCTTCGCACGCGGCCAGTATGCTTAATCGGTCCTGAGTCGGGACTTCCACGAATCCCCTGTTTAGGAAAAATCGCCGCAGTTGATTCACCACCTTGCTGAAGAGCAAAACATCCTCTGCTCCGCGATAGTTATGGATCATGGTACTCCTTTCTTTACTTAAAAAAAATCCCCCATTCGGGGAATTTAGAAAATAATTGAATTGATGGGCAGTGTTTGCCCGGGTATCTGCGGACTAAACTTGTCTGACAATATCCACATATCCTAAATAGGT
Source organism: Candidatus Doudnabacteria bacterium (assembly GCA_016182875.1). Classification (GTDB taxonomy): domain Bacteria; phylum Patescibacteriota; class Doudnabacteria; order UBA920; family O2-02-FULL-48-8; genus JACQJI01. The sequence continues at coordinate 5,651 of JACPFQ010000013.1, read as the reverse complement.
TAGCAGAAAGCTTAGATTTGGGCAAGTGGATAAATTAAAACAGTCCCATAGTCGGGACTGTTTTCTGCTATCTGATATCTGTTATCTGAACAGATTTATAATTTTGGCCACGAAAGTATCAAGCGTCGCTTTGAATTTCACCCAACCTCTGTCCCCTACCTGAATGTCAGATGTAGTTTTGGTTTCACCGTTGATCTTGACCTCTGTGTCAGGGTTTGTAACGAACGTTTTGACGTCGCCAGTCAGCGAATTTTTCACCGTTACCGATGTGTCAGTTTTGGCAGTCACAGTGCCAAACGCTTTCTGCGGCATTATCACTACTGCGACATGGTCCGCTTCAAAGACATTGTTGTCTTTCATTTCCCCCTTAACAGCCACCGCGTTGCCAACCTTTATATCAGCCAACTGAATTTGGGTGTCGCGATTGATGGTGAATTTCGTTTCTGAATCAGTGGTTACGGACACCGTCCGGCCATCTTTCGTTTGGACCGTGAGCCCGGTAGAGCTAACTGCGGTTACCGTGCCGAAAATCGCGAAATGTTTTTCATCCTTTCGGTGCTTAAAGATTCCCAGCTTTTTGCCGTGCTCCAAATTGGCGTGAAATAAAGCCTGGGCTTTCACGGCGGCTCCACTCTCGTTGTCTTGTCGTCCATCGTCATTAGCCAATGCTGCGGAAGCGGTAAGCATCAATCCGGCAATGGTCATAATTGCAAGTGTTTTTTTCATAATTTTTGACCTTTCTCCCTCCACAACGATTAATCGATTTGGCAACTGCCGCGTTACAAAATCCCCAAGTTGCCTTGGGGATTTCTGTCGCATCCATTAATCTTTATCGAGCATGCCGTGCACAAAGGCTTTAACATCCGCCCCTATCCCGGCATGGGCTTCAGTATCTTCATCGCCAACTGATGCTTCGCCCGATGCGTCGGCATCAACACTGGCATCCGCTTTTACGTCGCCGCTCACATTTTCCTCATCATCGGAGTCCTCCTCATCATTATCAACGGCCACTGAACCGTTCGCGTTTGCGCTCGCGTTGGCATTGGCGCTGGCATTAACATTTGCATTCGTCCCATCAGCGTCCTCGCCCTCATCATCAACTGCCGCGTCCACATCCGCGTTTGCGTTGGCATTGGCGCTTCCAAGGATCCTCACGCTGTCAGCAGTCATTTCGTCCTCTTCACAGTCATCCCCGGCTTGGGCTGAAACTTCTCCTTTGACCAACACTCTATCTCCTTCTTCAACGTCAGAGTCTTCGCTGCCGGCAGTTACCTGCGTATCCGCGTCCAAGCTCACTGCAATGCTGTGCTCATCATGACTTAATCCAATCATGCTGCTGCTGCCGCCAGTGACGTCCAAAGTCAGGCTGTTATCATCAACTCCTGTTACAGTTCCTACCAAAGCAAATTGACCGTGAACATCTCCACACGCGCTGTTGCTGACATCAAACGAATCCGCGTTGGTCAAAGCAAATCCGGTAAACAGCACCAAACCCGCCACTCCCAAAATACTCATAAACTTTTTGGCTTCTGTCATATTGTTACACCCCGCTTTCTCCCTCCTTACGACTAACGTTATTTTTATCGAAGTTGAAAAAACCCAAGTTACTCACTTGGGTTAAATGACCAATTGGACTAAGGTTTATCGAGCCATTTTTTGGTTTGTCTTACCAGGAGCTGTTCGGCTTTCAGCGGTTCAGCCATGATTTCCTTGACGATTTTCTCCATGCGCATCGATTGCGAGCCTTTGATTAGAATCGCATCGGCCGGCTGTAGGTAGTTCTGAATCGGAATGCCTGCCGAGTCGGAATCAACAAACCAAAAGACCTGACCTGGAAATCTCCGCTTCTTAAGTTCATCGGCGATGAGCTTGGTTTTGTCGCCCACCAGAAAAACCGCCTGAATGCCTGACTCCAAAATTTTCACCGCAACCGCGCGGTGCCCTTCCTCGGAAGCCGAACCCAGTTCGGCCATTTCGCCCAATGCCGCTATCAATCTTGACCCGCCCACGGCCTTAAGGGTCTCGAGCGCGGCCAGAGTTGAGCTTGGCGCCGAATTATAAGTATCGTCTAAAATCTTGGTTTGCTTGATGCCAGTAAGCAGCCGCAGCCTGCCTGGCGGCGGCGTAAAATCGCGCAGGCTGGCCGAGATATCCACGAGATTCAAGCCAAAGGCGACCCCCACGGCGGCCGCGGCCAAAGCGCAATAGGCGGCCGGAAGCCCGAGCGCATTGGGTAAAAATATTGGAACGACCGTGCCTTCGTAATGGATCTTGAAATTGGCGCCGAATGAATTGTCTTTTTTAAGTATCTGAAAATCGGAAGCGTACAGCGATGCGCCTTGGTCGAAGCCGTAGGTCAAAACATTTGTTCTTGCAGACTTCAAACCCTCTCTTACTTTCGGACTGTCAAAATTAGCCACCACCGTGCCTTCCCTGTTCAACCCCTTGAATATCGAGAGCTTCTCCTTGGCCAGGGCCTCGGGACTTCTGAAAAACTCCAAATGGCTGATGCCGATGTCGGTGACGACCGCCGCGTCAAGCTTTCCTGCCACCGAAAGGAGATACTCAATGTCTCCCGGCCGGTCAGACCCCATTTCCAATACCAGCACCTGCGGATAATTTGCCCCAAACAATTTGGCAAAGCCTTTGATGACAACAAAAATCCATGACAAAAAACTCCGGCCTCCCGAATATTCGCCTATTGCCGAAAGCGGCAGGCCCAGCTCGTTATTGTAGTTCTCAAAACTGCTTCTGACCTTAAACTTGGATGAAAGGGCAAGAGTGATGGCTTCTTTGGCCGAAGTTTTGCCGACACTGCCGGTGATCCCTATTACCCTAGGCTTAAAACGCGACAAGGTCAGTCGGGCAAGTATGGCTAGAATTGTTTTGAGGATGTTTCTCATAAGGATCAAAGGCGAGGCATAGTCGCAAAAACTAGCTTTCGCAGGCCGGCTCATCCGGCCGAGAACGCAGGCTGCAAAATTTGGCTTAATGCCGAATTTTGACAGCCGTTAATTTTTGCGGCTGTGCCGAGCCGCTACCTCGACGGCGGGACCTGCAGGTAATTCAGAATAAAGCCGGCAATCTCGCCGAACGCCGGGGCGGCCGTGGACTCCGCGAACTTGACGTCTTTCGGATGATCGATGCGCACCAGCATCACAAAAGCGGGGTCATCCACCGGACCGAATCCGACGAAGGAGCCGATGTTCTTGCTAGGATCATATCCGCTCCGATCTTTATACGCAACCTGGGCTGTGCCCGTCTTTCCGGCGATATAATAGCCCTTAACTCCGGCCCTCTTGCCGTGGCCGTTCTCCACGACGTTGACCAGCATGGCGGACAACGTTGCCGCGGTTTTTTGGGTTATGATCTGATCCCGCTCCTCCGGATAAACTGCCTCCTCGGTCTGGTCCGGATGAACAAACTTCGACACCACGTACGGTTTCATCAGTTTGCCGCCGTTGGCAATGGCGGCAAAGGCGCTGGCCATTTGGATGGGTGTCACTGTAATTCCCTGGCCAAAAGAGGCGGTGGCAAAAAATATGTCCCCTTTTTTGTTTAAATTGGAAAGATTTCCCAGCACTTCCCCGGGCAGTTCAATTTTGCTCAATTGCCCAAATCCGAACTTCGAAACGTATTTTTTGAACGCTTCCGGCCCGACCTCCTGCTGGGCAAACACGGCCCCGGTATTCAGCGACTTCTCCAAAACCTCGGTCATGGTGGCAACCCCATGAGCTTCGTTGTCGGAATTTCTGATGGCCAGATTTTCCGGAAACTCGACCAGGCCCCGGTCTTCGTAAGTCGTTTCCGGATTGACTTTTTCTTCATCGAGCGCCGCGGCCATGGTGATCGGCTTGAATACGGAGCCCGGCTCATAATCCGCGGCCAAAACCTTGTTGGTGTAATAGGAAATATCCGGCACTTTGTTGTACTCATTGGGATTGAACCCGGGATTTACAGCCAGGGCCAGCACCGCCCCGGTTTGGGGGTTAAGGACAACCACACAGCCGCCCTCGGCTCCGTGCTCGCTTACGGTTTTGTTTAAAACTTCCTGCGCTTTGTATTGAATCGCCGAATCTATGGTCAAATAGATATCGTCGCCGTCCTGGGCGGGTATGAGATTGCGCGAAGCAAAAGTAATCCAACGGCCGGCGACGTCCGTCTCGACCCCGATTATCCCCTGGCTTCCGGAAAGGCTGCCTTCAAACCTTCCTTCGATGCCGTACTGTCCGGCTCTTATTGTTTCTTTTCCGCCGGAGGCGGATCCGCCTTTGGCGGAGAATCCGACAAATCCCAAAACATGGCTTCCTAGCTCTCCTTCCGGGTAAAAACGCATCGTTTCCGGCTCCAGGCCGATTCCGGGCAGACCAAGCTCCCTCACTTGCCGGCTGATATCTTCCGTCAGCTGTTTTTTCAATATCACATAGTTTTTGTTTCCATTTTCGATTTTTTGGCGCAAGTCGGAAGCTTTCATTCCAAGAACGGGAGCAAGCTTGACTGAAGTACTTTGCGCATCTTCTATCAGCTTCGGCTGCGCATACGCGGTATTGAGGGAAAGATTGGTCGCCACCAGCAACGGGTCGCCATCATGCGAGCTTAAAAAAATCTCTCCTCTCTTGGGCTGGATTTTTTGTTCGGCGCCATGCTGGTTGTCTGCGGCATCGGCGTAAAAACCATGGTTGACCACTTGCAGGTTGAATAGGCGGAAGAAAATTAAGCTTCCAAACGCGAAAAACGCCAGCATTAACAAAAAAATTCTTTTATTGAAAGAACTTTTCTTGGGGTCGCTTAAGTTGGAGCTTAAGACATTCATGAGAATATAATGCGAAATTACGAACCAGTATCCGAATAATACGAACCTCTGACCATCCCCGAGGCGAGGATTAAGACTTGTAATCGGGGATCTAAATAAAGCTTCGGCAAGATCCCCTCGCCTCGCTCGACGCCAGCCTCGACTAGACCGTCGAGTCTAGGCGGGCGAGTCGAAGCGGGCGCTCAACTCTAAGAAATTCCCAGCGGGGATGGGCCAGAGCCCGTTCGTAGATTCGCATAACAGTTCGTAGTTTCGGATTATTTTAACGCGAAGTCAGAATCTTTAAGGTAAGTGGCATTGCCGATGGGGACAAAATTAAGCTCAATTGCCTGCTCCTGCACCCTGCTTATGGACTGCAGGTTCGAGGCCTGAACCTCGAGGTGCTTGTTTTCCATTTCTAAAGTTTTGATTTTCTGTTCAAGTTGCTTGATTTTATAGCCCTTGGTTGAAAGCGAGTTGATTTCGATAAAATAGGCTACCCCGAAGATCAATACCGCGAAAAGCAGAACAATATTTAAATGCCAGATGGAGTATTTGGCTTTTGTTTTGATTTTTTGCGCCGGAAGCGCAGTTGCGTAATACATTGGTGCCGCCTTTGTTTTAGAATTTGGAAAATGGAATGTGGAATATGGCCTTATTCTAAATTCTATATTCTGAATTCCATATTCTACTAAATCTTCTCAGCTGCTCTCAGCTTTGCCGGTTTGCTCCGAGGATTCAGAGAGAGTTCGGCTTCGGCCGCGGTTACGGGTTTTTTCGTAAGAATCCTGACTCGTCCAGCCGCCGCTTCTTCCCTTAGAAACCACTTTACTATCCGGTCCTCCAGCGAATGGAAGCT
>JACPFQ010000001.1:64305-151426 GCA_016182875.1 Candidatus Doudnabacteria bacterium | reverse complement strand
CAAGCAAAATCAAATTGGGCACTTGGCATCTCACCATCAGGCATAGAGGGCAAGACATCACCGTACTTTATAATCAAGCAAGGGTTTACGATAAGAAGCGCTTAGTTGATCGTTTTGGCGAAGTCGATGATTCGGATTTTGCTAAAATAAAAGCAGGCTTTGTCAGCCTGTATTGTTCATAAATATTCACCCCGCTCTTGCGAGCGGGGATCGATGGGAAAATCCCAAAAGTAACTATATTATATCAAATCCATGACGGATGTCAAGCCCACGCAACCGAATATTCCTTTAGAACCTACTTCAACCCCGCCGAAAAATTGGCTGGGCAAAGAGCTGGCCGTTGGCGCACTCGTCATCCTGGCTGTAGCTGGCATCATTGGCGCTTATTGGTATCAAACTAAGCCAACACCAACCCCAACGGCTGACCCCGACGCTTCGGTCCCGACGCAAGGATCGGGACAGGTCGGGGCAGGCGAAACCTCGAACTGGAAAGTATATACAAATACTATGTATGGATTTGAGTTCAAATATCCGGGTTACCTATATACAGAAGAGCCTGGTTATCAAAATGTACTATTTTACGCAAGGAGTACTGTCTTACCTCTGAATTTGGGCGGAGTGATTCAAGAAGAACAAATTGAGGGGAGAGACTTTGTTACTAAAGGTTGGGATTTCCGTGTGATCAATCAGAACAAAAATGGGATAACTATAGATTTAAAAACCAGTACTAATCAATATACATCTGAAAAGTTGAGTCTTTCTGGAGCTACCGCATATAAAATAAAGTTTCTTGACGGTCTTAATTGGGGTCCTGATATTTTAGTCGAAATTCCTAATGTGGCAGACAGATATATTAAATTGGGTCTATCCGCGAGGTGTGACCAGAATATTTGTGATGGAGTAAAACCAGATGAAATTTTCAATCAAATCTTTTCCACTTTCAAATTTATCGAATAAGGAGTTATCTCTAGAGATAACTCAGGAATTATGGCGAGACCGATTAATACAATTCGCAAGTTGACACGCACGGGTCGATCAGGGTCGTTGGCGGTTGTAATTCCTGCCGAAATCATAAGACAGCTTCACTGGCGCGAAAGGCAACGGCTGCTTGTCAAAAAAATTGCCGGAGCGATAGTTATCAGGGACGCGAAGACTAAAAACAGGAAATAATTAACCCCTCATCTGTCCTGCGGACATCTTCTCCCGCAAGGGGAGAAGAAAAGTTGTAGAATACATATGTATATTCGCAAAAAAATCAGGTCAAAATTATTGCTACTTATCTTAATTGCCTTGGCATTTATTTATTGGCGAGGAACCAAGGCGATTGCGGTTGAGAAAAATTTGGAGTGTGAGTATCATGTGGTTTATGCGCTTTGCAAACAGAAAGGAAAGTCCACCGAGTTGCCAACTATCTTTGATGTCTTTAAGGCAGGAATGAAGTTTTAAGTGTGATGCGAATAACACATGAATGCGAATCTACAAATTGCGAATGTAAAGATTGTTTACGCAGATCTATCTTATAAAATAACAGGAGCACTCTTTACGGTTCATAACGAATTAGGGCGATACTGCAACGAAAAGCAATACGCTGACGCTTTAGAGAACCTGTTTAAAAAGCTGAAGGTTAGCTATGAGCGTGAGAAAACAATACCTGAGTCGTTTCAGTTAGAAAAATCAGGAAGAAACAAAGTTGATTTCATAATCGAAGATAAGGTTTTGCTAGAATTAAAAGCTAAGCGATTAGTTTCAAAAGAAGACTACTATCAAGTAAGAAGATATCTAAGTGCATTAAACAAAAAACTTGGTATAATTGTAAATTTTAGAGATAAATTTATTAAACCGAAAAGAATATTAAACTCCGGTTCAGCCGAATGATTCGCAATTCGCATCATTCGCACAAATTCGCATATTAGCATCATGCTGGTACATATCGGACGAATCGTAAATAAAAAAATAATCGGCAAGTATGCCATACCGGCTTTCAACACTCAGGATTTGGAAACCACCCAGGGCATTGTCAGGGCCGCGGAAAAGCAGAAAGCGCCGGTGATTATTCAGACCTCGGTTGGCGCTTTGGAGTATGCAGGAATCGAAGAGCTCGTGGGCATTATCAAGACCGAAGCGCGGCGCGCCAAAGTGCCGGTTGCCCTGCACCAGGACCATTGCCATGATTTTTCACTGATTAAAAAATTAATCAATTTGGGTTATTCGTCAGTCATGATTGACGCCTCGCATTTGCCATATCGCGAAAACATCAGGTTGACCAGAACTGTGGTTTCATACGCGCATAAGCGAGGAGTTTGGGTCCAGGCCGAAATAGGAAGGATTCTGGGCAATGAAGACTGGCAGAAGGTCAGAAGCGGCAAAGATTTGATGACAGAACCCGCGCAGGCCGCGGAGTTTGCGGCTGAAACCCAGGTCGATACCCTGGCGGTGGCGGTCGGTTCGGTTCACGGGATTCCCGTGAATCCAAAAATTAAGCGGATATTGAGGACGCTCAAAGAACACATTGACTTGCCGCGTTTGAAAGCAATCAAAAAAAAAGTTAAAATTCCCTTAGTATTGCATGGTGCTTCCGGGGTAACCGATACAGAGATAAAAGCCGCAATCAAGGCAGGAGTCGCGGTATTCAATATCGACACTGATTTGAGAGTGGCGTTCAATACCGCGCTTCGGCAGAATCTGAAGAAGCACCCGCAAATCTACGACCCTAGAAAAATTTTGACTCCGGCAACACTTGCCCTGCAAATGATGGCCGAAAAGAAAATAAAACTGCTGAAAGCAAATAACAAAGGTCGGAAATAAAACAAAGGAAGAAAAATGACAAAACATTGGCTACACAAAAAATACGATTTGGAAGGATGGCTTTTGAGCCGCTTCAATTTCAAAAACGAAAAAGAATACTTGATTTTTCTGGTTTGGGCGCTGTTTGTCGCCATCCTGTTTTCTAATTACGTTTAATGGATAAGATTCGAGTCGCAATCAATGGATTTGGCCGCATCGGGAGGCAGGCTTTTAAAATCGCCCTGACTAAGCCTGAGCTTGAAGTCGTAGCTATTAACGACCTAACCGAGCCACAAGTGTTGGCTCACCTGCTTCGGTATGATTCAGTTTACGGGATTTATGACAAGAAAGTTTCATTTGAAGATAAGCACGAAAAAGTTAACCCATCTTCTTATACGGTCGGAACTTTGATCGCCGAAAAAACTAAAGTGCCGGTGTTCGCGGAGAAAGACCCGGCGGCCTTGCCCTGGAAGGACTTGGATGTTGATGTCGTCCTGGAATCCACGGGGAGATTTACTGATTCGGAAAAAGCAGGCGCACATCTTCGCGCCGGCGCCAAAAAAGTAATTATTTCCGCTCCCGCTCATGACGATACACCCACATTTATTATCGGTGTAAACCACGACAAATATGGCAAACAGCAAATTATTTCGAATGCCTCCTGCACCACGAATTGCATCACTCCGGTCGCGGCAATTCTGCATTCCAAGTTTGGGATCAAGAAAATGATGATGTCCACCATTCACGCCTATACCGCTGAGCAGAATTTGGTAGACGGCCCGCCGCCGGGCGGCAAGTCGGGCGATTTACGGCGGGCCCGCGCAGCTGCGGCAAACATCATCCCAACATCTACAGGAGCTTCAATCGCGGCGACCGAAGTAATTCCAGAGCTGAAAGGAGAGTTCGGCGGCGCTTCTTATCGTGTGCCTGTTTCTTGCGGCTCGTTGTCGGATTTTACGGCTCTTCTAAATAGGAAAGTTACTGTGGATGAAATAAACAAGGCATTTATAGAGGCAGCCAAGCATCCAATGTGGCAAAATATTTTGCAGGTAACTATCGACCCAATAGTTTCTTCGGACATCATAGGCAACCCGCATTCCGCCATCGTGGATTTGTCGCTCACCCAAGTCGTAGATGGTGACTTGGTCAAGGTTGTGGCTTGGTATGACAATGAATTTGGGTACGCGAACCGGTTTGTGGAGCAGGCGATACTTATAGGCAAGCAATAGAGAATTCAAAAGTCAAAAGTCAAAATGCAAAATGACAGAGTAAAATTAAAAAAGTATCTTTATTCTCTTTGCATTTTTAATTACATTTTGATTTTTGAGCTTTGATTTTTGCATTATGATAAAGCCGATAACAAGCGTAAAAGTTTCCGGCCGGCGCGTGATTGTGCGCGTCGGTTTTGATGTGCCTTTGAAAAAAAACATCCATACGGAAAAATTGGAAGTGGCTGATGACGCACGAATCCGTGACGCATTACAGACGATCAGGCATTTGATTCGAGAGGGCGCAAAAGTGGTGATTGTTTCCCATCTGAATCGTCCGGAGGGCTGGCAGATGGACAAATCGCTCTGGCCGGCAGCAGAGAAACTTGGAGAACTATTGGGCATGAAAACAGTCAAAGTTTCTGACGAACTTCCGGATTATAATGTTCCGCACATTTATTTTTTGGACACTGATATCACGCAAAAAGATTACTCGGACTTAAGCAAAAAAATAAAGCCAAGTGATATCTTGTTTTTGGAAAATATTCGATTCTACGCGGGAGAAGAAAACAATGACGAGCAGTTTGTGAAAACCCTGGCCTCATTCGGCGAGATATTCGTAAACGAAGCGTTTTCGATGAGTCACAGAATGGAAGCTTCAACCTATGGCCTAGCGCTTAAGCTTAAAAGTTACGCCGGCATTTCCTTCCTCAAAGAAATCAGCTCCTTAAGCAAGGTTTTAAGAAACCCCGAAAAGCCCCTGGTAATTTTGATGGGCGGGGCCAAAATTTCCGACAAAGTCGGAACGATCCACAACCTGGCTCAGCACGCCTCTTATATTTTGGTCGGGGGAGAATTGGCCAATTCTTTTCTTAAAGCGCGCGGATTTAACATTGGTTTATCGAAGTTTGACAACCTCGCGGTGGCTAAGGAATTGGAGCGCAATTACAAGGAAAAAATCATCCTGCCGGTTGATGTCGTGGTCGCGAAATCTCCAAACGACCAGGCGGAAGCTCTCCCCGTTTCCAAAGTCAGGTCGAATCAGATGATTCTCGATATCGGGCCGGAAACAATCCGGCAGTTCGCAACATACCTTAAGTCCGCCAAAACTCTGATTTGGAACGGGCCTTTGGGTTTAATAGAGTATCCCAAGTTTTCATTCGGCAGCAGGAGCCTGGCCTATGTTTTTGCTTCCCAAGCCCGCGGCAAGGCTTATGGCGTTGCCGGCGGCGGTGAAACCGTCGAGGTTTTGGATCAGGCCAAGGTTTCGGAATTTTTGGACCATGTTTCCACCGGCGGCGGGGCCATGCTTGAATTTTTGGCCGGAAAAAAATTGCCTGCGATTAAAGCATTGGAGATTTCACATGCCTAGAGTCCCCATCAAAAAAGTTGAAGCCCGCCAGATTTTGGACTCGAGAGGCTACCCGACTTTGGAAGTGGTGGTAGAGACTGCGAAAGGAATCGGAGTGTTCGGCGTGCCGTCCGGCGCTTCCACCGGAAGAGCTGAAGCAGTGGAACTGCGTGACGGCGGTGATAAATTTTTTGGCTTAGGAGTAACCAAAGCGATTAAAAACGTCAATGAAATAATCGGAAAGAAGTTAAAGGGAACAGACGTTGCCAATCAAAAGAAAGTCGATGAAATGCTTTTGGAACTGGACGGCGCTTTGGATAAGAGTAATTTGGGAGGCAATGCTTTGATAGGAGTGTCCGGCGCTGTTTGTAAAGCTGCGGCCGCCTCCAAAGGCATAGAGGTATATGAATATGTCGCTTCTTTGCGCAGGAACAAAAAATATAAATTGCCCCGGCCCATGTTTAATGTCATAAACGGCGGCGTGCATGGCGATACCAACCTCAACATCCAGGAATTCATGCTCGTGCCAAGTGGCCAAAGTTTTTCTGAAAACCTGGAAACGGCCAGCGAAGTCTTCCAGGCCCTGAGAAAGACGCTCAAGCTTCATAGACTTGATACTGATTTAGGCAACGAAGGGGGCTATTCTCCCAACTGGGAGTCCAATGAGCAGCCCCTTCGGTTGATCGCGGAAGCTGTCAGCCAAACGCGGCATGCTTCCCAAATGGAGCTGGCCTTGGATGCTGCGGCCAACCAATTCTTCAACAGCCGCGACAAGGAATATATATTAAACGCCGACCATACGGCCTTAAACGCCGAAAGGATGGTTTCTCTTTACAGACATTGGGCAGAGAAATATCCGATTATTTCGATTGAAGACGGCCTGAATGAGGACGACTGGGAAGGGTGGTCGGCCATGCAGAAGCGGCTGGGAGATAAAATCATGCTGGTTGGCGATGACTTATTTGTCACTCAAGCCAAAAGATTGAAAAAGGGGATTGAGCTTGGAGTTGCCAACGCCATTATCATAAAGCCAAATCAAGTTGGTACGATTACGGAAACGATGAACACGGTTGTGCTTGCGCAAAAGAATAATTACAAGATTGTTTGTTCGCATCGCTCCGGAGAAACCAACGATGACTTTATCGCTGACTTTGCCGTGGGGGTTGGGGCTGATTTTATTAAAGCCGGATCTGTGGCCCGGGGTGAACGAGTGGCGAAGTGGAATCGACTGCTGAAGATAGAAGAAGAATTAATTTAATAATAAATCGCGCAATGCTGAACTTGATTCAGCATCTCAAGAAGAGATCCTGACTTTCGTCAGGATTGCGAACAAAATGCAATTTACTCCATATAAAAAATTGCTTCTGGTGGTCCTCGATGGTTTTGGCATTGCCACTGCTTCCCACGGCAACGCGGTGACTCTGGCCGCACCCGCAACAATCAATTATCTAATCGACAACTTTCCGGCAACCACCCTTCAAGCCTCGGGTCCGGCCGTGGGCTTGCCCTGGGGCGAAATGGGGAATTCGGAAGTGGGCCATTTGAACCTGGGTGCGGGAAGAATTGTCGGCCAGGACCTTTCCCGGATTACTCTGGCGATCGAGGACCGCAGTTTTTTTAGGAACGAAGCATTTCTCGCGGCTGCAGCGCATGCAAAAAAGTATAGTTCCAACCTGCACTTCATGGGATTGGTCAGTCCGGGCGGCGTGCATAGCTATGATGAGCATCTTTATGCCTTGCTTGGGCTTATGGCCGAGCATAAGCTTAAAAACGTTTATATTCACATGTTTACCGACGGACGCGACACGCCGCCGCAAATCGCGCTGGATACCCTGGAAAAGCTGGCGAAAAGACTGGTCAATCTCAATTTAGGCAAGATTGCCACCATCAGCGGCAGATTCTATGGCATGGACCGGGCTGAACATTGGAATCTGACCGAGGCAGCTTATAAGGCCATGGTTTTTGGCGAAGGCAGGAAAGCGGCATCGGCCCAGCAGGCAGTCGCGGACAATTATGCTCATCATATTTTTGACGAAATGATTCCTCCGACCGTAATTGCCAAAAATTCGGACACCCCTGCCGTGATTTCCGACAATGACGCGATTATTCATTTTAATTTCCGGCCTGACCGAGCTTTGCAGATTACAAGGGCTTTTACCGAAACCGGATTCAACAAATTTCCCATTAAACAAATTAAAAATTTACTGTTCGTGACCATGACCGAATACTCCCGCGACTTGAACGTTAAGGTTGCGTTTCCACCGCAGGAAATTAACAATGGCTTTGCCGAGCTGATAAGCAAGCAGGGTTTGCGGCAGTTTCACGTAGCTGAATCGGAGAAATACGCCCACGTCTCGGTGTTTTTCAATGGCGGCGTCATTCATCCTTTCCCTGGTGAAGAGCGCGAGATTGTCACGTCGCCGATTTCCAATTACCAGAATTATCAGGACGTGCCAGAGATGTCCGCGCGCAAGGTCACTGATACGCTTATTTCGCAGCTGCGGGCCAACTACAGTTTTTATGCCAACCCCGACATGGTCGGTCACACCGGCAACATCTCGGCGTCTATCTTGGCCGTCAAAGTCATCGACGAATGTCTAAAAAAAATATCGGATGCTTGTTTGGCGGAGGATATTTGCCTTCTCATAACCGCGGATCACGGCAACATTGAGGAGCTGCTGGACATCCGGTCAGGCGGAATAGACAAAGAGCACTCGACCAACCCTGTCCCGTTTATTTTGGTGGCGAATCAATTTAAGCGCAAAACGCCCAAAGAAGGAGGTGTGCTGTCCTTGGCCGGTGTCGTCCCTGTTGGCGTGCTTTCGGACGTCTCTCCAAGCATGCTAGAATTAATGGGAATTCCAAATCCCAAAGAAATGACAGGCATAAGCCTGCTTCCTCAATTGGTTAAACAAATTTGATGAAAAAAATACTTGTCGTCGATGACGATTTAGAACAAAGAGACCTTTACGTTGAGCTGTTTCGAAGTAACGGCTTTGAGGTCATACCCGCTGCTGACGGCCTGGATGCTTGGCAGAAAATTTCTCCAGCAGACCGTCCTGACCTGGTGTTTACTGGCATTGACATGCCGCGCATGGATGGATTTGAACTAATAAAAAATCTGAAGAACAATCCGGCCACTGCATTAACGCCGGTGATTATTTTTTCCCACTTAGGACGCGACGAGGACAGGGAGAAAGCCGGGAAGCTTATGGAAACTTATTTCATGGTCAAAGGTTATGACGGCCCCAACGACATCCTGGCTAAAGTCAAAGAACTGCTGGACGATAAGCCGCACGGGCCGCTCTCAGTAAAGCCCGACGAAGACGATCGGCCGGGCGTGACCACGATTTGAAAAGAATTGACTTTTTTCAAAAAGGGAATATAATTAATGCATAATGTGAATATCTTATAAAGTAAAGGCGGCTTAAAAGCCGCTTTTTTTGATTTTTAATAAATAATTTGTCAAAATAAAGGTGTATAATATTAAACAACTCGCATTGAAAATAGACGCTAAAATAAAAGTACAGCCTTTTGTGAAGTGGGCAGGCGGCAAACGCCAGCTTTTAGATGAATTGGTAAGATATGCTCCCAAATGGTTTAATAGGTACTTTGAGCCCTTTGTTGGGGGCGGGGCTTTGTTTTTCAGATTGCAGCCAAAGCTCAGCACAATCTCTGATATAAACCCAGAGTTGATGAACGTATATCAAATTATTAAAGATCAGGTTGATGATCTAATTATTGAACTAAAGAAACTAAAGAATACCGAGCAAGATTTTTATAAAATTCGAAATGCTGATAGAAATTTGGACTATAATAAATGGAATAATGTGCAAAAAGCTGCAAGATTTATTTATTTAAACAAAACTTGCTACAATGGACTCTATCGAGTCAATTCTAAGGGTTATTTTAATGTTCCTTACGGCAACTATCAAAATCCAAATATTATAGATGAACATAATTTAAGAGCTTCCAATGAGGCGCTACGCAATATTGTAATTAAGTGCCAGTCTTTCTTAGATGTCGAAAAGGATGCCAGAAAAGGAGACTTCATTTATTTTGATCCCCCCTACATACCTTTGAACAGAACATCTTTCACAAAATATTTTAAAGACGATTTCGATTTGAAAATGCAAGTTGATCTAAGAGATCTATGCGACAGGTTGAGCGAAAAAGGGGTTTATTTTATGGTATCAAATTCCCACACGCCTTTGATATTTCGACTTTATGCCAAATATGCTAAGTTAATTAAAGAAGTTGATGCAAACCGAGCGATAAACTGTAAGAGCGAAGGCAGAGGTAAAGTCAAGGAAGTAATTATAACTAATTATTAGTATTTAGGCGGCGTATGACAACAACATCCAGCGGGTCAACTCTTGAGCAAACAGTTCGAGGCACTCTTGAAAGCAAGGGTTTTACTGTTGTTGCTTATAGAGACTGGGCAAAAAATTCTAAGAAATATGGTTCAGAATTGCTTTTAATGCATGTGCCGTATAGAACAATTTATGAACATGGCGGTTATACTGAATATTTGTTGAAATCAAAAAAATATAAGCTTTCGGTACGCATAGAATGTAAATGGCAACAAAGGTCAGGTTCAGTTGATGAAAAACTGGCCTATCTGTATCTAAACGCCTTGCAAGTGCCCGAGGACGACATGATTATTGTTATCGACGGTCCGGGATTCAAAAAAGGAGCCATACAATGGCTGAGAAACGCCGTGGCCACTAGAAAGTATATTGAGCAAGATTCACCTGAAAAACGCATACTTGTCTTCAACCTTGCAGAATTTCTAACCTGGGCGAATAAGATTTTTAGGTAAAATGTCCAAACAGTGGCGGGTTAAAACCCTGGAAATAAAAAATCCCGAAGTTTTGCCGGAATACCCTCCGTTGGTTATCAGGCTTTTAGCGTTGCGGGGGTTTACTGAGCCCGAAGCGATACGCGATTTTTTAAATCCGGACTTCGGCAAACTGCACGATCCTTTTTTGTTTGCCGACATGCTGATGGCAGTTGAGCGGATTTTGCAGGCCTTAGAGCGGAAAGAAAAAATTTTTATTTACGCGGATTATGACGCGGACGCCATCACTGCCGCGGCAGTGGTTTATTTGGCTCTTAAGAAGCTGGGGGCAGTGGTTGATTACTACATTCCTGACCGGTTTTCCGAAGGCTACGGCGTTAACGCTGACGCAATCAAACTAATCGCTGAAAGAGGCGGACAGCTTGTGATTACCGTTGACTGCGGCACTAATGCCGTGGAAGAAGTCGCTTTGGCAAAAGAGCTTGGGATGGACGTGATCGTGACTGACCATCACGAGGTGACTGGAGAGCTTCCAGAGGCGCTTGCGGTCATCAATCCCAAAAATCCGCATGACAATTACTCGTTTCCGTTTTTGACTGGAGTGGGAGTGGCCTTTAATCTAATTTCCAATTTCCAAATGGCTGGGAGAAATGGCGTTTGGATTTACTAGCCATTGGCACAGTTGCTGATTGCCAAAATCTCGTAGGTGAAAACAGAATCTTGGTAAGCTTCGGCCTTAAGGTTTTGGCCAAGACGCGCTGGCTTGGCCTGAAAAAATTGATGACCCTGGCCGGCCTTGAGGGCAAAGCCCTCGATACTTACGCCTTGGGATTTATTTTGGCTCCCCGCATCAATGCCGCCGGCCGAATCAAACACGCGGATTTGGCTTTCAAGCTTTTGGTTACCGAGGATGAAGCTGAAGCCAAAAATTTGGCTTTGGAGCTTAATGATTTAAACCAGCACCGCCAAAAGTTGACGGAGCAGGTTTTGAGCGAAGCCCGGTCTCAACTCGAACTGGCCTCTGATAAAAAGGTTCTGCTGGCGTATGGCGCTGACTGGCCCAAAGGCGTGGTCGGACTTGTTGCGGGCCGACTCGCCGAAGAATACGGCCGTCCGGTCCTGATTTTGCGCAAAGAAGAGCTGTTGGCCACCGGTTCTGGCCGGTCAGTGGGCAATTTTGACCTGGTCGCGGCCCTTAACTCAAGCAAGGAACTACTGGTTCGGTATGGAGGGCATATGCAAGCGGCAGGCTTTACCTTGCCCTCAGAGCATCTTTCGAGCTTTCATCAGAAGCTTTTGGACTATGTTGAGACGCTAAGCATGGAGTTTGAGCCGCCTGTGCTTGAGGTCGATTTGGAGCTTAATGAGTCTGATATAAATTTCGATAATTTTGAATATATCCAGCGCATCGCTCCATTTGGCGTGGGGAATCCCAAGCCAAAATTTGTTTCCTACGGTATGGAAATCACGGAAGCGCGGAGTGTAGGCAACGGCAACAAGCACCTTAAACTAAGACTCAAGATGGGAAATAAATTTTTTGGCGCCATTGCCTTTGGCCAGGGTTTTTTGTCTGAGAAGCTGCCACCCGGAACGAAAATAGATGCGGTCTATGAACTGGAAGAAAATTCCTGGAACGGCAGCAAAAGCTTGGAATTAAAAATTATTGACTTAAGAAAGCATGATAAATAAGAACGAATTGCTGTTTGCGGTTGATGAAAATAACCAGCCGATTGAGCCGGTGGAGCGGCATCGCGCCCACAGCGAAGGCGTCTGGCATCGCAACGCCCATGTTTGGGTCTTGAATTCTAAAAACGAGGTCTTGTGCAATAAGCGGTCGGTTTCGAAAGATCATAACCCCGGCCTGTGGGAAGCCTTTTTTGGCGGGCATATTCTTGTGGGAATTAGTCCAGTCCAAGGAGCGATTATGGAATTGCACGAAGAATTGGGCCTTAGAGCCGAGGAGCCGGACTTAAAGCTATGGAAAGTGGTTAAGCACTATTATGAAGATAAAAACAAAGAGTTCATTTATGTTTATATATTTTTTTGGGACGGAGACGTCGACAGCCTAAGCTTTGAAAAAGAAGAAATGGACGAGGTAAAATGGGTTGCTTTGGAACTACTTAAAAAATTAGATGCAAGCAAAGATGAATCCTGGACATTTAAGTCTTTCATACATGTTTCAGAATTATTAGAATTCATCACTAATCTTAAAATTAATGCCTGAAAAATTAGTTATTTACACCGATGGGGGTGCTAGAGGGAACCCTGGGCCGGCGGCGATTGGCGCGGTGATTTATGGCGCGGGCGAAAGGCCGTTGCGGCAAATTGGCGAGTATATTGGCAGCGGCACCAACAATCAAGCTGAGTACAAAGCCTTGATTCGCGGGCTTACGGAAGCGGCGGCGCTGGGCGCCAAAGAAGCGCTTTGTTTTTTGGATTCCGAGCTTGTGGTGCGCCAGCTTACCGGCAAGTATAAAGTCAAAGAACCGGAGCTGAAAAATTTAGCCGCTGAAGTTTTTAAGATTTCAAATAAGTTCCTGCGCGTGGAATTCAAGCATGTTGGCCGGGAAAAAAACAAACTAGCGGATAAGCTAGTTAACGAGGCTTTGGATAAGGCAGAGTTTTGATTGTTTGACTTTTCGCATTTGCGAGGAGCCGAACGGCGACGAAGCAATCTAATCCAAAAGAATAGACTGCCACGCGACCTGCGGTCGCTCGCAGATGCGTAAGTTCGCTACCTAATCACGTAAATCTTTGTTTCTTGCTGATTAAGCACATAGAGCGTCTTGCCGTCTTTGGAGACGAGAAAGTCATCCATCGCGTCCATTAAAGTATAAATATTGCGATGGTCCCGGCCGTCGAGTTCGACGGCCTTTATTTTGCCTTCATTTTGGAAGAACATATAACCTGTGTGCCAATTGAGCTTGGTATTTTTGAGTTCCGAAATGCTTCTTAATATCAAATCCGGACTTTCGGACAAAGGCTCGAGCAGTAACATTTCGTTATTGTTGGATAAAACAAGTTTTTTGGCTTCGTCATCCCAATAAGCCTCTGTGACGGGTTCGTAAACTTTTTCCAATGATAGGTTTTCCCTGTAGAGAATTGAATCCTTAAGGACGAACTTAAGATTATCTGCTTGAACCAGGCCTTCGGAAACCGCTGTGGTTTTATTTTCGGGAATCGCCGATTGCGGCTGCAGTTCTGGATGCTCTAGGAACAGCGCGATGAATTCGCGGTTGGCAGTGGCCCAGGTCACGAACTGGCTTTTGATGGGCAATCTTTTGGTCCAGGACAAATAGCCTTCTTTTTCGATGCGGATATTGTAATCACTTGGAAGCAAGAATCTGATTGTCGCCGGGGTAAGCTTTTTTTGAAGCTTATTTTCAATAAAAACCGAAGCTTCGTCCGGTTCGGTTTTAGCTACCAGAATCCCGGTTTTGACTATTTGCCAGTTTTTGGTATCGACTTTAAACCCCCGGGCAAAAAGTATCAGTATGGGGGTTACAATCAGGAAGATTATCACGCCTAGGGCGACGATAAGCAAACGGTTTCGTAAGCGCATAGCATTTATCATTTTAGGGTTTTTTGCTAAAATATCAAGGCTATGGCTAGGTTTATCATAAACGGCGGCAAAAAGTTAAGCGGTGAAATTCCGGTTTCCGGCTCCAAGAACTCGGTTCTGGCTTTAATGGTGGCCAGTCTTTTATCGAAAGAAAAAAGTGTTTTGACCAATGTCCCACTCATTGAGGATGTGGAAGTGATGATTAAGCTGATTACCGGTTTGGGAGCAAAAGTGGATTACGACCGCTCAGCCGGGAAGCTGGTTATCGACCCGAAAGAACTGAACCGATCCGCTCCAAATCCGGAGCTGACATCCAAATTACGGGCGTCGATTTTATTGGCCGGGCCCTTGCTTATTCGAATGAAGCAAGCTGATTTAAAAACCAGCGGCGGGGACAAAATAGGGGTTCGGACGATTGAGCCGCATATTGCAGGTTTCGTAAGCCTAGGGGCCAAGGTTGAGACAGACGGCGGCTACAGTTTTTCCGCGCCCAACGGGCTTTCGGGCGCAACTATAGTAATGGAAGAAACGTCTGTGACAGCCACGGAAAATTTGCTGATGGCATCGGCGCTGGCAAACGGCATTACTACGATTAAGCTTGCGGCCATGGAGCCGCACGTTGGGCAGTTGATCGACTTTTTGAACGGCATGGGCGCCAAAATCTCAGGGAAAGGCAGTCCAACACTGGTTATCCAAGGCGTTTCCAGCTTGAAGGGCGGACAGGCCGAAGTAATTCCCGACTCCAATCAAGCCGCGACATTCATCACCCTTGCCGCCGCCGTCAAAGGGGATATTAAAATTACTCATCTTGATCCCGGGTTTCTTGATGACTTTCTGCTGAAAATGAAGCAGTTCGGCGTAAATTTTGAGGTTGGCAAAGATTTTGTCCGCGTCCATCCGCCCAAAGCCGCCTACCGCGCCGTAAATAAATTGCAGGTCGGGCTTTATCCAAAGCTTGCAAGCGACGACACTCCGGCGCTGGCTGTATTGGCAACCCAAGCGGCAGGAGAAACCGTAATCTATGAATGGATGTATGAAAACCGTTTGGGATATGCTTCTGAATTGAATAAAATGGGGGCCAAAGCCCAAATCCTTGACCCTCACCGGGTCAAAATAACCGGCCCAGCCAGGCTTTACGGGGCCAAGCTTGTCAGTTATGATATTCGGATGGGTATGACTTTGGTGCTTGCCGGCTTGGTTGCCGAGGGCCAGTCGGAGATCGATGGCATCGAACATATTGACAGAGGATACGAGAAGATAGAGCAGAGATTGCAAAAGTTGGGCGCTGAGATTAAAAGAATTGATTAACAAGAGAAATATATAGAAATATACAGCCTTCGGCTGCGAAATAAATAGAAATATTCTGTTGCTAGCCAATTTCTATAAATTTCGCGAGCGAAGCGAGCTTATTTCGACATATTTCTAAAAGAATAAGTTAAGCTATGTTTTTAAAGAGAATAGGCATAGACCTGGGCACAGCCAACACTTTGGTTTTCGTGCCGAACAAAGGCATTATCATAAATGAACCGACTGTGGTGGCTATTTCCATTGTCGACAACCAGGTTTTGGCCGTAGGATCGGAAGCCAAGGAGATGCTTGGCCGCACTCCTGATACGATTGTCGCGCACCGGCCCATGAAGGACGGCGTGATTGCCGATTACCGCGTGACCGAAGCCATGCTTAGGTACTTCATCAACAAAGCCGCGGGCAATATCCGATTTTTCCGGCCAGAGGTCATGATTTCGGTGCCTGGAGGCATTACCTCCACGGAAAGGCGCGCCGTCGTGGATGCCGCTACCGCTGCTGGCGCCAAAGCCGCCTACGTCATCAAGGAAACGGTAGCCGCGGCAATCGGCGCCGGCATTGATATTGCTCACCCCTCCGGCAATATGATTATTGATATCGGCGGGGGCACCACAGACGTGGCTGTGCTGTCTTTGGGAGGAATAGTGACCCAGACTTCGGTGCGGGTAGCCGGCAATAAGCTGGATGCCGCGATTGCCGAATACGTCCGGCGAAAATACGGTTTGGCCATAGGAGACCGCACCGCGGAAGAAATTAAAATTAAAATCGGTTCGGCCTTGCCCGTCGAAAAGGAAGGGGTGATTGAGATTCGCGGCCGCGATTTGATTCAAGGGCTGCCCAAAACAGTCCAGATTTCCACGAACGAAGTAGTTGAGGCGATTCAGGAGGAGCTCCGCGAAATAATCAAGGCGGTGCGCTCGGTATTGCAGGAAACGCCGCCGGAGCTGGCAGCCGATATTATAGACAAGGGCATGATTATGACCGGTGGCACCGCCCTGCTTAGGAATGTGGACAAGCTAATCGGCCAGTCCACTGGGGTGCCTGCCTATGTGGCGGATGACGCGATTCTTTGCGTAGCCCAAGGCACCGGCGTCGCCCTGGAGAACTTGGAAAGCTATAAGCGCAGCATCCTGGCGGCAAGGTAAGAAACTGTCTGTCTGCGCATTTGCGAGGAGTGTAGCGACGAAGCAATCTAACCCGAGTGTAGCCTGCTGATTTATCAGCATCGATGAATTAACGGGCTAGAAAGTAGATCGCCACGCTCTCCTCAAAGTACACCAGCTCCTCGCTCGCGAATGCGAATAATGCTTCGCGTATGCAGTCTCAACAGTTAACACCTCTCCCCTCAAGACATAATATGGACTTTGTAAACCGGTATTGCTATAATAAGTGAGGATAGGAAAAGGCCGCGTTTGACAGCCTAAATAAAATCCTTTAAGATATAAGCACTTTAAAAATCTACAACTTTCTCCGAGTTGAGCGCCCGGAGAAGCCAGCAAGTCCGATACTCACTAGGGCAAAATCGCTTTAAGAGCTAGTGCTCTGGGGAAAATCAAATTCCCCCAGGCGCTCAAATCTTGGGGATTAACGAAAGTTAAACCCCAGAGTGCTGGCTCGTGAGGCGATTTTATTTGTACCTTCAAAATAAGAATTTGTTTCTAGAACTAGCGGTTGTAGGTGGTTGTAAGAGAGCAAGCCAACACAGGAAAGCCGCCTTTATGACAGAACAGACACAACAACCCTCAACAGTTCACCAACAGTGCTTCCTTGGTGATGATGGTTTCTGGTACTGCAATGCAGTTTACCGGAACGGCCGGTTAATCATCGCCAAAGGGAAGTGGTTCCGGTTCCCTCCACATACTAAAAAGCCTAGACGTAAGTAATACATCTAGAACTTTTTAGCTCTAAACAGTTATAAAACTACAACTGTTATCTAAGTATTAAACTCTCTTACAACCGCTGGCTTTAGCAACAAATCTACAAGTATCGTAAGAAAAAAACAGGCAAAAAGATATTATCAGATTATCTAAATCTATTATATCCTTTTGTCTTGTTTTTATTCATTGGCTCTAAATTATAAGCCTATTTAGTCTCAAAGTCAAGGCCCTATCCATTGATATATTAATTATCCTTTTTTAGTAAATTTTTGTCAATTCTACAGATTTTCCACTCTTTAAGAACAATTTATTCACACCTCACAAAAAAGCCTTTAAAACCGGCTGTTTTTTGTTGCTTTAAAATAATTTGACCTCAAATTTTACCTAATCTAGAATAGCTATACCATGGTCTTCGTAAGGGGCAACTCTTGCGAAGCAGGTTCCGCTGAAAAGCGGGATCGACTGATCAAGAGATACTGGTTTCTGAGAAGGTACGCTGAAGGAGAAATGCCTTCGGTGTCAAACAAGTAAGGGTAACCTCTTGGACCTTTTCCCCGGTTAGCGAAAGTTCGTAAGGACTCAGTTAACAGAACCGGTACCACACCGATCTTTAATCAAAAGATTCACCCTAGCGGTGAATTTTTTGTACACAAAAAATCTCAACAGATTTTCCACATAACAACATTGACTCAAAATTTTGCTTTTGCAAAAATATTTGAGGTTAAGCCTAACAAAGCTTTGTAACAAACAAAAATCAGCGGCCTTGGGCCAAAACTTCGCACTAAGAGTGCAGAATTGGCCAGAACGGTTGCTGTTTTTGTTTAGAGGGCAAAAATGCTAGAATTAGGCCATGGATTGGCAAGTTGCGGGACACAAAAAACAGCTGGAGTTTTTGGAGCAGACAATCAAACGGGGGCGGCTGGCCCATGCTTATGTCTTCGCCGGCCCTCAAGGAGTTGGCAAACGGATGGTCGCCCATAAGCTTGCCCAGATTTTGATTTGCGAAAACAACCAGGCCTGCAATTCCTGCAAGCAATGCAAAAGCTTTGTCTTGAAAAATAACGCCGACTTCATTGAGCTGGGCGGCAGCGAAGCCATAAAGATTGAGCAGATAAGGGATTTGATTTACAAGCTCTCGCTGAAGCCTTATTTGGCCCAGTATAAGGTTGCCGTGATTGATGCCGCCGAAAATATGACCGAGGAGGCGCAGAACGCCCTTCTGAAAAGCATCGAAGAGCCGAAGCCTTATACGATAGTCATCCTTATTACCTCTTCGCCGGACCGGCTTAAAAAAACCATCCTCTCCCGCGCCCAAAAAATAAATTTCGGCGTGGTTGATTATGATGGGTACAAATACCTTCTGCCGCTGAAACTTTCAACGGCGCAGAAAGCTTTAATCCAAAATTTTGCATCCCAGAAGCCGGGCCTAGCCCTCAAGATAGCCATGGACGAGGAATTCTTGTCAATGCTTGCCAACACAGAAAAACAGCTTGATGATTTTTTGTCCGAAGACAAGTCAAAAAGGCTGCTTTTGGTGAACCAACTTTCTGAAAGCGAAACAGCGGAGTTATTATTGACCCTCGACCTGTGGCAAAACCGGCTGGAGTCGGAGCTTAGAAAGAACCCGCATAAAAAACTAGCAGACCGGATAGCTCTGCTTGGCGAAAGCCAAAGTCTGGTCAGGCAAAACCTGAACGCCAAACTGGTGCTGGTAAATTTAATGCTTCAAGCCGATTATGCCTAAATTTATAATATTGCTCATGGGGGTCGTGTTTGCGGCTGCAAGCTGTAATATTTCCGACCCGTTAAACATCACCACGGGCGCGCGCGGGGTTTTTAAATCCGAAGACGGGGGCGAAAGCTTTCATTCCGCAAATAGCTTGGGAAAAGGCAATATCAACAATGTTTCGGTAAACGCCTTGGCATTCGAACCAGGCAACTCGGAAGTCATGTATTTAGCCGGCAGTTCGGGCATTTATAAAACCGAGGATGGCGCAAAAAATTGGACTTATATCCTTACCAGGATTGCTGTGGCTGACCTGGCAATTAGCCCGAACAACCCGAGCACCATTTATGCCGCGGGGGTTTCGGGCAATAACGGCAAGATTATCAAAAGCCTGGACGACGGCAATAATTGGTCGGAAATTTATACCGAACCTTCCAAATCCAATCCGGTCATGAGCATGGCCGTCTCTTCCTCGTCGCTGGTTATTGCGGGGCTTTCGACGGGAGAAATCATCCGGTCGTTCGACGGCGGCAGCACCTGGCAGGCAGGCCAGGATTTACAGGATCGAATAATCAAAATCCGATTTGATTCAAACAACACGGCCTACGTCCTCACCCGAACTGCGGGAATATTTAAAAGCGTTGACTCTGGCCACACTTGGACTAAGATTAGCGAGGTTTTAACCAGGGACAATGTTTTTAACAACACGACCGTGCCGGCCGTAAGCGTGTTCCATGATTTTTCGCTGGATTCGCGCCTGCCGGGCGTGATTTATCTTGCCGCTGAAGAAGGGTTGTATCGGACTGTCAACGATGGGCAGAATTGGAATATTCTAGGCCTGCCGCTCAAGGATAAGGCTCTCAAGGTCTCGGCCTTAGCCGTCAACCCGTCCAATTCCAACAACATACTGCTCAGCGTCGGGTCAACCATGCTCAAAAGCCTAAACGGCGGATTGACCTGGGAAACCAAGGGGCTGCGGACCGAGCAGCCGGTAAGACTTATAGCAATTGACCCTGAAAGTGCGAACATAGTATATTTAGGGCTCGGAGAACGTAAATAATGGCCATTGATCTGACAAAAAAAGAAGCTGAGTTCGCAAAAGCGGTTGAACATCTTAAGTCCGAGCTCAAAACCTTGCGGACCGGCCGGGCTTCGGCGCAGTTAGTGGAGCATCTTGAGGTTGAATATTACGGCGCCAAGACTCCCTTGATTCAAATCGCCCAGATTGCCGTGCCCGAGCCGAGAAGCATTACGATTCAGCCCTACGATAAAAATGCCCTCAAGGATATTGAGAAAGCCGTGCAGATTTCCAATCTTGGGATTAACCCGATTAATGACGGCAACTACATTCGTTTAAACATCCCGCCCATGACAGAAGAGCGCCGGAAAGAATTGGTGAAGGTCGTTTCGCAAATGACTGAAAAAGCTCGGGTGGCCATCCGCAACGTCCGCGAGGAAATCTGGAAGGAAATACAAAGAGAGGAAAAACAAGGGGAGATTTCGGAAGATGACAAAATCGGAGCCAAAGAGGATTTGCAGAAAATCGTGGACAAACATAACGAGGAAATTAAGAAGCTGGCCGATGCCAAAGAAGCCGAGGTTTTAACTATTTAAATGCAAAAATCAAAGCTCAAAAATCAAAATGTAATTAAAAATGCAAAGAGAATAATTTTTAATTTTGCTTTGTCATTTTGCATTTTGACTTTTGCATTTTGAATTCTTCATGATTCTACTCACAATTCTCATTTTTATCCTCATCCTAGGCCTGCTCGTGTTCGTCCATGAACTCGGGCATTTCATCATGGCCAAGCGCAGCGGCATGCGCGTGGAAGAATTCGGATTCGGGTTTCCGCCGAGGATGTTCGGCATCAGAAAAGGCGAAACCATTTATTCCATCAACTGGATTCCCTTAGGCGGTTTTGTCAAAATTTCCGGCGAAGACGGCGAGGCAACTGACGATCCGCAAAGTTTCGTCAACAAACCCTTCTTACAAAAGTTTTCGGTCTTGGTCGCCGGGGTTTCCATGAATGTCGTGCTGGCCTGGGTGTTAGTTTCGATAGGTTTGGCCATCGGCTTGCCGGCAATAGTGGATGAATTCGAGCAGCTGCCCAAGTCTGCTCAGGTAAGAAACGTTCAGATTGGCCTGGTGGCTGTTTCGCCTGATTCTCCGG
This sequence comes from Candidatus Doudnabacteria bacterium, assembly GCA_016182875.1. GTDB lineage: Bacteria > Patescibacteriota > Doudnabacteria > UBA920 > O2-02-FULL-48-8 > JACQJI01. Next base: position 130,641 of record JACPFQ010000001.1, on the reverse strand, counting down.
CAGCTGCTGCCGGCATCAAGCCGGGTGACAGCATCCTTGCCGTCAACGGCGAACCCATAGATTCCATTGAGGAATTAATAGTTCTGACCAAGCAAAACGCGGGCAAAGAAACCGTTTATGAATTCAAGCGCGGAAGCGAAAGCTTTAGCAAAACACTGACTCCAAGAGTAAACCCGCCGGAAGGCAAAGGTCCTCTGGGAATTGCGCCATCGCAGATAGCCGAGATTTCTTATCCTTGGTACGAGGCTCCGTTCCGGGGGCTGGTCGGGACGATCAATCTGGTTTGGGGCACTCTTTCGGTGTTTGGCCAGATAATCGGCCAGTGGCTCAGCGGCCAGTCGGTCTCGGGGGCCTTGGCAGGGCCGGTGGGCATTGCGGTCTTGACCCGCGACGCGACGCGGCTGGGGTTTAATTATTTAATGCAATTTACGGCCCTGCTTTCCGTTAATCTGGCCATCATCAATGCCGTGCCGTTCCCGGCCCTCGACGGCGGCCGGATTCTATTTCTGTTCATCGAGAAAATCCGCGGGAGAAAAATGCCTATCAAAGCCGAGCAGGTAGCCAACACCGTGGGCTTCAGCTTGCTTCTGCTTCTGATGGTGTTCGTGACGGTGAAGGACGTCAGCCGCTACAGCGAGGGGTTTAAAAATTTATTCGAACGGATTTTCTGATTTAAATCTTGATGTTAACAACTTATGCTATCGCCTAAGTTGTTAACTAACGGTATGAATGATTTAAGCGAAAATAAAAGCAAAAGATCTGAAATTGCCAAGGTTATTTTGGGTTGTATTGCAGCGGCTGGAGTTATAGCAATTCCAGTTGCTGGTCCATTGATCTTAATGGCTATTGCTGAAGAATTAAACATTCCGAAGTGGCATCGACGTAAGGTTTACCTCTCTTTAAGAAATTTGGAACAGAGGAAGCTTATTGGTATCTCCAAGGAAGACGGCAAGACTGTGGTCCGGTTGACAAAAAACGGTCAGAACAAGTTTTTAAAATATAAACTTGAAGAATTGCATATCAAAAAGCCTGCAAAGTGGGATAAGCTGTGGCGGGCTGTGATCTTTGATATTCCGGAGAAGTACAAGCAAGGGAGAGAATCTATGCGGGCAAAATTAAGAGAGCTGGGATTTTATCGCTTGCAGAAGAGTGTGTGGGTTTACCCATATGCATGCGAAGACGAAATTGATTTTATCAGCGAGCTTTATGAAGTTCGTCCATTTGTTCGAATAATGCTTGTCAAAAGCATCGATATCCAGAAGGACCTGATTAAACAGTTTGGTCTTTAGCTGTTAACAAAATCTGCTATCGCATAAATTGTTAACTAATGACCTGTCTTAAGGATATAAAAAAAATACGCGGGGAGTGCTTCGGGGCTTGGGTTTCAAGTCCGCTGCACTCCGCGCGTTTTAGATCGTGCGGCTTTCTCAGTCGGCTGGACCGGGCGTACGGCCGTTGCGCCTATCTCGAGAGCGGTAATATCCGTGGTTGAACGCTCCCACGAAGTCTTTGGGCGGCGTTCTGCCGGGGCTTCTGCACGTGCCTGCCTCGCTCGCCCGGCCAAGCTCGACCCCGTCATCGTCCGAAAATCCGTCCCCCCTTTCCAGCTTCTCCGCCAGTCGGCGGAGTATCTGCACCGCTTCGGTCACGTCGCAAATCATGAATGACTCCTCGCGTTTTGAATTGCGTTAGCTTGTCAGACGGCCGATGCGGCGGCGGGCCAGGCGGCCGAGCCCGAATGTGGTGACAGGCGCCAAGTAGAAGCTGAGGCTGAGTGCCAGGTCCCTCAGAATCTGCCATTCTACCGCGTCCGGCAGGTCGACGAACATACCCACGCCGAGCGGGCCGTCATTCAGCGCTTCGGGGTAGAAAACATGGGCATCGAAGTAAACGCCCACGGCAAGTAGTACTCCGAGGACCGCGACGAAGCCTGTGAGCCACAGCATCGCGTAAGCGGGCCCTGAGCGGTAGGGATAGAACGCAGCGACGATAAAACTGACGCCAGCCAGAGCCGTCTGAGTAACCATGAACGATTCCATTGATCCTCCAAACATCGCCCTGGGTGGGCGGAAAGGTTGCGGTTTTCGCTCCGCAGTACCAAGTGATCTGTGATCCGTAATCCGTGCCTGCCCGCCGAAGCCTTGGCGAAGGCGGGATCAGTGACCATTTGCTAATGCTGAAAAACGGGTCCCCGTACTGACGCTTTCACTCAGTACGGGGGTTGTTTGGGACGGTTGCGAGCTGCTGTTTGAGTTGATCAAAGATGACCTGCGACGAGTCAGGCAGTTGCCTTGTCCGATCCATCTTAAGCAGCGGCTGGGTGTTGAGGTGGTAGACCCGCCGAACATCATCGACGAGCGCTCCTAGCCGTCGATGAAACTCGAGCCGGAACGCCGAATCGCATTTGGCCGTATTCATCCGTGCCTGCGCCTGAAGTACAAAGTCGACGACCTCTGCAATCGTGCTCACTTAGGGTTCCTCCTTTGGCTTTGGGACGCGGGGAGGGAAGCTGTGTAAGCCTTCCACTCCGCGCGCCTGAAGACCCAGCTCAGTCGAAGTACGTGTGCACAAAGTCAAGGTGTGCGAGAATGTCAGCAGCACTGAGGCCACTTAGACTTTTGGCCTCTCGAGCAGCGGGCCGTTCGACTTTGCTGTGTGTCCCTGCCTCCAGTGCGTAGACCTTGTCGACAGCGCCTGTAAGACTTTCTACAAGCGTAGTCATTTCCGGCAGGTTGATTCTGCTTGCCCCGCCAGTCAACGCACGCTTGCGCCGACCTGCACCCATCCTCGCTCGCCTTCGAGTCTGGGCGCGGCAGGTGTCTCTCAAAGTGTATTCTACGAGCACACGTTTGATCGTGGCTTTGGCGTTCTTCGGAGGCTTCTTGGTCGCCCCGTTGTAGCTCTGCTCGAGAGTACTTGCCAGACGCTCCACGAGCTTAGTCATATCCGACAGGGTGATTTTTTGCCATGCAGCGTAATCCGCAAGCGTGAAGTGAATCGCGAAGATGAGCCTTGGGTACAGCATGTCGGTCATTATCATCCCCTCACTACTTGCGAGATGTTGAGTTGTTCACCGAATGCCTCGGCTGTCGCCTTGGCAGTTTCGATGATGGCGTGGCGAAGTGATTCGGCATCTCTAGTCAGTCCGCGCGATGAACTTGGCGGATAGAGGACGCCGATGTTGATGTCGGGACACTCTTCGCAGAAACGCAGTGCTTTGCGAAGTCTGGCTTTGCGCCCGAGCATTTTCATCGCCACCTCGGGAGCGGTGAGACGCAGGGCTGCCAGCGCCAGATCGGCACCGCTCAATCGCCATTCGTCGATCGGTCGCTTTGGTTGATTAGCAATTATCAAGACGTCCGTGGGATTGGTCGCCTTGATGATGTCTTCAATCGGCAGAGGATCGAAGATCTGGTCGCCATAGAGGTGGCCGTTGACCTCGATGTGGCGATTGAACATGGGCCAGGGCATAGCGATCGCTGCCTTAAGCGCATCGAATGGGCCGGGTTTGGCCGTTTTGACATCAAGGAGTTCGCCGTGTCCACCCTCTGTCGCAACCCCGACCAACAAGTTGATCGGGGAAGCCATGAAAGTGGCAAGATCGAAATCCTGGGCGATCGAGTCGATGACTCGGTCAACGTCAAAGATCTTGCCGATCCGCCAGGGCCGGACCACGTCGCGATTGCGGTCGTGGTAGGTCAGGGCCAGGTTCATGACGTGGTCATTAAGCTGACCCGAAACCCAGAAAGCGCCGGTGAGCGCTCCCGCCGAAAAACCCACGATGGTAGTCGGTACATTTGCGAAGCCCAGCTTGTGCAGCGCCCAACATGCGGCACCGCCAAGGTAGCCGGCAAACAGACCGCTTGGCAAAACAATTGCGAGTCTTCTTTCTGAATGACCCGCAATCCCATCTCTCTTTCCTCGCATGCTGGTAATGAGATAAGGGTTGAGGGTCATGTTGTTTCCTCCTAACAAGTTTTCGCAGCACCAAGAATGTAACCATCTCGACCAACGGGAGAGATCCCTCATAAGAGCGATTTCTCGCGCTTCGCGCTCGAAATGGTTAGATTTTTGCTAATGCGGAAAAATTAGAACGCGGGGAGTGCATTAGGGTGTCTGTTTCCTGCACTCCTCGCGTATTTGTGTCGGGCCAGTGTCCATCAGCCTCGGTGTTCGTCCGAGGCCAGTCCCATTGCCGCGTCGCCGGCGGGCCGGGCTTGCGCCTCCTCTGCGATGACTTCCTCGACGCCGTCGGCCAGGTCCCTGACCACGTTCGGAAGCTCGGGCAGGGTCAAGTCGTGCCGGGCGGCGTAGGCGTTGAGCCTAGTGAAAATCACGTGGGCAATCTTCGCGCTCATCATCGGATACCTCCTTGGTTAGTGATATATAATTACACTCTTTTTTGGAGCTTTTGTCAATGCTTTTAGCAACTGATATAATTCAAGGGCTTAATAAATACGTAATGCTGAATTTAATTCAGCATCTCAGGACGAGACCCTGAAACAAGTTCAGGGTTGCGCTAATATCCATGCTTCAATCAGAATTGTTTACCAAAACTTTGAGAACAGCGCCGAAGGACGAGCAGTCGGTCAATGCCCAGCTTCTCATCCGCGCAGGCTACATTCACAAGCAAATGGCCGGCGCCTATGCCTATTTGCCTTTGGGGCTTAAGGTCATCGAAAAAATCAAAAATATAGTGCGCGAAGAGATGAATGCGATTGGCGGCCAGGAGCTGCTCATGACCAGCTTGCAGCGCAAAGAGCTTTGGGAGCGAACTGACCGGTGGGATGATAAAAAGGTGGATATTTGGTTTAAGTCGCAGCTTAAAAACGGCAACGAAGTCGGCCTGGCCTGGTCGCACGAAGAGCCGATTACCGAAATGATGACTGCTTACATCAACAGCTACCGCGACCTGCCGGTATACATATATCAATTCCAGACTAAACTTCGAAACGAGCTGAGGGCCAAAAGCGGCATTCTGCGCGGCCGCGAGTTTTTGATGAAGGATTTGTATTCTTACAGTATTAGTAAAGAAGCTCACGAAGAATTTTATAACAAAGCCATTCAGGCGTATCACAAAGTTTTTGAACGGACGGGCTTGGGCGACAGCACTTTCTTAACCTTTGCCTCAGGCGGGGCATTTACCCAATTCAGCCACGAATTTCAAACTCTTTCGGAAACGGGGGAAGACGTGATTTACTTGCACCGCGGCAAAAAACTTGCCATTAACAAGGAAGTCCTGACTGACGAGGTAATGGCCCAATTGGGAGTCAAGCGGTCGGAGCTTGAAGAAGTAAAAGGGTCTGAGGTTGGAAATATCTTCAGTTTTGGCTCGACTAAATCCGAACAGTTGGGCTTGTACTTCAAAGACGAGAGCGGGGCTCAGAGACCCGTGATTTTGGGTTCTTACGGCATTGGCATTTCCCGACTGCTCGGCGTGATTGTGGAAAAATTCCATGACGAGAAGGGAATTATCTGGCCGCGAGCAGTGTCGCCATTTGACGTTCATTTGATAAACATTGCTGAAAATACTGCGCAAGCCGATAAATTGTACAAAGCTTTACAGTTAAGCGGCATTTCGGTACTATATGACCAAAGAGACGTCTCGGTAGGCGTTAAGCTTACGGACAGCGACCTGCTCGGTATCCCAAAGCGGGCTTTAGTCTCAGACAAAACCCTGAAAGAAGACAGCGTCGAGCTAAAATCTAGAAACGAATCAAAAACAAAATTAATTGCTATTAAAGACATGATGGCAAATGCTCGATCCCATTTACAATAGATTCAGCAAAGATATCGGAATTGACTTAGGCACTGCCAATACCCTTGTATATGTCAAAGGCAAGGGTATTGTTATTAATGAGCCCTCGGTCGTGGCCATAAACCAGAAGACCAAGCAGATTTTGGCCATTGGCGAAGAAGCCAAGCGCATGGTCGGCAGGACCCCGGCCCACATCGTGGCTCATAGGCCTCTGGTCGATGGGGTAATTTCCGATTTCGAAGTGACAGAGCAGATGCTTCGATATTTCATTGAAAAAGTCAATCATACGGCTTTTAGCTTTCTTAACCGGCCGCGGGTGGTGGTGGGGATACCGTCGGGAGTGACCGAAGTGGAAAAAAGGGCAGTCCAGGACGCCACGCTTAACGCCGGAGCCCGGATGGCGCTCCTAGTGGAAGAGCCGATGGCCGCGGCTATCGGAGCCAGGCTTCCGGTGCAGGACGCCACCGGCTCCATGATTGTGGACATCGGCGGGGGAACGGCTGAGATTGCCGTGATTTCCCTGGGTGGAATCGTAATTTCCCGCAGCATCCGCGTGGCCGGAGACGAAATGAACGAAAACATCATTCAATTCGCCCGCGATGAATTTAATTTGCTTTTAGGCGAGCGGACGGCGGAAGAGGTCAAAATCAAAATCGGCTCCGCCTACGCGCTTAAGGAGAAAATGAAAACCCAGATCCGGGGAAGAGATTTGGTGACCGGCCTGCCCAAAGAGGTGACAGTCACGGACGACCAGATCAGGGCGGCCTTGCAGCGCTCGGTGCGGGTCATCGTCAACAACATCAAAACCGCGGTGGAAGAAACTCCGCCAGAGCTGGTGGCGGACATAATGGAGCGCGGCATTACGCTGGCCGGCGGCGGCGCGCTTTTGCGCGGACTGGACAGGCTCGTGGCCTCGGAAACGCAAATGCCGGTAACCCTCGCGGACGACCCGCTGACAGCGGTCGTGCGCGGAGCGGGGATCGTGCTCGAGGATTTGGAAGGCCTGAAGGACGTCTTGATGGTCACGCAGTTTGAGCAAATCCCGAGGTAGTAACAAGAAACAAGTAAATAGAAACAAGAGAGTCTAATTTCTTATCTCTTGTTTCTAACTTTCTACTATGCGTTTTATCTACACAAAAGCTTTTCAGCGTAGCTTTGCCATTTTCGCGCTCGTCTCGCTATTCATCATAGCAAGCCTCACCGGTTTTCTAAACCCGGTCAAAAGCGGGATTCTGAAGGCTTACGGCGCTTCGGTCTCTACTATATCGGACGCGGGCAGCGGAATTAAAACCACATTCAAGACCCTCTTTCTAATCAAAAAACTCTCGAGCGAGAACGATCAGCTGACTCAGAAAGTTGACGAGCTTTCATTTGAAAACGCCCGGCTCAAAGCGGCAAAGCAGGAAAACGCAGCCTTGCGCAGGGCTTTGAACTTTGAACAGGAATCAAGTTTTGACCTTATTCCGGTAGCGGTAAAGATTTCCGATCCCACCGGTTTTACCCAAACCATTGTCGTCGATAAGGGGCGCAGCAGCCAGATAACCGAGGGCAGCAGCGTCATTGCCTCTCCCGGCCTGCTCGTGGGAAAGGTAACCCGCGTTTATTCCACGACCTCGGAAGTGACGCTGATTACCGATCCAAGCTTAACCGTCAACGCTTTCGTTGCGGAGTCCGGAGCGTTGGGACTGCTTTCCGGCGAGCATGGCTTGAGCCTTAAGTTTAATTTAATCACTCACAACGAACTTATAAAGACCGGCGACCAGTTAGTCACTTCCGGACTTTCCGGCGACTTCCCGCGCGGCTTGCTGGTGGGGGAGGTCAGCTCCGTCAGTTCGTCTTCTTCGGACTTGTTTCAAAAAGCCTATGTCAGCCCGTCAGCCGATTTAAGAAATCTAAGGTTCTTGTTCGTGATCAAGCAATGAAGTATCTAATTCTTGGCATTGGGATTTTTATCTTAACAGTCGTCCAGACGGCCCTGGCTCAAAATTTTTCGATTAACCAGGTCTTTCCCAATTTCATGCTCATGCTTTTGGTGATTGTTTCCATTTACGCTTCTTTCCATGAGGCCCTGGCTGCAGCGCTTCTTGCCGGCATGCTCGCGGACTTTGTTTCCGCGCTTCCTGACGGAGTGATGACCATTAGTTTTCTTATCTTGGTCATGGCCATTAGGCTTGCGGGAAGACTGTTTTCCGAAAAAAAAGAAAACTTTTTGGCGCAGGCCGGGGTCATGCTTGCGGCAGTTGTGGCTTATTATTTTTTAGCGTTTTTCGTATCGGAGATTTTTGCCCGATTGGGGCTTGGCGCTTCCTTTAGTCTTGTTGACAGCTTAAAAAAAATCTGGCTTGAGGCGATATTGGATTTGATAGTGCTGTATCCGGTTTATCTTTATTATCTTTTAGTGTCCAAACTCATGCTTAGATATGCCGGCGAAAAATCCATTTGAATTTAAACCGACAAGCAAAAAGATTAGAAAGACAAAAGACTTAAGCTTTGAAGAATCTTTTTTGGACTCGCAGGTGGCGGAGCCGGAAGTCATGGATGACGAGCGGTATCGTCCGAATTTGAATCTTTTGGGTTTAATCTTGATTTTGTGCTTTGGTTTGATTCTGGGAAGGATTTACTTTCTTCAAGCGGTTAGGGGTGAGGAATTTAGAAATTTGGCCGAAGGCAATAAACTTAGAACCAATTATGTCATCGCTCCGCGGGGCCTGATCCTTGATAAAACGGGAAAAGTAATTGCCGGCAACATTCCAAGCTTTGAGCTGGTAGCCAATCCTTCGGGTTTTCCCAAAGACGAGGCCGAGCTTAAGTCGAATATCAGCGAGGTTGCCGCAATTATAAATGAGGACCCGGCAGAAATCGAAAAAATCATTGCTTCAAGCAGGCAAGATAATTTAGGTTTTTTGACCATTGCTCAGAACATCAGCAAGGAACAAGCATTGATTCTTATGAGCAGGCAAGACAGCTTCGAAGGTTTTGTGGTCGAAAACAATCCGATTCGCGAGTATAAGGACCCGCTTGTTTTTTCCCACCTGGTCGGCTATACGGGTAAAATCACGCGCGGAGAGCTCGAGGAGCATGCAGGCGAAAATTATCTGCTCAACGACAACATCGGCAAAACCGGCCTGGAAATTTACTATGAGCGGTTTTTGCGAGGCATCCCGGGCCGAAAGCAGATAGAAATCGATGCCCGGGGCAGCTTCAGAAAAACCCTGCCGGAAGTGCCGGCCGTGGCCGGCAGCAACCTCAAGCTCAATCTTGATTATGAACTTGAAACGGTTTTATATGAGGCGTTGACAGACATCATGAAACGCGGCTCAGCCAAAAAAGCCGCGGCTATTGCCACAGAGCCGGCCACGGGGAAAGTTTTGGCTTACATCTCGCTGCCGAGCTTCGATAACAACTGGTTTGCCCGGGGGATCTCTACTTCCGAATACGAAAGCTTAATCAATGATAAAAATATTCCCTTACTTAATCGCGTCATCGCCGGCGCTTACCCGCCAGGGTCCACGGTCAAACCCATGCTCGCAGTAGCGGCGCTGACCGAAGGGGTAGTCACTCCGGAAACCAAAATTTTGGATGACGGCGTGATACATGTGGGCAACTTCACTTTTTATGGCTACGACCGTTCGGGTTTGGGCTTGATGGATATTTACTCGGCGATCGCCCGCTCTTCGGACATTTACTTCTACACGGTTGGCGGCGGCAATGCCAAAACAAGCATCAGGGGGCTTGGGCCGGAAAAACTTGCCGAGTGGTATCGGAAATTCGGCCTGGGGCAGCCCTTAGGCATTGATTTGCAGAACGAAAAAGGCGGCTTGGTGCCTGACCCCGAGTGGAAATTAAAGACGCGAAACGAACAGTGGTACTTGGGCAACACCTACCACTATTCCATTGGCCAGGGGGATTTGCTGGTCACGCCGCTTCAGGTCAACAGCTGGACGGCCACGATTGCCAACGGTGGCAAACTCATGCGGCCTTATATCGTCGATGAGATCGAAGGAGTGGAAAAAAAGACGCCAGTAGTGCTTAAAGAAAATTTTTTGGACAGCAAGTGGGTGAGAGTCGTGCAGGATGGCATGCGGCAGGCAGTCACGGCCGGAAGCGCGCGGTCGCTTGATAGTTTGTCCATTTCCATCGCCGGAAAAACAGGCACGGCCCAGTTTGACGCCAGGAATCCCAGCCGCACGCACGCCTGGTTCACCTCTTACGCTCCGTTCGAGGATCCAAAAATCGCCCTAACGATTCTTGTTGAATCCGGGGGCGAGGGGAGTTCCGTTGCCGTGCCTGTGGCTAGGCAGGTTTACGAATGGTGGGCAGAGCATAGATAGGGCTAATGAGAATTTAAAATTCAAAAGTCAAAATGCAAAATGATAAAGCAAAATTAAAAATTATTCTTTTTGCATTTTTAATTACATTTTGATTTTTGCTCTTTGATTTTTGAACTTATTTTATTTCCTTCTCTAAGTGTTTTTCGATTTCCGAAGCGCTGGTGGGCCGGAGCATTTTTTTAAGCTCCGGATCCTGCGAAAGATCGATTCCTTGCCTCTCCAAAAGCAAAGATAGTAATTTGATGACCTTGGTAACTTCCCGTTCGGAGATGAGGTTGATTTGCAGATCCAACTCTTCGCGCAAGTCATCTATTCTCGCCGCCCGGTTCTGGGAAATAAGGACAAAGGTTGCCAGAACTATTGCTTCCAACGACACGACCATGGTCAGGAAGTTGAAAGGATAAGGATCGAATGCCTTAACACCCGGAATCGAGTTGGTGTTGATCAGAATCCAGGCCGCGAACCAAATGAGATTTAGAAGCAAAAACCGCATGCTGCCAAAGTAGGCCGTCATCGAATCTGCCAGCTTTTCGGATTCCGAACGCTTGACGTCAGCTTTGGCTTTGAAGCTTTTGAATATTTGTTTTCGTTTCTTCAGGTCTTCCTGGCTCTCGGTCCAGCCATCCATGAAGTCCTTTAGCGGGTTCAAATTCATAGCTTTTAACTTAATCAAATTAAATATATACCCAAACGTTGACAAAAACAAGCGCATCGTATATATTTGGCAGGTATTAATTTTTCAAATTAGGATTTCCCTCCCCTTCCAGGGGAGGGACTAAGGGTGGGGTGGCTAAAGCATCTCAAGCCACCTCACCCTCGTCCCCTCTCCTGATAGGAGAGGGGAGTTCTAATTTGTAGATAGACCATATGCCAACCAGAAAAGTTCTACTCACGCAGGAAGGACTAAAGAAGCTCCAGGACGAGCTCAAGGTCCTCAAGGAAGACCGAAGAAAAGAAATCATTGAGCGAATTCAGGAAGCCATTTCGCACGGCGACCTTTCGGAGAACGCCGACTACGCTCAGGCCAAAGAAGAGCAGGCGTTCATCGAGGGCCGGATTCTCGAGCTGGAAGATATGGTCAAGAATGCCGAATTGATTAAAAGCAACGGCGATCGCAATGTCGTCAGCATTGGCTGTACCGTGACGCTTGGGACCAATGGCAAAGAAGTCAAATACACCATTGTGGGTGCCAGCGAAGCCAACCCGGCGGCCGGCAAGATTTCCAACGAATCGCTGGTCGGCAGGGCCTTGTTGGGCGCCAAGCTTGGCAGCAAGGTTGTGGTCGAATCCCCGGCCGGCAAAACCGAATATCTGGTTGCATCCATAGAATGATTAAGGAAGAGTTTGAGCAGTTGGTAAGTCAGGGCATCGAAGCCATTCCGGCGAAATTTTTGGAACTTTTGAATAATGTCGCCATTGTTGTCGAAGACCATCCGACCCCGGAGCAGGCGCATAAACTGCGCCTGCGGCACGGCTGGACCTTGTTTGGGCTTTACGAAGGCGTGCCGCAGAACAAGCGCGGCCCGTATTACGGCGGCGTTTTGCCGGACAAAATTACGATTTTTCAAGAGCCCATCGAACGAGTTGCCAGGGATCTGGAAGACATGAAGGAAATTATCAAAAACACGGTCTGGCACGAAATCGCCCACCACTTCGGCATGGATGAAGAAGAAGTCCACGAAGCCGAGCTCAAACGAAAAAACCGCCATTGAACAAAGTGGCGGTTTTTGCTAAACTATATGCCACATGTCCAATGGGAAGGAGGCTCTTATGCGCGGTGAGACCGGGCACTATAGCGGCGAGGACTACGCGTCTCTGCCGCCGACTCCGAGACCCAGGATCAACACCGGCCCGGTCAACGGGCTGCGCGATGTCGTGTTCTACCTCTGCGTCTTCCTTGTGGGCAAGCCTCACTGGGCGACGCGGACCACATACGCGCTCATTGGAGCCGCAAGCTTCTACAAGGAAGTGTTCTGGCTGTTTGCTACCTGCGTCGTTATGCTGGCAGCAAGCGTTGCGGTTCCGGTGTTCTTTGCCAGCACGAGGGGGACTGGTATTCCAGGCGACCAGTGATTCCCTGATTCCATCGCCGGCCGCCCAGGCCGTTTGTGCATTCCAACGGAGCAGACCCCGCGGTCCGCTCCGGTTTTTATTTGACTTTTTATTTACTCAAGCTTAAGATAATCTTAATGAAATTCCTATATCGAACCTGCTCGGGCGCTATGATGATGGCTTCTTTCCATGGAAGAGGCCTGTTTGGGCATTTAACCCGTTAGACGGGTTTGACACCAAAAGTACTTAGGCAAGCCTCTTTCATGAAGAAAGAGGCTTTTTGATTTTACGAAGTAAAATCATTCCGACCGCAGCGTCGGAATCACTAAGGAGGCCAAAGATGTTTGTGACCATAATCAACGACTGCTCCGATGCCAATGCTTTGGGGAGGCTGTCTACTAGAGCAGCTGCTTGGCTTAATTGTCCGGTGACCACCATGCCTGTGGTCAACGAGTACGAAGCCGCCGGCTGCCTGATCGACGCGCTGGATGCGGCTGGGAACGCACCGGGCTGGATTCTGTGCAATGTCGCACCTCGGAACGAGCAGACGTCAGGTACCAATGGCCCGCCGTTCGTACAGGTGGAATGCAAAGATGGCCCGTTCGTTGTAACGACGGTCAACACCCTGGGACTGCTGCCCAAGGTCGGCATTCGTTCCTGCTACCCGATTGATGTCGCGCGCACGCTGCAGCAGCTGGTTTACGCCCAGGTTATCGACGACCACGAGCGGCTGCAGATCGAAAGTTCGCAATTCCGCAGCTTTGATTTTCTGCCTTTGCTTGTTGCGGAGTTCGAGTCAGTCGGTTTTCACGGGGGTCCGCCGCAAGAAATTGAGCCGTGGACAGAGGAGGTCGTCTGGTATGTTGATTGCTTTGGTAATCTCAAGACCACGCTGACGACCGAGGATGTGGTTGGCTTGTCTGACCGGCGGTACCGGCAATATCTGGGACATCTGCCGGTTTACCCGCGGCTCTGTGACGTGCCGGAAGGCGAGTTGGCCGTGGTCATCGGCAGTTCGGGGCTTGCTAATACGCGGTTCCTCGAAATCGTGGTCAAGGGCGGGTCGGCAGCGGCAAGATTGGGACTTAAGGTCGGTGATTTACTGGCCGTTCATGAAGCAGGAGGTGAGTATGCACGGGTTGGAGCAAATCAAGTACATGAATGAACTGGCGGCAGCCGAGTTCCTCAAGAAGCGCTACGAGAAACTTCGTGGCCGGGCCGTCAAGAGAGAAGATTGGGTGCGGGCCAAACGCTATGACCGCGAGGTTACAGACCTCGGCAGGTTCATCGCAGGCACCATCCCGGTCTTCCCCAACCGCAGCAACCGCAAGCTTGGGTTGTACCAACCGTCCGAAGGCCGAGACTTCCGGCGGGTCTGAGAGTTAAGGCTGGCAGGAGCAAATCTTGCCAGCTGATTTTTTTCATAAGAAAAAGCCGTCAGAATTGGAGGAGTCCTCACCTCAACAGGTGCCTGGTGCCCTCGAAGCCCCTCCGAACCCAAGTGGAGGTTTTGACCAGGTGTCTCTGGCAGGGTTTTCGTCCTGCTTTCCCCAAAATCTGACGGTACAAAGATTTTAGGTTTTAAGTATAAACTCGTCAACAAATTTGACCCAAGCGAAAGCTAATATATTTAAAGCGGCTTCAAGGCCCGTTTTTGATTTCTATAACCTATCACCTAAAACCTATAACCTTAATCTAACACCCCACACCCGTCTGAGATGTTGATTGATTTTCCAAGCAATTCGTGGCATTATTAAGCCAAGTAATTTGGATAATTTTTTATGTCGGATATAAAAGATTTAACTGACAGAATAATTAAATACAGAGATGATAGAGAGTGGAAGCAGTTTCATAATCCTAAAGACTTAGCCTTGTCCTTGATGTTAGAAGCTGCGGAAGTGGCTGAGCATTTTCAATGGAAAAACAAAGAAGAAATGGAAGCGTATGTGAAAGATCATAAAGAAGAAGTAGCTGAAGAATTGTCCGACGTCCTTTATTGGGTATTGCTTATCAGTAATGATATTGGTGTTGATATAATTGAAGCTTTTCATAAAAAAATGGAACAGAACGAGAAGAAATACCCAGTAGACAAAGCCAAAGGGAAACATACTAAGTACAATAAATTATAATGGATCTTTCTTCGGCTCTAAATCAAAAACAGTTTTTTAAGTTTACTGGTCCGCCTGAGCACTGGTTGACCGCTATTAAATATTTTACTTGGGGACTTGAAGCTAAAGACAAAAATAGAAAAGATTGGGAAAAATTGCAAACAGGCGATATATTTTTTATTCATAGTTCATCAGGAGATACTTCAGCTTTCCCGGGCGTAGCTAAATCCGGCATAATCGGAATTGGAGTAGTTGGTTTTGATTTTTCGATAAAAAATAACTATTTATGGCATTATGAAATAAAAAACAATGTAAACCGTTGGCCATTATTAGTTCCGTTAACTGAAATATATTTATTCGGCGAATTACCTAATCCTGCAAATTGGGAATCACCCACACCAGCCAATGATGTTGCTACGGTTCCACTGATTAGTCAACTGGTTGGAAATCGAATCCCAATTTCAGAAATTAAGGGTTTCCCACAAATGGGTAGTTTTTCCACGGTACGGCCCGAAGTTGCTCAACAAATTTTATTTCAAAATAGGCCATTACATTTATATACCGGACACTCAACTCGTGGTCCCGCGATTGAACAGAAGGCATCAGATTTAGTTGAAGTTCATAATGCAACTGAAACTCTAAGACACGCAGCTTCCTTGAGATTTTTAGAATCAATCAAGAAGCGATTAATAATTAAACCTTATTCTATAGTCGAGCGAGATAATGATATTCTGGCTCGAGCAGAAGCATCTCATCATTCTGTCCTTGAACAACTGATAAGCATATTTAGAAAGAAGGGATATGCTACGCTTTCTAATGAGTATGTTGATTTGTTTGCGCATGACGGTAAGCGTTCATTTCTCTTTGAAGTAAAAAGTACAGAAAACAGAAATTTTAAAGTCCAAGCACGAAAAGGAATAGTGCAACTATATGAATATGATTATTTTGAGATCAATAAATTCAAAAAAGAAAAGAATATAACTTTTGAGGACCAATACAGGATTTTAGTCCCATCACGGGAACCAACCGATAAAAAATATATTGATTTTATTAATTATTTAGAACACTGTTGATAATCAAGAACTTAAACCTGTCGGAAAAGATTTTGGTTTTTCTAAAATATAAGAATCCTTCAATTATGGATAAGCAACTCGCCAGATCGTTATCTAAATTGACAGCGTTAAAAAATAATTTGCCTAAATCTCATGTACAAGGGAAATATGCTAATGAGTTTAATGATTGCATAAAAGAGCTAGCTGTAGCATCTGGAGAAGATTTACATGACTTTACAATACCTCAATCAGAAATTAAGCCACGATTAGTAATGAGCGGCCCAGAACGTAAGATTTATTCTTCAGAAATTTATGTTGATAGAGAATTTTATTAATACGGATTGAAGGAGTTTTAGGTTATTTTACCTTATTATTACAACCGAAAGAACTGCAAAACAAACTAGGATTTGAAATTGAAGAAAATGAATAAATTTATATAAATGACTTCGATATTGATTTCTGCTGATGATATTAAAAAGGATTTACCAGGATACTCGCCAGAACGATCTGAGGAATTTCATAGTGAATCTGCTAAGTTAGCCGACGCAAAGCTTTACGAGACAATTAAAACATCTAAATTTGAAAAGGTCGTTTTATTGTCTGGTGGACCTGCATCTGGAAAAACCGAATATTTTTCAGAATATTTAGATAAGCAAGATTTAATCGTCCTAGACGGTATACTTCCAACCGAAAAAGGCGCAGGAATTAAAATAGGAAGAATTAGTAAATCTAAGAAAAAGATAGAAATTCATGCCGTTTGGCCCCAAGATTTCAAACAAGCCTTCGTTGCATTTCTTAACCGGGACAGAAAATTTAGTGACAGATACTTTTATGAAAAACATTCCTCAGCAAGGAAGACCTTGCTTTGGATAGCAGAAAACTATCCTCACGTAGAGATCAAACTTATCAAGAACGCTTATTTAGGGGAAGATTTGAGTTTTACCGAGTTAAAATTTGAAACTAGAGGTGATTTGCTTGCCTATTTAAGAGAAAATCAATATACTAAAGATGATATAATCAAATTGGTTTCAGAATAGACATATGGCACCTAAAGAAATACCATTGAAAAGAAATAATAAGAATAATCCCCAGATAAGATCATATACTGAGGCTATTAAGCGTGGGCAGAGAAATGTTCATATTTTTCCAAAAGATGGAGAATGGAAAGTAAAAAGAATTGGAGCTAGGGAAGAAAAAAGATATAGTACTCGTGATGAAGCCTTATCAAAGGCTAGGGAAGACACTGGCCAAAATGGGGGAGAGATCTTTATTCACAATAGAAATGGCCTTATTGAAACCAGGTTTTATTCTTCTGATCCATATCCACCTAAAAATTAGATAAAGCAAAAACCGCCAGTAGTTCTGGCGGTTTTTAATTTTTTGTTTTCATTTTCAGGTTATTAATTAACCCTTTGGCGGATAGGGGTCATCCTTGTAAGTATTCCGTTCACGGATTTTACCGTCTCTGCCGTGAATAAACACTTCGCCACCTTGATTTTCAGCAATATCTCTTGCAATATCAAAAGCTTCTTGCTGATTGTCTACAACGATTGTATCTCGGCTAGCTTTTTCGCGTCTAACCGCCCATTCATTGTGCCCTCGGTAAACAATATGCTGATTGGCCATTTTATTGGTCCTTTAAATTAATTATTTTCGACCTTTCGTGGTTTTGGTGTCTCTCGCGCCTCCACCATACCTTAATTTTATTATTCGGAAGTAAATTAGTCAATAACCTGAATACTAATTATTATTAGACGACGTCAAATGACGATAGTTTTTGTTTTGTGGTAAACTTAAGCAAAAGGTATAAATTTATGAATCCGGAAGTTATAACGCGTATTTTAATCTGGATAGTTATCATCACACTACTAGTCGCAGCGGCGGGTTTGTATCGAGGCGACTTTGGCATATTGCGATGGCTTGTTAGCTTGGCTGGTATTGTTCTTAGTTTTATTGCTTACCGGAGCAGAAAAATTTACTGGATCCTGGGATTTATTGGAGCAGTTATACTCTTCAATCCGGTTGTCCCAATTTATCTGCATAACGCTAAGATTTGGCAGGTGTTAGATTTAGTAGTCGCGATTGTGTTCGGGGTTTTCCTTTGGCTTTATTATGACACCTTCGGAAAAGGTTATAAGTTCGAAAGCCATGTAGCCTCTCTTTTTCCAAGAGATATCTGGGTTGTTGTTGATAAGACCAGGGATTTTTCAAAGATTCTTAAACGGACAGTGGAATCCGACTCTAATCCTGATTTTACCTTCCGGCATATTGGGACAGGAAAGATATTGGCGGTTGAGTGTAAGTATCGCTCATATTTTTTTAAGGGCGGCATAGACTGGGACAAAAGGAAGGGAGAAAATTATAGAGAATATGGTAGAAAACAGGGGATGTCTGTTTTTGTGGTAATCGGAGTGGGAGGCAGTCCCAAAAAACCCGCGCGGTTATTTTTCTGTCCGTTGGAGAGGCTTAATGATTCTCGTTATTCGATTATCCGCGAAGAAGAACTAAGGCAATTTGAAAGAAATTCTCGACAGTCATTTACATCCATTCCACTATGAGAGATTTTTTATTGGTTGCTGTCGGGTTCTTAGACATTCCGACATTCTTGAGAATGTGAGAATATTAGAACTCTTCATGATCGAACCTTGATTTGCTTAATTACCCCGCCAGACGGCTGGGCAGGTGCAATTCGGATATTGGTACAAATGTGTCGAAAACGGAATTGACATTCCAATATTCTTGAGAATGTGAGAATATCATAAAGGTTGACGTTGGCTAAAGACGCTTTTTCTTTTGTGGTAGACTTTATCTATGGACAAGAGATCAATCAATATCTTTACTGGTAAAGGCGGAGAAGCTGCTGTTATGAGCGAGCTTTTGTTTCGGGGGTTTAATGCAAATATTTTGCCGGTTGATTATGGTGTG
Source organism: Candidatus Doudnabacteria bacterium (assembly GCA_016182875.1). GTDB lineage: Bacteria > Patescibacteriota > Doudnabacteria > UBA920 > O2-02-FULL-48-8 > JACQJI01. The sequence continues at coordinate 112,415 of JACPFQ010000001.1, read as the reverse complement.
GATATTGCTGCAATAAAAGAAGCAAGGACTTATCTTATTCAGGTCAAGACAAAGCATTGGAATAAGACTGGGCACTTTTCAGTTTGTTGAGTCAAGAGTTTTTACTGTGCTAGTAGCGCGTACCCGTGAAACGGGAATCAACGAATTTATTATCTTACCAATAAAGTTATTGGACCAGGTTAGTAGGAAATTAAAGATTAAGAAAAATCAGCGGAACAAACCTGCGTATCTTTTTGTATTTCATAAATTAAAAACTGGTGTTATTACTCTAAACTATACTATTATGGTTCAGTAGGTAAAAATCTGAATTCTTGGAATTTAATTAAATAATTTATGAGAGATTTTTTGATGGTGGCTGTTGGGTTTTTGTTTATTGACCACCTAAAACGATTAGACTATAATTAAATCATGAGATTACTACAAAGAATACAATCATATACTGCTACAAAAAATCAAGCTCATGATAATCTAGAAGATATGCTTGTTGAGTTAAGGGGTAGAGGTATTAATTTTCGATTTGAGAAAGTTGAAGAAGACGGACAATCATACTTCGTTGCCCGCTCTGTTGACTACACTCGAGGTACTATAATCACCAGTGGGGCCACAATAGAGGAATTAGAGCACAATATCAAAGATGCTATTTTTACAGCGTTTGAAGTTCCGGCGCGGTTCTGCCACCCTGCCTTAATCAATATCAAAGGTGACCTGTTTGAGAAACAAAATCAATTAGTTCATGTTACCACCTAAGTTACCGTCTGATGTCTCGCAGTCGAGAATCCTTAAGGCCCTGAGAAAATCAGGGTTTATTCTTATAAAGAAAGGTGAGTTGAAAGAAATCTTGAAACAAGCCGAAGAGTATGGTTACGATGCAACTGCCATTATGGATAAATATTAATTAAAATTTTATGAGAGATTTTTTGATGATATCCATTGGCTTCCTCATTGGCGTTATTTTTGCCAAATTTTGGTTCGGCAAAAATCAGATTCTTCCCCAGAATGGCAAAGTAGGCAGGGACGAAAATGAAGTGAACCTGATGCGGGCCGAAGAGCACCGGAAAAATTTGGATCGGATTCTTGCTAGCTTTGGAGCGAATGATGAAATTACCAATGACATGGTTGAAAAAATGCTTGGAGTCTCCAACACCTCAGCCGAGCGATATCTGGATGAGTTGGAAAAGCAAGGCAAATTGCGCCAAATCGGCCGAACCGGCAGAAGCGTGACTTATCTTAAGAAATAAACGTCCCACACGGGGTCTGGGGCGTTAAGACATTCCAATATTCTTGAGAATGTGAGAATGTTGTGATAGACTGGTTTTATAGAGTCCGAAGCGAAAAAGAAATGAAAACAGCGAAACAACTTGAAAGACATTTTAAGGGGATAGCCAACCATCGGCGGATCGATATTTTATTGCTGATAGCCAGGCAGCCGGGGATTAATCTAGAACAGATCGCGGATGTGCTTCGTTGCAACTTTAAGACTATCTCTGAGCATACTCGCCGCCTGGTACAGGCGGGATTGGTTAATAAGGCTTACAAAGGGCGGAAGGTTGAACACCAGCTTTCGCCTTATGGTGAAAGATTCAAGAAGATCCTTTCGCAGTTTTGATATTCCAATATTCTTAAGAATATGAGAATGTTACCAAGGAGTCGGTATAAAATCAAAACCAAGGTTTGGATTTGGCCAGGAATGGCGGCGTGGCATATGGTGACTCTGCCCCGCAAGCAGTCAGACAAGATCAAGGAGTTGTTTTCGGATATGCACCGAGGATGGAGTTCTTTGCCCGTTATCGTCAGGCTCGGCCGGACCAGTTGGAAGACATCAATTTTCTATGACAAAAAATCCGCAGCATATGTCCTGCCTCTGAAAGCAGAAGTACGCAAGAAAGAAAAAGTCACCGGCGGTCAGACGATCAGTCTCGTTTTAGAAATTAAACCCTGAGCTAACCATCTCTAATTCCCGCCTTCGCTAAAGCTTCGGCGGGCAGGCGCGCGAATAAGCGAATAGTTATGACAGGAACGGTTTATAAAATGCGGGCCAGGGTCTGGCTTTATCCTGGGATAGCTGCCTGGCATATGGTGACTTTACTCAAGAATCAGTCGGGCAAAATCAAGCAACTGTTCGCTGTTGCGCATAGAGGTTGGAGTTCGCTTCCAGTTATTGTTAGACTCGAACAAACAATCTGGAACACGTCTATTTTTTTCGATAAAAAAGCCGGAGCATACCTTTTGCCGCTCAAAGCAGAGGTACGGAAAAAAGAACACATCTTAGCCGGCGATACCGTAAGTCTTTTGTTGGAGATAAAACCTTAGTAGTTAACCTTCTCTAATTCGCGCGAATAGGAGAATAGTAGTATAATGGTATCATGAAAGAATTAGAGAATATTCTTAAAGCCTTGGCTAATCGGCGACGACTGTACATATTACAGTTTCTTAAAATAGAAAGAGAGGCTTCAGTACAGGAAGTTGCCAGAGCAATAAGACTTTCTTTTAAGGCCACCTCTAAACACTTGAACATTCTGGCGCGAGCTGACCTATTGGAACGAGAGCAGAGGAATTTAAATGTTTTTTACAGTATCAATTCCAAGCTTCGCCCGTTCGTAAAATCACTTCTCATCGATCTCTAATTCGCGCGAATAGGAGAATAACAACTATGACCTGGGTAATTTATGCAATTTTTTCCGCTTTTTTTTTGCATCATTTGTGAAATAAGGAGACAATATGGATATAAGAATTCTTGGTCCTGAGAATTGGGAAAAATATAAACAGCTGAGACTGCAGGGACTGCGGCAAGATCCCAGGGCTTTCGGTAAGGCTTATGAAGAGGAAGTTGATTTCACGGAAGAAGAATGGAAGGGCAGGTTGTCAGGACATAAGACAATCTACGGCGCGGAAGCAGATGGCAAATTGGTGGGGATGGCTGGCGTGTTGTTTACGGATAAAAAATACTTTCAGCATATGGCAACTATAGTAGGAGTGTACGTGGATCCCGCACATCGCGGCCAAGGCATCGGTAAAAGCCTGGTGCAAAGACTGCTCGATGACCTGCGCCGCAACCCCAAGATAACCAAAGTCAGATTAAGCGTTAACACCACTCAAGACGCGGCGATCAAGATGTACGAACAAATCGGATTTGTTCAAGCTGGCCTGGCTAAACATGAAATGAAAATCGGAGAGGAATACACAGACCAGCTTCAGATGGAGCTAATTTTTTGAAGGCAAATCTCTAATGTAAGTTATGGACATAGAAAAAGAAATAGGATTGATTAAGGAGCGCAACAGAAAAGTTGAAGCTGACAAGGCGTGGGAGATCAGCTGGACCAGGCGGTTGTTCATTACTGCTGTCATCTATATCATTGCTGGGGTTTGGCTGGTTTTGATTCATGAAGCTTATTCCTGGCTCAAGGCATTCGTGCCGGCCGTTGGCTATTTGTTTTCGACTTTTTCATTGCCAATCCTGAAATCCTGGTGGTCCAAAGCACCTGAGAAGAACCCCCGGGTGGCCGTTTGGGATCTTATTAAATCTAAGATGAAGTTTTAATGCGAGCGTTAAGAGGACATTAAATTTTTTTAATCAGCATTTAAAGATATGAATTCAGGCCCAGAATCTCGCCGTGAACGGTTCCATAATCGAGACTACCGACGAGACTTTCTAAAATACAAAGCTGCGCTTATCCGGGCAGCGGCAATGGCCAAACGGCACGGTATCTCCCACCGGGAACCGCCGTTTCAAGTTGGCGCTGCGGCTATGAGTATTGAGCCGGGACTTCCGGATGGCGAATATGCCGTATACACTGGGTACAATTTCACTCCGACACCGGTAAAGCGGAGAGGCAGGGATAAACGTTGCGCAGAGAGAAATGTTTTTGAGGCGGCGCTGGAAAAAGGAGCTACCTTGATCCCTGCTATGGTCACTGTTGCAAGCGAAAAGCATACGGGCGACAAAACCCGGGCACACGATGCGCTACACCCTTGCCAGGATTGCCGTGATATGATGCGTGAGCTTCGCGATAAAGGCATTCTTCCAGGCGATGGGATTATTTGCAGTGTTAATGATTCCAAAGAAATCAGCTCGGGCAAATTTGCAGAAGAACAAATGTCTGTTGACGAACTTTTGGCTCTGTACGATGATATGGATGCAGAGCAACCAAAACTAGATTTTGGAGCTAACTTCTAAGGCATTAAAACATAGCAATTTATGGCCAAACAGATGTTTGTGAATTTGGCAGTGAAGGATCTCAATAAATCCATTGACTTTTTCACTAAGCTTGGGTTTAGATTCAATCCGCAGTTCACGGATGAGAATGCCACGTGCATGATTATCAATGATAGCGCCTTTGCCATGCTTTTGACCGAGCAGTTCATGAAGAGGTTTACGGAAAAAGAGATGGTCGAACCCAAAGCCAGCACGGAAGTCATCAATGCCTTTTCTGTCGATAGCCGCGAGCAGGTTGATTGGATGATAGACAAAGTGGTTGCCGCCGGCGGGCGGGAATCGCGGCCATCCGAAGACCACGGCTGGATGTATGGCCGCAGCTTTGAGGATTTGGACGGGCATCTGTGGGAGGTCATTTACATGGATATGGCCAAGTTGCAGAGTAAATAATATTTTGTGCTATAATATAAAAAACAATTAATACTCGGCATGAAACAAAAAACATATCTTACGATTACGCCGTTTTTGTTCTTGGTCATTGCTGTCGTCCATCTCATCAGGATTTGGAAAGGCTGGGACATAAGCATCGCCGGCAGTGAAATTCCATTGTGGGCCAGCTGGGCCGCTTTGGTTGTTGCGAGCTATCTGTCTTACTCTGGCTATAAGCTTAAGTAATTGTGGCGTTCGTCAGCGATTTGTGGTATAATCAAGCCTCAAAGGTTTTTATTTATGTCGGAAAAGATAGAAGAATTACGCAAAGTTCGGATACAAAAATTGGAACAACTGCGAAAGCTTGGGGTTGACCCGTATCCGGTTTCTACCAGCCGTACTCACAGCATTGGTGAGGCGGTTTTAAAATTTAGCCAGATATCAGACAGCAAAAAACAGATAACATTGACGGGCCGAATAAAGGCTCTGCGCGCCCACGGCAAGCTGACCTTTGCCAACTTGGAAGACGAAAGCGGGAGCATTCAACTGCTCTTCCGAGAAGATGTACTGGGGGCGGAGCGGTTCAAACAGCTGGAACTTCTGGATATCGGCGATTTTTTGGAAGTGAGCGGAACCCTGGCATTATCCAAGACAGGCGAAAAAAGTCTGGAAGCTAAAAGCTATAAACTGCTAGCCAAATCCATCCGGCCGATCCCATCTGAGTTTTATGGGCTTAAGGATATAGAAACCAGGCTGCGCAAACGCTATCTCGATTTGCTCGCGAATCCGGAAACCCGGGAGTTGTTCCGCAAAAAAACGATTTTTTGGCAGACTGTCCGCAACTTCATGATTAAGCAAGGCTTCCTTGAAGTTTGGACGCCGGTTTTGGAAAACATCCCAGGAGGAGCGGACGCCAACCCCTTTGTGACCCACCACAACGCCTTGGACCGTGATTTTTATCTGCGCATCTCATTGGAGCTGCCTCTGAAGAGGTTGCTGGTGGGAGGATTTGATAAGGTTTTTGAAATCGGACGGTTGTTTCGCAACGAAGGCATTGATCGCGAGCATTTGCAGGAGTACGATGACATGGAATTTTACTGGGCCTACGCCGATGACAAGGATGGCATGAAATTGGCCGAGAAGTTATTTAAGGAAGTTGTCAAAAAAGTCTGCGGCACTATGGAAACCGAGTACGAGGGTCACAGGATCAATTGGGCCAACAAGTGGCCGAAGGTGGATTACTTTAAAGCCTTCAAAGAAGCTTCTGGCCTTGATTTGAACAAGGTCACCGATGACCAGCTGCGGTCGAAAGCCAAAGAACTCGGAGCAGACGTGGATGTATCGGCCAACGCCGGTAGATTGATTGATGCGATTTACAAAAAAAATGTCCGGCCAAAGCTGATTCAACCCAGTTTTTTGGTTGGCCACCCTTTGGCGATTTCTCCTTTGGCCAAGCTTGATCCCAAAAATCCCAAAAAAGTTTTGCGTTTTCAAATTCTGGCTGCGGGCACGGAGCTTGGCAATGCCTGGGCAGAATTGAACGATCCGCTGGACCAGCGTAAAAGATTTGAACAACAGATGAAGCTGCGCGAAGCGGGCGACAAGGAAGCTCAAATGATGGACGAGGATTATGTGGAAGCTATGGAATACGGCATGCCGCCGGCAGTGGGCTTTGGTGTGAGCGAGCGGCTGTTTGCCGTGCTTATGAACAAGTCCATGCGCGAAACCGTAATTTTCCCGCCGATGAAGGAGCAGTAATATGAGTGAGTTTAGTGAAAAGGGCAATTTACATTTTGGTCCGGAGATAGTCCTGGGCAGTCGCGAAGAAGCGGAGGCTTTATCAAAAGAGTTTCATTCAACTTTCCCGGAATTGGATATAGACACTGTTATTGGCTTCAGCGGCCAGACCGGAAAATGGACAGTTGCTTTTAAGGGGGATTTGAGCAATGGCAACCAAGCGGCGGCTTGGCTTGAATCAAAAAGGCCTCCAACATGAACCAAGAGCAAAAACAGATGCCGAAGGTGGGCATGGGAATATACATAGTCAAGGACGGCAAAGTTTTGCTCGGCAAAAGAAAGGGCTCGATAGGCGACGGTGAATACGCTTCACCCGGCGGACACCTGGAGTACATGGAATCGTTCGAGCACTGCGCTATTAGAGAGGTCAAAGAAGAAACCGGACTGGAAATTGCCAATGTTAGATTTTTGCGGCTCTGGAATCAGAAACATCCGGATTACCACTACATTAACATCGCGGTCACAGCGGATTGGGTGAGCGGCGAGCCGAAAGTCATGGAGCCGGACAGCTGCGAAAGCTGGGATTGGTACGATTTCGACCACTTGCCAAACCCGCTTTATCCGACCATTCACAGCGCGATAGAAGCCCTAAAGACCGGAAAGAATTTTTTTGACGCGTGATATGCTCGGCGCTATTGGCGCCTCGCCTAAGACTATTATGAAAAAACTTCTTATAGGAACCGGAAATCCGTCCAAAGTGAACAGCTACAAAACGATGCTCAAAAACTACAACCTTGAGATTGTTTCCGCCAAAGATTTGAATATTCCGGCTCCCGAAGAAAAAGGCAATACTTTTGAAGAAGAAGCCATTAATAAAGCGAAATACTATTTTGAGAAATCAGGTGTCCCCACACTGGTTGACGACGGCGGCATGGAAATAGAAGCTTTGGGCGGAGAGCCGGGAATTAAGAGCCACCGCTGGCTGGGCCGCACGATGAGTGATGATGAAATAATCTCGGAAGTCATGAAAAGAATGAAGGACGTACCGGCTGAGCAAAGAGCCTGCAAATTTTCGATAGTGCTGGCATTGGCTACGCCATTCGGCATTTTCACCTCTCACGGCGGGATTGAAGGAGTGATCGCCGAAAAGCCGTCAGAAAAAATCATCCCGCATTATCCTTACCGGTCGGTGACTTACCTGCCGAATTACAAAAAATACTGGTGCGAGCTTAACGAGGAAGAGTCAACGATTATGGACCACCGCAAGCACGCGCTGGAGAAATTGGAAGACGTATTCAAAGAATTAACCAAATAATATGCTCGACATAAAATTCATCAGAGAAAACCAAGACGTGGTTGCGAAGGCAATCAAAGACAAAGGCACCAATCCCGAGGCTTTGGCTGAGGTTTTGAGCCTGGACGATACCAGACGCCGGCTGATTATCGAAACCGAAGCCTTGCGCTCGAGAAGGAACGAGATAGCCGACAAATTTAAGAAAGGCAAAGATGACGCTTTGGTGGCTGAAAGCAAACAGCTCAAAGACAAGCTTTCAAAGCTGGAACTTGAGCTCAAAGAAGTTGAAGATCGGTGGCTTGAAGCCATGTATGAAATTCCCAATATTCCGTGGGAAGACGTGCCAGTGGGAGCGGGTGAAACAGAGAATAAAGTTGTGGCAGAATGGGGGAAACCCAAGAAATTTGCTTTCAAATCCAAAGATCATTTAGCGCTCGGCGAAGCTTTGGATGTGATTGATATGAAGCGGGCGTCCAAGGTCGCGGGAAGCAGATTCGGCTACTGGAAGGGCGGCATGGCCGCTTTGGAATTTGCTTTAGTCCAATTCGTGCTCAGAATCTTAACCTCGGAAGAGACTTTGAAGAAAATTGCCGACTCCGTGGAGAAAGGCTACAGCGCCAAATCATTCATACCCGTAATCCCGCCTGTGATGATTAAGCCGGATATGTACCGAAAAACAGCGCGACTTTCCGAAGAAGACAAAAACGAGCGCTATTATTTGCAGCAGGATGATATTTATCTTATTGGCAGTGCGGAGCATACCCTGGTTTCTATGCATGCTGACGAGGTTTTGGATATCAAACAGCTTCCTCTGCGGTATTTGGGCTTTTCCACTTGCTTTCGCCGCGAGGCCGGCTCATACGGCAAAGATGTCAAAGGCATGCTGAGACTGCATCAGTTCGACAAACTGGAGATGGAATCGTTCACCACAGCCGCCGACTCCTTCAAAGAGCATCAATTCTTGATTGCGGTTGAAGAGTATATCTTACAGGCTTTGGAAATTCCGTATCAAAAATTTCTTAAATGCACGGCAGACATCGGCAACCCCAACGCGCGAGGGGTGGACCTGAACTCTTGGCTTCCTGGACAGGGCGAATACCGCGAAACTCACACCGCAGACATGATGACTGATTACCAGGCCAGGCGCTTGAACATCAAAGTCCGCAAACCGGATGGGACGACCGAGCTTGTACATACCAACGATGCCACAGCCGTAGCCATGTCGCGGATTCCGATTGCCGTCATGGAAAATTACCAGCAGAAGGACGGTTCGATCGCCGTACCCAAAGTTTTGCAGGAATTTACCGGATTCAAGGACATCAAAAAATAACGATGACTCCACTCACCTGGATAGAAGTCAGCCAATCGGCGCTTTTGCACAACGCAAAGCAATTCCGCAAAGTGCTTAAGCAAACGAAACTTATGGCCGTGGTCAAAAGCAATGCTTATGGACACGGCTCTTTTGCCGTGAGCGAAACCTTGGAATCATCGGTGGATTGGTTTGGCACAGCTAACGGCACTGAGGCTCTGGCACTGCGCACGTCGGGTATCAAAAAACCGATTTTGGTTCTCAATTACTATGATTTGGTTCAAGTAGAGTCATTGGTTGCACGCAATGTTGCGCTTGTCGTTTACGATTTAAGCCAAGCGCGGGCCATTTCGAAAGCGGCGAAGAAGCTTAAGAAGAAGGCAAAAATTCACGTGAAGGTCGGCACCGGGCTTTCGAGATTGGGGATTTACGCCCGCGACGCCATAAGTTTTATAAAGAAAGTCGGCAGACTTCCAAATATAGAGATTAAGGGACTCTTCAGCCACTTTGCCTCTTCCGAAGATGACCCGACCTTCACTGAACTGCAGTTGGGTCATTTCCGCAATATCATAGAAGACTTAGAGAACAATTTAATTTTTATTCCCCTCAAGCACATCGCCTGCACTTCCTCGGCTTTAGCTTTTCCGGAAAGCCGCTATGACTTGGCAAGAATCGGGATTGGGATTTACGGTTTGGAATCATATAAGTCAATCCATTCGCTGGTAACCAAAATTAATCCGGGATTTAATTTAAGGCGCGTCTTAACCTGGAAGACCAAAATTTTGGCAGTCAAGGATTTGCCCGCCGGGGCCTACGTCGGCTACGGCCGAAGCTACAGGACGCCGCGCAAAACCAAGTTAGCCACCTTGCCTGTAGGATATAACGAAGGCTACGACCGCAAGCTTTCCAATCTTGGCGAAGTTTTGGTTGGCGGCAAACGATGCAAGATCAGGGGCCGAGTCTATATGAATTTGCTGAGCGTGGATGTGACTGACGTTAAAAACATCAAAGCCGGCGATGAAGCAGTATTAATCGGCAAACAGGGAAAAGAGGAGATTTTTGTTGACGAGCTGGCGAATGTTGTAGGAACTATCAGTTATGAGATCGTGACCAGGATTAACCCGACAATTCCGAGAGTGTTGGTTAAATAGCTTAGGGCGACGGGTCCTGCTTGCTCCTTACCCCGCCGGTGCTCACTATCGTTGCGCGCCGTCGGGGTCCCCAAATCGCGTCACCCGTCGCATAGCGTAGACTTAAAATATGCCTAAACAAAAGAAACTGAAAGTAGCGCTGATTTTTGGGGGGACTTCGCAAGAGCGGGAAGTCTCTTTGAGCACGGGCGCCACCATGGCCCAGAATCTGGACCCCAGAAAGTACGACGTGATTCCGATTGAGATTTCGAAGCAGGGCAAATGGCTGACCTCTTCCGGCACAATTAGGCAGATCTCACGCTCCGTCATTGCGAGGAGCGGAGCGACGAAGCAATCCCAAAAAGAGATTGCTTCGCTAATCACTCGCAAAGACGAAAGGGGCAAGCCCGACGTGGCTCTTTTAGCTTTGCATGGGCCAGGAGGCGAGGACGGCACTATTCAGGGCATGCTTGAGCTTTTAAAAATTCCTTACACCTGTTCCAGCGTGCTTGCCTCAGCCCTGGCTATGGACAAAATCAGGACGAAAGTCTTTGTAACAAGACTTGGCATCAAGGTGGCACACGCGGTTTTGGTTTACAAGCACGACTATGCTTCCGAAAAGAAACATTATTTCAAGCAAATTCGCGGCAAGGTCGTGGTCAAGCCCAATCGCATGGGCTCATCCCTGGGAACCTTCATCGTTTCCGGCAAGGCCGCGGTGGATAGAGCTATAAAAAAGGCTTTTAGGCATGACAGCGAAGTTTTGGTGGAAAAATTCATTGAAGGAACCGAATTGACTGTGCCGGTGCTTGGCAACACCCGGCCGCAGGCCCTGCCGGTCATAGAGATTGTTCCTCTTATCTCGAATTTTTTTGATTACAAAGCCAAATACGCAGTGGGAGGCACTGATGAAATTGTACCCGCAAGAATCTCTGACAAGGCCCGGAGAGAAGTCCAAACCCTGGCCCTGCAGATTCATTTGGCTATGGGCTGCCGCGGTCTTACACGGTCTGACTTCATTATGAACAAAAAAGGCGAACTTTATTTCCTGGAAATCAACACCATCCCCGGGCTTACTCCGACCTCGTTGGTTCCCAAATCCGCTGCCGCTGCCGGTATTTCTTACCCCCAGCTTTTGGATATTTTAATTAAACTGGCATTACAGAAAGATTAATGGAAAACGCTAAATTTTTTGCCGGAGGATTTTTGTATAATCCCAAAACTAAGTCTGTTCTTTTGCATTTAAGGGATGATAAAGCGCCAGTTCACCCGAATAAATGGGGATTTTTTGGAGGGTCAAGCGAGGGCAGTGAAACGCCGAAGCAATGTTTTACCAGAGAAGTAAAAGAAGAATTGGGGATTAATCTGATGGAAGAAAATATTCTTCCGGTTTGTGATTACCTGAATGAGAAACGAGGAACCTGGCGCCATGTATTTTATGTCAAAAGCGATTTGGATAAATCGAAAATGACTTTGGGCGAGGGCGCTGATTTTGACTGGGTGCCGCTGGATGAGGTTTTTGACTACGATTTGACGGACAAGACCAGGCAAGATTTGGAATTTTTCCTCAAATTAAACCCGCAGACACTAAACGCATAATGAGCATCGCCATTAAAGCACTGCAGCAATTTCTGAAAGACGAAAAACTGGATGCTTTTTTGGTGATGACCAAAATCAATCGGGAGTATCTGTCCGGCTTTACCGGCTCTGCCGGCGTTTTGGCAGTCATGCGCAAGTCCGCCATGCTCTTCGTGGACAGCCGCTACACTCTTCGCGCGAAGAGAGAAAGCGATTTGCCAGTTAGGGACTTAAAAAAGTTAAGCACATACTTAACAGAAGTTAAGCATAAAAAAATCGGAGTTGAGGATCGGATAACTTTAAGGGAGCTTGCCCAGCTTAAAAAAATTAAGCGCGGCATGGGTTGGACACAAACGACAAACGTGATAGAGAAGCTTAGAAGCGAGAAAGCGAAAACCGAGCTTGCGGCGATTGAGAAAGGGAGCAGGATTATCGATAAAGTTTTTGAAAGGGTAAAAAGGGAGATAAGGGGGGTAAAGGGAATAATGGGAAAAAGGGGCGTGACTGAAGCAGACATTGCCTACTTAATAGAAAAAGAAGGGAAGCGCTTGGGCGCAGACGGCCTGGCATTTGACCCGATTGTGGCATTTGGCCCAAACGCGGCGAGCCCGCATCATTTTTCAAGCAGCGCCCGGATCGGCAGAAATAATTTTTTGCTTCTCGATTTTGGGTTTAAAGTGAAAGGCTATCATTCGGATTTCACGCGTACGTTATTTATTGGCAAGCCGAATCGTTTGCAGGTAAAAGTCTACGAAACAGTTTTGCAAGCGCAACTGAGGGCGATTGAGCAGGTCAAGCTGGGCAATAAAGCCTCGCTGGTAGACCAGACCGCTCGCAAATTTATTGCCAAAAAAAACTTTGGAAAATACTTTACGCATAATACCGGTCATGGCGTAGGTTTGGAAATTCATGAACTGCCCAGCCTCGCCCCGACGAGCGGAGCGAGGCGAGGCGGGCCGAATTTTTCACCCGCTTCGGAAGATGTGCTGAAAAGCAATTTCGTCGTCACAGTGGAGCCTGGAATTTATCTGCCGGGCAGGTTTGGGGTCAGGATTGAGGATATGATAGTTGTTGCTAAGAAACCGAGAATAATGTCGAAAGTCAAGAAGGATTTTGCTAATATGCTTATTAAATAGCATCGATGCGAATATACTAATTTACTAATGATACTAATAAAACTTAAGCATTAATTATTCGTATAATTAGTATTCATTCGTTGATTAGTATCGATACCTTATGATATTCTCGAAGCACAGAAGAAAACTGGAACCCCGAAGGAGATTCGGCTCGCCCACTTTCCGCTCCCGCCTCAGACAAGCCGCCGCCTATAAGCGGACGTTTAACATGCCGAAGTATCGCTTCAGAGTGCCTCTTTTGCCGCCTTTCAGCCGCCGAAGAATTAAGTTTATCAGCGCCGCGGCTTTTATCCTGGTCTTTTATTATTCGGTGGTTTCAGGCAAACTCTTGATTACCGAAGTTGCGGTGAAGGGTGGGGGCCAAGTTTCATATGAACAGGTAAAAGAGGTTTTGGACGCCGCTTCCAACAGCCGGCTGTTCTTAATCCCCAGGAATCATTTTTTTCTTATGACGCGCGGCCGGCTGAATAGATTAATGACCAAAACCGTACCAGAAGTGCGGGAAGTAACAAAGGTCAATAGATCTTGGCCAAACAAAATTGAGATTGAAATATCGGAGCGCAACCCTGGCTTTGTCCTGAGTATGAAGGAGAGAAAATTTTTGGTCGATGAAGAGGGTTTGGTCTTGAAAGAGGTCACGGACGAAAAAGGCCTGCCTTTGGTGGTAAATGAAAACCAAGACCAGGACGTGGTGTTGGGGGAGATTTTAAGCAATCCGAAGCTGGTCGCGTTCATCCAGTCGATGCACCGGGCCTGGCCGTCCAAAATAGATTCGAGGATCAGTTCGATTAAAATTACTTCCAAGAATAGCTTTGAATCCCAGTTTACTTCGGAGGCCGGCTGGAGCGTGTTCTTTGACGTCAGTAGGCCGGTAGCGGTTCAGCTGGCCGGTTTGTCGCTTATGATTAATAAGCACATTCCGGCCAAAGACAAGAGCAACCTGGCCTATATCGACATGCGCTCGGAAAAATGGGTTTATTGGAGAACAAAAATGAAACGCTACATTATATCGCTGGGGGGCTCGATCATCGTGCCGGATAAGATTGACATTAAATTTTTGAAAAATTTCAGGAAAGTGGTTAGGGATCAGGCAAAAACAGGCAAGAAGTTTCTGATCCTGCCGGGCGGCGGGGCCACAGCCAGAAACTATCAGTCAGCGGCAAGAAAAGCCGCTAATGTCTCCGATGCCGGGCTGGATTGGATTGGCATTGAGACCAACTGGTTCCACGCGCAGTTCGTCCGCTGGATTTTGGGCGCAAAAAAACACGAACCGGTGATGACATACAAAAATTTCGCATGGCATAAAGAGCCACTAATGGTTGCCCTCGGCGGCATCAAACCCGGCGGCTCGTCTGATTCGAGCAGTATTAATTATGCCCGAAAGCTTAACATAAAGACGGTCATAAACCTGACCAATGTTGACGGGGTTTTTGACCGCGACCCGCGTAAGTTTAAGAATGCGAAGTTGATCCCTTTTATGACCTGGAGGCAATTTCGCGCTCAATTTGGAGCTTCCCGAAAACCCGGCCAGCACAAACCGTTTGACCCCTCAATTGCCAAGCTCGCCGAAAAATCAGGGATTGAGGTCGTAATCATAAACGGCCGAAATTTGAAAAATCTTAAGGATTATTTGTCCGGCAAGAAATTCAAGGGCACTGTGATTGTAGCGCGCTGATTTATCAGCTTGAGCCGATGAATCGGCACGCTACATAGTGCTAGTTCACATGATACCGCGTGATGACGATTTTTCCCTTAAAATCAGGGGCGTCTTCGTATTCCCGCTCCGAAATGATACTCCAGCTGCCGGGGACATTGGGCTTGCTTGAACCAAAGCCGTTGGTCCAAATCAGCCAAACATTGTCATTTTTTTTGGCTTCTTTGAAGTCGAGGATTAAGTCGCCATTGGTGAGCAGGGCTGTCCCGGAAAAGTGCGGGATGGTTTCCAAACTGCCTGCGGAGTAAAGCTTGGGTGCGATGCCAGTCCGGTTATAGTATTTGAAGGTGAAGAACACGAACGGGGAGCCGACATAAATTTTATCGTCCTTCGTGAATTGTTCGTTGACTGCCTCGGAGGCCTTGGCCATGCCTGGCTTTCGGCTGATGTCGAGCTCTTTCCAGTTTTTGAAAAAAGCTATCAGGGAAACGACGACGACGAGCGAGATTAGAGTTCTTCTTACGGCGTATCTTTGGATTTGCATAATTGAAACCGCGGCTATGATAATGAGAAACAAAGCGGCGAATACGAAATAGCGGTCTAGATAAATAGAAGATCTGAGCGAGAAAGCGATTGAGGCGATGAAGGGAAAGAGCAATCCGAGGAGTACCAAAATTTTCGAGTCATCTTTGATTTTCTTGAAATAATAGTAAAGCAGAAAGAGGCCGACAATCGCGGCTATCACGAGCAAGGAGTGGCTTGTCCACTGCCCGCCAAATGCCATTTTCCATACGGTTCCTGGTACAGACCAGCGGTCCATGGCCGGAATCCAATACGCAGCAGCCACCCGCTGATTTTGGACGAGAAAACTTCCGATCCAAGGAATGTATAATACCAAAATGGCAGCTGCGGCCATGACAGCATTTAGCATAAGCGGCCATTTTTTTGCTTTAAGCAGGATATAGCACAAATATAGCACTTGGGCGGCCACTGAAAAGAACAAAAAGTAGTGGGTGTACAAACAAGCGGCTGCCGCGGCCGCGTAGCCGAGCCAGAACTTCCTTTCATTGGTCTCAAGCGCCCGCAGGAGCAGGTAGCTGGACAGCAGCACTAAGAATGTGCCAAGCGTGTACATCCGCGCTTCCAGGGAATATTGAATTTGAAAAGGATTGATGGCCAGAAGCAACCCGGCAAACAAGGCGATTTTGTCGCTTTTGGTTATTTTTTTGACCAACAAGTAGCCGGCCCAGGCCGTAAGCACGCCAAATATAGTAGAAACACCCCGGAGAGAGATTAAAGAATGTCCAAAGACATAGGTCCAAAGTTTGAGAAGAATATAATAAAGCGGCGGATGGACGTCCAGTCCAATCCGATGCATCATTTCGGTCCAGGAGTAGTCGCGGGTATAGAGGGCCGAAAAAGCTTCGTCATGCCATAGCGCCACTGACGTGTTGTGATAAAGGCGCAGCAAACCCGCAAGAATCAATATTCCAATCAGCTTGAAATTTTTCATAATCGTTCGTAGACAAGCATTATTTTTTCGCCAAATTTATTTTTTCTCTCGAGCACAAGCTTGCTGTCTGGGTGGTGCTGTTTGAATTTAATGCTGTCAAAAATGGTGCTCTGGGTGAATACCACTTGGTCGCCTTGGTTGAGTTTTATGGCAAAGCTTTTTTCCGGAACCAAAAGAATATACGGACGGTTCGCGGCGGTAGTCAGGTAGTCTACGGTCTGGACCGAAAATTTATCCAGTGATAAGTAAGTCTTCTCTTTTTGGTTCCGGGCATTTAGGTATTGGCTCACAACCGAAAGATCCGAGCGGAAAGCATAGTAGTATTCGGGGCTTTCTGCCGCAACGACGAAGTAGGCGTGATAATTAACGGCAAAAGTAGAAAAAAGAAAAACGGAAGCCAGGCCGGCTTTAAAATAGGCTTCGCGTATTCGGATTCTTTGCCACAACCAATCGATGCCCCAGGCAGAGAGAATAAACATCGGTGGAATGACGCCGATCAGGCGCAAGCCGTGAGGAATTCCTTCGGCCGTGGTCAATTCGGGAATAAGCATAAACCAAAACCAAACCGCGACCAACGACTGATAAACTGTCTCTTTATTTAATTTCCTGCTCCAAACCTGCCGCAACAATTTAAAAATCGCAAAGCTGAATACAATCAGAGCCAAAGCGAAAAATGGGGAAGCCAAGGGTGATAAGAACGGGTAGCCGGAAACGTTATGCCGCCAATTAACGTCGCCGGCACTGAAAAAGCTGAGGATTGTCGCTTTGAACACCTCCCAGAAAGTTCCCAGAATATTCCCCTGGTTTAAATCAGGCGAAAAAATCGAGACTTGTCCGGCCCGTCCGATGAACGTTCCCGGATGAGTTAGGAAATAATATCCAATCCAGGAGAAGCCCAGGATGAAGGTTAAGGCGAAAACGGTTTTATATTTCCAGTACTGCTGAATGATGCTCTTAAGCTTATGCCTCTGCGACAAAACGAGGAGAATAGCGAAGCCAAAGAGCAGGGGCAGCATCATGCGAAAAGAAATGTAGGTATAGAATCCCAAGGCGAACGCCAGCCCCGATAAGGCGGCATACCAATATTTCTTTTTTGGCTCCCGGGTTTGGAAAAAACAAATCAAAAAATAAAGAACGAGGATGGAAAACAGGGGAACAGTATTGGCGCGGAAGGCGGTGCGGCTGATTGTGGCCGCGTAGCTGGAAACCGCCATGAGAAAGCCTGCCAGTAAGGCTATGCGTTTGCCGAACATTTTTTTCGCAAGCAAGTAGGCGGCGATGACCGAGAGCAGGCCGATGCCGGCTGAGACGACGTGGTGCTGCCACGCTCCGCGCCCGAATAAGGCCACGGGGATGGCCAGAAAATAAAAAAACAAAGCCTCGCGTCCGTTCCCTCGTTCATAAAAAGGCTTATAGTCTCCGGCCAAAATTGAATTAACGTCCAACCCGTTGGCCGCTTCGTCGGGGAAAAGGCCGCCGGGCAATTGAGAAATCTGCCAAAACCGGAAAAAAATCCCCAAAATTATTATGGTAATTATGGGCCAATGGGGCTTTATAAAATTGGTCATTTTTTGTATAATGGCTAGGCGATGCTTCTTGACAAGCTCAATCAACTTTTAGCTTCCAAAAGACCTTTTATTTCGGAACCGTTCAACCTGGTACCAATTGCTCTGGCATTGCTTTTTAACATTATACATTGGGTGATTCTAGCCAGCAAGGTAAAAATCAGTTCCAGTAGCATCGTCCTGCACTATAATGTCATATACGGCGCTGATTTGATTGATAAAGCGTATGCGATTTATATCATTCCCGCCGCGGCGCTTCTGATTCTGATTATTAATTTTTTGCTGGCAAATTATTTTTTCAAGCGGGAAAAGTTGGCCGCATTTTTCATCAACTTTTCAACCGTTATCGTTCAATTGATTTTTCTAATCGCAAGCATTAACCTTATCCGCATCAATGGCTAAATTTTTTGAGATTTTCCCGGGTGTTTTGACTTGGGCGACTTTATTGGGCTCTCCTTTGCTGGCGTATTTTCATCCGGTTTGGGTTTCTGTTTACATCATTATTTTTGATTTGTACTGGTTTCTTAAAGCCGGCAATGTCGCAATCCACCTGATGCATTCATACGCGCGGCTGAAAATCCACTCGATGAATTGAGGTTTGAGTTGTCGGTGGAATATGACAAAGCTCAAAATAAGAAATGGAAGGTATTTTATCAAGACCAGCTTTCCCGAATCAACCAAATTCCGCTGCGGCGCAATCTTGACTGGAAAAGAATTTACCATTTGATTATTCTGCCGACAGTCACCGAAGACGTGTCGGTGCTTTCTTCTTCCATCGAATCTTGTTTATCCGCCGATTATCCCAAGGAGCGGATAATTCTTGTTTTGGCAACTGAAGAGCGGGAAAGAGAGTCTGCTCGGCCGAAAATAGAATATTTGAAAGCCAAATATTCAGATAAGTTTTTTAAATTCTTGGCCACCATTCATCCAGACCATGTCGCAGGAGAAGCCAGGGTCAAGGGCGCCAATATAACTTATGCCGCGAAGCAAGCGCAGAAACTCATTGATGAGCTGCGAATCCCATATGAGGACGTGATTGTTTCGGCATTCGACGCGGACACCACCGTCTCATACAGCTACTTTGCCCAATTGGCCTTTTATTTTCTGACGGCGCAAAAACCTTTTCAGATGAGCTATCAGCCAATGCCGATGTTCCATAACAATATTTGGGACACGCCGGCGATTGCGCGGGTAATCGCGACTTCCTCATCTTTTTGGCAGCTGGTGGAAGCCTCGCGTCCGGACCGTTTGATAACTTTTTCTTCCCACGCCATGAGCTTTAGGACCCTGGTCGACGTTGGGTTTTGGCGCGTAGACATTATCCCGGATGACTCGCACATCTTCTGGCAGTGCTTCCTGCATTTCAACGGCGACTACAGCACCCAGCCTTTATTCACCACGGTTTCCATGGACGCGGTTTTGGGAAAAACCTACTGGGAAACCCTGGTTGCCCAATATAAGCAAAAAAGGAGGTGGGCTTGGGGCGTGACCGAGCTATCCTTGGTCATTCCGGAGTTTGTGAAAAACAATAGAATTCCGCTTTGGAAGCGGCTGTTGTACGCGGAAAGGCTCATTGAAGGGCATTATTTCTGGGCCACGGCCTCGATTATGATTGCCATCTTGGGCTGGCTGCCGCTGATTTTGGGCGGAGACAGGTTCGGACAAACCGTGCTGGCAGTCAACCTGCCATTCATGACCAGGATAATTATGAGTGTGGCGACTTTCTTCCTGATTTTTTCCGTATACGTGAATTTGGTGCTGCTGCCGCCCAAGCCCAAAGAATACAGCCGCTGGAAATACTTCTCCATGATTTTTCAATGGGTGTTCAGCCCGCTGGTCGCATCTGTCTTCGGTTCAGCGCCTGCGATCGACGCCCAAACCAGGCTGATGTTTGGAAAGTACATGGAATTTTTCATCACGCCCAAGCACCGCAAACACCCGCTCTCGCTGGAACAGCTGGAAGAAGCCCGGGTTAAATGACCGTATGAATTCTATTTACTTCATTTCCTTCGCGCTGGCATTCCTTATTTCATTTATCGGAACTTTCCTGGTCGCTCGAATCGCCGTAAGAAGAAAGATTCTGGACATTCCGGATAACGAGCGGAGGCTGCATAAGCATCCGGTCCCGACCATGGGCGGCTTGGCAATTTTCGGAAGCTTTTTTCTGGTCACCTTTACCGTAGGCGTGCTTTTGGGATATTTGATTGGTGGCAACATACCGCTTAAAATTCTTGCCGCGATTTGGGCCGGAGGCGCTATCCTTATGATTGGCGGATATCTGGACGACAAATACCGCCTGGCTCCCCAGTACTCGGTAATTTTTCCCATTCTTGCGGCTTTGGTCGTGGTTTCTTCCGGCATTTCGGCAGTGAGCATTCATAATCCCTTAACTGGCGGAGTTATTCTTTTGTCATCGTTATGGTCATCGGTCATAGTTTTTATTTGGATTCTAACCATGACCTTTACCACCAAGGTTTTGGATGGCATGGACGGCCTGACGACGGGGATTTCCGCCATTTCAGCTTTAGTTTTGTTTGGACTGTCGCTCACGCCGGAAGTCATGCAGCCCCAGACAGCGCTTCTTTCCATCACTTTCGCTGGAGCGCTTCTGGGATTCCTTATTTTGAATTTTCATCCCGCGAGGATTTTTTTGGGAGAAGGGGGCAGCACTTTTGCCGGCTTTATTCTGGCCATCTTGGCCATAGTCTCAGGAGGCAAAATAGCGACTGCCGTCCTGGTGCTCGGCATTCCGGTGATGGATGCGTTTTGGGTGGTTTTGCAGCGAGTTTTCAACAGACAAAATCCCTTTAAAGGAGATCGGAAGCATCTGCACTTCCGGCTGTTGGATATCGGGCTTTCGGAGCCGCAGGCCGTATTGCTCCTTTATGCCTTGAGCGGGATTTTTGGCGCGTCAGCCTTGTTTCTGCAATCAATGGGCAAGCTCGTTCTGCTTCTAATTTTGCTCTCCGTTATGGCTGCTTTGGTGGCTACAGTGTTTATCATTTACAAGGTCAAAAGAAAGCTCAATGAATAAAGTTATTATCCTTCTGTTTTCAGTTGCCTTTGCGGCCGCGGCATGCAATTTGCAGGAAACCGGCTCAAGCTACAATGACGGGACTGTGGAGCTGGCCGGAAAAAAATTAAACATCGAGCTGGCAGATACGCAAGATGAAAGAGCGGTCGGTCTATCCGGCAGAGAGGAGTTAAATGAAAATCAGGGCATGTTGTTTGTCTTTGATGAACCGAGCAGGCCTGGTTTTTGGATGAAAAACATGAAATTCGGTATAGATATCATTTGGATTCGAGATAGCCATGTGGTGGATATAAGCTCCAACCTCGAGCCCGAACCCGGCAGAGAAGATTATCAGTTGAAGCTTTACCAGCCAACAGTCGAAATCGACTCCGTGCTTGAAGTTAACGCCGGCTGGATTAAAAAAAACCACATCCAAATCGGCGAAGTGATGAAACTGCAACCGTAACTATCTGGCGGTGAGCATGCCTCGCCAGTTTTTTACTCCAAAGTATGCCGCAAACAAAAACAATGCGGCGAGAATTTGGTTTATGACGAAGAAGAAGGCATTGTGCTCGGAGTATGATTTAACGCCAAAATACTCGAACGTCAGAAATCCTA
Organism: Candidatus Doudnabacteria bacterium; assembly: GCA_016182875.1. GTDB lineage: Bacteria > Patescibacteriota > Doudnabacteria > UBA920 > O2-02-FULL-48-8 > JACQJI01. The sequence continues at coordinate 91,286 of JACPFQ010000001.1, read as the reverse complement.
AAGCCGCCACGACCGTATCAATCTCAACTGTTGCGAACAGCCTCGGACTAATTATTCCCGCAAAAGCGGCCAAAATGAGGATTGCCACGATTGATATTGAGACTGGAAGGTTGAGTGAGGTCTGGGCAAACGGAAGCGAAATAACCATTATCAAGGCTGAAACGAGAAAAAGCTTCCGGATGGTATTGCCGTAATAATGCGGTTTTCCGGCTTCCTGATACTCTTCTTGATTTTGTTCCATCTTTTCGAGTCGAGTGTAATAATCCGGCAGTTCTTTTAGGTGAGCTAAGGCGATTTTGCCGGTCAGCAGGGGGTTATCGTTGGTTATATTCGTCTGTTCGTCAATAAGCCCATGCTCAAATTCGACTTCCATTCCCCGGCGGAATTGCTCCAAGTCGACTTCGTTCCAGTCGATGCCAATTTCCTGTCCCACAAGCCTGGCTTCTTGAGTGGTGACATGTCTTATTTTCATATTAATTGAAATTCGTTACCTTGCTTGCCTGTCGACGACCTTTGTTAACTCGATGGCTTTGTCAATCTAATTTTACTACCGTGTTTTTTATTTGCAACGACCAGCACTGAAAATATATCAAACTGCATATAAATCATTGAAAAAACAACAAAAAAACAACGACTAAATTGTCGTCATTTTTTAAAAAACTAGTAAGTTACTTCTTGCTGGTGTACTTCCAAAGAGCGGCAATGCAAAAGCCCAGTGTTGTCCAGACCAGCAGGATAGTTATCCAGCCAATCCCGCTTCCGTAACCCATCATTCCCCAACCATCGTAGCCCATCATATTTTGTCCTTTCCAGTTTGATTTAATTATAGCATTAATGCTCCAAACATTGGTTCCATAAAGCTTCAAATAATATTTCAGCTGAGTGCGCAATGTCCAAATCGTCAATGACGATCCCCATGGGTTGCCGCTTATTGATGGAAATAATGGCGAGCTTGTTGCCGTAGATAAAGATGGAATTGTTGATACCTGCGTTGTCAGGCAAGAATTTGGTGTGCCGCAAGCTTTGCTCGTCCAGTTTTTTAAGCTCAACCGACGACGGGGTTTGGGCCGTCAACAGACGCACCCTAAGAAAATGCTGAACGCGGCGTTCGATGAAGTCTTTGACAAAATCGGAGCCCAAAAACGTTTTCCATTCGTCCCAAGAAACAATGGCGGAGATATGATGTTTGGTATCGATTATATCATCCATGATTAGTTTAATTTGAGTTGGCCCATTGTAAATCTGGACCACAAACCGCCCGCCATGGGTGAAGCGCTTGGCCTGCAGTTCCGGCATGATGCTTTTGAGCGCGGCCTCGCGTTCTTTGAGTAAGATCATGAGTTTTTCCGGATTTTCAGCCACCCAGTACCTGCGTTTGCGTTTGATGTAACTGTGCATCAAACCCCTGTTTTGCATATCTTCAATCACGCTTTGAACACTGGTTCTGGGCATGCCGACTTTGTTGGCTAAATCAGTAATTGTGCTTTCGCCAATGTCCAAAGCTGCCAGATAAAGTCTGACCTCGCTGGGCGGGTAGCCCAGTTGTTCGATGACAGTCGAGATATGCATATCGATAGGATAATGATAGCATATCGCGAAATGTTTAGTTGAATAATAATTGTTTTTTTGTGACAATCAATTTGCAATTTTTGACGGTTTTCGTAATTCCTTTTACGAGATTTAGCGTTGATTTAAGAAAACTAAGGTCTGGAGAAATTTCCAATAGAACGCGACCTTGGTCATCTTCCAATAGAATCATTCTTGCATCTCCCGACTCGATAATCCTTTTAAGTTTTCGAGTGATTTCTCTCATAACCACTCCTTTCTGACTTTTGTATAGCACCTGTGTTGAAATGAGCAACTGGAATCGAGGACAAATTCAAATTAGCCGCCTTTTTCAACGACTTTTCGTTAATAAAACAACGACATTCCCGTCGTCATTTTATTACCTGAATTTGGCCCTATTTTGCTGAAATTCAAAGAAAAACGGAATTTTTATTTACAATCCGCGGCAGAAGCGTTAAAATTGTGGCGAAAGGAGAGATATAAAGATGCGACAGGCCGTAACGCACGTATGCTTTTCCAAAAAAATTTGTGGAAAGCCATAAGGCGGTTAGCCTAATCGAGGGAAAAACACAATATGGAAAAGCACCACGTTTGCTAAAAGCCCCGGGTAAGTGCCGGGGCTTTTAGGCGGATATTTCGCAAGATTGACCCGAAAGCTATTTTTATGCTAACATATCACGGTATGGCAAAACAGGCAGTGATTGAAACCGGCGGCAAACAATACCTGGTTTCTCCAAATGAAAAGTTGATAATCGAAAAGCTTCCCGGCAAAGCAGGGGACAGCGTTACTTTTGATAAGGTACTGCTGGTTTCTGATGAAGGTAAATTTGATTTAGGCAAGCCTTATGTTTCCGGCGCTAAAGTAATAGGCAAAGTCATTGACCAAAATAAAGCTGATAAGCTTGTGGTTTTTAAATATCGTGCTAAGTCCAGGTATCGAAGAAAGTACGGGCACCGGCAGCAGCAAACTGTGGTGCAGATTGAGTCAATAAGTTAGGAAATAGTAATAAGTAAATAGTAATTAGAAAACTGCAGAAATTATCCTGCAGTTTTGTTTTATTCTAACTACTTATTACTCCTTACTAATTACTAATACTCTCGCCGTCCTTCGAGTGCCTTAGAGAGCGTATACTCATCCGCGTACTCAAGGTCGCCGCCCATAGGCAGGCCGCGGCCGATGCGGGTGACTTTTATATTTTTGAATTTTGAATTTTGAATTTTGATTTGTTTTGCTATATACATGGCTGTGGCTTCGCCTTCCATGGACGGATTGGTGGCCAAAATAATTTCTTTAGGCTCTTGGTTTTCCGAGAGCCTTTTGAGCAATTCTGAGATTTTGAGATTTTCCGGTCCAATGCCTTCGAGCGGCGAAATGGCGCCGCCCAGCACATGGTAAACGCCTCTGAAGTCCGCGAGCTGGTCCATGGCCACGACATCCAACGGATCTTCGAGGACGCAAATGATGCTTTTATCTCTTTTTACGTCTGAACAAATCTTGCATGGGTCGGCATCTGCCATGTTATGGCAGATGGAGCAATAGATAATGTCTTTGCCCAAACTTTCCACGGCTTTGGAAAACCCCTGCCGCTCGATTTGCGGCTGTTTGAGCAGGTAGAAAGTCAGCCGCTGGGCGGTTTTTTGCCCGATGCCCGGAAGCTTGGACAGTTCATTGATCAGGTTTTGAATCGACTTCGGAAGTAGTGCCATTGCTTATTTATTCTACCCTAGTCATAAAGCTAAAAACAAGGTATAATCAATTTTACATCGCGGGATTCACTGACCCCAAAGTAGGAGGATTCACATGCTTGAACCAGTAACTCCCGAAAGCCGCCTGGAAGATGGCCTTATACTTCTGCGGAGGCTGCGGAAGAATAACAGTTTCAGCGTCCACGAACTGATGATCTTCAAGCTGTTCGTCGCTGATCTGGAGGCCAATTTTAAGCGCGTGTGCACTTCCGACCGACCGATTAAACTCTCGGTTGATAAACTGGTCAGCCGCGTGTGGAACGATGAGGTCATACCGGAACAGGCCTGTGAAGGCATCAGAAGCCTGATTGCTCACGCAAAAGCCTTCGTCGAACAGCATTCGATAGCTCCGCGCAAGAAGCGCGCGCGCAAGAGGTGAGCATGCCACCTGCAGAGCTTACTGGTACGTTTGCTGTCTTCCTCGAGCCAGGCACACGCCTAGAGTCGCTGCCGGTAGGAATGACCCTGCAAGCATCGATCTTGCGCTTCTCCGGACGGCTGATTTCCGACGGGCAGGAGTTCCGATGCTTCGCTCTTTCCGAGCTCCGGCTGCCGCGAAGCCTGGTCACTCTGATAATAAACGGGCCGGACATCGTCTGGTCCCGCCCGCGGCGCATTTTTTTATTTGTTTTATCTACAAATTAAATCTCCCCTCTCCTCCCAGGAGAGGGGTCGGGGGAGAGGTGGTTAGAGATTACTTGCAAAACACCTTCCAGGTTTTCGTCTATTTCGCTGTTCCAGAATCTAAGAATCTTAAAACCAGACTCAGCTAAATATTCTGATCTTTTAAGGTCTTTGATCTTGTTTGTTTGTTTATTATGCCGACCGCCATCAATTTCGATGATGAGTTTTTTCTCAAAGCAACAAAAATCTACTATATACGGTCCGACTACAAACTGTCTTCTGAATCGATAACCGTAAAAATTCTTTGCTCTTAAATGGTACCATAGCTTATTTTCCCAAGGAGTTTGAGCCTTTCTTAACTCCTTTGACTTTATAAGCAATTTCGGTTTTATTTTCATTACCCACCCCACCCTTAATCCCTCCCCTGGGAGGGGAGGGAAATTCTAAGATGTGATAGTTTATTCCATGATTTGCTCCATCATGACGTCTTCGGCTGATGGGGCTTTGGCTAGGTTCTTGAAAGAAGTTTTTTCGGCGTCGAAGAACAGTTCAATTTCGCCAGTCGGGCCGTTTCTGTGCTTGCGAATTAAGATATCAGCAACGTGAGGCCTGCGCGATTCTTTGCCAGTGTACATTTCGTCGCGGTAGATGAACATAACCACGTCAGCATCCTGCTCAATAGAGCCTGATTCCCGCAAATCGGAAAGCTGGGGCTTTTTGTCGCCGCCGCGCTGTTCGACAGCGCGAGAGAGCTGAGAGAGCGCTAGGACCGGCACGTTTAGTTCTTTGGCCAAAGATTTAAGCGATCTTGAGATTTCCGAAACTTCCTGCACGCGGTTTTCCTGATTATGCCCCTGCATCAGCTGCAAATAGTCGAGCACGATTAGCTCGACTTCGTGTTCGGCAGCCAGCCTTCTGGCCTTGGTTCGCAATTCCATGATATTTAGGGAGCCGGAATCATCGATATAAATCGGCGCTTCGGAGAGACGGCCCAAGGCATGCCCGATTCTTTCGAAGTCGTTGTTTGGCCCGATGTCGGAAAGCTTGCCGGTTCTCATCTTCCACAAATCAACGTCGGCTTCTGCGGCCAGCAAGCGGTCGACCAGCTGGTCTTTGCTCATTTCCAAAGAAAAGATGGCCACTGGCTTTTTTTGGGTCACGGAAGTATGCCGCACCATATCCAAAGCTAGAGACGTTTTGCCCATAGACGGTCTTGCTGCCAAAATTATCAGGTCGGATTTCTGCAGACCTCCCAGTTTGGCGTCGAGGTCGTTGAAACTGCTGGACAGGCCTCGCAGTTTCCCTTTTTCGCGGTGGAGCTCGTCCAGCCGGTCAAAGGTTTCGTGCAAAATCTCGCTGAGTGGAACAAAGTTTTGCTTAAGGTATTTCTGGGAGACGGAAAACAACTTCTGCTCCGCTTGGTCAAGGATGTAATCCAAATCTTCATTTTCCTGATACCCCAGGCTGATGATTTCGCCTGCCTGCGAAATCAGGCGGCGCAAAGTGCCTTTTCTCCTGACGATGTTGGCGTAATGAATCACGTGGGCGGCTGAGGGTACGGAATTGACCAGGGTTGTGAGGTAGGTGAGTCCCCCGATTTTTTCCAATGAGCTTCCTTCATCCAATTTGTTGGCTACAGTCAGAATATCTATGGAGCTGCGCTCGTCGAACAGCCTCAGGATTGCCCGGTAAATCGCGGCGTGCTTGTCATCATAAAAATCGTCGGCCGCCAGAGTGTCTGCGACCTTGATTATGGCGTCGCGGTCAAGCATAAGCGAGCCTAACACCGACTGCTCGGCTTCCAGATTCTGCGGCGGCAGGCGATTGAGGTAGTCTTGGTTTGATTTCGAATCCTGAGGTTTTTTGGCCATGGGGTTATTGTATTTGGTTCTCTTTGCTTAGACAATGTGGAAACAGGGGATAATGTGGGGAAATAAAATAAGCGGCAAATTGCCGCCCTAGTAAACCTATTTAATTATATATAATTATATATAATTATACTCCTAACCCCCGAAAAAGTCAAATTATTTTCATGATTTCTAAGAGCGATTTAACGGTGTAAGTTGGCTGGCCGGTTTGGTCATTTGGCAGCTCGTGGGCAAATTTACCGCGCTGGACCCAGATACTTGGGTGTCTGTGCTGGTTGGCGTATCGAATACCTCGGACAACTCTGTCGTCGATGATAAGAATTTCTTCCTGCGGTAAATTCAATTCCTCAACGATTTTGTTATATAAATCGTCCTTACCTAGGAAAGCCGGGTCAGATATTTGCTCGACAAGCATTGGTGCCACTTTAATAGTTTCAAAAAAGCCACCCAGCCTCGAGTTTTGGATTTGTTGTTTTCGTTCCTCGAATTTACTTGCTATACAAGCAAGAGCAAGTCGATATTTTTTACTGCAATAAGAAAGAACCTCCTCAGACTCAGGATATATTTGCTTTGTTTCGGCGCCTGCCAAAACTCCGCCCCAGTCAAAGATTATGGCCTTAATGTTCACTTGAATTTTTTCTTGATTAGCGGGCCGCCAGAGGTATCATCAATTAAATAGCCTTCGTCGTCAACTTTCTTTCGAAGCTCATCGGCAGTATCGAAATCTCCTGCACTGCGGGCAGCTTCTCGCTGGTCAACCAGCGAGCGAACGGTATCAGAAGAACGCGATAGCTCCCAAGTTTCTCTTAGCTTCAAGCCAAGCACTTCGTCAAACTTGAACAGCGACTGCAGTTTGGCATGTCCGGGATAATCCGAGCGAATTAAATCATGGGCGACGGCCAAGGCTTTGGGCAGGTTGAGGTCATCATTGAGCGCTTCTTCAAAGTGCTGTTCAAATTCGGCACAGCCGACTTTCGGCTCATCGTATCCGGAAATTTCCTGATAGAGATTATTGAGCGCGTTTTGGGCAGCGGTTAAGGCATCCCAGGTAAAATTGAGCTTGGTGCGATAATGCGCCGTCAAGGTTAAGTAGCGGAAAGCCAGTGGATTGAATTTTTTGTCAGTAATGTCCTTGAGGGTCAAAAAGTTTTGTTCTGACTTAGCCATTTTTCCTTCGTTAACTAGCAAGTGTTCGCCGTGCACCCAAACGTTTGCCAGCGGTTTTTTGTCCGCAGCTTCAGACTGGGCAATCTCATTGGTGTGATGCGGGAACTTCAAATCAACTCCGCCGGCATGAATATCGAACGGCTGGCCCAAATACTTTTTGCTCATAGCCGAGCATTCGATGTGCCAGCCGGGAAAACCTGCGCCCCAAGGCGAGTCCCAGCGCAAGATGTGATTTCGGTACCGGCCAACAGCTTTAAACCAGAGCACAAAATCAACTGGATTTCTTTTTTTGGGATCCTGGACCACTTCTTGCCGGGCACCCAGCATCATGTCTTCAAGCTTTTGTCCAGTCAGCTGGTTGTACTTGGGAAATTTTGAGACATCGAAATAAACCGCTTCGTTGGATTCATAAGCGGCGTCGCGGGCCATTAACTTTTTAATCATGGCAATTTGCTCAGTAATATGTTCTGACGCTTTGGGCATAACGTGGGGAGCAAGCATATTGAGAGCATTCATATCTTCCAGAAACGCGCGGGTGTACTTGGTTGCAACTTCATAGACGTCCATGGCAGTCTTTGCATTTTTTTCCATCTTATCTTCGCCAGTATCGGCATCAGAGGTTAGGTGGCCGACGTCTGTGATGTTCATAACATGCTTGACTTTGAAGCCGCTGTATTCAAGCGCCCGGCGCAAGAAGTCGTACAAAAGAATGCTGCGGAGGTTGCCGATATGCACGAAATTGTAGACGGTCGGGCCGCAGGCATAAAAGCCGACCGTTTTATCGCTGACTGGCTTGAGTTCTTCGACTTTTCGGGTTAGAGAATTGTAAAGCTTAAGCATGAGATAAGTATAACAAGATTCCCGCTTTCGCGGGAATGACCACCATTCTTTTCTCGAGCGAGGAATAGTTGCAAAACTAGCCTTCGCAGGCCGGCTCATCCGGTCGAGAACGCAGGGGCGACGGGTGGCGTGGTTTTTGGGGGCCCCGACAGCGCGCAACGAAGTGAGCACTGGCGGGGTAAAAACCACGGCAGGACCCGTCGCCTGCCCCGACGTAACGTCGGGGACAGCCGGTAGTTTTGCAATCTATCCCGAGCGATTATAACCATTTCCTGCGCTTGAAAAAAGTCAGCATGCCCAAGGTGATGATGAGCAGGCTAATGATGGTTATCGGCAGGAGATACGGGTACTCGTCTATGTTCGTGATAGTCTCGGCAAAGAGCATGATATTGACGAACAGCGTGAGAATAAAAATAATCACGGAAAAAATAGTCAGGGTCCGGAGGATGTCGTTCATCCGGTGCGCGGCCAGCGACTGGTTGGTTTCCTCGTAAGACTCGGTGGTTTCTTTGTCGGAAGCCAGGACATCCCAGATGTTTTCGGCGTATTCAATCAGATTCTGAAAATAATTTTTGGAAAATTGGAACTGCAGATACAGCTCCTTGCCGTGCGCAAGCTTGGACAGCACGAATTTGTGCATCTTCATAATCCGGCGGTAGATGATGATGTTTTTTTTCAGGGTCGAAAACCGCTTGAGAGTCTTGAAGTCGGACTGGAAAATGTCCCTGCCCGCCTGGTCGAGGTCCCGGTTGATGTGGTCGAGGATGGGGAAGCTTCTTTTGAACAGCAATTCGAGAATTGAGAACAGCAGAAACCCCGGACTTGAGCTCATATACTGATTGCGGACGTTGTCGTATTGGGAAACGTTATGCCTCAGGTTGGTAAGCGTCTTCATGGCGCCGTCGTGAATCGTGACCAGATAATCGTGGCCTATAAAAAAATCAACTTCGACCGGGCGGATTTCTTCGCTGTCTTTGTTAAGGTAGGGAAAAAGAAGAATTATGAAGTGGTAGCTGTCGTAAGCGTCGATTTTGGGCCGGGTCGAAGGGGTGACAACGTCTTCGAAATCAAGCGGGTGAAAGGGAAAGTGCTCTTTAAGATAAACCAAGTCCGCGTCATCCGGGTTGATGATGTCTATCCAGCGCAGATTTTTGGTATGTATGATTTTGAGAGACATTTTTTGTTTCTGAGAAATAGCGGCAGATGATTAATTTTACTTTATTCTGAACCAGTTTGTCAAAATTATGCTCTTATGCTATAATCAAGCCTGAAATAAAACAAAATTTAATGGTTATTATTGGAATTTTTCATCATTCTTCAACTCTGAAGCGGATTTTTAACTCTTTTTGAATCAGCTTCGGAGTTTTTTATTTTATGCCGAACAACGGACGGAGTTTTAATCAGATGGAGAAAGCCTTAGCTGATTTTTTGCATGCGGAAAAAGGAGTTAATAATCCGGCAACTCCCGATGCTCTCCGTAAGGAGGCCATGGAAAGAATAGGAGCAGATCCCGCATCCGCTTCACCGCCGCCGGACCAGGATGACGCTTCCAAGAAAGAAGCGGCTATTGATGGTTTCCTCGCCGCGCATTTTAAAGATTTCGAAGGCGAAAAGCCGGCTGCAAGAAAGAAGCGGCTTTTGGAACTGGCTAAGACCTACGAGCAAAAACCCCCGAGGCCTTACGATGAAGGTAAACTTAGGCAAAAAATCAGAGATGCCCTTCTTACCGGCAATCAGAAGTTTGATATCCATGAAATACTTAAGGAAGCTGCGACGATGCAAGCGCCTGAGGAGGAGCCGAATGGGGAAGTCGTGGCTGAGGAACCGCCTAAACAGAATGAGAAACTTTCCTTACCCGAAAGGTTTGCCAACAGGCTGCCGGAAGGCAATGAGGTCACAGAACTTTGGAATGTTATAAAAGATAGATCGAAAGAAATTTCCCACCCTGGGACTGGCTTAAGGGTTTTTTGCGCGAACAAGCTGATTCAGTATTATCGCGATCGCCTTACCGAGGATGACCGCCCAAACTCCAGAGAGTATTACCGCAGGCAGATTAAACTTCTTAATGCCATTAGAGCTGAATGGCAGGACATACTTAACAAAACAGTTAATCCCAAAGAAATAACGCACACTTTGAGCAAAGATGATGAGATACGAGCGGCAGTAAACATGCATAAGAAGCAGCAGCGGCAGAAATCGAGAGAGTTACAAGCTGACTTTCATGCTCGGTTGAGAGAAAACCCTGTGGAAGCCCACCCTGAGGCAACTGCTCAACAACTTGAAGAGGAAGAAGAGGGGGCAGAAATTTCTGCGGCCCAGACCAGGGCGCAAATCGGGCCAATTTTGAAAGAAGTAGTGGAAGATGCCGAAAGCAGGGGAAGATTTAGGCTCAAGCGAGTGCCAAAAGCCGCTTCGGCAGAAACTACGGTGCCTACGGAAACCAAACTAGAAGAAACCAAGGAACAACAGGCCCTGAAAATTGCCGGTGAATTATGGGACGAAGCCTATAGGGAAGATTTGGCAAATCAGGGATTCAGCGTTGCTGATGTCGAAGCTCATATTAGAAATCTGGCTGCTGATAATATTTTCCAGCAGCAAAGACAGAGGGAAATTGAAAAGTTTGCAAAAGATATTATAGATAAAATATGAATGAAGGCGATTTAGAACGAATCAGGGCGCTTGCCGCTGCCAAGTTTGCCCAAAGGCAGGCTCGAGAAGGGACTGTCGCTGATGCGCAAACTGTTGCACCGCCGCCGGTCGAACCGACATCGACAGCTGACCAAATTGGCGCGGGGTTTGGCGACGAAACTCAGTTTAGTCCGCCGGTTGCTGTAGAGTCAAGTAAGTCTGAAACAGACAGTAGTAGGGAACCTGTAGCGCCCCGTGAAGCAGAACCTATCAGGCCGGAAACTGGGGTTTTTGGCGATGTAGAAACAGTCGAGGCAATTGCGGCTAACAATTTGACAGTGTTTAAAAAATGGCTTGCGGAAGGCTATGGCATGGATGAGCAGACTTTAAAGCGCGCGCTGGGTACTGCCTTATACGCTTTGCTATCCGGAGATACTAGAGGATATCTTGAGAATCGCGATAAACCATTTGACGGAGATCCTGAATTTGTGGAAGCGATTCGAGCCAACAACGCTCCGATTCTCAAAAAGTGGTTGACTGATAACTATGGGATGACCGACGAACAGCTCGAAACGGCTTTCGGCACACAGACTTACCGCGCGCTTGGATTTGACCGGCCAATGCCGCAGGAAGACGTGGCAGAAGCAGGAGAAACAAAAGCTGCTGCAGGGGCCCAAGTTGAAACCAAAACCGTTGCCGAAAAGCGCGAGGAGAAACCAGAAGAGGTTGAGGTTAATGCCGAAGAGCTGAAAAATGTTTTAGCGCTTCTTATTAATGACAAGCTTGAAAATATAAAAGTGAGCGGAAGCGGCAATGCCATAACCATTGACGCTGAACTTGTTAGGGGAAGAATTATAAAATCAAAATCACCAATGCGCTTGGAGCTTTCGGCTGGCCAGAATGGCATTAGTCTTGCCAAATCCTCGCCGGAAATAACGGGCATGTCAGATATGATATATAGTTATTTTAGCGCAAAGTTCGGCCGGGTGGTTTCGTTTGTGGATATTAGCAATGGGAAGTTGGTCGTAGAAACCATACCTGCTGGCCAGCCAATAGACAACCGTCCGCTTACGCCAAAAGAGATAAAAGAAAGAATGGCGCAATTGGCGAATCAGGAACAGCAAAAGAAAGCGGTCGATCCGCTGGTTGAGATAGGTAATAAATTTGGCGTGGAGCTAGACCCAAATGAAGTCCATTACCAAGCAGTAAAGCATGGCACCTTGCATGAGCCAAGAGCTGTTAGATTTGGTAACTACTCGGATTACCGGGCATACCTGGAAACTTACTCGCCTTTTGAAAGAGGGGTGGTAACGCACTATAGCAATGTCGGAGTATTTGCCCCGAATGATTTTTGGCCCAGACTTGCCCAAAAAGATTACAGGGAACAAACTAGGATGATTAACAGCGGCCGGGCAGAAGATAAGTTTCTTAATAAACCTGCTGTAACGGCAATGAGTCGTGAGCAAGAGGCGCAAGAGCATAGGAATACTGGGGTGGATATAAACCGGGAATTTGGTGCTTATGCTAGCCCAGGCTTTGATAGTGATGCGGATGGCAGAATTTATGCCATTAAGCAACTAAGGAGATTATTGAGTGGCAGCAATCCAAACGAGGCGGCCGGCTTGTCGTTTGAGCCTGGCAGAGAAAACACGGTTGAGGCTAACTCAGTTATTAAGTTTAATCCTGACCAAAGCCGGGAAGATTTTTTGGCTTTCTTAAGAGGCGGCGGTATGGCAGAATCAAGAAGGCTTGTAGAAGTCAACGAACAATCTTTTGAGCTCGAATCAAGGCTGTATGAATCTGGATTTGATGTGGCTTTATTTGGCCTTAGAGGTGATGTCAGATTGGCAACCTTGCAGCGTTTAAATGAAGCGCTGTCAGGAATGCCTGCTCGTGCCTCTAATGAGCCCTTAAAAATTAGTCTGGTTGAATCAGGTACCAGCTTTCTGCCGCAAGGACGTATAAGAATTAGTCCTGACATGAGCGCAGAGCAAATGCGGGAGGCTATAATTAAGGCAACAAGTAAGTAATATAGATTTTATGGAATTCGGCGAAGTAGATAGTGCAATCAAAGCCAAATATGCCAAAAAGCGTGCGGGAGGCGGTGAGGCTGTCCCGCCAGGGGCTACTGCAGCCGAGGCACCCCCGGGTGACGCTGTGTCATCTGCCGCAGCGCCGCCGCGAAAAGAATCCGGGATAGTGGTGGCTCTCAGAAGAGCGCAAGAAAACGCGGCTAAACGCCCGTCCCCTGAACCCAAAAAAGAGTCCGGAATGGCCACGGCTTTAAAAAGAGTGCGGGGCGCGGGAGAGAGCGTGCGCGAGCGGATGCGGAGAAGGAGGACCGAAGCGGGGCCAAAGACTCCGGAGCCAGAGCCAACTGCCACGGAAGCGGCAACTGACGAGGAACGCTTAGCAGCTTTGCGTAAAAAATACGTCAAAGCCCAGAAACGACTGGAGAGCGTTTCGGGGATCAAGGGGACTTTGAAAGGACTGTCAAAGGCATCGCGCGAGACTGTTGAAAAAGAGTCTCTTGAGGCTCATGACGAGTACCTTAAGGCGCGTGCAGAAGTGGTAGGTGAAAGTTTGGCAATGCATACGCGGGAACAGTTGGAGTTGCAAGCCGAATACATGCGCCAGTATTTTCCGGAAAGATTGCGCGAGAAAGGCGAGAATATGCTGGTTAACGGCGTCAATGCAGTCTGGAATAAATACAATGCCTTGGGCCAATATAATCTGGCCAGAATGACCGGCGAATTTAAAACTGAAAAAACATTCAAAGAAGCATTCAAATCAAAAGATTACAAAACCCTCGCTAAGCATTCGGTTAATGCCGCTTTAAAAGGGGTAAGTTTTAAAACAGCAGCCAGTTTGTCTCTGCTTGGTTTTGGCTCGGCAGTGGGCGCTGCTTCTGTTGTCGGCGCTTCGGCTTTTGCCATCAGGGGCGGGTTAGTGGGGGCTGGTTCGTCAGTCTTCGCTTATGGAGCCACTGAAGGCGTGCGAGAATATTTATACAGAAAAGAACTGAGCAGAAAAGACATTGCCGTTCTCACCGAGGATGAAGTAAATTCTGAAATCACCCGCATGGTTGCCAAAGGTGCTATAGCTGGCAAGGACATAGACGATTTAAGGAGCGACGTGGAGTTCGACGCTTTGCTCAGGAGAAGAATCGCGATCGAAGCTGACTTAAAGGCTCGCACAAGAGCCAGCCCTGATACCTGGAAAGTTTTTGTTGCCGCGCAAACCTTGAACGAAGGCAAACTTATAACCAAGCATTTCAAAAAAGAACGGAGCGCCAAGCTCGCGTCAAAGGCTTTTTCAATAGGCGTCGGCGCCTTATTCGGCGGCACGGCAGCCAAAGTTTCGGAATTGTTCAGTACTGAAGGGGTTATGCCGGTGGCTCATGCGGAGGGCGCTGCTGCCGCAACTGAGACTTTACCGCCAGTTCCAAGACCTCCAGCACTGGAAGTTCCTCCAGGCATCAGGCCAATTCCACCGCCGGGAGGCCCGTTGTCGGGTCCGGGAGTGGTGGAAGGTTCTGGCGTGCCTGGGTTTATAAATGAGGACAATCCGTTTAACTACCCAGAGGCCAAAAATCCTCTTAGCGTCGATTTCACGGGAACTGCTAAACCAAAGACTGCTTTCAGCAATTTGTTTGAGGCAAAGGGAATTCCTAAGCCGCCAGCAATTGAACACGCTGAGGCTGCTCCTACACCGAGTGCTCCAAGCGCGGATACTGCAAACACTGCTGCACCCGGAGCGCCAAGTACTGCGGCGGCTGAGTCAATTCCTCCTGCGCCGGGCGCTACTGGTACTGAAATTTTCCAAGTCAGCTCGAAAGGCTTTGATATCGACCTGGCGGAGCAGATGAATAACAATCCCAAGATGCTAGCTTGGTTTCAGGAGCACTATGGTTCGCAGTCATCCATGGCTGATGCCAATAGTCCGGAAAAACTGGCACGCAGATTTATGCTAAAGGTGGAGGCGATGCATCCGGGCGAGGACTTTGACCGGATTCTTAAGGGTGGATTTCAAGTAAATACAGAAACCGGAGAGACCGTGGTTTTGACAGATACAGAACATTTGGCATTTATGCCCAAAGCTTCCGAAGCGGCAGAAGCCGCAAAGACCGAGCCCAGTTTAGTTGATGAAAGCAAATTCCCCAATCAGCCGACAAGGGAAATTTATGACGTTTATGACATAGAGGGCAAGCCGGAAGTTCCCTTTGGAAGAGCTTTTGAGAACGTATTTGAGACTAAGTTAGGTGCTGTTGCTCCTGCAGAAGTTGTTTCGGAAGCTCCAACGGCGGAAACACCAGCCGCGCCAACCCCTGCAGCGCCGCCAGAGGCGCCGCCGACCGCAGCAGATATGTCTGATGCGGATATAGATGAAGCACCTGCATCTGCCCGGCACTTGGCTGCGCTTGCCCAAGAAAAAACATCCGCCGGACTGAGGGTGGAAGTTGGCAGGGATTACGGAAACTTCATGAAGACTTACCTCGGAATATCTACCGGTGAATTAGATAAAGTTGGGGCGCTGACAGTAAGCGAGTTTACCCAATACGCATCACAACATGCTGAGTTCGCAGATAAATACAAAGGCCTGCTCGATTGGACGGCGCACGCAAACAGAGTGGATGGCAATCAAACTGTTCACGATATGCTTATAAACACCGCGGCCGACGGCCAGACGGCAGCAAGCATAGATGCAGCCAAAGAAGCGGCCGAGACAGCGGCTCAAGCCGAAGCAGAAGCTGCTGAGGCGGCAAAGCAAGCTGCTTTGGAAAAAGCAGACCTCGGAAAGGCGACTGCCTTAGTTGAGCAGGGCAAGCTGGGGGATGGTTTGCATGTTCTGCTGAAAGATAAATACAATGCTTTCATGCGCGACGAACTTGGGACTTCAGCCAGGGCCTTGAACAACTACCGGGAAATGACGCTTGAGGATTTTATGGACGAATATGCCAAAAATGAAAAGCTATGGCAGCCCTTGGGCAAGTTCAAGCGAATTGTCACCGAGTTTACAACCGATCAGCCCAGGCTTAAGGATGCGAAGCTTAAGGACTTTGTGTTCCAGGCTGCCATCCAATGGAAAAAATTAAATTAATCAAATAAAATAGAAAAATATGGCCATACCCATTGATGACCAAAATATAATTAACGTTCTAGGCATCCAGTCGCTTCCGGAAGAGCAAAAAATCAGCTTGCTGGAGAAAATTTCCGAGCTGGTCGAAAAACGCCTGCTGGTCCGCGTGTTGAATTCTTTTTCGGAGCAGAAAAAGAAGGAATTCGAAGATTTGCTCGATACCGAAAACCAGGAAGCCGTTAACGTGTTCCTTGGGAAGAACGCTCCGGAAATCGGCGCTTGGCTCAATGAAGAATTGGTGAAGGTCAAGCAGGAAATGGCCGGCCTTGCATCAAATGTCTAAATAGTGTAGAATAGGCAGTTATTAAGCAATTATTGGTATTTTTATGCCAAAAGTGAATCCGGAAGGAAGCAGTGAAAATCTCGAAATCCGACGGCGGGAAGGCTCTGTGGAACAGCCTTCGCCGGCCGAGTTTTTGGATTCCAAAGCGGCTGAGGCTGAAGGCAGACCAATTGGGACAAAAAGAGAAACTCAGCAGTCGGGAGCTGCGACTGTACCAGCGGGGGAAACAGCAAGAGAAAACGGTCAGCAAGACAAACCTGCATCGAGCGATGAAGACCGCATTTATCCCAAACCTGGCAAGGGGACGGCTTGGGTAGTGGAAAGCATCAGCGATCATAAATCCGTGATGGCCAACCCGGGTTCGGCAGTTGACCGAATGGGTGCCGAGATGGAAGAAGAGCAAAGAAGAGAAACCGAGTAACTCCCAGTCCATCCCCGCAGAGAAACTTTTTGAGTTGAGCGGGGATCTTACAAAAGCTTAATTTAGATCCCCGATTACTCTTTATAGTTCAAGGCCTCGGGGATGGTCTACATGCTTTAGATACAAACACAATGCCACAACTTGCAACCGGCGCACTCGTAGTTTTTTGGCTTATTTTAATAGCTATCATTGGCTTGGTAGTCCTGCTTTTGTATTTCATATTGACTGACCTGCTTCGCAAAAAAACCTGGGCGCCGAGGATTTTGAAGTCAGTTTTCTTGGAAGTTTCGCTGCCCAAAGACAATGCTGACCCGGAAAAGGAGCCACAGAAGGAGGAAAAGGAAATGATTGCGATTGCCGAGCAGTTTTTTACCACGATTTCGTCAGCGCACTCAACCGGCCTGGCGCAGCTGTTTGGAATCAATGACTACATCAGCTTCGAAATCGCCGCGGTCGGCAAAAAAATCTCGTTTTACATCAACGTCCCCAGGAAGCTGCACAGTTTGCTGGAAAAACAGCTGCATGCCCAGTACCCCCGCGCGCAAATCGACGTGGTCAAACCTTACAATATTTTCAGCAGCAAATCGTTCGTTTCGGCGGCGGAGCTGAAACTGCAAAAAAAATACGCCTTTCCCCTGCGAACCTATAAGTCCATGGAGACCGACCCGATTAATTCGTTGACCAACAGTTTGTCCAAACTGGAGTCGGACGAAGGCGCGGCCATCCAGTTAATCATTTCGCCAGCGGGTGCTTCCTGGCAGAGGAAACCCAGGAAATACGCGCTCGAAATCCAGCAGGGGCGCAGCCCTGAACTCGTGACCTCATCCGCGGGGCAAAGATTTTTGTTCGCGATGTTCAAAGGGATTGGAAAGGGGTTTGATGAACTATTTTTTTCGTCATCCAAGAAAAGCCAGAACGAATTGGCTAAGTTCGATTCATCAGGCTTGAACAAGCCGATTCAGCTGACTCCGATGCAGCAGGAGCTAATCAAAAAGTTTGAAGAGAAAGCCTCCCGCAACGGCTACCGCGTGAATCTGAGAATGGTTACCTCTGCCCGCGACCAGGCCACGTCTGACGCGCATTTAAAAAACGTCCTGTCCTCCTTTATGCAGTATTCCATGCCGCCGTTCAACGGATTTCGTGTGGTTTACAAGCAGACCTCAAGAATAGTCACCGATTATATCTTCCGCGTTTTCCGGAACACCAAGACGATTCTGAACACCGAGGAGCTGGCGAGCCTTTGGCATCCGCCCACGAGATTCACCGAAACGCCGAATATCAAATGGCTCACGGCAAAAAAGGCAGCGCCGCCGCCCAATGCGCCGGAAGAAGGGCTGCTTTTGGGCCGGAACAAATATCGCAGCGTGGAAACGAAAATCTACATTGAGCGCGATGACCGCCGAAGGCACATGTATATCATCGGCCGTACCGGAACCGGCAAGACCGAACTGATGAAGAACATGGCCATCCAAGACATCAAGAACGGGGAAGGGTTGTGTGTCGTTGACCCCCACGGCGACTTGGTAGAGGATGTGCTGCAGCATATTCCCAAGGAGCGGGCGGATGACGTCATATTGTTTGAGCCCTTCGATATGGAGCGGCCGCTGGGCTTGAATATGCTGGAGGTGACCAACGTCGAGGAAAAAGATTTTGCCATTCAGGAAATGATTGCGATTTTTTACAAACTGTTCCCGCCGGAGATGATTGGCCCGATGTTTGAGCACAACATGCGAAACGTCATGCTGACTTTGATGGAAGACAAGCAGTATCCGGGCACGATTGCCGATATCCCGCGAATGTTTACGGACCAGGATTTTCAGCGCTATAAGCTGTCCAAGGTCAAGGACCCGATTGTCCGGTCTTTCTGGGAAAAAGAAATGGCCAAAACTTCGGACTTTCACAAGTCCGAGATGCTCGGGTACTTGATTTCCAAAGTCGGCCGGTTCGTGGAAAACGAGATGATGCGCAACATCATCGGCCAGCCGCAAAGCTCGTTTGATTTCCGCAAGGTCATGGATGAGGGAAAAATTTTGCTCATTAATTTATCCAAGGGCAAAACCGGGGAAATCAACGCGAAACTTTTGGGGCTGATAATCGTCTCCAAACTGCAGATGGCGGCTTTAGCGCGGGCGGACATTCCGGAAGATGCCCGCCGCGACTTTTACCTTTATGTCGACGAGTTTCAGAACTTTGTCACTGACAGCTTTGCTACGATTCTTTCGGAAGCCAGGAAATACCGGCTCAACTTGATCATGGCACATCAGTTCATCTCCCAGCTGTCGGTGGAAAAAACCGGAAGCTCGGCCATGGATACCAGAATGCGGGACGCCGTATTTGGCAATGCCGGAACCATGATTTGCTTCCGGATTGGAGTTGAGGATGCCGAAATCATGGCCAAAGAATTCGCCCCGGTTTTTAACGAGTTTGATTTGGTGAACATCGACCGCTTTAACGCCTACGTTAAGCTGATGATAAAGGGTACGGCTTCCCGGCCGTTCAATATGGAGACTTATCCCAAGCCGGACGGGGCTAATTTGGAGCTTGCGGCGGTCATAAGAAATCTTTCCCGGCTTAAACACGGCCGGCCGCGCACCGAGGTTGACCGCGAGATTTTGGAAAGAACCAAGCTGGGCACGCCGACGCAGGCTGGCCCGGTGGCGATGGAGAGGACAAGATAATTTTGAATTACTAATTTCGAATTTTGATTCAAATTCGAGTTTCAGAAATTAGAAATTTATTCGAAATTCTAAAATCGAAATTAAAAATTCATGATAGCCAACAAAGAACAATACGCGAAACTCGTTTGCCTGTTTCTGGCCGAGCAGCTGCGGGTTAAGAGAATTTCCCTCAGAAGAGCGGCTGACATTGCCCAAAAAGTCACGGAGAATCTTAGTTTGATTGATTCGGAGCAGGATTTTTTACGCCTCATCAAGGAGTTGTCCAACGACTTTGAAGAGCTGTTCACGTTCGAAGAACGCGTGTTTTTCTGGGTGCACACCAACGAGCGAAATAATCTTGAAGCAACCGTGCGGGCATTTGCTATAGAAACCATTCCGCAGGACCCGAAGCTGGCTTTGGACGTAATGCTTGCAGCGATTAATGACGAAACGCGTTTAGACGACCTAAAACAAAAGTTTCCATCGTTCGCGCAATTTTTAGAAAGGATGAGTTATGCCAAATAATGATTTGGAGCAAGAACCGGTAAGTCCGGAGATTCGAGAGTCAGCGGAGCTTAAGGAAAGCGCAAAAGATGAGGTTTATGAACAGGCAGTAAAGGGCGCTGAAATCTTGGAAAACCCGCCCCCGAACGGCAGTTTTTTCTATGGGCTGCAGGTATTCGTCGCCTGGGTCAAGAATCTTGTTTCGGGAAAGCAAGACGACTAATTGCTCGGGCTAGATTGGCAAAAACTACCGGCCGTCCCCGACGTAACGTCGGGGCTGGACGACGGGTCCTGCCGTGGTTTTTACCCCGCCAGCGCTCACTATCGTTGCGCGCTGTTGGGGTCCCCAAAAACCACGTCACCCGTCGTCCCCTGCGTTCTCGGACCGCTAAGGCGGACCTGCGAAAGCTAGTTTTTGCAACTAGCCCTCGCTCATAAATTAATTGTCGCGTCACCCGCCGCCATAAACCAGATTTGCGCGGCTTTGTAATTCTTGATATAATGCTCCTGGTAAGTTTGTCCACTTGCAAAGAAACCCAAATAGACCAAAATTAAAAGGCTAAACATAAAAAAAATAAAAACATGAATAACCTGACAAACCTTGCTTTGATCTCTCAAATGATTGATTCCGCCGAGAAAAGCATTCAATCCGCCAAACAGCTTTTGCGAGAGGTGATGGGGGGCAAAATCGACACCGGTTCGGATATAGCGAAAAAAGCGCAAGTGCTTTCCGTTTCCGAGGGGGGCAAAATCATTGAAGGGGTTTTTGACGGCCAAAACATGGTCGGTCCCGACGGCAAGCAGTACCCTGTGCCTGCCAACTATGCTTCCAAGAGCAAATTGGTAGAGGGCGACGTCCTGAAATTGACGATTGCCGAAGACGGCTCGTTTATATACAAGCAGATCGGACCGGTGGAGCGCCGGAAGGTTTTGGGCATTTTGACGCAAGACGAAAAGGGAGAATACAAAGTAGTTGGCGAGGGGCAATCGTATAGAGTCCTCCTGGCCAGCCTGACATACTTCAAGGCCGAGCCGGGGGACGAGGTGACTGTGGTTCTGCCTAAAGACAAAGAAGCGACCTGGGGCGCCGTTGAGAACGTGATTAAAAAAGACTCCGCCTCGTTTGGCGCTGACAGCGAACAGCCAAAGAAACGCTCAGAGGAAGCCGAATTAGAGGAGCTTTAGATAGACTGCTTCGCCTACGGCTCGCAGATGCGCATTTGCGAGGAGCGAAGCGACGAAGCAATCTATATTCATGGATACAAAGTACAACTTAGCAGGCCAATTCATAAGATTCGCGATAGTAGGCGCTGTTAATACTCTGCTCGACTTCGCGATTTTAAATTTGTTGTCTTGGGCGACCGGCATTTATGAAGGCAACGGCATAATTCCTCTTAATGTCATTTCCTTTACCGTGGCTGTGGTCAACAGCTACTTTTTGAACAAAGCCTGGGCATTCAAAGACCGCGCAAGCGAAGAACAGGGCAAGAAATTCACTTTGTTTTTGATTGTCAGCGTCATTGGAGCAATAATCAACACGGCAACGGTTAGAATTGTTAGCACCAACATTGACCCAATGTTCGGCCTGTCCCAGGAACTCTGGCTGAACGCGGCCAAGGTCATAGCGACGGGACTCAGTTTGGTTTGGAACTTTATCGGGTACAAGGTGTTTGTATTCAAGAAATAGTTCTAAGTTCATAAAGTTTATAAAGTTCTAAGTTATAAGGGGTTTAATGCCCTTGTTTTTTATGCTAAAATGGGATAACTTCAACTTAGAACTATTAACTTAGAACTTGTTTATGAACAACCTAGTGCTTTACAGAAAATACCGCCCGCTTAAGTTCGCCGATGTCATAAACCAGGAGCATGTGAAAACCACGCTTATTAACGCAGTCGCTTCCGGGCGCGTGGGGCACGCATATCTTTTTACTGGCCCGCGCGGGGTAGGGAAGACGACCATGGCTAGGATCCTGGCCAGAGCAGTGAACTGCCAAAACCGCCGTGGTTCTGAACCATGCAACGAATGCGCCATCTGCAAACAGCTTTTGGACAACAATTCTTTGGATATTCTCGAAATAGACGCCGCTTCACACACCGGTGTCGACAACATTCGAGAAATTACTGACCACGTTCAGTACAGTCCGACTAACGCGAAATTCAAAGTCATAGTGATAGACGAGGTCCATATGTTATCCAAGGGGGCGTTTAACGCTCTTTTGAAAACGCTTGAAGAGCCGCCTGAGCATGCCATTTTCATCCTGGCCACGACTGAAGTCCATAAGGTGCCTGCCACAATAATCTCGCGCACCCAGCGCTTCGATTTCAAAAAGGTTTCCCTTTCCGATTTAATCAAACTGCTTGAGTTCGTGGCTACTGACAGCGGCTTCAGCATCAACAAGGACGCTTTGTCCGCCATCGCTGCTGCTGCGGACGGCAGCTTCCGCGACGGCTTGTCTTTGCTTGACCAGGTTATCAATTATTCCGACTTAGAAATAACCGAAGAGCTGGTCCGCCAGGTTTTGGGCTTGACCGGAACCAAGTTTTTGGCCGACTTCATGGACTTGGTAATCGATAATCAGGCCAAAAAAGCGGTTGAGTCTGTTTCAGCTTTGGTCGCAAGCGGCGCTGACTTATACCAGTTTCACAAAGACCTTTTGGAATATCTGCGCAGTCTGCTGATTGAGAAGGTAGGAATTCAAAGCCGAGACGCCCTGGCGGAGACCGAAGCCAGATTGAAAAGCCAGGCTGAAAAGATAGAAACCGGCCGTCTTATGGTAATTATTGAGGCTTTTCAAAAAGCCGGCAGCGAATTGAAATGGGCGAGCATTCCGGCTTTGCCCTTGGAGCTGGCAGTAGTCGAGGTGACGGGAGGTCAGGAATCAGTAAACAGTAATCATGAATCAGGGGATACTAAAGAAAATACAAAAACTGAACCCGCGCCCATATCCCATCCGCGAAACGACGAACTCAAACATGTCCTCAACCACTGGCCGCAAATCCTGGAAAGGGTCAAAGACTATAACCATTCGCTCATTTCGAGCATGAAGCTGGCTGAGCCTGTCGAGATTCAAAATGGCGAGCTAGTACTTTTGTTTCCTTACAAGTTTCACAAGGACGCGATAGGCGCCCGCAAGAACCGCATAGTCATCGACCAGGTCATCGAAGAGGTCGCGGGATTGAAGATAATGGTCAAGCCTTTGATTAAGAATGAATGGCAAGCCGCTTCTGCCGAAAAAAATTCCGGCAACCAAAATTTAGTTGAATCCGCGCTCAACATCCTGGGCGGCGAAGTGGAATAAAAAAAGAGCCCGGATAGGGCTCTTTATGTTCTATCTCTTTTGCTGAGCTTTTTCTCGGGCCTTTGCTTTCGCTTCCTCTGCCTTCTTCTTAGCTTCTTTCTTTGCAGCATCCACCTTGGCTTTAGCTTCTTCTTTTTGCTTTTTTACGCGCTCTTTCACAGCTTCGCGCCGCTTCTTCATTCTTTCCTTCACTGCATCTTTCTTAACTTTGTATTCGTCCCTCAGCGCCTTGATTTTGGCATTCAGTTCCTTCTCGAGCGCCGCCGTCTCAGATTTTTCTTGCTGGTTAACGGTAGCTTCGGTTTCCGTGCTAGTCGTGGAATCCTGGGCGAAAGCGACACTCGCGAACATGAATACCCCTAGAAGGGCAAGAATAAGTGATTTTTTCATATTGAGTAGGTTTATATTTATTTACATCGACCTTTCTGGGTTCTCTCGCGTATTTATTATCTCAAGC
Source organism: Candidatus Doudnabacteria bacterium (assembly GCA_016182875.1). GTDB lineage: Bacteria > Patescibacteriota > Doudnabacteria > UBA920 > O2-02-FULL-48-8 > JACQJI01. The sequence continues at coordinate 68,087 of JACPFQ010000001.1, read as the reverse complement.
ATAAAAAATCTAGTCAAAAATAAAACACCTACTTGGCGCAATTTATTGGCTGCGTATACTGGAAATAGTCCGATCCCATTTTAGCGGGCGGCCTGTCCGCCGAAGCCTCGATCCCGTCATTCGACGGGGACGAGTATTTTTATGGATTCTTCCACGGCCGCTGAAAGCTATGGCGGACAAGTTGGCAGTTTTTATCTCCGCGGTAATTCAAGCATGCGAAATTTGCCGCTGGATTGGCTTGATCACCGGCTTGAAAATTTCTGAAGCATTGAGTATTTCTACTCCAATAACCCGGCCTTTTTTGTCCAGTTCAGCCATAATGCCAGGTGCTATTTCCGCAAACTCTTCTTCCACGCCCTTGCGAACGCCTAAGTAAAGAACATCGCTCTGGTTGTCGTAATGAATAATTTTGTTGGATTTTTTCATATTATTTGCCATCTTTCTGATTTAATTCTATTTAATTTCTGAGAAAATTTCAAGGGGTGAATGGTTATCAAAACGACTTGATTTTCATGCATTTCATAAATAACCGCCATTTCGCGCATTTGATTTTTATATTTTACTTGACTGACTACAATATACTTGCGGGTTAAAGTATCAAAATAACGTTCCGAAGAAGTTCTAAAAATTCGCTTAACAAGAGATTTGGGAATCTGCCTAAGTTTCAGTCGAAACTCCAGATGAGGCGAATAAATAATGCCTTTCATTGTATTTTTAAAATTCTCTAAATGGCTGGGGAGGTAGGATTCGAACCTACGAATGGAGGCTCCAAAGGCCTCTGCCTTACCGCTTGGCTACTCCCCAACGTGTCCGCCGGAGCTTTATGCGAGGCGGAAAAAATTTGATGCTTGATAAATATACCATAAATACGTTATAATTTCTAGCGTAGAATACGACCCAACAGAAGTTAAACTATGACAATAGATGATTTAGCCACAATGGTTGCGAAAGGTTTTGAGCAGACTGCCACCAAGCAGGACCTTTTAAATTTCGTCACAAAAGAAGATTTGAAAAAGGAGATGCAGACCCTAAGAGATGAAATTCAAGCATTAAGAAACGCTGTCAATAGCCATTTTCTGTCCGCCGAAAGTTTACTAAAGGCGGAAACGACATTTTGGCCTGCCCTGAGCGGAGCCGAAGGGTAAAAAAAAATTTTTCATCTTGGAGTTAATTACAAATGAATCCGGAAGAAAAAACTAGAATTAATGCAGGTGAGCCTTTTCAACCTACTTCATCCGAGGGGCTTGAATTAGAAATTACAAGTCTAGAAAATGAAAATCCGGAATCACTAAGAACCATTGCTGAACATCAGTTCACGGCTTATAAAAATGCTTTGCAAGGTATAAAAGATTTACCAAGACAAGAATTTCTTCGACGTCTCGCGGAACTCAGCGTTAAATATTTTAAAAATTTAGCTCATATATTGGAGGCCGCAAAGGGAAAAGTTAGTGAAGATAGAGACGAAGAAGGAGATTCTGAAGCAAGAAAATTCCGCCGATCTATAATTTACTCTTGCATACACACTAATCGATTACAGGAAGCACTATTTTCTGCTTATTCAGGTCAAGTAAACCAGGATCAGAGATTTAGCGAAGAAGAAAAGCAATTAATAAATGTTGGTTATGAATATCTTCGGGTTAAAGCTAAATTATTAGCTGATTTTGTCCAAAATACGGAAGATGATGATAGAACTACTCATTACCTCAAAAACAGAAAGTCATTTTTGAATACTCCTGAATACCAAAGATTTGTCGAGTTGATGAACACACCGGTATCAAATCTAGATAAAGAATCTCTACTCCGAAGGCTGGAAACTTTTGAAAAAGAACAAACAACTTATAAAAGTAGTGACCCATCAACCTTGGGATTCTACTTTTTTCAAGCTATGGAAGGAGCTTCTAAATCTGAACATGCTATGATAGACGAATCAGATAATGGTTTTAACTATGTGGGTGGATTTTCCGGCGTGACACGACTTATCAAGGATCGAGAATTTTAAAAGAATTTGTCGCCCCTACTTCGCCTTGATATTCAAGATGACTATTTAGTAAAGGTTGATTTATGGCAGAAATGTGATTAAATTCATGGACGATTTTATTCCTCGACTCATGAGTCTCGAGGCTGAAAATCACCGTCTTAAGGCTGAAATGATGAATACCACAAGATTCAAAGAAGCTCAAAAAATAACAGGTAAATAGTTCAATAGATAACTTAAGCGTAGTCTTTAGCCTTGAATTTATGTCAAAGAACGTAAGACAATTTGAGGAACGGCCGTGGGGTAGCTTTGAAGTTCTTGGCGATTTTCAAGTTGAGAACCAATTCGGCCCTGACGTTGTGGTCAAAAAAATGACCATAAGACCAGGCAAAAGGTTGTCTTATCAATTTCACAAATTGCGCAGAGAGTACTCGGTAGTTGTTTCTGGGACTGGATTTTTGACCGTGAACGGCAAGGACATACCGGTAAGTGCAGGTTCTTTTACCGAAGTTAAAGTTGGAGAGAAACACAGAATGACGAATGACGGGACTCAAGATTTAATCTACATAGAAGTTGGGATGGGTGAATTCGATGAATTCGATAATATAAGGCTTGAAGACGATTATGGACGGGCAAAAGTATAAAAGTTTTTAGATCCGCCTACGCTGAGGCTTCGGCGGGCAGGCAAGCTCGAAAAGCAAAGAGGGACGCATTTGCGAGGAGGCCAGGTATTAACCTTCAAGGGTTAGCTTAGCTGGCCGACGAAGCAATCTAATGTAAGAGTCTCTGTGATAGACTGCTTCGGCCTTAGTAAACGCTTTACAAAGCCTCGCAGATGCGCTATCGTTTAGACATGCAACAAGCAACTCAAGTTCAACAGAAGCAACAGGCACGGGACCTGTTTTTTAATGACTTCAAAAGCCAGACTTACGGTTCGTTAAAGTGGGAAGAGATGCTTGAGAGGCTTTTGCAATACATCCAGGCCGAACCTGGATTAGAATATGAGCTGATCATAGGCAGTGATTCCATGGTCGCAAACAACCATACCGCCGAATTCGTCTCGGCGATTGTCGTCCACAGAAAGAGCAAGGGCGGGATATACTTCTGGTCCAAACGGACACAGACGCAGATTCACTCTTTGAGGCAGAGAATTTTTGAAGAGGCCTTGCTTTCCTTAAGGCTTGCGGAGCAGTTAATAGAAGCTTTGAAAGTGCGCCAAATCTCAGATTATAGCCTGACCATACACGTGGATGTGGGACCAAATGGCGAGACTAAGCAGATGCTGCACGAAATCGTGGGCATGATTCGCGGCAATGGATTTGAGGTCAAAACCAAGCCGGAGTCGTATGGTGCTTCGAGTGTTGCCGACCGGCACACATAGGCAATTTGCACAATTGAGCATACCAAATTCACCTCCTAAGCTTATCGCAAAGGGGGTGATATTAGTTTATGAACATCATTTTGTGGATTGTTTTCGGGGGATTGGTCGGGTGGATTGCCAGCATTATCATGAAAACCGACGAGAGTATGGGAATCGGCTCCAATATCATTGTCGGGATTCTCGGCGCTTTAGTCGGCGGCTGGGTTATGACACTGTTTGGAGGGCCAACTGTTACGGGATTTAACTTCTGGAGTTTTATTGTAGCCATCCTGGGTGCGGTCATACTGCTTTGGGCTGTCAAAGGATTCAGAAGGCCCCTTTTGAGATAAGATTTTTAGAGTAGCCTAGTGGCTCGAGTGGAACACAGTAATGGATGAGCGTGAAAAAGCCCGCAATAATTGCGGGCTTTTTCGATATTGGGATATT
>JACPFQ010000001.1:0-64283 GCA_016182875.1 Candidatus Doudnabacteria bacterium | reverse complement strand
TATCAACTTAGATTTAATAGTGCTTTTAGCTTCTGCTCAATGACTACCTTAGGCATGGCTCCAACCATTTCGCCGATGATTTTGCCGCCTTTGAAGACCTTAAGCGAGGGAATGCTGAATATTTGGTATTTCATGGTCGCTTTTGGGTTTTCGTCGACATTGAGCTTGCCCACTCGCAAGTGGTCTTTTAGTTCTTCGGCTATCTGACTCACGGCCGGTGAGACCATCTTGCAGGGCCCGCACCATTCAGCCCAAAAATCAACGAGGAACGGCTTGTCCGAACCCAGCACTTCTTTTTCAAAGTTGTCATCTGTTAAAATTAATTCCATGATATGATTATAGAGCAAAATCATCAATGCTGCAAAAAATCGTCTATACAATTTTTGGCGTTGCTATCGCCTTATTGTTCTTCCCGAGGGCCGCAAGGGACAGCAACCAGCAAAACCAACTTACCGTGCTTGGCTTAAGCACGGGTTCGTATCCTGCCAGTCCGGAGCTTGCGAGCAGCGTCACACCGCCCAACCTTAGCTCCAAGGCGGCCATGGCCTATGATCTGGACTCGGGTACTATTTTGTTCACTCAGAATTTTGATGAGCAGCTGCCCATAGCCAGCCTGACCAAGCTCATGACCGCCATGGTTGCTGCAAAAAATTCCCAGCTAGATGAAGCGGTGATGGTCAAGCATTCGGACGTTAAGGTGGTCGGAAGCAGTATGGGATTGGTGCCTGGTGAAAGAATTTCGGTCAGAGACCTGCTTTATGGGGTTTTGATATCCTCGAGCAACGACGCTTCATTGGCCTTGGCCAATCATAAAAGCCCGACCGAAGAATTTATAGCCGCGATGAATGAGGAGGCAAAGAGGCTCAATCTCCAATCTACCAAATTCAGCAACCCCGTGGGCTGGGATTACGCCGATAATTATTCTACAGCCCATGACCTATCTCTGCTGGTCAACGAATTTTTGAAATACGAGGAGCTGTCGCGAATCGTCAGAATCAAGGAAGCAGAGTTGCGGTCATTGGACGGGAAGTATAGCCATAAGCTGACTACGACCAATAAGCTGCTGATCGATAATGACGCGGTTACGGGAATCAAGACCGGCTTCACCTCACAAGCAAAGGGCAACCTGGTTTTGCGCATCGAGAATCACGGCCGGAGCATCATTACCATTATTTTGGGAAGCGATGACCGCGAAGGAGACAGCAAGAAGCTTTTGGACTGGATAACCCAGGTTTATCGCTGGTAAGATAAAAAACTGGCCTAAGCATTGCTGCCTAGACCAGCGGTGAGACAATTCAGGAAGCGTCTTCGAGAGACAGCGGGCCCTTCGTCTCACCAAGCTTGGTATTCCTCCGATTCAAAAAATTTCGTGGCGGACACGACATCCTTCGTCCACAACGGACAACGAATAAATCGTCCGCCACGAGGGTGCAAAGAAACGATCGTCCTGTGAGGACATGATCCTGCCCGCACCCTTTCCAAATGAATAATCCACCTCACCCCCAGCCCCTCTCCTCTCCAGGAGAGGGGAGTTCTATTTCATAGATGAATTATTTGGAAAAGGCCGGACTGAAATGACATACGACCCATCGTCTACAAGAGACATCCTCGGGTTCGTCTTTCAGTCCGGTGGTGAGACACCACCAAATTCGTCCATTGAGGACAACTGCATGGTCGTCTCACCAAACTTGATTCCTCCGGTTTAAAATTTCGTGGCGGACAAAGCAGTTATCGTCTTCAAGAGACAGACACATGTTCGTCCGCCACGAGGGTACAACACAATCCTCGTCCTGTAAGGACACTGAACCATTCGTACCCTTTCTCAAAATAGATTGCTTCGCTTCGGAACGTCTGACGTTCCTTCACTCGCAAATGCGATTTATCTTAAGAAAAGGCCGGATTGCAGAATCGTTTCTGCAATCCGGTTGTGAGACAACCTAGCGTACGTCCAAATTACGGACAATCGATTCCTCGTCTCACATTATGCAGCATCCTCCTTGGCGCTGATTCCCCGTTGCCACGCCCACCACGCGCCGTACAGATGACGCACGAACTGCGTGCCGGTACGCCACAGCGCGGTGCGGTGCAGGTGCGCGGCAGTGTACTTCATGACGCCGTCGACCAGCAACGGTTCGGGGTGGCGCTGCTTGAGCCTGGACTTATTGGCCAGCAGCTTCTGGCCCCAGTACGAGCCCGGCCGGCGGTTCCACTGGTCGCCCAGCAGATACAAGGCCTGGCGCGCCTCCGGATTCCAGTTGGCGACTTCGTCCGACCGCCGCCTGGGGAACCGGCCGTCAGCCATCACGTGCGCGCCGCAGAACGCCACCAGCTTGTACTTGGTTGCGAACCTGCGGATGTCGATGATGGAGCCGATGAGCCGCGCTGCGGTCATGATCCCGCACTCCTCGATGGGCGCGAAGATCTGCTGGTACACCGGGAAGCTTTCCAGCGCCTCTGCCAACTCGCGTTCCCGCCTGGTCTCCTCCGCAAGGAGGTTCTGCAGGATCGTGTCATTGGCCTTGGCTCTGTTGTACAGATCCTCGATGGCACCCTCGGGGTAGTGGCCTTCGTCGTTGCGGAAGATCTGGCCGTGGAGGTTGCCGAAGATGCGCTGCTCGCACGCGATCCGCTGCTTCATCACGTCCTTGCGGGCGCGATACGCTTCACGGATGGAGATGAGGTGACGGTCGCGGGGGCCGGTTTCGTAGAACAGTTCCGGCTTCTCCGCGGCCAGCCGTGTGAGCAGCAGCGCATCGTCCTTGCGGTCCGCGTCCCCGCGCTGGGCCTTGAGATGGAACGGCGGGATGCGCAGGACCTTGGCGCCGATTGCCTCGCCGCGCCGCGACAGCGCGTAGGCGAGGTTGTCGCCAGAGCCGCCAAGGACCATGGCTGCCGTATCGCCGGGCTGGAACCCGTCGAACGCGATCGGCACGTGTGTGGCCAGGTGCCAGGTTTTGCCGTCCTGGCGCACGAGATTGGCGGGGTACTGCTCGCGATTCTCGCGCTTGTCGAGCTTGCGCCAGCGCACCTGGCGCTGGATGAAGCCGGAGAGGTCCTCGTCCTCCGCAACCTTGCGGTAGCGGACAGGGAAGCGTCCGAGCACGAAGTCGAGCTCGTCGTTCTCATCCACCAGGTCATAGGTGACAGTCTCGCCGTTTGACGCAATAACCACCTGGGTCGGCCTTGCCTCGCCGTCCTTGGTCTTCTTCACGCGATGCCGGATTCCGATGATTCGGCTCATGGCGCACTCCTTGAAAAGGAACGTGGTAGCGGACAAAGACATGCTCGTCTACTTCAGACATGCTATCAATCGTCCGCCAAAAGGGTACAGTCGGTGGTTCGTCCTATATGGACAATGAAACTCTCGTACCCTTTCCAAATGAATAATCCACCTCACCCCCGACCCCTCTCCTCTCCAGGAGAGGGGAGTTCTATTTCGTAGATGAATCATTTGGAAAAGGCCGGACTGAAATGACATACGACCCATCGTCTACAAGAGACATCCTTGGATTCGTCTTTCAGTCCGGTGGTGAGACACCACTAAGTTCGTCCTCCTAGCGGACACCTCGCACCTCGTCTCACCAAACTTGATTCCTCCGGTTTAAAATTTCGTGGCGGACACTCCCTCATTCGTCCAGTAAAGGACATAAATATTTTCGTCCGCCACGAGGGTGCGCATGTCCCTTCGTCCATTCAAGAACAATCGCAACATCGCACCCTTTCTCAAGATTAGATTGCTTCGTTCCCCGGATCGGAGTCCGGGGTCCTCGCAAATGCGATTGTCTATGCTTGAGAAAAGGACGGACTGAGTGGACATGCCGCTCCTCGTCTTGAAGACACGGATTCTTTCGTCCAAATCAGTCCGGCGGTGAGACATTAGAATCGTCTCACCGACAGGCAATTATCTATTAAATTAGTCGTTTTGTCAACCCATTGTAAATATGGTATAATTTGGTGGCAATTTTGATTTCTTGAAACATAAAAATGTTACCAGCCGCTGCTCTAATCAAGATTTTCAGTCTAGCCACAATTTCATTCGTTGTGGCTATTGCTTTAACCCCGCTTTTTACCAATTTTTTATATAAGCACAAGCTTGGAAAAAAAATCCGTTCTGACGGTTCAACCCCTTACTTCAGCAAACTCCATGAAAAAAAGCAGGGAACCCCGACTATGGGCGGAATTCTTGTTTGGGCCACGACTCTGCTCTTGGCTTCGCTGTTTTGGTTTCTGGACCGGGTTTTGGACCTGCAATTTTTCCATAATCTTAATTTTTTGACCAGGCAGCAAACGCTGCTGCCCCTGGGCGTTTTGGGGGCCGCGGCCCTGCTTGGTTTGCTGGACGATTATTTGGGAGTGAAAGGGATCGGCGGCGGCCAAGGCGGAGGGCTTCGGGTGAGGCACAGATTGCTTTTTTATTTGCTGGTGGCGCTGGTTGGCGCTTATTGGTTTTATTTCAAGCTTGAATTCGACATCTTGCATATCCCGGGATTGGGTGATTTTACCATCGGCTGGTGGTATATCCCGCTTTTTATTTTCGTGGTCATTGCGACCAGCTTCTCAGTCAATCAAACGGACGGCTTGGACGGCCTGGCCGGGGGAGTTTTGGCCACCTGTTTTTTTGCCTATGGCCTCATTGCTTTTATGCAGGGGCGGCACGAGCTGGCCGCACTCTCGGCCGTGATTTCTGGCGCGCTTCTGGCCTTCCTGTGGTTCAACATTTACCCTGCGCGGTTTTTCATGGGCGATACCGGGTCAATGTCGCTGGGCACGGTGCTCGCGGTCATCGCTTTTTTAACCAATTCCGTGGCCGTGTTGCCAATAGTCGGCTTTATTCTTGTGCTTGAATCTGTTTCGACCATACTGCAAGTGTTTTGGCGGAAGGCTTTAGGCAAAAAGCTTTTTCTCTCAAGCCCGATACATCATCACCTTGAGGCAATCGGTTGGCCTGAGACCAAGATCACCATGCGGTTTTGGGTCATTTCTGGGGTTGCGGCAACGCTGGGTGTGGCAATTAACCTGATTGGACGCTGAATTTTGCATGCATGATATTTTAATAAAAAACGGAACAGTGATCGATGGCACGGGCCAGCTCGGATTCAAGTCAGACGTCGCTGTTGAAAAGGGGAGGATTGTTGAAATTGCCCCAGCTATTCCAAAAGAGCGGGCCAAGGAAGTTATTGACGCCAAGGGCAAGTTCGTCTCCCCCGGATTTATAGACATTCAGAATCATTCGGATTCTTACTGGACTTTGTTTGACCAGCCGGAGCAGTCAAGCCTCTTATCCCAGGGCATTACGACCATTATCGTAGGCAATTGCGGGGCGTCCTTGGCCCCCCTTGCGTCTCAGGAGGCGATTAAAGCCGTTCAGAAGTGGCATGATTTGTCCGGGGTAAACCTCAACTGGGCAACTTTTGCAGAATTGGCCGCGGCGCTTGGTGAAAATAAATTAGGCGTCAATGTCGGCAGCCTGGTGGGGCACGCTACTCTCAGGCGGGGAATCTTAGGCGACCAGGTTCGGGCAGTCACGGCAGATGAAATCAGGATCATGGAAGATCTTTTGCGCAAGTCATTGGAGGCGGGTGCGTTTGGATTCTCCCTCGGCCTGATTTATGCCCACGAAGTTGATTCAAGCCTGGAAGAATTAACAGCTTTGTCAAAGACGCTTAAAGCCGGCGGTGGATATCTCAGCGTGCATTTGCGCTCCGAAGGCAGCCATATCCTGGAAGCGCTGGATGAAGCGATTGAGCTTTCCCGTGAAGCCTCGGTGCCGTTGAAAATTTCGCATCTTAAAATTCGAGGCAAAAAAAATTGGCATTTATTCGATAGAATGGCAAGCAAGCTCGAGATTGCCTACCATGAGGGCTTGAACCTGGCTTTTGACGTTTATCCTTACGACACTTCCTGGTCGGTTTTGTACACCTATTTGCCTAAATGGGCTTATGAGGGCGGGCGGGCTGCAATCTTGCGCCGAATCAACTCGGCCTCAGAGAGAAGAAAAATTTTGGATTACCTGCGGGCTGCCGAGGAAAATTTCAGCAATATCATAATTGCTCACGCCGAGCACAACCCTTCGTTTGTGGGAAAATCCATAGCCCAGATCGCCGCCAATCAAGAAGTAAGCAACGAAGAGGCAGTATTAAATATTTTGTCGGCCTGCAAAACCCAAGTTATAATTTTCGACCACAACTTGTCGGATGAGCACGTCGAACTGCTGGCTTTTTCTCCGCTGTCGCTCATAGCCACGGACGGAGCCGGCTATTCCAAAGAGGACCTCAATAATTTGGTCCACCCTCGATGCTTCGGCACGATGCCGCGGTTTCTGAAAATGGTCCGCGAGAAAAAGGCCATCAGCTTTGAACTGGCAGTCAAAAAATTAACCTCCGAGCCGGCAAAACTGCTCGGAATTCGAGGCCGCGGGACACTCGCCAAAAATAACTTTGCCGATATTGTGGTTTTCGATCCGCTTAAGGTCAGCGATAGGGCGACTTACGAACATCCGTTTATTCAGGCAGTCGGCATCGATCATGTATTGGTCAACGGCCAATCCGCCGTTCGCGGCGGGAATATGTCAGGCAGTTTTGGTTCCGTTCTAACAAAATGACCCTTGAAGATCTGCGCCAAAAACGAATTGCCATTGTTGGTTTGGGGGTCAACAACGAAAACCTCGCCCAATATTTCGGCAAAAAGAACCTGGCTTATGATGTGGTGGAGTGGCAGTCAATTGCCGGCCTTTCCGCAAAATTGAAAAACTACCAGATAATTTTTCGGACACCCGGCCTGCCGCTTCTTTCGCAGCCTGTACAGGGGGCACTGAGCGCCGGAGCAACGATATACAGCCAGACGAAGCTTTTTTTTGACCTCTGCCCCTGTCCGATTGTCGGAATAACGGGCACGAAAGGGAAGGGCACCACCGCAAGCCTGCTTTATGAAATTCTCAAGGCCGGCGGTAGGAAGGTCTGGCTCGCCGGGAACATAGGATACGATCCATTCGAGTTTCTAGACGAACTAACATCGGAGGATCTGGTGATTTTGGAACTCTCAAGCTTTCAGCTTCAGGACTTGCACAAGAGTCCTCACATCGCAGTCATAACCAACGTTTATTCGGATCACCTAAACCATCACGCTGACATGGAAGAGTATGCCAGGGCCAAGGGACAATTGCTGGCCAATCAAGGCAAGGACGATATTGCAATTTTAAATATTCGGTTGTCGCCTTATTTTTTTAAGCTTGGCCAGGGGAAAAAAGTTACCTTCAGACGCGATGACGCCCTGCGTTATTACCCATGGAAACTGCTTGGTGCGCACAATGAAGAGAATATAGCTGCTGCCGCTGTTGCGGCAAAAGAACTGGGGGCGTCGGAAGAGGTCATTAGAAGAACTGTGGCCGAGTTCAAGCCCTTGCCGCATCGACTCAATCCCGTCGGTATATATAAGGGCATCACTATTATTGACGACAGCTTCAGCACCAATGCGGAATCTGCCATCGAGGCAATGCATGCGTTTTTTAAGGAGCCGAAAATTTTAATGATTGGGGGTTTTGACAAGGGCCTTGATTTTACCTTCCTGGGCAATGAAATCTTGCGAGCCAAACAGCTTAGAGGGTTGGTGGTGTTCGGCCAAGTGACAGGCAAGATACTGAAGGCAGTGGAAGGATATAAGGGGAAAATTTTGACCGGAGCAAAAAATATTACGGAAATATTGCAGCAAGCCCTCTCGATGGCGGAAAAAGGTGATGTCATTATTTTCTCGCCCGCGACTTCCAGCTTCGACATGTTTAAAAATGAATCTGATAGGGGAGAGCAATTCGTGAAAGCAGTAAGCGAACTCAAATGAAATCGAGAGCCTTGCCTAAAGTTGATTACGTTTTATTGATCACGGCCCTAATACTCCTGGGGTTTGGCTTGCTTGTGGTATCTTCGGCTTCCACCGTCCTTTCCTTTGAGAGATTTGGGAACAACTATTACTATTTTTTGCGCCAGCTGATGTTCGGCGCGGTTCCCGGGCTGATTTTGATGTATCTATTTTCGAGAATTGATTACCATTATTGGCAAAAAATCGCCCCGCTTCTGGTGCTGGTTGGCATTGGTCTGCTTCTGATTGTGCTGGTGCCGGGGGTCGGGCCTGAGGTCGGGGGCGCTAGAAGGTGGATTGATTTTGGGTTTTTCCTTTTCCAGCCGGCCGAATTCGTAAAACTGGCGACTGTTTTGTATTTGGCCAGCTGGTTTGATAAAAGGAAGCATCATGCCCGCGATTTGTACTACGGCTTCCTGCCAAGCCTGGCCATAACCGGTTTGCTGGCCGGCTTGATTATGCTTGAGCCGGATATCGGGACAATGCTCGTCTTGGCGGCCATAACCGCCAGCATGTTTTTCATAGGCGGTACCCGGATAAAACATCTTTTGACTGCCGGGGGAGTAGGCTTGCTTATCCTTTGGCTGGCAATCAAGGCCGCGCCCTACCGTCTGCATAGAATTTTGGCGTATTTAAATCCGCAGGCAGATGTGCAGGGAGCCTCTTATCAAATCAACCAGGCAATTTTGGCCATCGGCTCAGGAGGATTGTGGGGCCTTGGCTTTGGCCAATCCCGGCAGAAGTACAATTATTTGCCCGAGCCAATCGGCGATTCGGTTTTTGCGATTATGTCTGAAGAGCTGGGTTTTGTAAGAATCAGCATTATCTTGTTCCTTTTTTTCCTGTTGGCATATCGGGGATTCAAAACCGCCCTGGCCGCGTCCGATGACTTCGGCAAAATGGTCGCCGTGGGCATTACTTCCTGGATAGTCCTGCAGGCGCTGATAAACGTCGGCGGAATTACAGCTATTATTCCATTGACCGGGATTCCTCTGCCTTTTGTTTCTTACGGCTCGTCTGCGCTCGCTTTAAACTTGGCAGGCCTGGGAATCTTATTGAACATTTCAAGGTTTGCCAGGAAATAAATGACTTACATCCCCTCCAAATTTGATATAGGCCCGGTTAGGAGAAAGTTCCCATCCGAGAATAAATCACCCAACCGGCACTTATATAGCCAGAGCCTGGGGCGGCGCAAAAGCCCAAAGCAGTTTCGCTTTGAGCCGCTTTTTTCATTCACATTTTTTGCCGCGATTTCCGCATCCCTGGTTTACTCATTGGCCTTTGTAACACAAACGCGCGAGGAGTCGCAACAAATTCTCGGGGCGGCAACTGCGGCTTATGCCGATTTAAGCCAGGCTTCAGCCAGCCTTCAATCGCAGAAATTCGAAGAAGCCTCAGTGCTTTTTAAGTCAGCGCAGGAGAATCTGCTCCTGGCGCAGGAAAAATTGGACCAATATCGCTACGCGTCTTTGGTTTCGGCGCAGACGCGAAGCGCCAACAACGTCCTGCTTGGCGCGTATTTGCTTTCAGAGGCAGGACGAAGCATAACCAGCGCTCTGCAGCTATTCGACGATTTAAGCGTTGACAGCCAAGGGGTTCGAACTGGGGATTTTACAAAGAAGCTGTCAGAAAACTTCGAGCTTTTATTGAGCGCCAAAAATATGCTTGATCAGGCGCAAGCCAAGCTTGAACTTTCCTCCGATCTCCCGGCTGATTATCAGAATGCCATAGGCAATGCTTCACAGAGCATAAGGCGCTTATCAAGCATGCTTGAAAACTTAACCAACCTGGAAGATCTATACTTGTCCTTTTTTGGAGGTCAGAACAAGACTTACTTGTTGGTTTTTCAAAATAATGACGAAGTGCGCGCAACCGGAGGCTTCATAGGCACTTACGGCGTTGTAAAAATCGACAATGGTGAAATCAAGCGGCTTGTAATTGACAGCATATATGACTTGGATGGAAGGATCACGAAGCGCATTGCCGCCCCCGGCCCGTTCCAGCCTGTTATTGCCGAGTGGGGAGCAAGAGACGCAAACTGGTTTTCTGATTTTAGCCTGTCCAGCCAGAAGCTGCTCTACTTCCTCGAGCAGGGGCAAGAAACGGCGGATGGCGTGATTGCCTTGACCCCCAAATTATTTACGGACCTGCTGGCCTTGGTCGGGCCTATTTCTATGGAGCAGTATGGAGTGATTCTGACCGAGGCGAATTTTCAGGACGTGGTCCAGTACAAAACCTCATATGATTATGATAAGCAGAAAAATGAGCCGAAGAAATTCTTAAGTGATTTTGCGCCGATTGTTTTGAATCGCCTGGCCGACCTTAAAAGCGACCGATGGTTCGCGTTTTTTCAAATCCTGTCCGATAACCTTATGTCCAAGCAGATTTTGCTTTTCAGCAAAGACGAGGCGACCCAAAGCAAAATCAGCAAACTTAATTTTGGCGGACTGATTCAGGATGCGGACGGCGATTACTTGGCAGTCATTAACTCGAATATGGGCGGCACCAAGACAGATTTGGAGATCGCGCAAACAGCGGACCTGACCACAAAAATTTACGGAGACGGAACGATAATCAATTACCTGAAGATCGCCAGAAACAACACTTCGAATGAAGACAACAGGGATTATTTGAGAGTCTTGGTGCCTCGAGGCTCCGAGCTTTTGTCAGTGGACGGCGTCGATCCAGGCCTGCACCTGAAATCTTACGCTGAGGGACTTGCTTACGACAACGATTTGGCGGCCTGGGACGAAGGGGAATTAAAGTGGGAGCGGGTATTTGTCAGAACCGAGTCAGGCAAAACCGCCTTTTCGGCGTGGCTGACCACCCCCGCTTCTGCCTCTCGGGAAGTTTTGTTTGTCTACCGCCTGCCGTTCAAAGTTAAGACTAATTTCCTAAGGCCGACATCCAGCTACAGTCTTCTGATTCAAAAGCAAAGCGGCAGCCTGCCTTATGAATTCCATCAGCGCCTCGATTCGGAAGCACTGGTTCCTATTTGGACAACCGCGAATGCTGTTATTGGCAGTGACGTGGAGTTTAACTCAGCAGTCAGCCGAGATGATTATTGGGCAGTGATACTCGCTCATGAATGAAATAAGGAAAGCCACAATTATCATTGGTCTTTTTTCTTTGCTTGCCAAAATCTCAGGCTTGGCCAGAGATGCAATTTTGGCCCACGAATTCGGAACGTCAACGATTATCGACGCCTATGCCGCCGCTTTCCGAATCCCAGACTTTATTTTTAATTTGCTGATTTTGGGGACTGTGTCCGTGGCCTTCATTCCGATATTTTCGGAGGTGCTTTCCAAGGACAAAGAGCATGCCTATCGCTTCGCCTCGGGAATTTTGAACGTAACGCTCCTGGCGATGGCAGCACTCAGCCTGCTGGCTCTTTTATTCATCGACCCTCTGCTTAGGCTGATTGCGCCGGGATTTGGAGCTGAGACTCTTCAGCTTACGAAGAGCTTCACGGTGATGCTTTTGCTATCGCCTATTTTTCATGCGCTTTCGTCAGTGGTTTCAAGCATTCTTAATGCGTATAGGAAGTTTGCATTAATGGCCGCAGCGCCTCTCTTGTATAATCTCGGGATAATAGCCGGGATTGTATTTTTTTATCCCGCATTCGGGGCCAAAGGCATTGCGGCAGGCGTCATCTTGGGCGCGTTTTTGCATCTTCTGATTCAGGTCCCCCAATTATTCAGCCTCAAATTCAAATATTCCTTAACGATACATCTGGACAAGCACTTTTTTGATTTCTGGAAATTATATTGGCCAAGGATTTTTTCCATGGGTACGGGGCAAGTCACTCTCCTGGTCGCCACCTTTTTTGGTTCGTTCCTCGCTCCCGGTTCACTTTCGGCATTTTACTACGCCAACAACCTGCAGGCCGTGTTCTTGAGCATATTCGCCATCAGCGCGGCGCTGGCCGTCTTTCCCACGCTCTCGGATCTGTACAATCGCCGCGATGATCCGGGATTTAAGGATGTGCTGGCCAAAACGGCAATTCAGGTTTTGTTTTTCATGGTCCCGATCTCGGTTTTGATGCTCGTTGAGCGCGCTCAGATTGTCCGTTTAATCTATGGCGCCGGACAAGGCACGAATTTCGACTTCGAGGCCACCAGGCTCGTGTCGCTGACCTTAGGCTTGTTCGTGATTTCGTTGTTTGCGCAAGGCCTGACGCCTTTGTTTATGCGCGCGTTCTACGCCAGGCACAATTCTATCACACCCGTCCTGATTGGCTTGGTTGCAGTCATTGTCAACGTGGCTGCGACTTATTTTTTGGTCCAGCGCTGGGGCGTGCCGGGCATGGCTTTGGCGTTCTCCCTGAGCACAATATTGCAGTTGTTGATGCTGGTAGCTGAGCTGCACCGCAGGATCGGGCACATCCACGATAATTATTTGATAGTCAGCTCGCTTAAGATTGGAATCAGTTCGGTTATCGCCGGGTTGGTGGCTTATGTTGGTTTATACGCCATTGCACCCGTGGTAAACATGGCCACTTATCTTGGCATCTTGATTCAAGCCGTGGGCGCGGGTATAATAGGTTCTCTTACTTATCTGGTTATGGGCTGGATTATGAATCTTTCCGAAGCCAAGCATCTGCTGACATTGTTCAAAGCAATGGCATATAAAATTACCCGTCCAATTGATATCATCACCCAGATATTGGAATAACCATGCAGGAAAAAATCAGAAATTTTTGCATTATCGCGCATATTGACCATGGCAAGTCCACGCTGGCTGACCGGTTTTTGGAAATGACGAGGACAGTGGAAAAAAGGCAAATGAAAGAGCAGCTTTTGGATACCATGGATTTGGAGCGTGAACGGGGGATTACGATTAAGCTTCAACCAGTGCGCATGGAATGGAACGGCTATGTACTGAACCTTATCGATACCCCAGGCCATGTCGATTTTACTTACGAAGTTTCCCGTTCTCTGGCGGCGTGCGAAGGCGCGATTTTGGTCGTTGATTCCACGCAGGGCATCGAAGCGCAGACGCTTGCCAATGTCCATTTGGCGCGACAGCATAATTTGAAAATTGTTCCAGTGGTGAATAAAATCGACTTGCCAAATTCTGATCGTGAAAAAACCGCGTCAGAAATGATTAAAGTGTTCGGCTTTGATAAATCAGAAATACTTTATGCTTCGGGTAAGACCGGTGAGGGGGTTAATAAAATTTTGCAAGCGGTCGCAGAAAAAATTCCAGCTCCCAAGGGTGATCCGACCAAACTCTTAAGAGCTTTAATTTTTGATTCCACATACGATACCCACCGTGGTGTTGTTGCATTCGTCCGAATCGTAGACGGGGAAATAAATAAAGGAGACCAAATTGAGATGCTTGGAACACAAACTATGGCTGATGCTTTGGAAGTAGGATATTTTAGACCCAAATTCCTCCCGTCTGTTAAATTGTTTGCGGGTGAGGTCGGGTATGTTGTGACAGGTTTGCGTGACGTGAAGAATGCGCGAGTTGGCGATACTCTAATACTGCGCCGTAATAGAGTACCGGCACTACCTGGATATAAACAAGTCAAACCTATGGTCTTCGCCAGTATTTTTCCCGTAGCCGGGGACGACTATCCGTTGCTTCGCGATGCCATAGAAAAACTTAAGCTCAATGACGCCGCTCTGGAATTTACACCAGAAAACATTCCCGCTCTGGGATTCGGATTTAGAACGGGGTTTCTAGGATTATTGCATATGGACATTGTCCAGGAACGACTGAGCCGAGAGTATGGACTGAGCCTGGTTTTAACCGCTCCATCAGTTGAGTACCATGTAATACTTAAAAATAAAGAATCGAAGGCCATACACACACCGTCAGAATTACCCGATCCGTCGTTGTTTGAATCAATCGAAGAACCGTGGGTGTCCGTGGAAATCTTGGCCCCGCAAAAATATATCGGTCCGATTTTGGAATTAATCACCGGTCGTCGCGGCATGTATAAGAACATGGAATACTTAAGTAATGACCGGGTGTTGATTACCGCGGAGCTTCCGCTGGCGAACATCATCATTGATTTCTATGATAAACTTAAAAGTGTGTCCTCAGGCTACGCCTCGCTCAACTACGAACTGCTCGACTTTAGGTCAGCTGATTTGGTCAAGCTGGACATATTGGTTGCCGGCGAGAAAGTCGATGCCTTGTCAATAATTGTACACAAATCGGTGGCAGAAATTGAGGGGCGAAACTTGACGCTCAAGCTTAAGGAGCTGATTCTCCGCCAGCAGTTCGAGATTGCAATCCAGGCGGCCATCGGCGGGAAAATCGTAGCGCGCGAGACGATTCCTGCGATGCGCAAGGATGTGACCAAGGGATTGTACGGCGGCGATGTCACTCGGAAGATGAAAGTTTTAGAAAAACAGAAGAAAGGCAAGAAGCGATTAAAAAGAATCGGTTCGGTGGACATTCCCCAGGAAGCATTTTTGGCGATTTTAAAGAAGTAAAAAGCTTGAGGTTAGATTGCTTCGTCGCCTGCGACTTCGTCGGGACTCCTCGCAAATGCGTATCTGCGAGGCTTGGTCAAGAATTGGCCGAGGCCGAAGCAGTCTAAACCAAAAATTTTATGAGAAACCGAAAGAACTTACAAAGAATTTGGCTGATTCTGGCCGTGCTTATGATTGCCGGCATGCTTTTATTCACCATGTTCCCGCTTTTTGCCTGATTGATATGGAAATAAAGTCAATTTTAAAATCAAAGCTGGCAAGCGTTGGATTAATGATTCTTTTGGCATTGATTTTGGTCATGTCTTCAAAATTGTTCATGCAAAAGCGTGAAGTCCAAAAGGAAATCAAAACCCTCCAGGAAAAAGCCGATAGCATCTCTAAGGATAACGCCGAGCTGTCTGAGCTTATTAAGTATTACAAGACCGACGAATACGCTCAGCGGGCGGCCCGGGATAAATTGAATTTGAAAAAGGAAGGGGAGTTCGCAGTTTCACTGCCGCCAAGTGTCACTTCTGAAGCTCCAGATTCCAAGAAGGAAGAAAAGAGCAACCCGAAAAAATGGTATGACTATTTTTTCTAGTAAAAAACCCGCGATAATTTCTGCGGTGGTTATTGTTGTCGCTGGCGTCACAGTTGTTTATGGTTATAGCACTGGAAGTGATAACGCCCTGGCTTCAACGCTTAAAAAAATCCTGCCCGCCGTAATAATGGACGGCAATACGCTGTCTATCCGAGATGTTGAGGAAAATTTGCAAATTCTCAAACGGCTTGAGTCGGACGTTTCTGCAGGTTTCGCCTTTGACCAGCTTATTAAACGGACCAAAGCAGCGGCCCTGGCCGCTGAGTTGCGCCTTGATTGGCAGAGCAAGGTCGATGAAGAATTTGCTTTTTACACAAACGGCCGGGATTCCGAGTACGGCAAAATTCTTGAGGACTATTTTGAGGGAGATAAAAAGTTGTTTATCAAATACGTCGTTGAGCCCGCAGCGATTGAGGCCAGTCTAAAGACTTACTTCAACAGCGACTACGGCGTAAATCGCGATTTATACGATAAGGCGCAAAACATTCTTGAACAAGTCCTCAATGGCGGCAATTTTGAGGAATTGGCCAAACTCGAAAGCGATGATGAGGTTTCCGCTCAATTTGGAGGCGACCTTGGGTTTTTCAATGAATCAGAACTCCTGCCTGAGCTTGAAGCGCAAATCCAGAAAGGCCCAATGGGAGAAATTCAGCGGAAAGTTTTTGTGAGCCGTTTGGGTTACCATGTCATCTGGCCGATAGGAACTGCGGAAGAAAGCGGCAACCGGCTTTGGCACGTGAAGCATATCCTGGTGAGATCTCAAGGTTTTGATGAATGGCTTACGCAAGAAACTGCTAATATTAAGGTCAGGAAACTCGGGCGGGATTAGTACAGTGGCAGTACGCTTGCTTCCCAAGCAAGAGATGCGAGTTCGATTCTCGTATCCCGCTCCAAGGATACTTAGTATGATGAAAGCCGTATTGTTTGATGCCGATGGCATGGTTATTAATAAACCCAGACGATTCAGTGCGGTGCTATCTGAGGAATACGGCATTCCCATAGAAAAAGTTACCGAGTTCTTTGATGCTGAATTTTATCCAATTCTGATAGGCAAGGCCGATTTGAAAGAGAAGATCGCCAAATATCTGCTGCTGTGGGGATGGCGGGGAACTGTGGATGAATTTTTACTTTATTGGTTTCGGGCTGAGCACTATATAGACGAACGTGTGGTTGGCGATATTCAAAGGCTGAAACAAGCCGGCATTAAATGCTATATGGTGACTGACAACGAAAAGTACCGCACGGAATACATGGAAAATCAGATGAACTTTGCTGGTTTGTTCGAAAAGGTTTTCAGCTCCTCGCGCTTGGGCGCTGACAAGCCCAACGTCGAGTTTTGGAAAAAAGTGCTTGATGATGTCAGAGAACCTGTAGAATCAATTTTGATTTGGGATGATGAGGAAAAAAATCTGGCCTCAGCCAGGCAGCTCGGACTTCGGGCTGAGTTATACACGGGGTACGAGAACTTCAAAGCTAGGATGGTTGAATACGATTTGCTCTGATGATTACCGAGGATAATGCCAAACTCCATACAGTTCTTGTAAAAGGCTGGGTTCGAAAAGGCGATAAATTTTTGATCGCCAAGCGAAGCCCCAAAGAAATTCATGCGGCAGGAATTTGGTCTATTCCTGGAGGTAAGATCGAGGACGAAGTCGAGCGCGATATAATTGAGAATACCTTGAAAAAAGAGATTCTTGAGGAAGTCGGCGTCGAGATAGGCGACCGGATTGAATTCGTGGGCAGTAGTTCATTTCAAAGAGTTGACGCTCCTCATGTCGTGGGCCTGACATTTCTATGCGGTTATCAATCCGGAGAAGCCCGGCCTCTTGAAGATACGACAGACGTAAAATGGCTGACTCTCGAGGAACTCAAGAAATTTAAAGAGCTTCCAGATTTCCTTCGCATGGACCTTGCACAGCTCGAACAACATATACACTTTCGCTCGATCTAGCGAAAGTGACATATTTTTATGGACAAGAAAGAAGTTATCCGAAAAGTTGAAAAATTTGTGAAGAAAACCATGACGCATGATCCGGTGCATGCCTGGGATCATATTGACCGCGTCCGCAAACTCGCCCTGTATTTAGCTCGCAAGGAAAAAGCGGATAAATTTATTGTTGAACTGGCAGCCTTACTCCATGATGTCGGAGACTACAAATACTTCAAAGGCGCTGAGAACGCCGGCAGTAAAATTTGCAGGAAACTCCTTGGGAAACTGGGAGTCGACAGGGGCATAGTCAATCAGGTTTGCGAAATAGTCGATGAGGTCACTTTTAAGGGTGCCAGGGTAAAATCAAAAGTACGAACTGTAGAAGGCATGGTTGTGAGGGACGCCGATAAGTTGGACAACTTGGGCGCAATCGGGATTGCGAGAACATTGACCTGGGGTGGACTGATAAAGCGAACCATACATGACCCGCGCATAAAACCAGTCATGCATGCGACTTTTGAGCAATACAAGAAAAGAGGCAGTACCACGATTAATCACTTCTATGAAAAAGTATTGCTGCTGAAAGATCAAATGCATACTTCGACCGCCAGAAAATTAGCCTTGAGAAGGCACAGGTTCGTGGAAAAGTTTTTAAAAGAATTTTATAAAGAGTGGGATGGAAAATTGTAGCACATACCTACTTATGGAATGCCAAGAATTGTCGATCGACGAAAAGTGACATTTTTTTAACTCCGGAATTGTATTTGACCCTTGATCATCGTTACGTTTTGGTATAGTCCCAATTCTTTTAACAATTCGAAAAACTCGTCTGGCAGCTCGAAGCGGCTTATAAGGACGCTTTTTTGCAAATTCATGAAACCGTTTTTTAACAACAGCCGCCGCAAAAAGGCTCGATGCCTGCGTTTTTCCTCAGGAATGTCAAATATGATGATTGTTGACCGGCCGTCCCTAGTTGGTTTCCGCTTAGAGCTAATTTGCCTGATCAGCAGTTTGCGCCGGCCCTCTAGAGTCAATTCCAGGACAAATCTGCGCTTCTTGCTTTCCCTGGCTAAGCCTTGCTGCTTGAGCCTGCTCATGCCAAACTGGATTTTTTGTACAGGGTACCTCGGCAAATTGCTCCAAACTCGGCGTTGGTATTGACCCTTGGTTTCAAAAGGAGATGGCATTGCGTCTGCCAGATCTCTGATTGTCCAAAGCAATTGCGACATAAACGTTTGAGCCGCTTGCTTGATTCTTTTCTTAGTTCTTCGCTTCATGGTAGCAATATTATATCAAAAGTTGTCGATCGACCAAAAGCGATATTGGATTGTGCGTCCGATGCGGATTTGATATAATTTTCAAGTCAGAATCGATTTTATAATTAGCGCCAGGGTAGCTCAGCTGGCAGAGCAACCGCTTCGTAAGCGGTAGGTCGTGGGTTCGATCCCCACCCCTGGCTCCAGAAAAATGGAAAAATTTATAAAGCAATTGCTCAGAGACGCTGGTGCGATCCTAAGGGAAAAATTTGGAAAGATTACTGTTGCCAACACTAAAGCGCATGCCCTAGACTTCGTAACGGAGGCAGATTTGGCCGCCGACAAGCTCATCACAGACAGAATCAAGAAAAAGTTCCCCACTCACGCCATAATTTCCGAGGAGTCCGGAGAATATAACCGGCATTCAAACAAATGGATTATCGACCCGCTCGACGGAACGAACAATTTCCTTCTCGGCATTCCTTTGTTCGTAACGCAGTTGGCGTTTGTCCAATCAAACAGGATTAAGTTCAGCGCAATATACGATCCGATTCACGAACGTTTGTATTTCGCCGAAAGAAACAAGGGAAGTTTCTTGAACAATAAAAAGATTAGATGTGCTAATAACACTAATCTTAGATCCAGCCAAGGTGCTTTTGATTTTTATTTCAACGACGGCTTTGAGGTTTTAACTAAGATCAATCGGTCGATAAAGGATAAGTCATTCTGGGCGAGAAACCTTGGCAGCGCCGGCACTACAGGCACCTTAATATCCCGCGGCAGTCTTGATTGGAGCATCATGATTGGCGGGGCCAACATCTGGGATTACGCTCCATCGGCGCTTTTGGTTAGGGAAGCCGGTGGGGTTGTGAAAAATTTCATGGGCAAAGATTGGCAAATGGGCGACCGCGGTTTTATTGCCGGTAACTCGGCTTTAGTTAAAAAGCTCGTTAGCATTGTCAATACCTCTTAAAAACCTCACTATTGCCAAATCGGCGATTTTTTGTTAGAATTTACGCGCCTAATTATGGGAAAAGACATCCAAAACCAAAGTCTAAATAAATGGCGGTTAGTCCAGTTCGCTATGGAATTCGGCTTCACAATCGCCCTGCCGTTGGTTGCGCTTGGATTGGCGGGCAAATGGCTGGACCGCAAAGCCGATTCCGACCCTTGGTTTACCTTGGCTGGCATCTTGCTGGCCATTGCCATGACCACGATTTGGATAACGAGAAGAATTAAGGAGCTGATGAAGCGATGATGCTCTACGCCATACCGCCTTTGGTTGCGGAGCCAATCTTTCATGTAGCCGATTTTCCGGTTACTAATTCTTATATTGCCTCGGTCTTGGCGGTTTTGTTTTTTATACTAGCCGGCTTGATTTTGCGCCAGAAAACAGATTTGATTCCGAAAGGGGTCCAAAATTTCGCCGAAGGCGTTTTGGAGTTTATGCTCGGGTACGTTGACCGCGTAACCTCCGACCGCGCCAAATCCATGAAGTTCCTGCCGATAGTGGGAGGATTGTTCCTGTTCATATTATTTTCCAACTGGCTTGGTTTGTTGCCGGGCATCGGCTCCATCGGCCGCTACATAGAACTTCACGGCAAGATCGAGTTTGCCCCCCTGCTTCGGCCGGCCAATGCCGATTTGAACATGACCTTGGCCATGGCCGTATTCGGCGTTTTTGTTCCCCATATTCTGGGGATAGCGGCCATCGGCTTTTTCAAATACGCGAATAAGTTCATCAAGCTCGGGGATTTGGTGCAAGCGGTCAGAAAAGGCGGCATCAGCATCCTAACCGGCTTGATCGAGTTCGGCATCGGTTTTTTGGAAATAATTTCCGAAGTGGCGAAATTAATTTCACTGTCCTTCCGGTTGTTTGGCAACATTTTTGCCGGTGAAGTTTTGCTGACGGTCATGGCCGGACTGTTCGTTTATTTCCTTCCTCTGCCGTTCATGTTTTTGGAATTGATAGTCGGCTTAATCCAGGCTTTGGTGTTTTCGATGCTGGTCTTGGTGTATTTGACCATGGCCACGGCGCCCGTGCACGAGGCCGCGCATTAAGAGTTTGGGTTATGGTAACTTAAGGGTCGGTTAGGTTACTGTTTCTGAACTTTTAAACCTCGACTTAAAAAATATTCCCAGTCGAAGGAGAAAGAAGAAAATATGGACGAGGAAATGATTAAAATTTTCACCAAGGGCATCACGATCGCCATCGGCGGCCTGGGGCCCGCTCTGGCAGTCGGCAAGATCGGCGCCAAAGCCATGGAGTCGATCGGACGCAATCCGGAATCGGTCGACAAGCTGTTCGTCCCGATGCTTCTGGGTATGGCGTTTGCCGAAGCTATCGCGATCTACGCCCTGGTTATCACGTTCATTCTTTAAACGTAAAGGGTAAAACGTAAAGCGTAAAATATTTTGCGCTTTACACTTTAAATTTTACACTTAAGACATGGAGCACCAATCACTTTTAGGAACTTTGGGCATTGACTGGAAATTATTTGTCGGCCAGCTGATTAACTTCAGTATTGTCTTGTTTGTCTTTTGGAAATGGATTGTTAAGCCCTTGGGACAAACCCTGACCAAGCGCCAGGAGAGGATTGAGCAGGGGCTAAAGAATGCCGTGCTCATGGATGAAGAGAAGAAGAAATTCGAAGAATGGAAGCAGGCGGAAATGAGGAAAATCCGAGGTGAGGCCGACCAGGTTCTGCGGCTGGCGTCTGACACGGCCAACAAAACCAAACAAGAAATTATTTTTGACGCCCAAAAGCAGTCCGAAACCCTGCTTAGGCAGGCTGAAAATTCGATTGAGTCGCAAAAACAGCAGATGCTCAAGGAAGTGAAGCAGGAAGTCGCGACGCTAGTGGTCATGGCTTCCGAAAAGATACTGCGAGCCAAGCTTGATCCGAAGAAAGATCATGAGCTAATAAATGAAAGTTTAAATGGAATAAAATAGCTTATATCTACCTCCCCGGCGGTTAAGCAAAGTGTTAGCTTTAAACAACCGCCGACCCTCCTATTCTAGGAGGGTAAAACTGCGGCCGAATCCTTCAGGTAAAGCGTTAGGGTTTCTCCCCTAGAATAGGGGAGACTAAGAGGGGTAGATGCAAAGAAAACCTATGAAATTTTCTGCCAGACAATATGCCGCCGCTTTGCACGAGGTTGCTATCAACACTTCTCCCAAGGACTTGGATAAGATTTTAGATAATTTTGTGCGGATTTTGTCCGAGAACAACGACTTGAGAATGTTCGGTGAGATCGAAGCGGAATTCCATAAGAAGGAATTGGAAAGCAAAGGTATCAAACAGGCCGAAGTAGCCTCATCTCATCCCTTAAATTCTGACAACGAGAAACAGATAGTAGAGGTGCTTAACAAGTACTTAAAAGGCAAAGTCGAGTTGAAGAAAAAAATTGACGAAAACTTGATCGGGGGCGTGGTGGTGGCCGTTGATGACCTGATGATCGATGCGTCTGTTAAAAAATCGCTGGCCGAATTAAAGAAAAATATCCAAGAGTAGTATGAGCAACCTTATCGAGCAATTGAAAGCTAAAATCGAAAAGTTTCAGGCTGAGACCAAAGCGGAAACGGTTGGCACGGTTCTGGCCGTGGGCGACGGCATTACCCGCGTTTCAGGGCTTTCAAACGCGAAGGCTTCGGAAATGCTTGAGTTTACAGGCGGCACTCTCGGAGTTGCCTTAAATCTGGAGCAGGACACTATTGGCGCGATTCTTCTGGGCAATTATGAACACATAAAACAAGGGGATAGGGTTAAGGGCACAGGGAAGATTTTGTCAGTGCCCGTAGGTGAAGGGTTTATTGGCCGCGTAGTTAATCCTCTAGGCCAGCCAGTGGACAACAAAGGTCCGATCAGTTCAAAAACTTCATATCCGCTTGAAAAAATCGCGCCCGGGGTCATGGCCAGGCAGCCGGTAAACCAGCCGCTTCAGACCGGCATTAAGGCGATTGACGGCATGATTCCTATCGGCAAGGGACAGCGCGAATTGATTATTGGGGATAGACAGACCGGCAAAACCGCGATTGCGATTGACACTATTATCAACCAAAAGGGGAAAAACGTAATTTGCATCTATGTCGCCATCGGGCAGAAGGAATCCAAAATCGCCCGCATCATGGGCGAACTGGAAAAGAATGACGCCATGAAGCACACAATCATTGTGGTGGCTGGGGCCTCTGACCCTGCTTCATTTTCGTATTTAGCGCCATTTGCTGGTGCGGCCATGGGCGAATACTTCATGGACCAGGGCAAGGACGCTTTAATTATTTATGATGATTTGTCCAAGCATGCCGTGGCTTACCGCGAAATCTCCCTGCTGCTCCGCAGGCCGCCTGGAAGAGAGGCGTATCCTGGAGACGTGTTCTATCTGCACTCGCGCCTGCTTGAGCGTGCGGCGAAATTAAGCAAACAACACGGCGGCGGTTCATTGACGGCCTTGCCAATCATCGAAACGCAGGCCGGGGATGTTTCGGCCTACATCCCGACCAATGTCATTTCCATTACTGACGGCCAGATTTATTTGGAATCAGATTTGTTTTATCAGGGCATCAGGCCGGCCTTGAATGTGGGTATTTCGGTTTCCCGCGTGGGTTCAGCGGCGCAAATCAAATCGCTGAAAAAAGTAGCCGGCAAGCTTCGACTGGACCTGGCGCAATTCCGGGAGCTAGCCGCATTCGCCCAGTTTGCTTCTGACCTCGACCCGCAAACCAGAGCCCGCATCGAGCGCGGCCGCAGGATCACCGAGGTGCTCAAGCAGGATCAATATCAGCCCATGCCGGTTGAAAACCAGGTGGCGATTATTTATGCCGCGACCAACGGGTATCTGGACGATGTGCCTTTGGATAAAATCCGCGATTGGGAATCAAAGTTTCATCAGTTCCTGAAAGTGCAGCATAAGAAATTGCTGCAAGCCATCTTAAGCGCTAAAGACCTTGAAAAAGAAGTCGAACCAGAATTGAAGAAGGTAATTGAAGAATTTAAGAAAGGTTTTGCGTAAAAATTCCTCCCCTAGAATAGGGGAGGTTAGGAGGGGTAGAGTACGAGCTTGAACCGTACCTCCCCTAGCCCCTCCTAACCTAGGAGGGGAATAAAACCATATGCCATCATCTAGGGAAATTCGCAGACGCATTAAATCTACTCAAAACATCGCCAAAATCACCAAGGCGATGGAACTGGTGGCGGCGGCCAAGATGCGCAAAGCCCAGGCAGCGGCAATCGCGTCGCGTCCCTACGCCCAACTTTCCGGCGAACTCATCAGGCGCCTGGCCACAAAGGCAGATCTGCTGGAGTATCCCTTGATTAAGCGAGTAGTTACCCCCCCTTCATCCCCCCCTAAGATAGGGGGGGATAGGGGGGGTATGATCCCTCGGACTTTGCTGATTCTCATAACATCGGACAAAGGGCTTGCTGGCGCCTTGAACTCAAACGTCATAAATAAAGCTTTGAACGTGATTAAATCCGAGGGAGCCGAAAAAATCGATTTGATTACGATAGGCAAAAAAGGCTCTGACAGCGCGCGAAGAATGAAGCTGAACGTTATCGCGGCTTTTGACGGCAAAGACAAAAACATTTCGATTTTGGACGCGCGCCCGATCGCCGAGATTGCGATCGCGGACTATTTGGCGCTCAAATACGAAAAAGTTTTTGCCGTTTATACTGATTTTGTTTCCACCCTGGTTCAAAAACCGAATATGATTCAACTCTTGCCATTTGCAGACGACGGATCACAGATTACAGATCACGGATTAGAGTATCTTTTTGAGCCAAGTCCTATTGAGGTTTTGGAGCGGTTGATAGGAAGCACGGTTGAATTTGCGATTTACCAGTGTCTGGTGGAAGCGGTCGCGTCCGAGCATTCAGCGAGAATGGTAGCCATGAAGAATGCCAACGACGCCGCCGGTGATCTGATCGATGATCTGACATTAAGCTATAACCAGGCCAGGCAGGCAGGAATCACCAAAGAGTTGTCGGAAATTTCCGCTGCCAAATTGGCCATGGAAGGATAAAAAAATGTCATTCTGAGCGGAGCGAAGAATCTCATGAGATCCTTCACTGCGTTCAGGATGACAGTAAGGGTACTCCCTGAATACTGTAATGCTTCCCCGTATTGCAGTAAGATCATTAGCAGATAAAAAAGGCGAGTCGCTCACAAAGTGCGTGAGCAACTCGCACGTGCAGCGCCCATCGGGTTCACCGAATGCTGTCGGCATTCGCCGCGTCGAATGAATCCGGCGGCAGTGGCGTCATTCCGTTGCGGGTCCCCGACGCGTTCTTCTTGGATCCGAGCCGACGGAGAAGCTCACGCTTCAGTTTTCTCACTTCCGCACGTGGCATCCTATACGCGGGCCAGCCGCACGCCCGTTCGAACCGGTTCAGTAGCGTTCTGTCAGAAAGCCGAGAAATGTCTTTCATGTCGGCATCCTCCTTTTGAGCCATTAAATTTACCATATTATTAAAGCGAAGACAATACTTATGAATAAAGGCAAGGTCACACAAGTCATTGGAGCAGTAGTCGACGTGGAGTTTACTGACAAACTTCCGGAAATTCAAAGCGCCCTCGAAGTATCAATAGTCAACGGTCAAAAGTTAGTCCTGGAAGTGGCCCAGCACATCGGATCCAATCAGGTTCGGACTGTGGCCATGGGCGCAACCGACGGCTTGGAAAGAAACCTGGAAGTAACCGACACCGGCGTTCCAATCTCGGTTCCGGTCGGCAAGGAAACTCTGGGAAGGATGTTCAATGCATTAGGAGAACCGATCGACGGCAAAGAGCCTGTTAAGACCGCCAAGAAATATTCGATTCACAAGCCCGCGCCGGCGTTTCATGAGCAATCCACCAAAATCGAGCTTTTGGAGACCGGGATAAAAGTTATCGATTTGATTGCTCCAATAGTCAAAGGCGGCAAGGTCGGCTTGTTCGGGGGAGCGGGGGTTGGAAAAACAGTAATTATCACCGAATTAATCCGCAATATAGCGGCTGAACACGGCGGAGTTTCGGTGTTTGCTGGTGTTGGCGAACGTTCGCGCGAGGGAAACGATTTATATAAAGAAATGCAAGAGTCCGGCGTGCTCAACAAAACCACACTGGTTTTTGGCCAGATGAATGAGCCGCCTGGGATCAGGGCGCGAGTTGGCCTAACTGGCCTTTCGCTAGCCGAATACTTCCGTGATGAGGAAAAACAGGATGTGCTTTTGTTTATCGATAACATCTTCCGGTTTACTCAGGCTGGCTCCGAAGTGTCAACTTTGCTCGGACGAATTCCGTCGGCTGTAGGCTATCAGCCAACTTTGGCAACTGACATGGGCGAGT
Source organism: Candidatus Doudnabacteria bacterium (assembly GCA_016182875.1). GTDB lineage: Bacteria > Patescibacteriota > Doudnabacteria > UBA920 > O2-02-FULL-48-8 > JACQJI01. The sequence goes on along the minus strand of JACPFQ010000001.1, from coordinate 38,894 downwards.
TGCAAGAACGAATCACCTCAACCAAACATGGCTCAATAACTTCGATTCAGGCAGTATATGTGCCGGCAGACGATTTGACTGACCCGGCGCCGGCTACTACCTTCGCTCACTTGGACTCAACTGTAGTTTTGTCACGCGGCTTAACTGAATTAGGGATTTACCCGGCAGTTGATCCTTTGGACTCAACCTCAACGGTTTTGGACCCGAACATTGTCGGCAAGGACCATTATGAAGTCGCTCGAGGCGTGCAGAAGGTCTTGCAGAAATACAAGGACTTGCAGGACATCATTGCCATTCTGGGCATCGAAGAATTGTCTGAAGAAGACAAACTGGCTGTGGCTCGTGCCCGAAAAATCCAGAAGTTTTTGTCCCAGCCATTTTTCGTGGCCGAGGTCTTCACGGGGCGTGCCGGCAAATACGTATCATTGAAAGATACGATAGCGAGCTTCAAAGAAATCCTCGACGGCAAGCATGACGATAAGGATGAGAATGCCTTTTACATGCAAGGCGATATCGCTGACGTTAAGTAGCTTGCGTTTAACCGCAAGCGCCAGGATTCCTCCCCTAGAATAGAAACCCTCTCCCTCACCTGCCGCCGGGGGCTGGAGGTTAGGTGGGGTAGAGTACAAGCTTGAACCGTACCTCCCCTGCCCAACCCAATTCTTTTACTTCCCCTCCTATCCTAGGAGGGGAAGTAACTGCAAGCTAACGCTCAACACTACCACAAGACGATACGCGCAGCTCTGCCGAATAACCACTAATGCCAATTTTATGTTTAAATTCAAACTAGTCACACCCGAGCGCGTGCTGATTGACGAAGAAGTCGACTCAGTCACGCTTCCCACTCAAACCGGCGAAATCACGGTCCTTACCGGCCATGTTCCGCTTGTGTCCAACCTCAAGGCTGGGGAAATTAGATACAGCGCCGGAAATGCGGAGCGTGTTTTTGCCGTATCGTCGGGGACCGTGGAAGTTAAGTCTGGCAATGAGCTTGTCGTCTTGGCTGAGACGGCCGAAGCCAGCGACGAAATAGACGTCGGAAGGGCGGAAAAAGCCAGGGAGCGCGCGCAAAAACTGATGCAGGAAGGCTATTATAAGGACCAAAAGGCTTTTGCCGACGCCGCCGCATCATTGGAAAAGCATTTGACTAGGCTTAAAGTTGCCCGCAAGCACCGCACCCGAACTCACCGGAATCTGGAATCCGGAACTTTCAAGGAATAATTAACGCTGTATGAAAAAACACTTGCATACTGTCCCGTATGCAAGTGTAGTTGCTTACCTAGAATAATGCATTTGAATTGGAAACCAAGAACCTCACTGGAAAAATCGGGCATGAGAATTGTCCGATTTTTGCATAGGGAAGGACACCAGACTTTTTTTGTCGGGGGTTTTGTTCGCGATTTTTTGCTGAGGCGCAAATCCGACAATTTAGATGTAACCACTTCTGCACGTCCCGAGCAAGTTGAAAAGGTTTTGAGAGAACTTGATTTGCCAGTTAAGCGCGTGGGCAAACAGTGGGGCACACTTTTAACGATCGTTAAAAGTGTGCCCATTGAGATTACTACCTTTCGGTCAGAGGGCAAATATAGCGACAAGCGGCATCCTGACAAAGTTAATTTTATTAAAGATTATAGAGAGGACGCCAAACGCCGCGATTTTACAATCAATGCTCTTTATTTTAATCCTATAAAAAGAGAACTGCTAGACCCAGTCGGGGGCTTGAGGGATATGAAGGCCAGACTGATTCGGTTCGTGGGTGATCCTAAAAAAAGAATTGATGAGGACCATCTCAGAATGCTTCGCGCCGTTCGTTTTAGCGCTCAGTTTGGGTTTAAGCTTGAAAAGAATAGTTTTGCCGCCATCAAAACCCGGGCAAAATATATCCAAGGAATCCCCAGTGAAAGAGTCAAATCCGAACTGGATAAGATTTTACTTTCCAAAAATAGAGTGCAGGGAATGAGGCTTTTGGACCAGGTGGATCTGCTGAAATTCTTAATCCCTGAATTTGAGCCGCTTAAGAACTTTTATCATAAGTCGAAACACTATCACCTGGAGGGCTCGCAATTTGAGCACGCGCTTTTGGTTTTAAGCGGGGTTAAGGTCCGCAATATAAACCTTTTTTATGCGGCCCTTCTTCACGACATCGGCAAGCCGATGGTGGGCCAAGAAGCTATAAAGGACGAGGGCCAGGTCATCTCGACTAAAGGGCACGAACAGGCTTCGAGGGAGATTTTTTTGGGCTTCGCGCGAAGACTTCGCTTTTCCAGAAACGATAAGGAAGCGGTAGCCTGGCTGATCGAGCATCACGGCAAGCGGTCATTTCTGAAAATGACCCCGGAGGAACAGGCAATGTACGCATTTAACGAGAATTTCAATTTGCTCCTGGATTTGTGGCGCGCTGATTTGGAGGGCAATATCATGACCTCAGCGAATGAATGGTATAGAAGAAGGAGCGTAAGGGTGCTCGAGATCGGCTCACGGTTTTTAAGGCAAATTAATAATAAAAAAACGCTTATTGATAAGCTTGCCAAGGGAGAGCTGATCATGAAGCTTTCAGATCTCAAACCCGGCCGCGCTCTCGGCCAGAAGATATCTGAAGTTAAGACTCAAATAGTTTTGGGCAAAATAAAAAACGTTAAAGACCTAAAGGCTATACTACAAAACGGCCGTACGGCAATTTCATAGTATAGTTTCGCCTGCAGATTCCTAAACAAAAAACACTAGCTTTCGCTAATGCTCTTTGTGGCGGGTCCGAAGGGATTTGAACCCTCGATCTTCTCCGTGACAGGGAGACGTGTTAGACCAGGCTACACCACGGACCCTCGTCGCAGTCGGGTAAACTTTCGCATCCGTCATGACGGCTGCTTCGGTTTACATGCTGCTCCTCTTAGCAAAAATTCGTGCTCGGACTTCGTCCTGCGCACCTAATTTTTGCTGTAACTCAGAATGTTCTCTGGTGGCTGGGGTGGGGATCGAACCCACGACCTCGGGCTTATGAGTCCCACGCTCTGCCAACTGAGCTACCCAGCCTCGTCGCAGTCGGGTAGACACTTCGCGAATTTGCTGAAGCAAATTGCGCTACGGTCTACATGCTGCTCCTCTCAGAAAAATTGCCTCATGGTTAAATTAAAAAGCCGTGGCAATTTTTCTGTATTATTCCTTATTTTCTCAGTGAGCAATTGTGCGAGGCATGGATTGTAAAACTAGCTTTCGCAGCGCGACGGCGCGAGAACGCAGGTCGCAAAATCAGCAGATTTTGACGACCGGTAGTTTTCAATCTATGCCGAGCTAACAATTGCGAACTCTCTTTCTTGGTTGCGGGGGGCGGACTCGAACCGCCAATCTCAAGGTTATGAGCCTTGCGAGATGCCATTTCTCTACCCCGCGACGATGAGCGAATTAAAAACAGGTCTCGGATTTCCGTATGTCACCTGGGAATCGAAATCCTGCAGCTAGATAATTATATGGAGTTTCTATTAAAAAATCAAGACCTTTAGCAAAAAAATAGCGTACCGGAGCTCCTACTCACGATGCGCTATGCAATCATGCGGTCTGTGATTCGATCGCAGCTATGAACTCACTGACCGTCCAGCCTGATTCGTGGTGCTGAGCGTAGGGCAGGATCACGTGGGCAATGCCACGGTAAATGCTGGCACGCAGCTTACGCAGGCCGGCAATCGCGGTCTTGAGATGTGCCATTCGATCTTCCTCACCCAGGGTATTCCAGCTGCTGTCCCAGAAACTCACGAGGGCCACTGGCTTGGGCTTGGATAGATAGAGCGCCACACCTTCAGCGTCACGATTGTCATCAGAATCCACCAAGATGACGACGGTTAGTTCGATGAGCAGGGTCAGCAGCTCACCGCTGAGGTGAACCACGCTGCCGGTCGTGTCGATAACAGTCGGGGTACCGGGGTCCAGCGTGAGCAATGCTTCGCGCGTGAGCTCTTCTTCCAACTGGAGATATCGAGCCTGGTTGCTTTCGAACCCTTCGTCCCACGGCATGCCCATCCATGCCGCGACCCCATCGGTATCAACGGTAAGGCCTTTAGTTTCGAGTTCGGGACGCAGGCGCTCGGCTATGCGCTTGTCGATGGATATCCATCGATATCCCAGAGCAGCCAGTAGTTCGGACCAGTGCGATTTTCCGTGATTGGACATGCCAATCACGGAAAAATGCCTTTCGCGAACGCGTTTGCCCATTCGGGCCCTCCTTGAGACGCTCAATATAGCATACTCCGGTTCCAGTTAAAAATGTTATAATACAGGCTATGAACCAGTCTAATATTCTGCTTATTGTCGTTATTGCCGGATTCGCGATCCTGGTATATTTGCAATTCCGGAAAAAGGCAGAACCCGAGAAAGACAATGAGACTTTGAAGGTAATGATGGAGTGGATGAAGGAAATCAAGCAGGGCACTGAGCAAACCCGCCAGGGAATGCAAAAAAGCATTGATGAAACAAACAAGGCGATCAATGAGCGCCTGGACAACGCCGCCAAAGTCATTGCAGCACTCAACAAAGAGCTGGGCTCAGTCGGGCAAATCGGCCCGGATATACGACGCCTGACCGAAACCTTGGCCTCGCCTAAGCTTCGCGGGAACTTCGGAGAAGAGATACTGGAAAATCTTTTGACCGATGTTTTTCCGAAGGAATTCTGCAAATTCCAATATCGATTCAAAAACGGGGAGGTTGTTGACGCGGCTATAACGATTGGGGACTTACTGCTTCCGGTGGACAGCAAGTTCAGCATGGAAAATTACAGGCTGTATAAGGAAGCGAAAACCGATGAGTCCGCGGACGCGCTCAAAAAAGCGTTTCTCAAGGATGTCAAAAAACGGATTGATGAAATCCATAAGAAATATATATTGCCGCAGGAGGGAACCTTTGACTATTCTTTGATGTTTATACCCAGTGAAGGAGTCTATATGGAAACCGCTAACGACCAAGAGACTCAAATTTACAGCCGCACAAAAAAGGTTATAATCGTTGGTCCGAATACCCTCAATATCACGCTGCGCGGACTCTTGGTCTCTTTGCGCGGCCAGCAAATCAGCAAGGCCGCCCAGCAAGTCCTGGCCATGATCAATGGGATCAAGCAGGAAAGTGATAAGTTTAATAGAATTTTAGACACGCTTGCTAATCACGTGAAAAACACCAATAATACCATGGGCACCGTAATCGATGGCTACTCCAAGCTGAAATCTCAAATTACGAACGCCTCAAATCTGGAGCTTGAGGTGGAAAAAAAGGTCGAGAATTTACCGGAAGCAAAAATAGAGAGGTTATTATAATTAAATGTTAAGCATGGATATAACATTTTAAAAATATGAGAGCAGAACAAAGAGTCGGCTTGTTTGTGGATATTCAAAATTTATATTATACGGCCCGCAATGTTTATAATGCCCGCGTTAATTTCAATTCGGTTCTTAAGGACGCGGTGGGGGAAAGGCCGCTGGTCCGCGCCATCGCCTATGGAATCCGAGCGGACATGCCCGAGGAACAGACATTTTTCGATGCCTTGAGGAAGGCTGGATTCGAAGTGAAACTCAAAGATTTGCAGACGTATTACGGCGGCACTAAAAAGGGTGACTGGGATGTCGGCATTGTTATGGACATAATCAAACTGCTGCCAAAATTGGATGTGGTGGTGCTGGCTTCGGGTGACGGTGACTATATTCCACTTTTAGAATACCTGCAGATCCAAGGTGTGCGGGTGGAACTGGTGTCATTCGGCAAAAGCACTTCCAGCAAAATGAGAGAATTGGTTGACCAGTACCTGGATTTAGATTCGGATACCAAGAAGTATTTGATGCCGATTAGAAATAGGCCACGGACCCGCTGAGCATGACAGAAGAAGGAGACGTTGAAGTTAGGCGGGAGGAGGCTAAAAAGGCCTTTGAGAGTGCTCTGACAGCATATGCCCAAGGAGCCGGCGGGACTTTTTTGGAGCCTCAACTGGTCGAGGGCAAATATTTATTTCAGATTGATATCCCAGCAGTAAGTGCCCATGCCTTCAAATGGTTTCTGGAAAACGCGTGGCACTATAGATATATTGGGGATGATCCATCTTTGGTGCCAGAGCCTGGTCAGTTTATGACGAGACCAAACAAAGATAAAACCGCGTTTGCGATTACTGGCAATTTTTAGCTCGTCCCCATAGCTCAGTGGATTAGAGCGTAGCCCTCCGGAGGCTGAGGCCGAAGGTTCGAATCCTTCTGGGGACGCCAATTTATGAGGCAAACAGTCAAGACCAAATCTCAGGTCCTGGAGGGTCTGAACCAACAGCAAGTTAAGTCCGTGACCTTTGGCCAGGGACCGCTTTTGATTATTGCGGGCGCTGGAACCGGCAAAACCACTGTGCTTACCAGGAGAATCGCCTGGCTGCTTGAGCAAAAACTGGCAAGGCCGGATGAAATTCTTGCTTTGACCTTTACCGAAAAGGCGGCAACGGAGATGGAAGAGCGCGTCGACGAGCTGCTTCCGCTGGGGTACGTCGAAGTCAATATTTCGACTTTTCATGCCTTCGCTCAAAAAATCCTAATCCAACATGCGCTGGACATCGGACTCCCGGGCGACTTCCGGGTGCTTAATGAAACCTCTGCCTGGCTGCTGATAAAAAAGCATTTGCATGATTTCGACCTGGACTATTACAAGCCGTTCGGCAACCCGAATAAGTTCATTCATTCGCTGGTAAAACATTTTCAAAAAGCCAAAGGCGAGGGAATAACACCCGAGGAATACTTAGCTTATGCTGAGGGTTTGAAGCTCAACAAAGACCGCGTGGAAAAGGGTAAAGGGAAAAGGGTAAAGGGAAAAGATGCGAACAGTGAAGAGGAGCTTGAGATTAGCCGAATCACAGAAGTTGCAAATGCTTACCATAAATATCAAAAACTGCTTTTGGATAATTCCTATTTAGACTTCGGGGACTTAATTAATTACACGATAAAGCTTTTTCGGACCAGACCGAAAATTTTGGGTCACTACCAGAAGCAGTTCAAATACATCCTCGTTGATGAGTTCCAGGATACTGACCTATCCCAATACGAAATGGTTAAGCTCTTGGCAGTGCCCATGAATAACCTGACCGTGGTTGGGGACGACGACCAATCAATCTATAAATTCCGCGGCGCTTCGATATCCAACATCCTTAAATTCAAAGATGACTACAAAAACACGAACGAAATAACCCTGGTTGACAATTACCGGTCTACTCAAGCTATCTTGGATCTGGCTTACGGCTTTATCCAGCAAAACAATCCTGAGCGGCTCGAACATAAGCTTAAAATTGTAAAGCGTTTGGCCGGCCATAATGCTGAAAGAGGATCGATCGAGGTGCTGCACGGCCAGTCGATTCACGAGGAAGTCAACCGGGTTGTTGATGAGATTATTGAACTTAATTCAAAGGCAGGGCTTAATTGGAATGATTTCGCGATTCTGGTCCGCGCCAATGATTCAGCCGAGCCGTTTGTGCTTGAATTGAACAGGCGGGGAGTCCCCTACATCTTTGTGGCCAACCGCGGCCTGTATAAAAAGCCGTTTATCCTGAATTTACTCTCATACTTCAATATTTTGGATAATAGGCATGAAAGCGAGAATGTTTTCCGCATACTCAACATGGATATTTTCCGCATCAGCGATTTGGACCTGGTTAGCCTGTCGCAGATGGCAAGGAAAAAAGCGCTGACAATATTCGAGGCCTTGAAGGAAGCCAGAAGCCTGGTTCGGCTCTCTTCCGAATCCTACAAAAAAATCGACAAGCTTGTTGAGCTGGTCAATAAGCATACCAGCCTGGCCAGAGAAACGCCGGTTTCCGAGCTGATCGTAAAAATTCTAACCGACCTTGGCCTCACCAAGTCCCTGCTTGAGGATTCCATGCAGAATACGGAAAACAGAAGCCTGCTTGAGCAGTTTTACCGCAAATCCCAAACATTTGAGCAGGAAAATACGGACAAATCGCTTAAGGCGTTCCTAAATCACATCAAGCTGGAGCAGGAAGCCGGGGATCAGGGCGAGCTTGCCTTTAACCCGGATTTGGGGCCTGAGGCAGTCAGGGTTATGACCATTCATTCTGCCAAGGGACTGGAATTCAAATGCGTGTTTGTGGTTAATCTGGTCGATCAGCGGTTTCCGTCCAGGGAGCGAAAGGAGCAGATAGAAATGCCGGCCAGCTTGATTAAGGAAATACTTCCCGAAGGAGACGTCCACCTCATGGAGGAAAGAAGGCTGTTCTACGTGGCAGTTACCCGCGCCAAACAGTACCTTTATCTGACCTGGGGGAATGATTATGGAGGGGCAATGCACAAGAAGCCCTCCCGCTTCTTAGTGGAATTAGGCATGGCTGCCAAGCCGGCCACTGCCAAGCCCATGGGACAGGTGTTCTTTGCCAAACAGCCGCCCCTGCTTAAGCCAGCTCCTAAATATTCGGTTCCCGAAACCTTTTCGTTTTCGCAGATTTCCAGCTTTTTGAGTTGCCCGCTGGAGTATAAGCTTCGCTATATTTACCAAATCCCCCTGCCCGGCAGTCCATATTTATCGCTAGGCGATACGGTGCATAAAGCCTTGCAGAAGTTTCTTGAGCATTATCAGCAGCTTAACAGTGAGAAGCAGGCTGATTTGTTCGGCAAGAGTAATGCAGGACTTCGCGTCCCAGGCTTTGAAGTGCTAAAAAAGTTCTACCAGGAGGTTTGGGTGGATGACTGGTACCCCGATAAAATCGAGAAGGAAAGGGGCCGCAGGCGGGGACTGGAAATGCTCGAGATTTTTCACAAAAGATTCTCCGAAAACCCGAAGAAAATCCTGTTCCTTGAGCAAAAATTCAAGCTCAAACTGGGAGATTATAAGTTTACTGGAAAAATTGACCGCGCGGACCAAAATATCGACGGCTCAATCGAGATTATTGACTACAAAACCGGCCAGGTTAAGGAAAAATTGACCGCTGAGGATAAAAACCAGCTATTGATATACCAGTGGGCTGCGCAGGAGCAGTTCAAGCAGAAGGTTAAGTCGCTTAGGTATTGGTATTTGGCCAGCCTCAGGGACAGCCAGGAGTTTGTCGGAAGCGAGGCCGAAATTGAGCAGGTCAAAAATCATCTACTCAAGACGATCAAAGAGATTATTGAGACCTGCAAAAGCGATTCATTCTACGAACTGGATGCGCGGAAGCCCCATGATTGTAAGTTCCGTCATTTTTTAGTATAATTTAAATGAGAAACAAGCTTCGAGGCTACAGTTTTTTGCTCGGAACAGGTTCAGTTCTGTCGCTGATTTCCTTGGTTCTGGTAATCCGATACCTTGACCCTTATGGAGCTCGGTTCAATGTTGTTCTTTTTTACCTGGATTTATTAGTTCTAATCATGAGCACTGCGGCTCTTGCCGGGTTCCAACTTAGACAGATGTTCGGGCAAAGAGAGCGGGCGGAGAACTACTTCTTCGTCTCGCTTCGTCAAGCGGTTTGGTTTTCGGTCATAATCGCAGGCTCGTTAATCCTGCAGTCATCCGGCCTGTTTAACCTCCTCAATGCCGCAATTTTAGTTCTCGCGTTTATTTTTCTTGAATCGTATTTTCTTTACGCTAAGCCGTAACTCATGCCTAATCAACCGCCAAGCAATCAGGATATTGATTTCACGGTAATGCCCTCCATCCCAAACGCCCCACGACCCGAACCTCGGGCCGAGGCGCCGAAGAGCATTCCGCCAAGTGTTCCTCCAGGCGTGATGCCGCCCAAATCTCCCGGGCCGAAGAAATTTAAATTCAGTCCAGAAATGAGGAAATGGGTTGCGGCCTCCGGAGCCGTGGTTTTGATACTGCTTTTGGGGATTCTTATTTATTACCTCGTAACAAATGCCCGGAAAAATGAGGAGCCGGTCAAGCAAACCAAGCTGCCGAGAGTTTGGCTGAACCAGCACTTCGGAAGCGAGAGTTGCACAGACGAAAGCCGGTGCTCCGATGAATCTGACCCTGACAGCGATGGGCTAATAAACTACAACGAATTCAAGGAGGGAACTAATCCCAACAAGGCGGACAGCGATGAGGACGGGCTGGCGGATGGAGATGAAATCAACATTTATAAAACCGAGCCGGGGCTTAAATATACTGACCGCCGGGAAATTGCCGTGATTAAAGATTACAACGACGCCAGAGATGTGGCTGAAAACTACGACCCCATAACGCCCGGAGTAAAAATGACTGATGTCCGCCTCAGGCAAATCGAGAATGACACCAAAACCTTTGGCCTGCATGAGCCGACAATCACGACATTAGCCGCATTGCGCGAAAAGACCGCTAACCCGAATGTGAAGACAGTTTCGGTATTTATCGAAAATGACAAATTCAGCCCCGAGTCCGTCGTCGTCAGCAAAGGCGATACAGTCGTTTGGCTGAATAAGGACGCTGTGAACCACCAGGTCGTATATGAGGCAAACAGCAGCTTTGGCGGCTTTCAGTCGCCCAAGCTTGAACAAAACCAAACCTTCAGTTTTACCGCTGAGGTAAGCGGCAAGTTCGAATACAAAGATCAGCTTAACCCCCAGATCAAAGGAACACTTGAAGTCAAATGAGCTTCTTTGTCATAGAGTCCGAGGAAGAGAGGAAAGCTAAACAGCAGCTTGAAAAACGAACGGACGCTGAAGCGCAAAGAATCAAGCGCTTTTTGGCTATGCCGGATTTATCGCGCACGCCGGCAAGCCCGCTTGCCGAACTGATTCAAAGAGTGAAGTTGACGCCGACTTTTAAGGATTTCGACGATATCAAAATTCCGGAAATCGTACCCACTCACGTGCTGTTTGACTTGTTCAACATGCCGCCCGGGCATCCTGCCCGCAGCAAATCTGACACTTATTATATTGACGATGAGCATGTTCTTAGGACCCACGACACCGTGTTTTGGTATTATTATTTGAACCACCCGGAAATCAAAAAGAGAATCGAGAAGAATGAAACTCTTGGCGTAATTTGCTACGGCAAGGTTTACCGCAAAGACGAGATTGACCGCCACCACATGAATGTTTTTCATCAGTTCGGCGGGCTTTACATCGGTCCTGACGACAAAGTCAACATAACGCCTGACGATTTGAAAAAAGCACTGGCCGAGGTCGCGCGCAGCGTTTTTGGCCAGACCCAAATTCGATTTTATGAACATAACTTCCCTTATACCGACCCAAGTTTTGAGATGGAAGCGGAAATTAATAATAAGTGGGTGGAGATGGTGGGCTCGGGCATGGCGCGAAGGAGCGTACTGGCAAATTTCGGCCTAACCGGGTATCACGGTTGGGCATTTGGCTTTGGCATGGAGCGGTTGGCAATCGTAAGCATGCAGCTGCCCGACATCCGCCTGCTATGGTCTCAAGACCCACGGGTGGTCAAACAGCTTAAGCTTGGCCGAAAGTATCAGGAAGTCAGCAAATTTCCGCCTATCTCTAGAGATATCTCTTTTATTGTCGATAAATCATTCGTGCCGAATAATTACTTCGACCTGATCCGCGACATCGGCGGCGATTTGGTGGAGCAGGTGGAACTTCTGGATAAATACGAGGATGAAAAAAAATTCGGCAAGGACAAGATTAGCTACACTTATCGCGTTGTTTATAGAAGTATAGACAGAACTCTTAAATCCGGGGAAGTCGAGCCGCTGCAGAATAAGCTTATTGAAGAGACAAAAAAGCAATTTTCAGCCGAAATTAGGTAGTTTAAAAATGGCCTAAAATTTGCTATAATATAGATACCCAAAAGGGCATATTTTTATGGCTAAAAATCTCGAAAAATCCGAGCAAAAAGATAAAAAATATACTGCCGAGCAAATCACTGTTCTTGAGGGCCTTGAGCCTGTCCGCAAGCGGCCCGGGATGTACATTGGAAACACGGCCAAGGAAGGTTTTCACCATCTCCTTAAGGAAGTCGTGGACAACTCCATTGACGAAGCCATGGCCGGTTTTGCTCATCAAATTCAAATAATCATTCACAAGGACAATTCTGCTACGGTTGTGGACGACGGCCGAGGCATCCCGGTCGACGTACACAAACAAACCAAAAAGTCGGCGCTGGAAACTGTGCTGACTGTTTTGCATGCCGGCGGCAAGTTCGGCGGCGACGCATCCGGCTACAAAGTCTCAGGCGGATTGCACGGCGTTGGTGTTTCTGTGGTCAACGCCTTGTCCGAATATCTTCGCGCCGAAGTCCGGCGCGACGGAAAAATCTACACGCAGGAATACAGGCGGGGCAAACCTCTAAGCAAAATTAAACAGGAAGGCAAAGTCAACACGAAGGACGCCTGGCAGCATGGAACCAAAATTACTTACAAGCCGGACGCTGAAGTATTTACCGAGCGGGAGTTCGACCTCAAGCAGGTCTTAGACCATTATCGCCAGCAGGCGTACCTGACCAAGGGCGTTCATATGGTCATCACGGACGAACGCGACGGCTTTGCCTACCAATATTATTTTGAAGGCGGTTTGGTTTCCTACATCAAGCACATCAACCGCAATAAAGTAGTTAAGACTTCGCCGATTTATCTTACCAAGACCGTCGGCCCGGTCATGGTTGAAATCGCGGTTCAATATTCGGACGAGTTCACGGAAACAGTGCTTGCCTTTGCCAACAACATTCATACGGTTGAGGGCGGCATGCACCTGACCGGATTCCGCTCGGCGCTCACTCGCTCCATCAATAATTACGGAATTAAGAGCGGCTACCTTAAGGAAGCGGACAAGCTTACCGGCGAGGATATGCGGGAAGGCCTGAACGCCATTATTTCCGTTAAGCTCCCGAATCCCCAGTTCGAAGGCCAGACTAAAGCCAAGCTCGGGAATGCGGAGGTCAGAGGCATTGTCGAGGACGTTGTGGGTGATGGCTTGGAATTCTGGCTCGAAGAACATCCATCTGACGCCGGGAAAATCATCGAAAAGGTTTTGCTGGCGGCCAAAGCCAGGCTGGCGGCCAGGGCGGCCAGAGACGCCGTCATACGGAAAGGAGTTTTGGAAGGCCTGGCTCTGCCCGGCAAGCTCGCTGATTGTTCGGAGTCTGACCCGGCATTGTCCGAGCTTTACATTGTTGAGGGTGACTCTGCCGGAGGCTCAGCCAAGCAAGGGCGCGACAGGAGATTTCAGGCTATCTTGCCTCTCCGCGGCAAAATTTTGAATGTCGAGCGCGCGCGGCTTGATAAAATGCTTGCCAATCAGGAAATCAAAAACCTGGTAATTGCCATGGGCACGGGAGTGGGGGGGCAGTTTAATCTCGAAAATTTGCGATATCACCGCGTTATCATCATGACTGACGCGGACGTGGACGGCTCGCATATCCGCACTCTGCTTTTGACCTTGTTCTACCGCTACTTTCCGGACATTATCCACTCCGGCTACCTTTACATCGCTCAGCCGCCGCTGTTTCGGGTCCAAGTCGGCAAGAACTTGTCTTATGCCTTCAGCGAAAAGCAAAGAGACGAAGTTATAAAGAAGATGTTTGACGAGAAGTCCCGCTCATCGAAGATGAGCGAGGCTCGCCCGAACAAAGTTCGGGCGGCAAAAGTTCTTGAAGCCGCACTGGAACAAGGCGGCCCGCCTCGACTCGCCAGTCAAGGCGAGGCGGGCGAAGCAAGCGCTAAGGGCGTAAACGTCCAACGGTACAAAGGCTTGGGTGAAATGAATCCCAGCCAGCTTTGGGAGACAACCATGGACCCGGCCAATCGAAGAATGCTCCAGGTGACCGTAGACGATGCGGAAAGAGCCAGTAAGATATTCGAAACTCTGATGGGGGATGAGGTAGTGCCGCGCAAGAACTTCATCCAAACTCGCGCCAAGTCGGTTAAGAATTTGGATATATAAAAATAAAAGCAGTGAACCTTACCCATCGAGTAAGGCTCACTGCGGCCAGTGAACGCCCCCGTGAGCCGAACCTACCTGAGGGGTTTATCGTAAACCCACGAAACGTCTCGCACGGGGTAGAGAAGCGAACTCTCATCATCACCAGTAATCCCGTCGACGGCCTCCCATTTCCCAGATTTGTCGAACATGAGCTCGTACCGAGCGAGCGCGAGGTAGACTGTGTACACCCCCGCCCGCATTCTGTGCCAGACCCACCACCCTCGACTCGTAGACGCACCATGGGCCGCCGTGCCCATCCTGAAGCTCGAAGGTGATCCGGTCATCCAGACCGGGGAACTCCTCAGGAAACGGATTCGACATAAAACTCCTCCTTGCTCTTGCGAGCACATTAGCATACATGTACTACTGGCTTTGGTCAAGGCTTGCATAAAATAGTTAGCATGGTATAATATGTCTACTTGAAGCCCGAAAGGGCTTTTTAAAGACCAGTTATATGATGAACCCATGGCAATTTATAAAGGAGGCCAGAACTGAGCTGTTTAAGGTTGTCTGGCCGACCAGGCAGGACGTTCTTAAGGTCACCATAGTCGTCATCGCAATTTCCCTGGTTGTGGCCATATTCTTAGGCGCCATAGACTTTGGCTTGGACAAGCTCTTTAAATTCGTTGTTGACAACCGCTGATGCTCCCTCCCGGCCACATCGCCGGCGGATTCCTGGCCGGCAAAATCGCTTCTCAGTTTATTCCCGGGTTCAATGAGCCTCAATACTTAGGCCTGGCCGCCTTCTTCGGCTTCTTCCCAGACCTAGATTTCTTCCTCGCCTTCCTTAAGCTTAAGAAATTTATTTCCAGCGAGAATATCAATCACAGAAAGTTTGTCACTCACGCGCCGCTTGTTTACCTTTTGATATTTGTAATTTGGTATTTGCTATTTCCCGAGCAGCAGCTCTTGGCGGTGGCATTCCTGCTTGGGACTTGGTCTCACTTCATTATCGATTCGTTTTCGGCCGACGGCGTTCAATGGTTATACCCATTCAGCAAAAAATCCTACGGTTTTTCTTTCGACCGGAAAATCGAAGTTCATGAACAAAATTTCTCAAGGCATTGGCTGCAGTTTATAAAAGACTATACGAAAGTCCTCTCATTCAAGGTCGAGATTATTCTTATCCTAGCAGCAATTATAACCTTAATCCTAAATCCTTAATCCTCTTTATGGCCCGTCAGCAAGTCACCGGCGAAAAACATTGGTACGTACTTCATACATACTCCGGCTACGAGGACAGTGTGGCGTTCAACCTCAAACAGCGCATCGAATCCATGGGAATGGAAGATAAAATTTTCAATGTCATGGTTCCCAAGGAGAAGAAGATCAAGATTAAGGAAGGCAAGCGGGTAACAGTCGAAGAGAAAATCTTCCCCGGATACGTGATCGTGGAAATGATTGTGACCGACGATTCGTGGTATGTGGTAAGAAATACCCCCAACGTTACGGGATTCGTGGGCTCCGGCACCATTCCGACCCCCATTTCGGACAACGAAATCCAGTCGCTCCAGAAGCGAATGGGCGTCGAGGAGCCGAAGTATAAGATTGACGTGGCCAGAGGCGACTTAGTCAGAATCATGGACGGCCCGTTCAAGGATTACGAAGGCAAAGTCGGCGACGTTGATGAGGAAAAGGGCAAGATTAAGGTCATGGTGTCTATATTTGGTCGAGAGACACCTTTGGAACTGGATTTTTTACAAATTAAGAAATTATAAAAATTATGCCCTGGTACTACATAGTTGGATTTATATTCGTATTCATAGTTCTGCCCGGACTTAAGGTGGTTCAACAATACCAGTCGGGAGTGGTATTCAGGTTGGGGAAAATTACAGGGGTCAGACAACCGGGTTTGAACTGGATTATCCCTTATATAGAATGGATCAGGAAAGTTGATTTAAGAATTGTGACTCTGCCCATCCAGCCGCAGCGGATTATAACCAAAGATAATGTTTCGGTGGATATTTCGGCAGTGGCGTATTATAAAGTGGTTGATCCGGTAAAAAGCATTGTCGCAATTGAGAGCGTGATGAACGCAATCAACCAGATCGCTCAGACCACGCTTAGAAACATCGTCGGCAGATTCCAGTTGGATGAGATTCTTTCCGAACGAAACGCCATAAACCTGGAAGTTCGCAACGTTCTGGACGCTCACACCGAACCCTGGGGCGTGGTGGTTTCGGTGGTTGAGATCAAAGACATCGAACTGCCGGAAAACATGCAGCGGGCCATGGCCAAGCAGGCCGAGGCCGAGCGCGAAAAACGCGCAAAAGTCATAGCGGCGGAAGGCGAACTTCTGGCCAGTCAAAAACTAGGCGAAGCGGCGGACGTCATAGCCCAGCACCCGATCGCGCTTCAGCTTCGCAACCTTCAGACCATGGCTGAGATCAGCATCGAGAAAAATTCAACCATAATTTTCCCAGCCCAGCTTATGAGCACTGTCGAAGAAATTAAGAAGTTTCTAGCTTCGGAGAAAAAATAATATGGCCAAGAAGGTCAAGACAATCATCAAAATCCAGCTGCCGGCGGGCAAGGCAACTCCAGCGCCCCCGGTCGGTACAGTGCTTGGCCCCCATGGAATTAACCTTGGTCAGTTCACCAAGGACTTCAACGAAAAAACCGCGCCAATGGGGGATACTGTGGTTCCAGCCGAAATCACTATTTATGAAGACCGAAGCTATACGTTTATCCTCAAAACCCCTCCGGCTTCGGTTTTGATTCGCAAGGCCGCAGGTCTCGAGAAAGGCTCAGCAAACCCGCTGCTTAACAAGGTCGGCAGGATTAACAAAAAACAGCTTCGTGAAATTGCGGAAACCAAGCTCCCTGACCTCAACGCTGATTCCATTGAGGCGGCTGAGAAAATCGTGGCCGGAACCGCGAGATCGATGGGCGTGGAAATCGAGAATTAGGCTGTTTAGAAATTAGTAATTAGAAATTAGAAATTTAAACTATATGGCATTTAATCTAACTTTAAGAAAAGTTTATCTCTACCTGTTCGCGACCGTGGGCTTGATTTTGGTAATCACGGGCTCGGTCAGTCTGATTAACCTCGGTTTGAAGGTTTATATCTTTAAGCAAGCCGACACTTATCCGATTTATGTCGAAAAACGAATAGCCACCAAGCCCGGAGAGGAACGCGAGCTGACTCCGGAGGAAATAAAGCAAAGGGAAGCCGAGGAAAAGCAGCGGCAGCAGGAACAAAAAACATCCGATAGACAAAGGCAGGCTGCGCAGGCAATCGCGCAATTAATCGTCGGCATCCCGCTGTTCGGATACCACTGGATGCTGATTAGAAAAGAGGGGCAAATCTAAATGGGTAAAAGATTCGATACAGGGAAAAAAGAGATTGATGTGAACAAGGAATACTCGATTGAGGAGGCTTTGGAATTGGCCAAAAAAACGGGTACCACGAAATTCGCGGGCAACATAGAAGTTCATGCCAAACTCGGAATTGATCCGAAAAAAACTGAACAAACGGTCCGCGGCACGGTGAGCTTTCCACATGGCACCGGCAGGACCAAGAGGGTGGCTATCTTTGCCGGGCCCGAAGGAGAAGAGCTAATTAAAAAAATCAAGGAAACCGGCCGGACTGACTTTGATGTTGCGGTGGCTGAGCCGGCCATTATGCCCAAGCTGGCGCAAATCGCAAAAATCTTGGGCCCAAAAGGTTTGATGCCGAATCCCAAGACGGGCAATGTGACTGTGGACGTAGAGAAGGCGGTGAAGGAATACTCCTCGGGCAAGACCGAATTCAAGAACGACGAATCCGGCAACGTCCATGTCGCCATCGGTAAAACCAATTTCGAAACCGAGAAGCTGGCCGCCAACTTCAAAGCGTTTATGGAAGCACTGCAGGGAGCCAAGGGAACCGGCATGAAGAAGGAGTTCATTCAAAAGCTTGCCCTCCATGCCACCATGGGCCCGGCAATAAGGGTTAAAATATAAATATGCTGCTTACTCGAAACAAAAAAATCTGGTCATCGTACGCTGAATGATAACGCGTAGTGATGGCCTTTTGTTTGCTATTAAGGAACTGTCATCAATACTATGACTAATCACAAAAAGATTTTGTTCATCTTTCTGTTCGTGGCGCTTGGGGTCTTAGCACTCAACATTAAACTCGCGAACCTGGCTGGCTCCAAAGCGGCTTTTACTTTGTTCGACAGCTTCGCGCCTATCTCCGGGGCGTTCCTGGGTGCTACCTGGGGTGTTGCCTCAGTCGTGGCAATGCAATTTGTGAATTTGCTTCTGCATGGAGCTTCCAACCTCGATCTTGGCTTTATCATTCGGCTGATTCCGACGGCGTTTGCAGTCATTTATTTCTCTCGCAAAACCAGATTGAACTTTATTATTCCGCTGCTGGCTATGGTGGCATTTATCGCGCACCCCATCGGCAGGACAGTTTGGTATTACTCGCTGTTCTGGCTGATTCCTGTTGCCGCGTATTACTTCAGAGATAAATCGCTGATTGCTAAGAGCCTTGGCGCGACATTCGCGGCTCATTCTGTCGGCGGCGCTTTGTGGATCTGGGCTTTTAACCTGCCCGCTCAAGTTTGGATAAATTTGATTCCAGTTGTGATTGTTGAGAGACTATTGTTTGCCGCGGGAATCGCTGCTAGCTTTATTCTGATGCGCAGAATCGTCGACGTTTTGGCTGCGAAAGGATGGATTAATGCGATTCATCAAGGTTAAAACCCGTGCCTTCCTCCCCCCGAAGGATGATATCTACGACCTTCTTAGCTCCGTTAAAAATCTTAAAGATGGCGACGTTGTGGCAATCACCTCGAAAGTCCTGGCTGTTCATCAGGGCAGATGCATTAAAATCGACAGCGCCGTAAACAAAAACAAGTTAATCAAGCACGAAGCCGAAGCCTATAAATTCACAAAGGTCAAACAGCAAAAATTTGTCCTGACCGTAAAAAACCATATTCTGGGACTTTCGGCCGGCATTGATGAGAGCAATGCCAACGGGTATTACGTTCTCCTTCCCGATAACGTCAACAAGTTGCTCAAAGAAATCTGGCTATACCTTAGGCGCCAGCACAAACTCAGAAGGCTCGGCCTAATTGCCACAGACAGCCACACTTTTCCCATCCGCCGCGGCACAATCGGCCTGGCAGTAGGATTCTTCGGATTTGAGCCGCTCAAAAACTACCGCGGGACAAAAGACATCTTTGGCCGCAAATTCAAGTTTACGCAAACGGACATCCCGGATGCCCTGGCCGCTATGAGCGTTTTTTTGATGGGCGAGGGAAGCGAACGGGTTCCTATTGTCGTCATCAGGGGTCTCAAGCTTGAATTCACCTCAAAAAGCACTTTCCGAAAGATTGTCATGCCGCGAAAGAGCGACATCTATTATCCGTTGCTTAAGGTTTTAAAACCAAATAAAATCTGCTAGAATGAGTAAAAGTCATGACCCAATTCGACACCCAATACAAAGAGGCGATACGGGAAATAATGAACAAGGGCTACGAGGAAACTAACGAGCGGACCGGCCATAAGATTAGGATCGCCCCCGGAATCACGTTTCGGCTCAACGAAGGCTTTCCGCTGCTGACACTGCGGAAAATCCCGACCAAATTGTTCATTGCCGAGATGATTTGGTTCATTTCCGGCTCAAACAAGCCTGCCGATTTCGTCAATAAATTCACCCCGATTTGGAAGGATTTTACCGAAGCCGACGGGACCGTGGCCGCGGCCTACGGCTACCGCTGGCGCAAACATTTTGGCCGCGACCAGCTCGGACAGCTTATAATGCACCTTACGCAGGAGCCTCATTCCCGCCAAGCCGTGGTCGTGACCTGGGACCCGTCGGACGACGGGCTTTACGGCCAGGGCCTTAAATCAACGCCGAAAAAAAACGTGCCTTGCCCCTACGCGTTCACCGTAAACATCATTGGCAACAAACTGCACCTGCATAACATCGTGCGCTCAAACGACATGATGCTCGGCTCACCCCACGATGTGGCAGGGTTCGCGCTTTTGCAATACATCCTGGCGGCCAAACTCGGCGTCAAACCTGGGATGCTTACGCATTCCATTTCCAACGCCCATATTTACGACATTCATTATGACCAGGCCTGGGAACTGCTGGAGCGGGAAAACAAGCATTCCGAAATAATTATCGACCCCCAGCCGGACTGGTTTGACCGGGCGGAAAAGACCGACGAGTCGCTGGTCGACGAAATCTTCAACTTATTAAACAAGCAATATCATCCGCTTCCGGTTTTGGAAGGCATGAAAATTGTTTTGTAGGATATAAGTTTTATGGTTTTGGGCAAAAATGAACTGGCTCAATGCATCAAGGAAGGCAAAATCGCCTTCACGCCGGGTTTGGACGAATTTCAGCTCCAGCCCAATTCGATTGATTTGCGGATTGGCGCCAGTTTCTACATTCCCGAAAGCTGGCATCTTACCGATAGAGGCCGCGAAGCGTTCGACCCTGATTACCTCGTAAAGTCAATGAACAAAGAGCACCTGAAGCTGGTCAAAATCAAGCCCGGTCAGTTTTTTGAGATTCTCCCAGGCGAGTCAGTCCTTGTTTCATCATTGGAAAAAGTCGAACTGAATTCCGGCGAGCTTATGGCCGTGCTCTACCCGCGCAGTTCCATGGTCAGGCGCGGCTTCATAATCCAGGGCGGGGTCGTGGACGTAATGTACAAAGGCCATTTGGTGATTCCGGTCATGAACGCCTCCAATCATAATCTAAAATTATTCGTGGGAGAGAGAGCGTACCAGCTGCTCTTTCACAAAATTGACAGCGAATTGACCTCGGAGTCAGCGCTCAAACACGGCGTGGCATCTGCCAAATACGCTGATGCTACAGCCTTTAATTTGGAAGCTAGGACAGACAGCGACGAAGAGATAGAGTACATCAAAAAGGGCGACATTGAGGGCTTGAAAAGCAAATTCAAAGTTGGACTTAATTGAATGCCAAAGAGAGCTTACCCATACTTGCCGGAGGGCAGGACAATTTTATATGCCCCGGAGGACAATGAGTTTATCCTGATTGCCAGGCAGAATCGTCAGCCGCTTATCGAGCAGTATCCAAGCTCGATCAGCACTTCGTCAATTATCATTAAGGACGGAAAAGTAATCGGCAGCGGGACCAATAAGCCCATTCATAAATCCTTCTGCCCCAGAACCGTGTTTGATTCCGCCTCTGGCGAAGACTACGAGCTTTGCCCAAAATACTGCCACTCCGATAACCATTCTGAGGCCTCGGCAATCCGTGATGCCATAAGCAAGGGCCTGGACATTCACGGCGCTGATATATACCTCTATGGGCACTGGTGGCTTTGCAAACCCTGCTGGGACAAAATTATCGAGGCCGGCATAAACAATGTCTACTTGGTCGAGGGTGCTGAGGATAAATTCTTTCAGGAAGTTTCATCAAAGGGCGAGCCGCTTAAATCCGTGAAAATTTTTGTTGAAGGACAGAAGCCAAGCGGCGAGCTTAAAGAAAGGTTTAAAAAAGTTTTAATTAGTTTTACTGACGACCCAAAGCAAGCCGATTTCGTTTTTAAGCCGCAGCCTGGCCTTAGCGAGAGGCAATTCGCAATCAATCTATCGTCAGCATTGGAGCCTTACTACAACCCATGAAAGGCAAGCTTATCATCATTGACGGCACGGACGGCTCAGGCAAGGCCACGCAAACCGTTTTGCTGGTTAAGCGCCTGGCTAGCCAAGGTTATAAAGTTAAAACTGAGGACTTCCCGCAGTACGGCAAAAAATCAGCGGGACTGGTTGAGGATTACCTTAACGGTCTTTACGGAACCGGTGATGAGCTTGGCCCTTATATCCCATCAATGTTTTATGCCTTGGACCGCTTTGCCGCCTCCCAAAGAATCCGCCAGCACCTTAAGGAAGGATTCATAGTAATCTGCAACCGGTACGTCACGGCCAATATGGCTCACCAGGGCGGCAAAATCAAAAACCCGAGGAAACGGCACAAGTATTTCAAATGGCTTTTTGAGCTTGAATACGGCCTGCTGAGAATTCCTAAGCCTGATTTAACCCTGATTTTGCATGTCCCGGCCAAGATCGCTCATAAGTTAGTGGCGAATAAGGAGCGGCGATTTTACATAGGCTACAAAAAAAGGGACATCCACGAAAAGGACATGAAGCATTTGGCGGCGGCTGAGAAAACCTTTCTCGAGATTTCAAAAAAATTTCGCTACCCCAAGATCGACTGCGCGCCCGGCAATAAAATCCTCTCGATAGAGCGAATTCACGAGCTAATATGGCAAAAGGTAAAAAAATCTATTTAGGCGCCGCACTCGTGCATGCGCCGGAAGTCTACCGGCGCTCGATTCTAGACCTCAAAAAAATTCTTAGCGAACAATTCGAGGTTTTGGACTTTTATGGCTATGATAAAGCGGGGGAGGCCAGAAACGTATACCTCCATGACATTGACTGCGTCAAAAATTGCGATTTTCTCCTGGCTGAATGCAGTTATCCTTCTTTAGGATTGGGATTCGAGATTGCCTCAGCCTTAAATCTGAACAAACCGGTTATTGCTGTGGCTCACAAAGATGCTTTAGTAAGCAGGATGATTCTGGGCATAGACACTCCGCTGTTCACGTTTATGCGTTATGAAAGTATTTCTGATATAGCTAAAATAATCTCGGAATTTGCTTTATGATTAAACTCGCCGCTTTTGACTGGAACGGCACGATTCTCGCCGACACGTTTGCGGTTGTAAGATCTCAATCCGTGATACTGCGGCACTTTGGATTCAAACCGACCAATGTCAAAGAATTTCAGAATACTTATGCCATGCCAATCAGGAATTATTGGCTTAACATGGGCCTGAGCGGAAAATTTTTCGATAAGCACTACAAAGATGTCCAGCATTTGTTCATGGCTACCTACGAACCATTGGAAAGTTTCTGCCGCACGAGGTCAGGAAGCAGGGAAGCGCTCAGCTGGATTCACAAAAAGAAAATCGACACGGTGATGTTCAGCAACCACCCGGAACCGCACATACACAAACAGCTGAGGCGCTTGGGATTAAGCAAGTACTTCAGCCATGTCTTAGCTCGGCAGCCCCATGACCATTCTCTGCTCCACTTTCGAACCAAGGATATACTGCTTCATAAATACGTGAAATCGAGGCGTTATAAACCTAATGAAGTCATTTGCATCGGCGACACAGACGAAGAGATTGAAATTGGCAAGAAATTCAGGTACTTTACGGTCGCGCTGACCGGCGGGTACCAAAGCACCAAAAGGCTTCGCGCGGCCAAGCCCGATTTCTTAATCCACAATCTTAACGAACTCAAAAAAATTATTACACGCTTATGAAAATTTCTTTTGTGGTGGCAGTCGCTAAGAATGGGGTCATAGGGTCGCACAACGACCTGCCTTTCTATATCCCCGAAGATCTCAAGCACTTCAAAAAAGTTACCGACGGCCGCACGGTGTTGATGGGCAAAAAAACTTACGACTCAATTATTGGCCGGTTGGGCAAACCTTTGCCAAATCGAAGAAATGTTGTTATAACCAGGCAGACTGATTTTCAAGCCCCTCATGAAGTTCTAATCTTCCATGACATAAATTCAGCGATCGCTTATTTTATGTCAGAGGGACTAGATGAGCTGATGGTGATTGGCGGCGGGCAGATTTTCAGCCAGTTGGCTGAAATGGGAAAGGTTGATAGAATCTATATGACCCACGTACACAGAGAGGTTGAGGGCGATGTGCTTTTCCCACAAATCGATTTATCAGAGTGGAAAAGGACCAACGAAGAGCCACACGAGGAATTCACCTGGGCCACTTACGAAAGGTAAAATATGAGCGAAGGAGAAACTATTTATTCTGAGCCAATCGAAAAGGCCGAAGGGCTAATTGAGCAAGGCAATAATCTACAACAAATCGTAGAGAACTTATCTAAAGACAAAGCTAGAGCGCAAGAGTTACTGAACACGCAATTAACTAAAGCTCAGAAAAGCCGGTTAGCCCAGCTTATTGAAAAGTGCGATCAATCAATTACCGAGATCAAAACAAAGCAGACACAACTGAGCCAGGATATCCAGAATCTTCTTGCAGAGCACCTTGTGTATAAAGATATATTGGATAATTTTGAACCCGATACCTACCACTAATTTAGATGGACGAACTGCTCAGAGAAATTAATCAGTTAAAGGGCCAGCTCCTAGACCTGAAGGAGCATCTTTGAGTTGCCCCAAAAGAAACAAAAAATTCTAGAACTCGAAGACCAAATGGCCCAGCCTGATTTTTGGACTGACCAAAGCAAGGCAAAAAACTTTGCCCAGGAATTGGATTTGCTCAAAAGCCAGGTTTCCGAATGGGAGAAATTCGAGAAAGACCTCAAAGAGCTTGAAGAAATGGCGGAAATGGCAAAAAACGAAGGTGACAAGGGCTTGGAAGGCGATTTAAAGCTCAAATTCAACGATTTAAAGGCCCTATTTGAGCATATCAGGCTTGGCACCTTTTTGAGCGGGAAATACGATAAAAACGACGCTTTTATGTCGATTCATGCCGGCGCCGGCGGAGTTGACGCCCAGGATTGGGCCGAGATGCTGCTTCGGATGTATTTGCGCTTTGCGGAGAAAAATAAATTCAAGGTTAATATCCTTGACCAAAGCCGCGGCTCAGAAGCCGGCGTAAAAAGCACAGTATTGGAAGTTGTCGGCCCGTATGCTTATGGGTATCTCAAATGCGAAGCTGGAGTGCACCGGCTAGTGCGGCTCTCGCCATTCAATCCCGCGCATACCAGGGAAACTTCCTTTGCCTTAGTCGAAGTCCTCCCTGCCATTCCCCAGGAACAATTCAAGCTCAATATGGCCGATATCGAAATCGAGGCAAAAACCTCACGAGGGCATGGCGGCCAGTCGGTCAACACGACCTACTCGGCCATCCGCGCCACACACAGACCCACGGGCACTTCCGTAACCATTCAAAACGAGCGGTCGCAAACCCAAAACAAAGAGCAGGCGCTCAAAATTCTTTCGGCCAAGCTCGCCGCTCTCGAGGAGGAAAAACAGCGGGCCGAGAAACTTGCCCTGCGCGGGGAATTCCAGTCTGCCGAGTGGGGCAACCAGATTCGCTCGTATGTCCTGCACCCTTACAAAATGGTGAAAGACCACAGAACCGGATACGAAACCTCAGACGCGGAATCAGTGCTTGACGGCAGCCTGGACGAGTTCGTAAAGAGTTACCTGGAGCATAGTAGAAAATAGTGTTTTGTGTCATCCTGAGCGGAGCGAAGGATCTCATGAGATTCTTCACTGCGTTCAGAATGACAACTTGCATGATATAATAACCACGCATGCCAGGTACTGAAAATTTGACCTGCAATATGTTTTTTGGGCAAATATCCTTAATCAAAAACATATTGCGCCATAATTTTTAGGCCAGGCAGAAGGCTACCCGATGTGGCCCAAAAATTAAGTCAAATTTCTAGTACCTGGATGATAAAATTCGATAACGTCACTAAAACCTACAACAAAGTCACGGCGCTCAAGGACCTAAGCCTCCAGATTCACAAAGGCGAATTCATTTCCATAGTCGGCCAATCCGGCGCCGGCAAATCGACATTGATTCGCCTGATTATCGGCGAAGAGCGGCCTGATTCCGGCCGGATACTCATCGACGACATTGACGTGGCGAAAATCAGGCGCGCGGACATTCCTTATTTGAGAAGAAAAATCGGCGTGGTTTTCCAAGACATCAAGCTCCTGCCTAATCGCACGGCCTTCGAAAACGTCGCTTACGCCCTTGAGGTTTCCGGCGACACGGCTGATACGATTAAAAAAGAAGTGCCCAAAATTCTGGAGATGGTGGGGCTTGCGGATAAGGCTAATTCCTTCCCAAGCGAGATGTCCGGCGGGGAGCGGCAGAGAGTGGCTATTGCCCGCGCCCTGGCTCACAACCCAGTATTGCTTTTGGCCGACGAGCCAACCGGCAACCTTGACTCCATTAATGCCTGGGACATAATCCAGCTGCTTATGAAAATCAACAAAGCCGGCACGACCGTGATCCTGGCCACCCATGCCAAGGATCTGGTCAACAGCGTCAAGAAGCGCGTGGTCACGGTCGAGAAAGGGCAGATCGTTTACGACCAGGAAAAGGGGAAGTATGTTTTATAGGAATATGGAATGTGGAATATGGAATTTGGAATCGTCCATATTCTATATTCCAAATTCTACATTCTAACTCATGAATCTCGTAACATTCAACCGACTCGTCAAATCCGGCACCACCAGCTTCCTGCGCAATATCGGCGTGTCGATTTCGGCGACGTCGATAATGGTTATCACGCTGTTCATTATTTCCACGGTTTTAGTGCTTTACAATCTCACTGACCTCTCGCTTGATAGCGCCAAGGACCGCGTCGGCGTTTCGGTTTATTTCAAGGACTCCACAACTAAGCAGGAAATTGATGTCATTCGCTCTGACCTGGAAGCCTTTCCCGGCGTGAAGTCCATCATTTTTACTTCCAAGGAGCAGGCGCGCGACCGCTACATCGAACGCAACCAAAACCGGCCGGACCGGATTCGGGCGCTCGATGAACTCGATAACGACACCGACCCCTTCCCAAACTCGTTCGCCATAACAGCCAGCGAACTCACCAACTACGAACCGATAGTTAAGTTCCTGGGCAGCGACCGGTTTCGGCCGTACATCGAGGAAAAAGACGGCATTAAGGACAACCGCAAGATAATCGAGCGGCTGGGGGTTTTGAGCAAATTGATTCGGCAGCTGGGAGTCTTGCTTACCGTCGTATTCATCGCCGTAACCATCATGGTCATGTTCAACACCATTCGCCTGGCCATCTACAACCGCCGCGAGGAAGTCGAAATCATGCGCCTGGTCGGAGCGACCAACTGGTATATCCGGTGGCCGTTTCTTATCGAGGGATTGATTTACGCCATCTTAGCTACTGCCATCACGTCGATTGTCATGTTCGGGTTGCTGTCGCTGGCCTCCACCCGAATCGAGGAATTCCTCGACCTTCGACACTTCGGCGGCAGCCTGGTGCGCGGCCTGTTTGCGGAACTATTCATCATTAACCTCCTGGCAAGCATAATCATCGGGGTGGTCTCAAGCAGTATTGCCATCAGACGCTATTTGCGAATATAATAATGAAGGTTATTTTGTCAAAAGAAGTTAAGGGACTAGGCAAAGCAGGGCATGTCAAGGAAGTTTCCGATGGCTACGCCAGAAATTTTTTGATTCCGAGGCATTTGGCCCTGCCTGCGACCAGCCAGCTTTTGGACAAAGTCCAAAAAGAAGAAAAAGAGCGCCAGGATAAAATTCTTAAACAGCGAGATGCGGCGCTGGCCCTTAAGCGCAAGCTCGAGGGTAAAACATTCAGCATCAAGGCTAAAGCTAATAAAGAAACGCTTTTCGCCGCGATTCACGAAGCAGAAATAGCCCGGGCGGCCGGCTTGACCGCCGAGCAAATCACGCTGAGCCAGCCGATTAAGACCCTGGGCAATTATGAAGCCGAGGCTAGACTTTTCGAGGATATTAAGGTTAAAATAAAGCTGGACGTACAGGCGGTGGAATAGACTGCCACGCGACCTACGGTCGCTCGCAGATGCGCATTTGCGAGGAGCGAAGCGACGAAGCAATCTAAAACCTATGGCTAAGAACAAGCGCGCCACAAAATACATTTTCGTTTCCGGCGGGGTCATTTCGGGCCTCGGCAAAGGAATCACGACCGCGTCCATCGCGGCGATTTTAAAAAGCCGAGGCTACGCCGTCTCGCCGATCAAAATCGACATGTACCTCAACCAGGACGCGGGCACCATCCGGCCCCAGGAGCACGGCGAAGTCTTCGTCACTGAGGACGGCATGGAGACTGACCAGGACCTGGGGCATTACGAGCGGTTCCTCGACGTCAATTTATCCAAAGTAAATTATGTGACTACCGGCCAGGTTTACGCCGAGGTCCTGCGCCGGGAGCGCGCGTTTGAATACGACGGCGAAGACGTCGAGGCCATTCCGCACATTACGGACCAAATCATCCACCGCATCAAGCTTGCCGGCAAAAAGTCCGACATCGTCATGATTGAGCTCGGCGGCACGGTCGGCGAATACCAAAACGCCATTTTCTTCGAAGCTTCCCGCATCATGAGGCTTAGAAACCCGCAGGACGTCATTCAAGTCCATGTCGCGTATCTTCCGATCCCCAGCAACATCGGCGAGATGAAATCCAAACCGGTCCAGCAATCAGTCAGGCTTATGAACTCCATGGGGATTCAGCCTGATTTTATTATTGCCCGCTCCGAATTTGCAGTTGACGACAAAAGAAAAGAGCGCATCGCGCTGTTTTGCAACGTCAAAAAAGACGACGTTATTTCCACCCCCGACGTCCAGTCCATATACGAAGTGCCGCTGGTCATGCAGAATCAGAAGCTTGGCGAGAAAATCCTGGCAAAATTAGGTCTGCCGGCTGCCAAAAAAGATTTGACCGAGTGGAAAAAATTAGTCCGTAATATCAAAAACGCCAAAAAAGAAGTCAAAATCGCCGTAGTCGGCAAATACTTCGCCACCGGCGATTATCATTTGTCCGACGTCTATGTTTCGATAATCGAGGCGCTCAAGGCCGCCAGCTGGCACAACAAGGTCAAGCCGAAACTGGTCTGGATTGATTCGGAGAAACTGGAAAAATCCGGAGCAGAAGTTTTGAAAGGCCATGACGGCATCGTGATTACCCCGGGCTTTGGCAAAAGGGGAGTCGAAGGACTGATTAAAGCCATAACCTACGCCCGCACCAAGAAAATCCCATACCTGGGACTCTGCTACGGCATGCAGATGGCCACTATCGAGTTTGCCCGCAATGTTTTGGGTCTTAAAGGCGCCCATACAACTGAAGTTGACCCCAAAACCCCACATCCAGTGATTGGCTTGATGCCCGAACAGGAGAAAAAACTTTTGAAAAAAGATTATGGCGCTTCCATGCGCTTGGGCGCGTGGCCCTGTATCCTCAAGGACAGCAGTAAAGCCTTGAAGGCCTATGGCCAAAAAAGAATTTTCGAGCGCCACCGCCACCGCTATGAGTTCAACAACAAATACCGCAAACAATTCGAAGCCAAAGGCTTCGTCTTCTCCGGCACCACCCCCGACGGCCTCCTCGTGGAAATAATCGAGCTCAAAGACCATCCGTTCTTCGTCGGCACCCAATTCCACCCCGAATTCAAATCAAGACCGCTTAATCCGGGACCGCTGTTTAGGGAATTCGTGAAGGCTGCTGTCAGAAACAAAAAATGAGCAGATATTTTAAAAGCTCACTAATCATAGCCGGAGTAATACTTCTGTTACTCTCAGGCTACTTGTGGTACTTGAGTTTGAATGTAGATTGCAATAGCCCAACCCGAAATATATTTGTTTTGGACTGCGTCCACGGAAGTGGATATACTCTAAATGTTGTAATCCCCTTATTTGTAATTAGTGTTCTCTCCATTATCTTCGGCTTCATGAGAGTTTACTTGTATGGAAAAGCTGCCAAAGAACTTGATAATCTAGGTAGAACTAGATTTCCGAACTATAATCAAGTTAAAAACAAGGTTCAATTAGTACTTCTTGTTGTAGTCGTCATTGTTGGGCTTCTTATTATACTTTCTGTAATAAGCAAGGCCTGAGCGCTAACATTAATCGCCTCAAAGGTGGTTTTTTGTTAGGTAATTATGGTTCTGGCTACTATCTGGCTTGACTGCAGGCCTATAGTCATGTGGATAACTTTTACAATGAAAATATACTTACGATGTAAAAGGCTTTAAATAAGCCATTTTATACCATTAGCTTAATAGGTTGACTAAAATGACATACAGTATTAGGCTAATAGCATATTATTAATGCCGGTATCTTCAATACCGCTATAGAGAGAAAATATGAACGTACTTGTCACAATAGAAGGTGATGACCTGTCCTTCAAAACAAACACAAACTTATTAAAGGCCGCACATATAATTGCTTTTTTAAATGCTGAGCAGCGCCAAGTTTTAGAAAAATCGGACCTTTCAGCAACAGCAATGTCAGAACCTAACTTGGTCTTGAGTTCATCGGGACCTCGCCAAGTTATCATCGATTCTAACGCTAAAACCAATGCCCAGAAGATCACAGCTTTTGCTGTCTATCTAAGAAATTGTCAAAATTTAGAATCCTTCAAACCAGTTGACATTAAAAGGTTATTTGAAAAATCTGGTGAGCCAGCCCCGAAGAACTTATCGCGAGACTTTAAGACTGCTATTCAGCTAGGGTATGTTTTCGAACTTGATTCAGGCTCAGATGACTACGCCCTTTCGGAATCTGGGCTGAAATCAGTAGAAAATTCCTTCAAAGAAGAAACTGAAGAAAGCCCTCGAAAAAGACGACGAGTAACTAACGCCAGGGGTACAAATATTAAAATCGTTAGAGAGGAGGTAAAAAATCTTATAGTCAGTCCTAACTCAGACGAACTGGGAGACTTTCATAACCAGCCTTCAAAAGGTATGAAGATTATATGGATACTGGCATATGCATATCTTAATAATATAACATCATTAACATCAACAGAAATTGAATATATATCCACCCAACTACTCGAAAAAATAAGTACGAACGCGGTGTCAGCGTTGACAGAGAGTTTCGGCAAAAAGGGCTACTTTATTAAAAGCGAAAATCGATATCAAATCCAAAAAAAAGGATTAGACTCACTGAAACAGAAACAACCAGTCGCTGTTTAATTAGCCAAAAAATCGCTTTAAGGGCGGTTTTTGTTATATCTAGGTTATACTCAGATATAACTTTTTTTGCGCCAAAAAAACTATACTACAAAATTGCCGTACGGCCGAAATATAGTATAGTGCTAGGAGTATAAAAGCTTGCCCTTGATTATAGTCACATTTCGTCTTAAACCCAGTTCATGTAAAAGCTCAAGGAATTCCTTGGGTAAAAACTGCGGCCCTATCAGCACGCTCTTTTGAATGTTCATAAAACCGTTTTTAATTAGAAAGCGTCTCAAAAGCTTACGATGTTTGTATTTTTCATTAGGAATATCATAGATAATAACGCACGATGTGCCATCTTTAGGATTAGTCTTATTGAAACTGATCTTCGACATCAAAAGCTTTTGTTTTCCGCTTAGCGTCAACTGATATACAAACCGGCTGCGCACTTTCTTTTTCTCAATAAGTCCTTGTTTCTTCAAATAATATAAGTTTCGACTAACCCTTTGGGGAGAAAATCGGGGATAGGTGCTAGAAATCCGCCGCTGGTAAGCATATGGGCTTTCGAAAGGCTCTGGCCAAAGCTCAGCCAAGTCTTTCACAATCAATAAAAGATCAAGCACAAACGATTTGCCCAACGCCTTGATTTTCTTTTTTGTCTTTCGTTTCATAAAGTTAACTGTGCAACTCTGACAGAACAAAATAACTATATCATGAAATTGCCGTACGGCCAAAACGTGGTATTAATTATTTCTTACGTTATCCCATAGAGCACCCTTTCTGTTGACGGCGGATCCTCCAAAAAAATAACCGCGGAGCTGACGGGCAATCCGCGGACTTAGGCGGCATACAGGTCGATGGCGGCCTCATCCGTCTCCATGAGATCGCGATGCCAAGCGTCCTCGCACTGAAGCCTCTCGCATACCGGGCGGCCGGAGTGGACGAGATGGCGCAGTTTGCCGGCGGCTCTCTTGTACAACGCCTCGGCGCGCTCAACCTCGGCACCGCTGACGAGCATTCGGTTGATCTGAATACTTCGGGACGGCGCCCCAGGGTGCTTGCAGTAGAAACAGGAGGCACGGCTGCCCTCCAGCATCTCAAAGTATATCGTGACTTCCTTTTTTGCGACGTTCAAGTTGGCTCTCATTTCTGATGCCCTCCCTATCATGCATCCAGCCAAATCGGCTGCTGAATGCCGTCGAGCACGGCCGCAGGCGTGCTTGCGTCCAGCGGCATTGGGCACTCCTTTCGGTTTGCCCAAATATATCACATTACCTATCTGCTTTCCAGGATTTGGTCGTACGTGTGCCGCAGGACCGAACCAAAGCCGAGCAGGAACAAAACCAGAATAGCCGCCCAACCGATGACTGGAACAAACCAGAGAATGGCAACGACCAGTACGCCCACAAGGACAGATAACCACGTAAGCGGCAGTGTTGGATATTTCTTAGCCAGTTTAATAACCCAGGCGCCCGTGAATATTACGGAAGCCAGGCAGGAGAGAAGAAGCATAAAGAAGTACCAAGCCATGAGCACAAGGGCAACATAGTATCCGATTACGGTTGCGAACAAGACTGCCACAACGACGGGCGTCAGAACCAAGCCAGCCAAGCCCAAGCCCAGCATCTGCCACGGCTGTCTGTAAATTCGGTCTGTGATTATCTGCGCGCGCCTGCGCAGGAAGTACACCGTCAGCCAGCCGGCTGCAAAGGTCGCCAAAATTTTCACCAAAAGGAACGGAGCAAGGCCCGCAACGCCCGCGCTACCGCGCTTTTTAAGTTCAGTAAACTCAATCTGGCCAATCCTGGCGCCCTCCTTCACTACAGCCTGCTTTCGCCCTTTGTATGTCACTTTGCCAACCACCTCGCTCGTTGGGCCAAAGGTTAGTCCCTCATCCGCAATCACTTCCAGATTGCCGTTAATCTTGCCGTTGATTGTGATATTGCCGCCGGTAACTTTGGCCTTGCCTTTGATTTCGGAATCAACCACTACATTGCCTCCGGCCACAACCAGGTCGGCGTTGACCGCTGCCTTAGATGTGACGGCGATGTTGCCGCCTGCAGCCAAAAGATCTTGGCCTACAGGGGAGGAAATAGAAATATTCCCGCCGGCAGTACGCAAATTGCCGCCGACAACGCCGTTTATATTTATATTGCCGCCTGCGGCAAATAAATCATCTTCGACATTCCCGTTAACCGTAACCACGCCGCCAGCCGCAAACAAATCGCCTTGGCTATTGCCATTAATATTCACTGTAGCGCCTGCCGCATAAAGATTTCTGATGGTTTCTTGAGCCGAGGTGCTGACATTGGGATCGCCATCTTTCGCCGGCACCAGAAACTCGGCAGCTAGCACGGTATTGGTTGCCAAAAGAAGAACAGGAACCAGAAACAAAAATCGCTTCATAGTTGATATAATTTTTAATGCTTAGGATTATTAAAGCACTTTTGCATATTTTAGGCAAAGGATAAGCTTTTAGTTATGCTATAATCCGCACATGGATAATGAACCAAGAGATATAACAGCTGGCGGTAACTACATTAATCCCGAAACGGGGATAACTATTGATTGTTTGAATGTTTGGGCAGCTATTGCTGCTTCTGCCAAACTTATCGAGGACCCAGATATGTTTGCTGTTTTTATCGAGTTGGCCCAAAAGGAACTTCCAAGTTACGAGGAATATACAAGACAAGCAAACGCCCAAAATCCGGAATATGCCGAAGAGCTAATCAGGAACACCGACCCGGTAAAAAAAGCCAAGTTCAATGCGTTGGTCGCGGAGTTCAATGCCAACAAGGATCGGCTGATCAGAGAGAAGGATTTTGAAACTATCAGGAGAATTTGTACCGAGGCCGAAGAGGTGGTAAGAAGTCGCAAAACGGCAATGAAGGAGCCGGAAGGGCTGCGTGGTGGTGGGTTCGTGCATCCAGAGCTTGGGTTGGATGGAGACTCATACAACGCATGGAACACTTTAGGACTTATGATAACGAACCCTGAATTACCCCTGACCAAACTGCATGATTTACCGACTTACGAAGAGTACATTAGAACCCGTCATTATGACCCAAGTAAGACCGACGCTCTGATCAAGGACTCGAATCCTGAAAAAGTTAGGGCGTTCAATGATTTGGTTGCCAGATACAATGCCGATAGAGAACGGATTGTTCGCGAAAACGATCTGGAGGCAGTGAAAAGATTTTGGGAAGAAGCCAATACACTCACCAGAGGAAGGTTTGGCAAATAAAAAAGCCCGCCTGGCCAGGGGGTTTTTTTGATTAGCAATTTATTTAGTGATTACGTGGATGAACTTTCGCAGGCGAAGACTGCCGTCGAAGCCGCGGACTTTCTTTTGGGTAAACTTCACGACGCCATTGGCCATGGCGTAGAGTGAATCGTCCCCGGCCCTTTTGACATTCTTGCCTGGATGCCATTTGGTGCCGCGCTGGCGGATTAAGATATTGCCGGTTTTGGCAATCTGGCCGCCAAACAGCTTGACGCCAAGCCTTTGCGCTTGGGAATCTCGCCCTAGTGCTGTACTGCCTCCGGCCTTTTTATGTGCCATATAGTTATTAGTTTAAAGGTTACGATGCCCGTATCGTCATTCGGTTACGTCTGACGTTTGACTCTCAACGATACCGGCTTCGTTACCGCTTAACTCCAAACGCTCTTCACCGTATTGAAAGATAATGATCTCCCTGGCTACCACCTGATCCTTGCGGTCGTAAACTATTGATTTGCGTTCAGTGACTTTGAGAAACTTGTATTTTTTGACCAGTTCGGGAGGAATCGAATCCAGAACAGTATAGCCGTTGCTGAGCGCAAAGTCAACGGTGTCCATGTATTCGTAGTCAGTGAAGCTGGCCTTGTAGGCCGGCAGGCACATGACCACCCTGTGGCCTTCGGGCAAAAATTTCTTAAATTCGGCAAAGACTTGAGTGTACAGCTTATTTAACATCTTGAAATTGGCTTTCATTTCGGATTTTTTGGGAACCTTGCCGTATATCGGCCCGAGCGTGCCTTCGGTCACAATCGCGGAAATAGGAAAGCGGGGGAGCTGGAGGGAAATTTCCGCGGCATCGGAGACAAATAGCTTGTACCTGCCGGGTGCCACATGATAGCGGTTGCGGAACCACTCCAAGTTTTTTTCGCTGTTGTGAATCATTTTTTCCTCCAGGTCCGAACCAATAGCGCGAAGGCCGAGAAGCAAAGCTTCCTGCAGGATGGTTCCCGAGCCGCAGAACGGGTCCAAGATATAATCAAGCGGCTTAAGATTGCCGGCCATGTTAATCATACTCTGGGCGACCTTGGGGGGAATCATGCCGACTTTTTCATCCCGCGCCGGCCTCTGATAATCTCTTCTGCCATAATCCTCGTAGTTCTGGACAGTCAGAGTCTTGCCCACAAACACTCTTTGGGTCCCCGAAACAACCACGATCTCAGCGCCTTTGGTGAGAAGCTGATTTTCGTTGACCTGCACGGACGAAAGCGCCATGGAAGGAAACTGCGGCAATACTGCCCGGACGCTGACTGACTGTTCCTGGAGGATTTTTTTGATTAAAAAGGCGATTCGGCTGCTCTCTTCACGGAACCGGATTGCTGGATCCAGCGAATAGATGGACACTCCGAACTGCCTTTTGCCGCTGTATTCGCCGAAATAGTCTGATTTGATTCGCTTGAAATTGAAATAGTTAATCAGCGCGTTGGAAGGGTATTCCTTGCCCTTCTTTTGAAAAGTGTCGAGAAGTCGTATAATTTTAATAATGCCGCCAAGCTGCGGCTGAAGCTTATCCGCTTGGATTGGCTGGTCCGTTTCGAGCACGACCACTTCCGGCGCGCAGGCCAAAACCTTATAGTTAATCCCCAAATTACCAAGTTTTTGTAAAAGTTCGGCCAGAGAGAGGGTGTAAACCCGGCCGAGAATGAAGGCGTAGCGCATATGAATAGCAGAGAGCTAATAAAAACCCACCAACAGAAAATCGTTTTGTTAGCAGGTTATATTTTGGTGTCCAGTTTGGCTTTTATGCTAGGAAGAGTCACCGCTTTTAAATACGAGGCACCGGAAATTAAAATTGAGGAAGCGTTCAGCGCTCCAGCTAATTATAGCGGAAATGTCGCGGGAATTCAAGTTGAAAGCGCCCCCGCCGGCGAAAACGACTGCAGCGGAAAAATAAAAGGCAACATCAGCTCGTCCGGCAAAATTTATCACATGCCTGGCGGCTCGTTTTATAGCCGCACCAACCCTGAAATATGCTTCAATACCGAAGCCGAAGCCCAGGCCGCCGGCTTCCGGAAGTCCTCGCGTTAATACCATGAACCGGATTTACTTTGACCATGCCGCGACCACACCACTTGATAAGCGCGTATCCAAAGCGATGCGTGATTTTGAATTAAAGTACTTCGGCAACCCAAGCTCGGTTCACCGCGAAGGCCAGCAGGCGCGGGCTGAGATCGACTTTGGGCGCGCGGCAGTGGCCAAATTTCTCAACGCCAAGCCGCAGGAAATTATTTTTACCTCCGGGGCCACCGAAGCCAACAATCACGCCATAAAGGGAATCGTCAGCAAGGCGATTTTCGAATGGGGAATGAAGCCGCATGTGATTACAACCGAACTGGAGCATCATTCTGTATACAACGTCGTAAAAGAAATGGAAAAAAGGGGAGTGATCGAGGCGACTTTTATCAAACCGACACCTGACGGGCAAATCTCAGCGGACCAAATAATCAAAGAAATTAAAGATAATACCGTTCTAGTTTCATGTATTTTCGTCTCCAACGAAATCGGCTCAGTGCTGCCGGTTCGGGAAATAGGCAAGCATCTATCATCTATCAACTCTCGTCTATCAACTTCCCATAAGATTGCTTTTCACACTGATGCCGTTCAGGCCGCCAAATTCTATAACTGCAACGTCGAAAAGCTCGGATGCGACCTCCTGACACTTTCCGCTCACAAACTATACGGACCAAAAGGCATCGGCACCTTGTACATCAAAACCGGAACCAAAATTGACAACCTGATGTCAGGAGGCGCTCAGGAGTATGACATGCGGCCGGGAACCCAAAATACGGCAGGCATCATTGGCATGGCCAAGGCCCTGGAGCTTCTGGGGTCTTTGGAAGAGCGGGAAAAATCAGCGAAAAAAATCAGAAATCTCCGCGATGAACTTTGGGACCAAATAAAAAATATCCCCGGAGTAGAATTAAATGGACCCATAGGGGAGTCGCGCAATCCGGAAAATCTAAGCATAACGATCAGCGATATCGACCAGGACTCTCTCATAACCGCCATGGATTTGGCCGGATTTGCGGTTTCTACCGGGTCCGCCTGTGTGTCTGGCTCATCTGAGCCATCTCACGTCATAAAAGCGCTAGGTAAAGCTGCCAGCAAAACAGTCTCAACAGTCCGATTCACACTAGGCCAAGCAACTACCAAGCAGGAAATTGACATCGTTATAAAAAAATTTCCGGAAATTATAAACAAACTCAGAAAATATAACAAATAAAAAAGTCGATTCGGATGTCATCGAGCAGCCTCTGGGTGGCCTTGCCTTGATCCTCTACGGCCGTGAGGTCTCGCCTGAGACCGGCATTTTCGGTTCTGAGGCTTTCGATTACCGCGCTGTTGGCTTCAAATGCTTTAACCTGCATCTGAAGCGACCGCAGGGAACCGATGAGCGTGTTGTGCCGGTCGGTCTCTGAAGCAATCAATGACTGGATCTCAGTCAAAATGCTGTGAACCTCGTTATTCGAACCGGCCTCTCGGGTGTTTTCTCTAAGCCCAGCGCGATCAAGGATGCTCAGAACGGCCTGATAAATGGCGCCCTCAGTGGCGTCGTATGAGCGGTCACGAGCCATTTGACGGAGCCGCTTTGACTCAGGACCTGGTTCGCAGGGATAGCTCATGTGCTGGCGAACCCAGTCTGCAACCGTGCCCGGCTTGGTGGCCACGGCGCGGATTCTTTGAAGTTCCGGACTGGGCGGTTTGGGTGGTGCCGGCGGCGGAGGGAACCTTGTCTCCAACCGGTCGCGGAGAGCTGGCAATGAGCTCACAGTTCCGTCGAACTTGGCCTTCACGGCATCCGCCAAGTTGCCGAGTCGCTGCTGGTGCGAGTCACCTGCTCCGCTGCGCAGCCAGATTTCCTCAATTCCGACCGGAATTGCCTGCGGAGTCATCAAGCTATGCGGTTCTTCCTGAAACAAGACCTTGCCGCGATAGTGGGCTTCGAGGGCTTCATCAACGTTAAAGCCGACCACGAGTATCGTTGCTGGCACCGGAGTTGACGTAGCGGCAGCCGCTAATGCCATGATGTGACCTCCTGCTGGTGCCCTTCAAAATAGAACAGGGCATTTAGGAGAAGTATATCAGACGAAAGGAAAGAAAAACAGTTCCACGATCATCTGATTAATGCTCAGAGGGGAGTGGTTATAAAAAAACTGGAAAAAAGATTATACCAAGCGTAAATATCTGTCCGATAGTGGCATGGCTAGGCGGGGAGGATAGACAAAACAGGCCTAAATCGAGATATTGAACTAGTCGCGCAATATATCTTTTGCGACGTATACTATTGCTGATTCTTATGCTGTGTCGCAAAAGATTGCAAAGATTGTTACGACACGGCTGGTGCTATATTCCCTACGCTGTCGTAAAATCTTTGCGAATGTTTTTTTTATTTCTCTGTTCTTTATTGTGTAACTGTTTCCTATTCAATGGCCGCCTTGTGACTCCCCTACCGAGACAGGCAAATAGGGTAGCCGGCCAGATTATTTTTGTCGTTCTAAGTTATAAACCTAGAAAAGAAAAAACGGTCAGCTGGGGCCGACCGACCAACCGACGGCTGGACCGAAGGTTGGGTTTGTCTGACTAGCGCTGCTCGCGGTCTAACTGGTTCGCGAGCGCCTGGCGCATCGCAGTGTTGAGCTCTTCCCATGGACCAGGAGGGTCGTGGGGTATTCCGCCGCGCGCAGCGAGGACTCGAGTCACTTCCTCGGGAGTCCAAGATGCGGTTCTCTCCATGATCCGCCGGAGCTCCCACGGAGGGAGGGGCTTGTGGTTGCGCGTGTACCACTCCCTGATCATGCCGTGCTTCTGGTAATAATGAAGCACGGCCAGGACGGCTCGCGCGGCAGGAGACGTATTCACAGCATCCTGCATCGAGATAAGCCCTGACGTCGGAGTGGTCTCACTCAAGTAAACTCTCATGTCGTCTCTCCCATTCCCATATCCTGTAAGCGACATCTTACAGGACAGCACATATTACAGTATAAACCCAAAAAGGTCAAGACAATAACCAAAACACTGCATTCAGGTCAGAGTGCACCACTTCAGGGTAAAATAACCCTGCAAGCATAACTCTGACAACTA
>JACPFQ010000011.1 GCA_016182875.1 Candidatus Doudnabacteria bacterium | reverse complement strand
TTGCCATCGGAGCCAATACCCTAGACACCACTGAGTGGGCTAACCTAGACGGACTAAACCAAACTCTGGCCACGACTTCCAGTCCGACCTTTAATGCCCTGACGGTAACGAGCTGCACCGGGTGCAGCCCGACCACCTCAGCCGCCCTAGCCGCGGCCATTACTGATGAGACGGGAAGCGGAGCTTTGGTGTTTGCCAATACTCCGACCTTGGTTACTCCCACACTCGGTGTCGCCACAGCAACAACCATCAACAAAGTCACCATCACTACTCCAGCCACGGGTTCAACCCTGACCATTGCCGATGGCAAGACTTTAACAGCCAGCAACACTTTAACTTTCACCGGAACAGACTCAAGCTCTGTGGCCTTTGGCACAGGGGGCACCGTGGCTTACACTGCCAACAATCTTTCTGTCTTTGCCGCCACAACTTCTTTGCAACTCTTGGGAGTAATGAGTGATGAAACAGGGAGTGGAGCTTTGGTCTTTGCCAATACGCCGACTCTGGTAACTCCGGTTCTGGGTGCAGCCACCGGAACCTCCCTTGCTTTAGGCGGCGGCACAGCTTTGACCACCACCAATCAGACAGGGACCGGCAGTCTGGTGTTGGCGACCTCACCTAGCATTACTACACCCACCATCTCAGGCGGCACCCATACCGGTCTTACTTCCCTCGGGATTAGATCCACTGGCACCGGAGCTCTTGACCTGACCATAGCCAATACCGAAAACCTGACCGCTGGCAGAACCCTGACCATCACCACCGGGGATGCAGCCCGAACCATCACCCTCTCAGGCAATCCAACCCTTAATGACTGGTTTGACCAGAGTGTGAAAGTAGCGGCGAGTCCCACGTTTGCGGGAGCAACTTTCAGCAGCGACTTGGTTTTCTCCGCGAACTCTGTCATCCGCCGCAACACGAGTGATGGGAGTGATAATGGATGGGTACGCATGGAGGGCGGAGGCGCTTCCGGATCATCTCGCGGATCACTTGTTGAAGTGAACGGAAACGAATCGGCATCGCCGGGATATGTCGTCCTTCGCCCGGGAGCCGTTACAGGTGGGAGTGTCAGAATTATCAGGTCTGATAGCGGCTTGTGGTACTTTGTCATGGAGGACAGCGACGGCTCGGCGACATTTACGAGCAGCAAGGCAGGTCAAAGCGCGTGGACAATGAACTCGACCGACGCAAACGGCAGTAGCTTGATTATCACAACCAGCGGGAATACAGTCTTCAAAATTGGATCAACGAAAGCCATTGACAATACTGGTACTGCGACGACAGGGGGTTTTGTGGCTGTCACCTGGCCAACATCAGGTGCGGCAGCCAACGCTGTTTTAGGTGATGGTGACTACCTCCGGCGTTCTACTTCTTCACGTCGCTGGAAGCAAGACATTACCTACCTGACACTCGACGATGTTAAAGATGTGGTCATGGGTCTCCGCCCCGTGACGTATCGGGGTATCGGCGACAAGGACAGCAAGCGTTTGTGGCCCGGCTTTATTGCGGAAGATGTGGCGGAAATAGAACCGCTTCTTGCCACCTATGACGACGGCATCATGGGAGGCTTACCAAACTATGTAACTTATGACCGCATCCCGGCATATCTCGTGCCGGTTATCCAAGACCACGAATCACGCCTTTCCTTAGTAGAAAGTAGTTTGGGTTTGGCTGTTGACAATGACAATGATGGAATAACCTTATCTAACATCAAAGATATAGCTTCAATTTCCGGCAAGTGGAGCATTGATGAGAATGGGGAGTTGATCGCTCAAGTTGTCACTGTTGAAACAGGTTTTAATATGAAAGACCAAATAACGGGTGAGTATTTCTGCGTGACGATAAAGAATGGTGAGTTTGATAAGCAGGCAGGGAAGTGCGGGACGCAAGAATCAGGAATCACGAATCAAGAATCAGGGAATGTGGCGGGAGAATCGACAGACAACACAAGCAATTCTGAATTAAATTCAGAATCCCAAGACGGGGACCCTGAATCCCCGAACCAAGACGCTGACGTGTCTGGTATGGGGCAGGCAAGTTCAGGGTTGCAGGAAGAAGAACCTTCTCCTGAGCCTGAAGCTCAACCAGACGAAGAGTCGTCGTCTGAACCACAACCAGAACCAGAATCAGCGCCAGAGCCTGCGCCTGAGCCAAGCGAGGAGGCAACTCCATGAGAATGCTTAACACAACAAAACTGATTTTTATCGGCTTTGTGTTGGGAGGGTTGGCTTTCCAATGGTCCGACTGGCACCTCTCCTCTGCCTCCAAACAAGCCCTCTCCCTCCTCGACCTCTCAGAGGAAGTCCTCTCCCTCAAGCACGAAGCCCAAGACATAGCCTCAGACCTCAAAGACTCCCTAGCCTTTGTCTCTGAGACCCTCCACCAAAGACAGGAATCAGTGGCTTTTGAAAGAGTTGCAGGAGAGTCCTTGGATAGTAACTCCCCCCCACCCCCTCTTAATTTAAGAGAAACTCCCTCCCTCACCAGCCGCCGGGGGCTGGGTGACAGTGCGCTCGGTAAAGCGGGGGAGTTATATACCCAAGAACTCACCCAAGTCATCAACCAGATATCTAACTACACCATCCAAGCTTCCCTGACCGAGCAAGAGCTACTGGATCTATTAACTAACAACTATCAACTATTAACTCTCTTAAAGGGAGAAAGGGGAGAGAAAGGGGAAAAGGGAGACCAAGGTTCCCAAGGCCCTGCCGGAGCAGGCATCACCTACTCCTCCCCCAACATCCAAAATCCTGGCTCCTTTGGAGGAATCACCTACTTTGGCTCAAAGGACATCAGGACTGAGACCTTGAACATCACCTCAGACTTTACCCAGTCTGGAGGCTCAACCACCCTCAATGCCCTGACTGTCAGCGGAGGAACAACTCTCTCAGGAAACCTCACAGTCTCCGGTACCACCACCCTCAATAGCCTAACCATCACCAACTCAACCTTTACCGCCACCGCCCAGTCAACCTTTACCAAGGTTCCCACCTTACCCCATGTCTTTACCTCTTTTCCCGCAGGCACCTCCAATGCCTCGGACGGCACCATTTACATCAATCCGGCCTCATCAATAGCTGACGGCAACCTCATCTCTGCCGCAGTCAATGGTTCCATCAAGTTCCTGGTTGATGCTGAAGGGGATATCTATGGCAACTCCTTAGTCTTAACAGGGACTACCACCCAAGGCACGACCCAGATTACGGCTAACCTCACAGTCCAGGATTCTACCACCCTGGGAGATGCTTCCACTGACACGGTTACTTACGTAGCCCAAGTCAGCAGCCACATCATCCCAGCCACAGACAACACTTATGACTTAGGCTCTTCTTCCAAGAAATGGAGGGCTCTCTATGTCAACACCGTCAATGGCAATACCATCACCACGGGAACCGGAACCTTGACCCTGGGAGCAGGGAAGACCTTGACAGCATCAAATACTTTGACGTTCACTGGGACAGATTCCTCATCTGTTGCTTTTGGTACCGGAGGGACAGTGACCTACACTTCTAACAATCTCTCAGTCTTCTCAGCCACCACCTCAGCCCAACTGGCAGGAGTCATCTCTGATGAGACGGGCAGCGGAGCATTGGTGTTTGCTACCTCTCCTACTCTAGTCACTCCTACCCTAGGAGCAGCTACGGCAACCACCATCAACAAACTGACCATCACCACTCCTACTACCGGTTCCACCCTGACTATTGCTGATGGCAAAACTCTGACTGCCAACAACACCCTGGCTTTCTCAGGAACTGACTCCACCACCATCACCTTCCAGGGCACGGATACTTATGTGGGCCGAGCCACCACAGACACCTTAACCAACAAAACCTTAACCTCACCGACGATCAATGGAGGCACCCACACCGCCCTTACCTCCCTAGGCATCCGCTCCACCGGCACTGGAGCCTTTGACTTAACCATAGCCAATACTGAGAACCTAACCGCAGGCAGAACCTTAACTATTACCACCGGAGATGCCGCAAGAACCATTACTCTCTCAGGCAATCCTACCCTCAATGACTGGTTTGACCAGAGTGTCAAAGTAGCAGCTTCTCCGACCTTCAACGCCTTGACAGTCACCAGCTGCACAGGGTGCAGCCCGACGACCTCAGCCGCTCTGGCTGCGGCCATTACTGATGAAACGGGGAGTGGGGCTTTAGTTTTTGCCACAAGCCCAACTTTGGTTACACCAGTTCTAGGAGTAGCAACTGGAACTTCCTTAGCCACTTCTGCCCAGAACATCTTCTCGGCCACCGCCGGCACCGCTCCGTTAGTGATTCGTTCAGCCACCGCCACTGATGACGATTTAAGGCTTTTGCCCCAAGCTGGTGGGGCTGGCAGATTTGCCGGCATCATCACTACCGCTGATTTGACAGCTGACCGAACCTACACCTTTGGGGACGCCAGTGGAACGGTCTATACTTCAGCCGCCGCCAGCATCACCTCAGCCGCCTTGTTATCTTCCATCTCGGATGAAACTGGAACCGGTCTCTTAGTCTTTGCCACTTCGCCGACTTTGACCACACCGAATATCGGGGCGGCTACAGCCACAACCCTGACCCAAAGCGACGACCATATCTTCTCGGCTGACAAAGTCATCCGCCGCAACACGAGCGATGGGAGCGATAATGGCCTGATTACGCTCGCTGGTGGCGGGAGTGACACTCAGGCGCGTGGTGGTTACGTCCAAGTGTCAGGTAATGAGCACGCCTATGGGGGATCGATCCTCTCC
The DNA here is from genome assembly GCA_016182875.1 of Candidatus Doudnabacteria bacterium. Taxonomy (GTDB): domain Bacteria; phylum Patescibacteriota; class Doudnabacteria; order UBA920; family O2-02-FULL-48-8; genus JACQJI01. The sequence continues at coordinate 7,577 of JACPFQ010000011.1, read as the reverse complement.
TATCTTGGTAATAGTGGAGGAACCCCACTTTTTGACATCTACCGAAGTGATGGGAATATTGCCTTTCGATTAGCAGGCAGCGACGGCTCGGCGACGTTTACGAGCAGCAATACCGCAAATGCGTGGAATATGATTACTCCAGATTCGAATGGGGCGTATTTGATAATACGGCGAACGTCTGATTCAAACGGCTTAAGACTGGGCCCGGCACTTGCCGTCGACTCCGACTTGCCAAATAGATCCGCCCAGGCCTCAGCAAATAATTATGCTATCAAAAGCAGCAGTAAATTATGGCTTGAAGCTGCTGATGGTGGTTTGTTTTCGACCAATGTCTATTCAAATACAAATGCTGCCTCTGCCAACGTAGTTGTTCTTTCCGACGGCCATATTCTCCGTAGCACTTCGTCCAAGCGTTACAAGCAAGATATTGTGTATTTGACCCTTGCCGACGTGAAAGATCTGGTAATGGCTCTCAAACCGGTAACCTATCGAGGAACTACAGAATCTGACAACCAGCGCCTCTGGCCTGGCTTCATTGCGGAGGATGTTGCTGCCGTTGAGCCGATTCTCGCCACATATGATGACGGCGTCATGGGTGGGCTTCCGAGCTATGTTATGTATGACCGCATACCGGCATTCTTGGTGCCAGTCATCCAAGACCACGAATCACGCCTTTCCTTAGTAGAAAGTAGTTTGGGTTTGGCTGTTGACAATGACAATGATGGAATAACCTTATCTAACATCAAAGACATCGTTTCCATCTCCGGCAAGTGGAGCATCGATGAAAATGGGGTGATAGTAGCGCAGAAAGTGAAGACAAATATAGTAGAAATTGATGACGGCATCACTATCAAGGACAAAAGAAACGGGGCTTACTACTGCGTCTATTTTGAAAACGGCGCGATGCAAAACCGGACAGGGAAGTGCGATGAGGAGTCTAATACGAATAATACGAACCAAGACGCGAATGATACGAACGGAAGTGTGGCTGGGGAGAATACTGAGAGTCAGTCATCAGATAGCAGCGGACAGATAACAGAAGGTTCCTCGGATCAGACCGCCACGGCCGGTGAAACCGGCCTCGCGGATTCGCCTGACGCATCTGCGGGTCCCGACGAAGTCGTGGACGAAGCAGTCTCTTCCGAGCCAGCTCCTGCAGAAGAACTGACAGCCGAACCGGCAGTGGAAGAACCGGCGCCTGAGACCACTCAGCCAGAATCATCCGATACTATATCGGCTAGCCCGTAGTTTATAGGTAATCATGGAATAATTCAAAAATCAAAAGTCAAAATGCAAAATGACAAAGTAAAATTTAAAGAGTTTTTACATGGGGCAAGGAAGATGATTTTTACTTTTTTAATTACATTTTGATTTTTGCGATTTGAATTTTAAATTAACTTATGACGCTCCCAGGCACTACAATCGAGGTTTTGACTCTCAAAGAAGCTGCGAAGGTTTCGCCTTACAGCCCTGATTATCTTAACCTGCTCGTGCGCAAAGGGAAGATTCGAGGGCGCAAGATTGGCAGAGACTGGCTGGTGACCAAGCAGGAGCTTTATGTTTATTTGAAAAGACAGCACGAAGAGAGCAGGTCGCGGGTGCACGAGCTGTCGAAGTTTGTGAAGAAATTAGATAAAGAGTAATTAATTATTGATTCATTACGGATTGCGAATTACGAATTATGAAATACACAAAGTTTGAAGAATTGCCAATCTGGAAAGAGGCACTTGCATTGACCAAGCTGGTTTATGACCTGACGGCCAAAGGCAGCTTTGCCAAAGATTTCGGTTTAAGGGACCAGACTAGGAGAGCTGTGGTTTCGATAAGCAGCAATATAGTTGAGGGTTTTGAGAAAAATAACAATAACGAGTTTATTAGATATTTAAAAATCTCCAAGGGGTCGATTGGAGAAGTAAGAAACCATCTGTATATAGCATTATCAGTTGGTTATATTACGAAAGCGGAGTTTGAAAGTACGAATAATAGGCTAGATAAGCTAGCAAGAGACGTTGGCGCCTTAACTGGTTACCTGGATGCCTACAGAAAGAAACAAAAATCCGTAATCCGTAATATAAAAATAAATAATAATAAAACTAAATGAAAAAAAGAGACAAAAAAAAGCACTCACGAAGTAAAAAACACGACTTATATCCTGCAGTTGTTCTAATGCTGTTGCTGATTTTGGTCATCGAAATCGGCTTCCTTAAGGCTCCCGAAGCTGCTGATAGCGCGGTAGGCGAACTGTTTAACCTTTGGGGTCCAGCGCAGGAATCTGCCGCCGGTTTGGCTTGGATAGTTTCTCCGGCAGTCCAAACCTTTAACGATATCAGCCTATTTTATCAAATGGCGGCTGATGAAATGACAGAGCTTCTGGATATGTCGAAGGAAGGGGAAGAGCTTACGTTCTTGTTTCGAGGAGTAGTTGCAGGTGTTAGTACTAGTTGTAATTAGTTATTGATTAATTGCGAATTACGTATTACGAATTCGTAATCCGCAATCCGTAATAAAATAATTCTCAAAGTCAATGCACAATAAAGCGCGACAATTATTTTACGCCTTGTCCATGTTCTTGTTGATGAACGCGCTTTTTGTAATGCAGGATAATCAGATATCAGATAACAGATATCAGATAACAGAGTTCAAGCAAGAGATTAGAGATGCTTTTTCTATAGCTTTTCTCCAGACAGCGGGAGACAAGCCGTTGTTCGAAGACCTGGAAATTGGGCTTGTAGGAATCGTAAAATTTTACGAGGAAGCGGCGGATGAAATGTTGGCGTTGCTTGCGCCAACTAAGTACGAGGACGGAATGAGTGAGGTTATAGCTAGCGCTTGGCAGACCATAACTATTAACAATAACGATAACTATGATGATGACCGGGGGGCAGTGGCAGGGCTGCTTTGGGAAGGCGAGTATATGACGGACGAACCTCTATATAATATCCATCCGGATTTCAATTCACCGCCCTAATAAGTGATGCTGTAGAGCCGGTTGCCGGAAAGAAGCTGAATTGTTCTTTGGGTTTCGTCGACAATAAAGTCAGAAGGGCTGGTTAGGCCGTTGAAGACTATTTGATTCAGCAGTGAGCCGTTTTTGCCGAAAATCAATAGTCTTTTTGTATTTGGTTCCAAGATATAAATATTGGCAGCAACTGTAATCCTGGAAGAATCGGCCAGGGGTTGGGAGAGGGCAGGGAGTTTAAACGCCTGCGGGAGGCCGTTGACAATGCGGGTGATGCTGGTTTTTGAAAGCAGGTAAATGTCCTTATCCAAGCCGAAATCCTGGATGTCCGAAAGTATCAGCTGGGTTTTGAGCATAGGTTGAGGGGTGGAAAGAGCTCGCCCGGAAAAATTTAAGCGCAAAATTTGATTGCTGTTTTTGTCCAGGACATACAGCCGGTTGGGAGATGCGAACTTAATGCCGCGGATGTCGGCATTGGCAATGGTTTTCAAAAGTTCAACCTGCTTCTTCGTTTCATTAACGAGATAAATTTTGTCGGCAGTGGCAAAAACATGGCCAAGTCCCGAAACATGGGCGATTCCCCGCAGTTCCTCTGTGGGATTGTTAATCAGGAATATGTTTCTGGCCGTTTTGTCGAAAAATGAGAGGCTGCTTATATCCTTGTTGGCGAGCAAGAAGCCGCTTCCGGCGCGGACAATGAACAGGGGCGCGAATTTAAGCTCCGTTGCTAGTTCGGGGTTTGGGATTTGGGTGATCCGATTTATCCTCGCGTCCAGCTCAAGCAAGATAGGTTTTATTTCGCCGGCCTGCTTTCCGGATTCATGTTCCAGGTTTCTATATTCATCCCAAGCTTGTGCAAGCAGTGTAAAGGCTTTCTGGTCGTCCTTGTAGATTAGCGATGCTTCGGCTTCGCGCATCACTTCAGACAGTTTATTGATTTGTTGGTTTATTTTTTCGTGGGTTTTTCTGTTCGAGGCCTTAAAGCCGTAGGCTATAAGATTAATGCCAAAAATCAAGATAAAGATAAGGAAGCTGGCGAGGAAAAATTTGCGCGCGGGAGGGAGGCGTTGCCATGAGTGCAGTTTATATTTTTTTCCCATTGCGAGGAGCCCGGTCATTCGGCCGGGCGACGTGGCAATCTTTTGAATAGATCGCCACGCCTCCGCCAAAGGCGGAGGCTCGCGATGGTCAGAGCCTAGAGCCATCTCCGCTTCCGGCAATGGAGCGAATATCTCTTCGCTGGCCGGAAGCGGCATTGCTTCTTTTGTAAACCGTAGAATAAAGCAGGAGAATTGCTCTTCCGAGCCTGCGGCATTGAGGATTTTTGAAAATACGTTTATGGCTTCCTGGGGATCTTCGTTGAGAACCCTGGCAAACAAATCCTGGGAGATAAAATTAAAGACGTTGCTTAAAGTCAAAATGACAAGGTCGTCTTCTTTTATCTTGCCTATGGAAAAATTTTCAAAAATTTTCAGAGGATTTGCGATTTTCTTTTCCGGCTCAAGAATCCGGGAAAGTTCCCGGCCCCGCTTGAGCATGCCCATGGCAGCACCAGTGCTGGCGAGAAAAATCTGGTTTTGGCTTTTGAGCATCAGAGCCGCCGAGAAATTCGGGAGCCACGAAGAGCGGTTCTTGTGCACCAGGTCGCTTAGCCGCTGATTTATCTCGGCTAAAGAATTTTCGAACATTGTTTCGGCCGGAAGCTTCTTGTTGGCGCGAAAGGTCGAAAGAATTATCTCGGAGATTTTTTTGAGGTCGGAAGGATTGGTCTTGCGTTTCGACTTCCCAAGCTCCATAACCAGAAAAAGGTGAGTGTGTTCGGTGAGGCGTTCATCGTATAAAACCTGGCTTGACTCAAGATTTTGGGGGTGAGTCAAAAAAATCTGTTTGATTTGGGTTTCTAAGCGCGCCATATTTTGCGCTTATTATAGCATTTTTTTATTCTCCCCCTTAATATAAGGGGGAGTTAGAGGGGGTTATAATTCCAAGTGCTTTGGTTCTAACTCCCCCTATCCCAGCCCCCGGCGGCCGGTGAGGGAGGGGGATTCTCTTATTCTAAGAGGGGGAACGTGCTATAATAAGCTCACTATATGCTTACTCAGTTGCTTTCTTCAAAGCCAAAAGGCAGGCTGATTAATCTTTTTTTGGCGCATCCCAACCGCAGCTTTGCCCTAACCCAGCTGCGGGCCGATTCGGGCATGAATACTGTTCTGCTCGCCAAGACCATTAAGGAATTGAGGAAAATTGACTTTCTTTCACAGACAGAAAAAAACAGGAAAAAGTATTATCAGGTCAACAAGCACTTTGCCCTGTATCCGGAACTGCTCTCGATGCTGCGCAAAATGAAGCATAGTCCTGCGGACTCGATGGCGAAGAAGGCCGCCAAGGTCGGGGATTGCAAGCTCGTCGTCCTGACCGGAGTATTTGCCGGCCATCCCAGGGTGGAAACCGACGTCTTGTTTGTCGGAAGAGTGAGTGGCGCCAGGCTTTCAAAATTTCTTAGATTCGCTTCCAAGATGGCGGAGGCGGAAGTCAACTATACGGTTTTGACCCCGCAGGAATTTGAATACCGCAAAATCATGAATGACAGATTTGTGAAAAATATTTTGGAGAACAATCCGGTGGTGGTGGTGGATAAAACCAAGAACCGAAGCATCGCTAAGCTGGTGTATAAATTATAAGCGTATTTGCGAGGAGCGAAGCGACGAAGCAATCTAATTTTTTAGAATAGATCGCCACGGCCGCCTTCAGCGGCCTCGCGAATGCGTAAAAAGTAAATTACAATTATGTCCAACAATCTGTTTAATTTCAATCTCGACCAAATTTATGTTCTCTACAACCAGTTCCTCAGTTATTTCCCGCCGGGCCTGCACGGGCTGATTTCCCTGGTCTTAGCCGGCTTGATCGTGGTCGGCATACTTAAGGTCATAAAAAAAGATTTCATCTATATTATTCTGCTTGTGGTTTTGGTGCCGGCAGCCCTGCCCATACTCAAAACTATTTGGCAGAGCTTAAGCAACATCATAAAATTTTTGCTCACAAAAGGTTAGCAGCAGCGGATGTGGACAAACTAGCGATTTTATAGTCTAAATAAGCCCAATTTTAGGGCTTTTTTGTAATACTTTAATGTTTTGACCTAATGAAATAAGTGGTTTATACTTAAGGAGAAATGGAGAAATGTGGATAAAAGTGGGGATAAATAGCAAAATCTGGGGATAAGTAAGAAACCAAATATTTAAATGTTTATCGGTGAATATTCAGTAAGCATGGATGCGAAAGGACGAATGCCGATTCCGGTTAAATTTCGCGCAAATCTCAAGGCTGCCGTGATTACGAGAGGGTTGGATAAAAGCTTGTTTGTTTATCCGAAGAACGAATGGGAAAAAATAGCTGCCAAACTGGCAGCTCTTCCGCTGTCCGATGCCAATTCGCGCGCTTTCGTGCGGCTTATGCTGGCTGGCGCGTTTGATTTGGAGTTCGACAAGCAGGGCCGGGTCTTGATTCCGGATTACCTTCGTCGATTCGCAAGCCTGGCAAAAAAAGTGGTAGTCGCAGGCTTATATAACCGCCTCGAAATTTGGAATCAAGAAACCTGGGAAGGTTATAAAGAAGATACGGAGAAGGAAACGAACAGCATTGCCGAAGCGCTGGGAGCCCTGGGGGTTTAACGTCAAGCGCCAGGATTCCTCCCCTAGAATAGGGGAGGTTAGGTGGGGTAGAGTATAAGCTTAAACCGTACCTCCCCTGACCCCTCCTATCCTAGGAGGGGAAGAACTGCTGACTAACGCTCGACCCTTGTCGGATGACGAAACGCGCAGCGCCGCCGAATAACGATTAACTGATAATTGATGCACATCCCGGTTCTTTTAAAAGAAAGTCTTGAATATTTAAACGCAACTAGGCCCGGCAGATTCATAGACGGCACAGCCGGCGACGGCGGGCACACTATCGCAATCCTTAAAGCCAACAGCGAAAATAAAGTCTTGGCGCTTGACTGGGACGCAGGGGCCGCCGAAAGCTTAAAAGAAAAACTGCGGGAAGAAAAATTGGATTCAAGATGCGCGGTTTTAGCCGGCAATTATGCTGACTTAGAGAAAATTGCTTCGGAAGAGTTTAGGCTTGTGAACGGAGTGATTCTGGACCTTGGCTTTTCCTCGCAGCAAATAGACGATCCTGCCCGGGGATTTTCCTTTCAGCACCGCGGCCCGCTGGACATGCGCTACGACATGACACGGGCCTTGCGCGCCTGGGACATGGTCAACAAGTACCCGGAACAAAAATTAAAAGAAATAATAAAAGAATATGGGGAAGAAAGATTTGGTTCAAAAGTGGCGTCGGCAATTGTCAAGGAAAGGAGTTTACATTCTATTGATGATACTCTACGGCTTTACGAGATAATAAAAAAAGCCCTGCCCAAACCCCTGCAGTACAAAGCGGCGGATTCGGCCAGGCGAGTATTCCAGGGGATCCGAATTGAGGTCAATGCCGAACTGGAAAATCTTAAAGAAGCTCTCCCTCAAATAATAAAGATCCTGGCCCCGGGCGGCAGATTGGTGGTGATAAGCTTCCATTCCCTGGAAGATCGGATAGCAAAGTGGTTTCTAAGGGAAGAAGCGGC
>JACPFQ010000012.1 GCA_016182875.1 Candidatus Doudnabacteria bacterium | reverse complement strand
AAGCCCGGTCATTATTTTTCTGCTCGCGGCCAGCGGCTTGTACAATCTCAAAGGGCCCAGAAGATTCAGCTCCGAGCTTTGGAAAATATTTTTGGCGGTTTCCGCGGGCCTTTTGGCAGTCGTAATCCTGTTTTTCTTTAACCAGACTGTTTTTCCCTCCCGCTTGATTATTCTTTTGACCTGGGCTTTGGCCATCCTTTTGGTAAGCCTCGGCCGGATCATTTTGCGCGTAATCCAGATCAACCTTCATAAGCGCGGCATCGGACTCCACCGGCTGGTGACCGTGGAGAAAACCAGTCCAACTGCGATTGTTTCCGAAATCGAAAAGCGGCCGGAGCTGGGGTACAAAATTATCGAAAAAATCCGAATTGATCCACAACCGGGGGATTTGATATCCAAATTGGAAAAAATCCGCGCGGCATCGGGGATAGACGAACTGCTGGTGGCTGACCCCAAAATTTCCGCTGAAACCAACGAGAGGCTGCTTTCATTCTGCACCGATTACGGAATCTTGTTCAATTTCGTGCCGAATGTTTTTGAAACGGCCAGGACCAATATCGCCTTTGAGACGGTTTCGGGGGTGCCTATTGTGGTTCTCAAAGGAACGCCGCTTGAAGGCTGGGGCAAGTTCGCCAAAAGAATAATGGACATTGTGGTTTCGACTTTAGCCTTGATAATTTTAAGCCCGATTTTTTTGCTGACCGCGATTGCGATTAAACTCGGCTCCCGGGGTCCGGTTTTTTTTCACCAGCCCCGCGCAAGCGGCCTGGGCCAGTTTGAATGCTATAAATTTCGGACCATGTATCACGAAATGAGCGAAGGCACGCCGCAGGGAGACGAACTGCGGCTGAAGCTGGAAAAAGAAAACGTCCGGCCCGGGCCGTTCGTGAAAATAAAGAACGACCCCCGAGTCACCCCAGTCGGCAAGCTTTTGCGAAGAACCAAGCTCGATGAACTGCCGCAGTTTTGGCACATCTTCCTGGGGCAAATGAGCTTGGTCGGGCCCAGGGTGCACATGGTCAAGGAAGTGGTGAAGTTCCAGGAGGCGCATAAAAAGATTTTCACGATCAAGCCGGGCGCCACTGGCCTTACCCAAATCACGCAGGTCAGGAATCCCGAATTGTCTTTCGAAGAAGAGATTCGCTTGGATACTTTTTATCTCGAAAACTGGTCGCTCTGGCTTGATCTCTATATTATCTTCAAGACTTTTTTAATCTTGGTTGGAAAAAAACCAAAGGTGGACTATTGATGAAACAAATAATATTTAGATTAAAAACTGGCCAGTTACTGCGAGAAGAAATAGAAAAAGCAGCCATCGAAAACAAGATTAAGGCGGGTGTCTTGCTGTCGGCGGTTGGGGCGCTTAGCAAGCTTGTTTTACGAATGGCAGGCGCCAAACCCGACAAGCAAAACGTAAGGACATGGGATGGCGAATTTGAAATCGTATCCGCCACGGGAACTGTTTCGGAAAACGGCTGTCATATTCATCTTTCGGCCGCAGACAAAAATGGGAATGTCTTTGGCGGCCACCTGAAAAAGGGTTGCGTTGTCAGAGTTACCGCAGAAATAGTTATCGGCATTCTTGAAGACGCTTCATTTGAAAGGGTCCTTGACCCGGAAACCGGCTTTGAGGAACTCTCAATAAACTAGTAAGTAACACTTGCTTACTGGCCCGTAAGGAAGTGACATTTAACGTCTAATTATGTCTAAGGTCTACACTAAAGAATCAAATATCGAAGGCAAAGGGGTTTTTGCCAATAAAAATATCGCAAAAGGCGAGATTGTTTTAGCTATTGATGACTCTCGCAAAGTTGCGGACGATAGTCCTCTCCGCGGCGAGCTTGGAGAGTCGAAAAGTCATTGTGATTGGTTCCCAGATGGAACGGTGATTTATATGCAGGAGCCAGAACGATATATCAACCATTCGTGCGATCCCAATTCTTTTGTTAAAACCATAAACGGCACTCGTTATGTTTTTGCCTTGCGTCCGATAGCAGAAAATGAGGAAATAACGTATGACTATTGTATTAATGGTTTTGGTGATACGGTTTGGCAATGTAACTGCGGAGCTAGGCGATGCCGAAAAACTATCCATTCTGATTTTTTCCATTTACCACAAGAATTTCAGCTTGAATATTTGCCATTGTTGGATCAGTATTATCTCGATTTTTATAAAGATAGAGTGCAACAACTGATTAACGAACAGTTAACTAGCTAACTACTTGCTTACTGGCCCGTAAGGAAGTAAAATAAATACTAGCAATTAAGCGATATTAATTTATGACTAAATTATCTAAAAGGCTTTTGGATCCAAAAGAAATGGGTTTTTATATTAATAATCTTTGGAATGCTTTTACGCTTGCCGATTCAAAGGAAGAGGTAAGAGAGTTGTTTAAGGATTTATTTACGCACACAGAATATAAAATGCTTGCAAAGCGGTTGGAGATTGCCAGGCGCTTGCTGGAAGGGGAAAGCTACGAGTCTATCAAAGAAAATCTTAAGGTAACGGAAAAGCCTATTGCTTTTATGAGCAATACGCTCGCTAATAGCGGTGATGGAATAAAAAATGCCCACACAAAATTAAAACTGCTTGATAAAGATTTTCAGATAAAGCGTGAAAGGCGCCAAGCTCAGCTGGAACGGAGAGAGAGAAAGAAGATGCCAGGCGAAACCTTTCTGGCTGACCTGGCATTGGAAGGCGGCTCGGCGTTACTCGGTGCAGTTCAAAAAAAGTTAAAAAAAGCCTCAGTAAAGAAACAGTTACCGGTATAAACTTGCTTACTGGCCCGTAAGGAAGTATTTTTATTTCATTCTATGAAAATAGCGTTAGTACATGAATTTCTCAATCAGCTCGGCGGGGCGGAGCGGGTGCTGCAGAATTTACTCGAGATTTGGCCGGACGCCACGCTCCACCTGCTTATTTATGACAAGCAAAAAACCTTGGGGATTTTTGAGGCTTACAAAAAGCGGTTAAGTTTCCTCGACCGCTTGCCTTTTGCGCACAGCCACCATCGCTGGCTGCTGCCGCTCATGCCCTGGGCTGTGGAGCAGTTCAAATTCGAGGAATTTGACGCAGTAATCTCGGATTCCTCCTCTTTTGCCAAAGGCGTGGAAACCGGCGGCCGCCTGCATATCTGCTATTGCCACACTCCGACCCGGTTTTTGTGGACCGAGCCCCAGGATTACCTCGCCTCACAGCCCTACCCCGGCTTTGTCAAAGCTATTGCCGGTTTTATCCTGCCGTTTATTCGCCGCTGGGATTATAAGGCGGCAAGCCATCCGCATTTTTTCATTGCCAATTCTGTAAACGTCCAGAATCGGATTAGGAAGTACTACAATCGCGACTCGGTGGTAATCCAGCCGCCTGTGGACACGGAGCTGTTTCATCCCCACGGTGAAAAAGAAAATTATTTTTTCGTGGCGTCCCGGCTGGAGCCTTATAAAAAGATAGAACTGGTCGTTCGAGCCTTCAATGATTTAGGACTGCCGCTTAAGGTGGCGGGCAGCGGCACGACCTCGGTTCGGCTCCGCGCCATCGCGCGCTCCAACATCGAATTTTTGGGACGGGTTTCGGACGAAGAGCTCAGGCAGCGGTATTCCGAAGCTTTGGCTTTTATTTTTCCCGCGGAAGAAGACGCCGGCATCATGCCGCTGGAAGCCCAGGCTTGCGGCACGCCGGTGATAGCTTATCGGGCGGGAGGAGCTTTGGAAACGGTCAGGGAAGGAGTGACTGGAGAATTTTTCGACCGGCAAACCCCCGAAGCCTTGAAAACCGTTTTGAAGGATTTTGATCCGAAAAAATATAATCCGCAGGTTATAAGACAGCACGCCTTGCAGTTTGACAAGAAAATTTTTCAGCAAAAAATAAAGTCATTTGTCGAGGAGAAATTTAAGAAATATGCAAGAGGGTAGCGAAAAAAAGTACATACCTCCCGAGGAACAATCAAAAGCTCCTGAAAATCAGGTTGAGTTTGAACTGTCTCCTGAAGAAGAATCTCAGATTATGAAAAAGGTTCAAGATATAAATACCCCCGGTATGGCGGTACACGCAATATTGCCTCTTTTAGACTCACGGCACTTTGGACGAGATAATTTAAAGTCACGTATGATTGCGTTGGATAAGATACTCAGGGCAGGGCTTTTAGGAGAGAATATTTTGAATGCAAGTCATACTAAAAATGAGGAGGAGTGGAAAATAGATGTTAGAAAACGAAAACCTGTCGCTGTATTTTTTAATATTATCGGTCGCGATATCTCGACCATAGATCAACGAGGAACATGGATGAATAGGTTTGATGATTTATATGACACGAAGAATCCTCTTGGTATTATTTTCGATTTAAAGACTTTTAAAGAAGATTCGAGCTCGGATTATTTATCAAGTAATAGGCTTCAACGAGGTTATAAATATAAGAATCGCCATTTTGGAGCTCATGGTCGTTACGGATCCCATACCTATGACCCCGCTTATGGATTTGCATTAACCTTTCGAGTACCCCCCAGGATGTTTAAGGGAGTAGTTTTTAGGCTAGACGAAAATTCAAACAAGGGACCTGGTCTCGAATCGAATCTCGATAGAGCTAAAGAGATAGCGCAATTAATGCTTACTTCTTCAAATGATCGAGCAACTCTACTTCCGGTTTATGATATAAAAGGTAATCTTTGGTGGCCTAGGCAACTGACTTATGAGGAAGTAAAGAAGTTGGTTGCTGAAAAAAATACCGGACAAACAGATTCTTCGGCTGCGCCTCAGAATGACAAGGAGGCAGAATGAAAATCGGCTTAGATCTAAGAATGCTGGGCGGGGGATCGGGAATCAGCCGTTATATCGGGGAGCTTTCGCACGCTATTTTAAAGCAGGATAGGGAGCTTTCGCGCGCTCTTTTAAAGGAGGATAAGCGCAATCAATACGTTTTGTTTTTTAGAGACGCCGATAAATCGGCAGGCTACAGCCAGTACGGCCACAAAATGGTCGTTACCGGAATTTCGCATTACAGCTGGGCCGAACAATTCAAACTGCCAAGGCTGCTTGGCGAAGAGAATTTGGACCTCGTGCATTTTCCGCATTTCAACGTTCCATTGAAGTACCACAAGCCGTTTGTGGTGACCATTCATGATTTGACTCACACCAAGTTTCCGGGAAAAAACAAGCTTCGGATACTGCACCGCTTGGCGTATCAGGCGGCCATCTCGAATGCCGTAAAAAGAAGCCAAAAGGTCATCGCGATTTCCAATGCCGTGAAAAAAGAGATCGTCGATTACTTTGCCGTCCCTCCAAGCAAGGTTGAGGTCATCTACGAAGCTGCGAACCCGTTTTTTCATATGCTCGATAAACAATCGGCTCAAAAAGAAGTCGCCAATAGGTTTCCCATCTCTAAGCCGTATATTTTATATGTTGGCGTTTTTCGCCGCTACAAAAACCTGAAAGCCCTGGCCGAGGCTTTTGACCGCCTTCGCCAAAAAGGCCTTGATTACGAGCTGGTTTTGGCCGGCGAAGCTGACCCGTTTTATCCCGAAATCAGAAATCAGATAACAGATGTCGCGCATCATGAATCAGTTAAAATTCTTGGCAAGGTCAGCGATGAAGATTTGCTCTACTTATACAATGCCGCGGATTTGTTTGTCCTGCCCTCGCTTTCGGAAGGGTTTGGCTTGACTCCGCTTGAGGCAGCAAGCTGCGGCGTTCCAGTGGCTTGCTCCGACATTCCGGTGCTTCGGGAAGTTATGGGTTCCGGCGCTGAGTTTTTTGACCCATCGGATGTAAAAAACATGGCCGACGTCATGATGGCGATTCTAGCGGACCGGCAAAAGGCGGAAGATTTGGCGAATGCGGGTCTGCGCAGGCTTGCGCATTTCAATTGGAAGAAAACTGCGGAAGAAACCATTAAGGTTTATCAATCAGCTGTATGAAAATTCTCTTGGTCGGCGGGGGCAGCGGGGGACCGGTGACGCCGGTCCTGGCCGTGGCCCAGGAACTAAAAAAATTGAAGCCGCGGACTGAATTTTTGTTCGTGGGCACCCGCCAAGGCCCTGAGCGGTCCATGGTCAGCGATTTCGGCATCCCATTCAAGTCCATAGCGGCTGCCAAGTTCCGCCGCTATTTTTCGCTGCGGAACTTCTTGGATATTTTTATATTTTTGTTTTCTTTGCTCCAAGCTTTGTTCGTCGTCAGGAAATTTCGGCCGGACGCGGTGTTTGCCGCCGGTTCCTACGTTTCCGTGCCTGTGGCTTGGATGGCCAAGCTGCTTGGAGCCAAAGTAATCATCCACCAGCAAGATGTCTCCATAGGCTTGGCCAACAAGCTGATTTCGCCCTTTGCCGATCAAATCACGACTGCGCTTGCCTACACCGCCAAAAAGTTTTATTCGGGCAGCGGCTTGTTTACCAAAAAGTGGAAAGCCGGCGCTGAATGGGTGGGCAATCCGTTCCGGCAAGAATTGCTGAGCAGTCAGAAGCCAGACAGAAAAATTTTTGGCTTAAACGACAAATTACCTGTATTATTAATCCTGGGCGGCGCCACTGGAGCAGTCCAGATTAATTCCGTGGTAGAAGCCTGCCTGGACGAGCTTCTTAAGGCTCACCAAGTGATTCACCAAACCGGCAAAGGCAAAAAAGCCAATTTTATCCATCCGGACTACCACCAATACGAGCTTCTGCCGTTTGATAAATATGTCTCCGCACTCAAGCTTGCCGATATCGTGATTGCCCGCGCGGGGTTATCCACGCTCACCGAGCTTTCGATGCTTGGAAAAATCGCCATAATCGTCCCCATGCCCGACAGCCACCAGATGATAAACGCGCAGGTCATCAAAGGCGCTTCAGCCGCCGTGGTTCTGTCCTTCGACGAATTTAATCCGGTTGATTTGCCTCGAATCGTCACCAGCCTTAAATTCAATGTATCCAGGCAGAGGATGCTTATTGAAAATATCACCGGCCTCATGCCCAAAGACGCCGGAAGCAGGATCGCCAAATTAATCATCAAACAAGTCAATGCCAGATAAAAACGCGCGGCCAACCATTGGGGTTGCCCTTTCAGGCGGAGCAAGCCGAGCCATCACTGAGATTGGAGTACTTGAAGTATTCAAAGAGCATGGCATCCCTATTGATTATATGGTTGGCTGTTCTTCCGGTTCGTTTGTCGCAGTAGCCTGCGCCAACGATAAACTGGAACACCTCAAACAGTGGATGATGAGCATGAATCTTCAGAAAGTCATCAGCATGTGGTCATGGACCGCGAAGAAGGGCGGCTTGTTTGAATTCGGCGAGGGCGAAAAGGTGCTTATGGAGCTTGTTTCGGATTTAACTTTTGAGAATGCTTACCCCAAGCTTGGGTTTACCGCCGCTGACCTCAACTCCGGCGACCTGGTGACTCTGAGCATGGGCGACATCGTAACGGCGGTCAAAGCCTCCAACGCCGTCCCGGGATTGTTCCCGCCCGTGGTTTGGGGCGACAAACTGCTGGTTGACGGCGGCCTGCTGAACATAGTTCCCACCAAACCCGTGCGCGATATGGGGGCGGACATCGTCATCGGCATCAACGTTTCGGGAGCCAGATTCATTTACGAAAAACGGCTGCCGTACTGGCGCTTGTACCGGATGCTTACTAAATATATGGGCATTTCTTATTTGAGCCGCAAACAAATGGAACTGGCGCGAAAAGTACTTGACCTGATCAAGTTTCCCAAAGAGAAATCGCCGAGGCCGGGCATTATCCGGATTTTGACCAAATCCTTTGATCACTCCTTAGCTGTCTCGGACAAATGGACGGATGCGGACATGGAATGCGACTGCATGATTACTCCCAAAGTCAAGCAGTGGGGCAAGACCGAACTCAACAGAAGCAACCTGGAAAGGATTTATCAGGAAGGAAGAAAGGCGGCGACAGAAGCCATGCCGCGTATCTTGAATCTGATAAACAATTACGGCTCCGGAAAGATACAGGAGAAAAAAGATAAGGGCGGGGAGCGTCAATGGATATCAAAGAAGCAACCAAAATTTTCCTGATTGGCATTGGAGGAATCGGCATGTCGGCTTTGGCCCGGCTTTTTTTGGCTATGGGCAAACAAGTCAGCGGCTCGGACCTTAAACATTCTGATATTCTTGAGAATATGAGAATGTTGGGAGTAAATGTATTTATCGGCCATGATCCCAAAAATATCAACCCGAACTATGACTTAGTGGTTTATAGCGCAGATATAACCGAGCAATCAGAAGGATATAAGGAATTGGAGCAAGCGCAAAAATTGGGTTTAAACATTCAGAGTTACGCCAAGGTCTTGGGAGCTTTGATGCAGGGCAAATACGGAATCGGGGTAACCGGCACTAACGGCAAGTCAACCACGACCGCGCTTTTGGGATTGATTTTGGACGCAGCTGAGTTTGATCCGACAGTAGTGGCGGGAACTCAAATTTCACCGGCGAACGAGAATGAAAAATTCAAAGCTAATGCCCGCTTGGGAAGCGGTAAGCATGTGGTGGTCGAAGCCGATGAATATCAAAGGAAAATGCTGGAAACCAAGCCTAGGATGATTGTTTTGACCAACATTGCTGAAGACCATCTGGATTATTACAAGGATTTAGAGGATATCAAAAATGCCTTTAGAGATTACGTTAAGTCTTTGCCGAAGGATGGCATTTTGATCTTTAATGCCGACGACCACAACACGGTTGATATCGTGCATCACGCGAATTGCCACAAATTCAGCTTTGGCATACATCACTACGCCGATTTGCAGGCCATGAATATCAAGGTTGAAAACGGGAAACAGACATTTGATATGCATTATGATGATGAAAAAATTGGGACCTTTGAGCTCCATGTTCCGGCAAAATACAATGTCTCCAACGCCTTAGGAGCTTCTTTGGCCGCTATTAAGCTGGGAGTAAAAACAGAAATTATAGAAAAAGTCCTAAGAGAGTTCGCAGGCACTTGGCGCAGGTTTGAAACCATCGGCAAGCTTGGAAGCGCCGCGATTATCTCGGATTACGGCCATCACCCGGCTGGGGTTTTGGGAACGATCGAAGCGGCCAAGGAATTTTATCCCGGCAAAAAAATCCTGATTGTCTTCCAGCCTCATCACCGCAACCGCACCAAGCGGCTGTTCGGCGAGTTCGTGGAAGCCCTGACCCGCGCCGACGATCTGATTATCCCGGAAATTTTTGAAGTAGCAGGTAGGGAGCATGGTGAGGACATAAGTTCTCGGGATTTAGTGAACGAGCTTAAGAAGCTTGGTACTAATGCCGAGTACGCTAATGATTTGGCTCACGCCGAGGGGATGGTTAGAAATAAGCTCAAAGATTTTGACGTCGTAATTTTTATGGGAGCAGGTGATGTTGACTTGTTAGCTCGCAAGCTTGTGCACTATAATACTGCGCCGTATTAGAGTATGAAAGTCGAGGAAAATTATTCACTCAAAAATTTGAACACGTTTGAAATCGAAGCTAAAGCTCGATTCTTTGTTGAGGCCGCAAGCGAGCAGGAAATCTTTGAGGCTTTGGAATTCGCAAGAAATAAGAACCTTGAGATATTTGTTTTGGGCGGCGGGAGCAATATTTTGCTGAGCGATGCGGGGTTCGAGGGGCTGGTCATTAAAAATAATATTGCTGAATTACGGATTACGGATTACGGATTAACAGTTGGGGCAGGCGAGAATTGGGATGACGTGGTGGCGCCTGCGGTTGAGAAAAATTTAGCGGGAATTGAGTGCCTGTCCGGAGTTCCCGGAACGGCTGGCGGTGCCGTGGTGCAAAACATCGGCGCTTACGGCCAAACGCTCAGCGACGCGGTTTCGGAAGTGCATGTGATCGAGGCTGCGTCAGGCAGGTCGAAGATTTTTGGCAAACAAGAATGTGAGTTTGAGTACCGTAACAGTATTTTCAAAAGGAAACCCGGAAAATACATCGTGACAAAGGTTATACTCATGCTTAACATGGGTACAGCACCGAATACATCTTATCCGCATGTAAAAAAGCATTTTGAGAAAAAGCCAAATCCGACATTGGCCGACGTTCGCCAGTTCATAATCAAGCTCCGGGCCAGCAAAGGCTACCTGATTATGCCGGGCTACGAAAGCTACAAAACGGCAGGTTCGTTTTTCAAAAATCCGATAGTGAGCAGGGAGCAATTTGAGCCGTTGAAGCCCTTGCTGGGAGATGCGTCTCTGAACAGGTTTTGGGAAGTCCCGAATGGAATGAAAATTGCCGTGGCATTCCTGATGGAGCAGGCCGGATTCCAGAAAGGCTATCGTGAAGGCAGTGTGGGTATTTCTCCCAAACATTCCCTTTCTCTTGTAAACTTCGACGGAGCCAAAGCTTCCGAAGTAAAAGCGCTCGCGGATAAAATAAAACTTGCGGTTTCGGAGAAATTCGGGGTGAAACTCGAGGAGGAAATTTTGTTGGTGGGAAAGTTTTAGATATGAAATCCAAAGACAAAGTTCAGGAGATCCTGCGATTGGCCGGAGTTACTGTTAACGGAGGCAAACCGTGGGATATTAGGGTCAGAGATGAGAGTTTTTACGGCCGCGTTTTAAGCGGCGGTTCTTTGGCGCTCGGCGAATCTTATATGGATGGCTGGTGGGATGCCGAGGCGCTTGATCAGTTTTTTTACCGGATTTTGCGGGCGGAATTGACCAAATACGCAATCACCCCATCGGCAATCATGCACTATTTTTTGGGGGCGATATTCAACTTTCAAACCAAGTCGCGCGCCGGCGAGGTCGGCAAGAAGCATTACGATATAGGCAACCGTTTGTACGAACTGATGCTCGGTCCCAGCATGACCTACTCCTGCGGCTATTGGAAAGATGCCAAGGATTTGGACAGCGCCCAATATGCAAAACTTGATTTAATTTGCCGCAAAATAAACTTAAAGCCCGGCATGAAGGTTTTGGACATCGGCTGCGGTTGGGGCAGTTTCATGAAGCACGCGGCTGAAAAATATGGAGTCGAAGCAACAGGCGTAACGATTTCCGAAGAGCAGCTTAAGCTGGGGCAGAGATTGTGCTCGGGGCTTCCGGTCGAGTTTAAACTCATGGATTATCGCGACATTGAAGGGCGATTCGACAGGGTGGTTTCCATCGGAATGTTTGAACATGTCGGACCCAAAAACTACAGGACCTTCATGGACATAGTGAAGAGAAGCCTCATCGATGACGGAGTTTTTCTTCTGCACACGATTGGAAGGAATATCTCGGCGCCGGCCGGCGACCCCTGGATAAGCAAGCACATATTCCCCAACGGCATTCTCCCTTCTTTGCCTCAAATCAGCCAGGCCGCGCAAAAGCCGTTCGTCCTGGAGGATTTGCATAATTTCGGCGCGGATTATGACCTCACGCTTATGGCTTGGTTTGAGAATTTCGACAGGAATTGGCATGAGATTAAAAAAGATTATGACGAAAGATTCTATAGGATGTGGAAATTCTATCTGCTTTCATGCGCCGGCGCGTTCCGGGCGCGAAAAATACAGCTATGGCAGTTCGTTTTTTCCAATGAGGGCTTGGCCGGAGGCTATCGGAGCATAAGATAATTGACGGCAGCGCAAAGTAAAAGGTAAAATGTAATTGAATAATTTCTAAACGGGATGAACATCTCAATCAAAGCCACTCATGTGGATTTAACGCCATCAGTCAAGCAGTATGTCGACGAAAAAATCGGCGCTTTGGAAAAATTCTTAAGTGGAATCCTGGAAGCGAAAGTGGAGCTGGAACGCGACCGGCACCATCACACGGGATTGGTCTTCCGCGCCGAGGTCATGCTCATTGCCGGCGGCAAGCTCATGAGGGCGGAAGAGCGCGGGGAGGACACCTTTGCCGCGATCGACCTGGTAATCCCCAAACTTAAGGAGCAAATGACGAAATTTAAGTCCAAAAGAGAGACACTCGAGCGCCGTGGGGCGCGGAGTGCCAAGAAAAAGCGCTAATCCGGTAGTAGAAATTTGATAGCTGTTCTAATCAACAGCTTTAAGAAATCAAATTTCACTATCGGACAAGGACCCCGTAGTGAAGTTTTATTTGCGAAGCAATATAATTTTTTAAAAATTATAAAACTTCTACTACTGGGCTTGACATCCTCCGGGAATGGTTTATCATTACAGTGCGACAGATAATTTACAGAAGAATTGAAGAAATTTAAACGCCTTTGGAAACTGGGCGGAAGCAAAATACAGTCCCCTCTGCAGAGAAGAGGTCAAAACGAGCTAATAACCAAACAGTTCGCCTCTTTGTGTTATATCAGGCGAACTTTTTTGTTTGAAAATGCCTAAGAAACCATTCAACCATAAGATTCTCATTATCGGCTACGGCTCGGTTTCGCAATGCACCCTGCCGATCTTGCTGGAAAAAATCGATGTTTCAGTGAAGAACGTTACAATTATTGATTTCGAGGACAAGGCGGCAGATTTGAAAAAGTACACTGACCAAGGCTTGAGTTTCGTCCGAGAAAAAATCGTGCCGGAAAACCTAAACCAGGTATTGTCTAAATATCTCGACGGCGGGAGCTTGCTCATTGATTTGGCCTGGAACATTGGGGCAAATGACATCATTAAATGGTGCCACGACCACAATGTTCTTTACGTCAACACTTCGGTCGAGCTTTGGGACCCGCTGGAGGGGATTCATACCAAAAGCCCTTTTGAAAAATCGCTTTACTTCCGACAGATGCAGCTTCTTAAGCTTTCAAAGGACTGGAAGGACGCGCCCACGGCCGTGGTTGACCACGGCGCCAACCCGGGGCTTATTTCCCACTTTGTCAAACAAGGACTGATAGACATAGCGAACCGGTTGATTGCGGATAAAAAGGTTCAAGGCGCTGAGCTTGATGAGCTCAATCAACACCTCAAGGATTTTGATTTTCCGAAACTGGCCATGAAACTCGGAGTTAAAGTTATTCATTGCAGTGAACGGGATACCCAGGTAACCAACCGGCCCAAAGAGGTCAATGAGTTTGTGGGGACCTGGAGCATTGAAGGGCTGCGGGAAGAAGGGACCGCGCCTGCGGAAATGGGCTGGGGAACGCATGAAAAAAAGCTGCCGGCTTTGGCGCAAGTTCCTCCTTACGGCCCGAAGAATCAGGTAATGCTTGCGCAAATGGGGATAAACACCTGGGTGCGGTCGTGGATTCCCGATGAAGAAATCGTCGGCATGGTCATCCGCCACGGTGAAGCGTTTGGGCTTTCTGACCGTTTAACTGTTTGGGAAGGCGATAAAGTAGCATATCGCCCGACCGTGCATTATGCCTACATGACCTGCCACGAAACCATATCTTCTCTGCATGAATTGCGCGGACGAAACTACGAACTGCCACCAAAACTTCGAATAATGGGAGATGAAATCACTTCCGGCGCCGATATTTTGGGGGCACTCCTGATGGGCCACCCCTACAATTCCTGGTGGACCGGCAGCAATCTCACTATCGAAGAAGCGCGAAGGCTGGCTCCTGGGCAGAACGCCACGACCCTCCAGGTTGCGGCTGGTATAATGGGCGCCATACTTTGGATGCTTGATAACCCCCGAGAAGGAATTAAGCTTCCCGATGACTTGCCGCATGATTTTGTGCTCGATGTCGCTAAGCCCTATTTAGGAGAGTTTATCTCAGGACCTTCGGACTGGACGCCGCTTAAGAACCGGACTGTCTATTTCAAAGAAAATCCGGCGAGTGCGGCTGACAGCGATCCGTGGCAATTTCATAATTTTGTTTTCCTGCCTTGAAATGCTTGCATTATTTTACAAATTGTTTATACTAAGCGTCCGAATAATTAATTAAGCATTAATTTTCACAAATGAAAAGAGAACAGAAAGAATACCTGCAACAGTTAGCGGCCAAGCACGGCACGCCGCTGTTTGTGATTGACCATGACATAATCCGGCAAAATTACCGCGAGTTTGTCGAGAAGCTGCCGGATGTCCAGGTTTTCTTTGCGATTAAGTCGAATTCCAACCCTGAAATCCTAAAGACCTTGTTTGATTTAGGCTCGGGCTTTGATGTGGCGTCAGTTCAGGAATTCCGGATGGTTTACAAAAATTTCAGACACCTGCCGGAAAAGAAGCGCCAGGATTTCATTTGGGACAAAATGATTTATGCCAACACCATCAAGCCGGCAGAGGACATAAAGAATCTCAGCCGCATAATGGTGACGTTCGACAACATTGAGGAATTGAAGAAAATCAAGGCCGTCAATCCCAAGCTTGGCTTGATCTTGCGGCTGCGGGTGCCCAACACCGGCTCCCTTGTCGAGCTTTCTTCGAAATTCGGAGCTGACCCCGGGGAAGCCGTTGACCTGATGATCGAGGCGATTAAACTGGGGTTGGAAGTCGGCGGAATCAGCTTCCATGTCGGCAGCCAGTGCAATAATTTTGAAAACTACATCCAGGCCTTTAACTTGGCTCACTCGGTGTTCAAAGAAGCCAAACTGCGCGGTTTGGACCTCGGTTTCAACGTCAAGGACGGAAAAAAGACCAAGGTTCTGGATATCGGCGGGGGGTTTCCGGTCAAATATACTCAGGAAGATAAGTCCTTCGGCGCGCTGGGAAGGAAGCTGAACTCGGAACTCAAGCGCTTGT
This sequence comes from Candidatus Doudnabacteria bacterium, assembly GCA_016182875.1. Lineage (GTDB taxonomy): Bacteria > Patescibacteriota > Doudnabacteria > UBA920 > O2-02-FULL-48-8 > JACQJI01. The sequence continues at coordinate 9,022 of JACPFQ010000012.1, read as the reverse complement.
TCGGAAAGGATGAGAATCTCAAAATCATTGCTGAGCCTGGCCGGTTTATGGTGGCCACAGCCTGCACCTTGGTCACGAAAATCATCGGCAAGTCGGTGCGCGATGAAAAGACCTGCTATTATCTGGATGATGGAGTTTATCACACTTTCTCCGGGCAAATTTACGACCATCAGCATTACCCGCTTCACTCCTTCAAAGAAGGCGAAAAGAAAATCGTTTCGACTTTCGGGCCGACCTGCGACGCGTTCGATACGATTTCTTTGGCGGATGAATTGCCTGACAATCTTCAGATCGATGACTTGCTCTATGCGGAGAATATCGGCGCTTACACTTTTGCCTCAGCCACTTATTTCAACGGCTTCAAGCCGCCGAAGGTGGTGCACATAAACAGGGAGCAGCCCAAAGTTAGTGCACCGACTGCCGTCATCGTTGATGCTCAAAAAGCCATACAGAAAGAGCCGGAAAAAGTTGCAGTGCATGCTCCTGCCGTCAACGGAAAAACCAAGTAAAATTACTTTTTAAAAAAAGCTACCGATCCGGTAGCTTTTTATTTTATTTTGTTGTAAAATAAAAAAGATGAATAAAAAAATTTTAATTCTTGGATTCAACGGCTCGCCGCATAAAGATGGAGTTGTTGCTAAGCTTCTTAAAAGTGCGTTGCAAGGAGCCCGCCGCGCTGGCGCTCAAGTCGAACTGATTCATCTCTATGACATGCATATCGAGCGGGAAAGCGGGATTTACAGCAAAGACCCAAAGAAAGCAAATGTAAAAAACCTGCCCAAGGACGATTTTCGCGTTTTGGTCCCAAGGATTATTAAAGCTGACGGATTGATATTTGCCACACCTAATTATTGGGCGAACATGAGCGCGGTCATGAAGGGCCTCGTAGAGCGCTTGACCGTCCTGGAAAACGACGGCTTTAGGCTTCGGGGAAAGATCGCCGCCTTTATCGCGGCTAGCAAGGAGAATGAGGGAGGCTTGGAAATGGCGGCTATGTCCATGGTCTCAGCCCTTGGTCAAATGGGGGTTTTGATCTTGCCTAACGGCATTATGTGGCATCCTGGCGGCAAATGGACAACGCTTAATCACAAGGCGCACGAATCGAAATCATGGGCGCAGGAAGACGCCCCGCTTGTCGGACGCAACATGGTAGCGCTGGCTGAGCTGTTAAAGGATAATCCAATCAAATGGTAATGAACGGCAATAAAAACGGCAATCATAAACCGCATAAGCTCAAATTTCTTTTTGTTTCCTTTGAAGCTGAAACCGGCGATATTGCCTGGCAGATAAAAAAAGAGGGCCACGAAGTGAAGTTTGCGACGGTTTCCGCATCCGGCAACGAGGAGGTATATAACGGGTTCATTGACAAAGTAAAAAATTGGAAAGAATGGGTTGACTGGAGCGACGTTATCGTATTCGACGATGTAGATTTCGGCGTTGAAGCTGACAAGCTCCGCAAAAAAGGCAAGCTGGTCGTGGGAGGGTCCGTTTATACCGACAAGCTTGAAATGGACAGGGATTTCGGCCAGGAAGAGTTGAAAAAATACGGGGTCGCGATTCTGCCATCATGGAATTTTTCCAACTATGACGAGGCCTTAAAGTTCATCAAAGATAATCCGGGGAGGTACGTATTTAAGCCAAGCGGCGGAGTGATGTCTATTAATAAGGACCTTTTGTTCATCGGCGAAGAAGAGAATGGCAACGACTTGCTGGAAATTTTGGGCCAGAATAAGGAGGTTTGGCAGAAGAAAGCTCCGGCATTCATCCTGCAAAAATTTGTGGCCGGAGTGGAGGTGGCGGTAGGCGCGTTTTTCAACGGAAAAGATTTCATCCTGCCGATTAACGTTAATTTTGAATACAAGCGGTTGTTTCCGGGCGACATTGGACCCTTCACCGGCGACATGGGCTCATTGATGTTTTGGTCAGATACCAACTACCTTTTCCGCGAAACGCTGGAAAAGATGCTGTCGTCTTTGAGGGAGTCCGGATACATCGGCTATATTGATATTAATTGCATAGTCAACGGCCGGGGAATTTATCCGCTGGAGTTTACGTCCCGCTTCGGATATCCGACGATTCACACTCAACTGGAGGGTATTTTGCAGCCGGCCTCGGAATGGCTGTATATGCTGGCCCGGGGAGAAAGCTTTAACCTGCGCATCAAGCGCGGCTTCCAGATAGGAGTGGAAATCTACGTGCCCAGCATGCTGTCAAGAGACAAAGAGTCGGTGGAGATATATCAGGATTTGCCGATATTTTTCAAGAAACACGATAACCTTGATTCAATTCATATCCAAGACGTCAAGATAGAACATGGTGTTTGGCGGATTGCCGGCGAATCAGGGGCGCTTTTGGTAGTCACGGGTTCCGGCACCACCGTCGAGGAGGCCCGAAGGCAGGTTTACTTGCGAATAGAAAATATATTGACCCAGAACATGTTTTATCGAACCGATATCGGGTCTGACTGGAAGACCAATGGCGACAAGCTGCATACTTGGGGCTACATAATATGAAGGCTGATTTTTTGGTTGTGGGTGCGGACGGCTTGCAGGGGCAAATCGTGGTCAAATATTTTCTGAAAAAAGGCTACAAGATTTTTGTTTCGGACATCTACAGCAAAAATGTCAGGAGTGTCATCAGCCGGTACGGGAGGGGTAAAGGCAAAGCGCGTTTTGTATTCTGTGATTTACGAAGCATTCCTGACACCATTGACCTTATAAAAAAATCCCAAGCGCCGATAGTGGTGAACTGCGCAGATATGTATCAGAATGAAAACGTCTATCGCGCTTGCTTGGCGGCAAAAAGACACTGCATTGACTTGGGTTCCTGGATCGAATTGACCTCAAAGCAGCTGGGAATGGATAAGCAGTTCAAAAAAATTAGGCGTACTGCCATTACCGGATGCGGCTCGGTTCCGGGAATCGGCAACGTCATGCTCAAATACGCGGCAAGAAAGTTTGATACCTTGCCAAACGTGGATGTTGGTTTTGCTTGGGACTCCAACATAAAAAAGTTCGTCGAGCCGTTCTCCATGAAGTCAGTGCTCGTCGAATTTACTGGCGACAACCGATACATGCGAAACGGCAAGTATGCCATCAAAGGCACTTTCGAGTCATCGCTTAGAAGAAAGTTCCGGCTGATCGGAAAACAGAGAGTGTTTTTGGTCGAACATCCCGAAGTTTATACCTTCTGGCGCTACTTCAAACACCGGGGCTTGAAGAATGTCCGTTTTTTTGCGGGTTTCCCCGAACATTCCATGGACAAGATCAAAGCGCTGAACGAAATGGGATTTAATTCGGACAAGCCGGTGAAAGTGGAAAACAACCTGCGAATCGCGCCGTTTGATCTTCTAGCGCCAGTCCTTAAACAGCTTAAAACCCCCAAAGGATATACTGAATCGGAAAATCTTTGGGTCAAAATTTACGGCAAAAAAAATGGCAGGAAAAAGACGATTCTCATGGAATGTCTGGTGCCCCCTGTCAGGGGATGGGAAGATTCCGGATGTAACATTGACACCGGCTTTCCTGCTTGCGTCATGGCGGAAATGATTCGAGATGGCACAATCAGCCAACCAGGCAGTTTTTGTCCGGAAGCGGAAGGATTGATTCCTGAAATGGAATTTTTCAGGAGAATCGGAAAGTTAGGGCTTCCAGTCTACGAAAATGGAAAGGAAATAAAATATGCCTGAATTTGAAGGCGGTTATAACCCTGAGGAGGAAAAGAGCCGGGAACGGGTTAATAAAGCCAAAAACCTGTTTCGGGATTTTGTCGGGATTAAACCGGATGAAAGAGTATTGTTTTTAACCGATAAGGATCCCCACAATACTGATAGAGAATTGATTGCCGTTTTACAAGCTGCAGTTGTTGAGATGGGCAACCAGTTTTCGGAGCTTGAGGCGACCGGAAAATTATCACAAAGAAAATTGTTCGAGGCGGTCAGCAATCACCAAATCATATGGAACTCTTGGGGAATGGCCGATACCAAAATTGACTTTTATGATCTGGCCGACCACGTAGAAGAAATTGACGCCAGGATGACCTATAGCCCGGGGCTGAAAGTTCATGCTTTGGATAAGGACGGATCGCTGACTGAGTCGAAAGCGGATCTGGACTACCGCTTGGCAAAAATGGAACAGCGACTGCGGGATGTTCAAGGGATGAATATAAAAACCACCTATGGGACAGATTTGACGCTTAGCTTCAAACAAGGGGAGCGGCGCTGGATTAAAGATGCCGGCGATATTGGCCCCGGAGATTGGGACAATTTCCCCGGAGGCGAGATTTATACAACCCCTGATGAGGAAAGCGTAAATGGAGTGCTGGTTTTGCCGATACTTCAGGACGAAGTCACACTTGACCAGGGTGTGGACGAATTTGTACGTTTGAACATACGCAACGGAAAAATTGCCACGATTGATGGCGGCAAGTCTGCCGATAAGTTAAGAACATATCTTGAGGGGCATTCGAGCCAAGATGCGCACGTAACGAGCATCATAACTATTGCCGAGGTTGGATTTGGAGCAAACAGCAAGGCGCGATTTGGTGTGACCAATCCGGAAGGCCGCTATGCCGATCCTGCCGGCTCCACTGTTGAAGCGGAGAAAAGGCTGGGCACAATGCATCTGGCCTTTGGCTCGAGCAAGCACGGAGTTCCGGGGTCGGAAGGCCACACTGAATCAATCGAACATTTGGATTTTGTAATTCCAAGGAACGGACTGACGGTTACGGTTTTTAAGACTCCGGATGATTTTGCGAAGGGAAAAAATGGCGAGCGGCTGATCGTAGACGGCGGATGGAACTTTACTTAGATGAATAAAAAGCAGCTTTGGAAAATTTTGAAAAAGCAAACCTATTGCCAAATCAAGCGGTCGAAAATTCATGGCGTGGGAGTGATTGCCATTAGAAACATCTCCAAAGGCGTAAATCCTTTTCCGGGCGTGCACCGCGTGAAATGGCATGGGCTTGAAAAGCGCGAGCTTGCTCATCTACCGCCTAAGATCGTGAAGTTGCTTTATGGTTTTTTCGCGATTCAGGGCAAAAAGCTTTGGATTCCGGAGTCCGGGCTTACCGGCATGGACATGTCGTTTTACATGAATACTTCAAAAAAACCCAATGTCCGAATTTTGGGTGATGGCGATAAATTCCGGACAATGAGGAAGATAAAAGCAGGCGAGGAGCTGACTGTGGATTATGACACATTCAGTGAGCGCGAATTTTAGATTCGCGTAATCAGCCGCAGAGCATTCAAGCGAGTGTTGATTTTTGCCCTTGATAAGCTAGTCAACCCAAAAGGCCCTAATTTTTCAACAGCAAACGAAGCCATGATTGTGCCGTACAAAGCGGCTTTTTTTAACGCTCTGTCAGTGACCGTTTTTTGCGAAGCCAAGCAGCCTACGAATCCTCCGGCAAAGGAGTCGCCGGCGCCGGTGGGGTCAAATACTCTTTCCAAGGGAATTGCCGGAAGGCTAAACCAGCCTCGGCGGTGGAACATCAAAAGACCATACTCGCCTTGTTTGATCAGAAGAGTAGCTTTTCCAGCTCGCCTGGTAGCTTCCATCTGACCCACTATCAGGCCGGCTGCTTTGGACAAATTATATTGCCCGGCCAACTGCCTGGCTTCGGATTCGTTGATGATTAAAATGTCCGTCTGCCTCAAGACCCGCCTCAGAATCTTGCGCTTTTTTTCTATCCAGTAGTTCATGGTGTCAACAACCACAAGCTTGGGCGATTTTATTTGTTTGAGCACTTGGAGCTGCAGTACTGGGTCGATGTTGCCCAAGAAAACTGTTTTTATGTTTTGATGCCGAGGTGAAATAAGAGGGTTGAAATTTTTAAAAACATTTAATTGGGTTGAAAGCGTCTCACGGTTGTTTAAATCATAGTTATAAATTCCCGACCACCGAAAGGTTTTGCCGTTTGCGATTTTCAGTCCGCTAAGGTTGATTCCATGCTTGCGCAATAGGTTTAAGTGCTGTCTTTTAAAATCTTGGCCAACCACGCCGACGATGCTGACCCTGGAGAAGTATTTTGCCGCCAGCGAAAAATAGGTCAAAGAACCTCCTAAAACGCCCTTCCCCGAAGCAAACGGAGTTTTTATGGAGTCATACGCGATTGAACCGACAGCCAAGATGTTCATAAAAATATGTTATACTATTTTGGCAAACTTAAGCAATTATAATGATCAGAACAGCTGAATCAGTTTCGCCCATGCACCCGGACAAGATTTGCGACCGCGTATCGGACGCAATCTTGGACGAGCTGCTCAGACAAGACCCCAACTCGCGTGCCGGCATAGAAACCATGGGCGGGCATGGGATTATTACTGTCACCGGAGAAGTGAGCAGTTCCGGCTATGTTAATGTCCGGCAAGTGGTGCACAATCTGCTTGGCTCCAAATATGGGGTGCAGGTGAACATCGTCGAGCAATCGCCGGAAATCGCCCGCGGCGTGGACGTCGGTGGGGCGGGTGACCAGGGCATTATGGTCGGCTATGCCACGAACGAAACGGCCGAGCTTATGCCTTTGGAAGTTATGCTTTCCCGGCGGTTAAATCAATATATTTTTGAAAAATACGGAAGCCAGTACGACGGCAAAACCCAGATAACCCTGGATACCGAAACCATGAAAATATTGGCCGTCGTGGCCAGTTTCCAGAATGTCTCGAAAAGCGATTTGACCGAGGATGTAAAAACCTGGGCAAAAAATAATGACTTGAAGCTCAATGGCGCTGAAATCTACTGCAACCCGACCGGGGATTGGCAGCTTGGCGGATTCGAGGCTGACACGGGACTTACCGGCCGCAAGCTCGTGGTTGATAATTACGGGCCGAGAATTCCGGTAGGCGGCGGATGCCTAAGCGGTAAAGACCCGACCAAGGTTGACAGAAGTGCGGCATACATGGCCAGGCGGATTGCCGTCGATTATTTGAGGAAATATAATGCCAGGGAAGTGTTCAGCTACTTGGCTTACGCTATTGGCAGAGCCGAGACCCTGCAGGCGACAGTGATTGTGGACGGCAAGGAAATGCAGATTGAAGGCTATGACCTAACGCCCAAAGGAATTATAGATTTTTTGGATTTGCGAAAGCCACAGTATGAGCAGACCGCCCGTTACGGTCACTTTGGAAATGGCTTCGCTTGGGATATATGAAATACGACATAAAAAATTTGAAGCTGGCTGAGGCCGGTTTGAAAAAGATTCGGTGGGCGGCTCAGGAAATGCCGGTTTTGGGAGCGATGACTGAATTGTTCAGAAAGACGAAACCCTTTCGAAATTTAAGGATTGGCGCTTGTTTGCATGTAAGCACCGAAACGGCAAACCTCCTCCGCGCGCTTAAGGCCGGCGGAGCCAGGGTTTTTCTTTGCGCCTCAAACCCTCTTTCGACAAAAGATGATGTTTGTGCCGCGCTTGTCGCTTATGAGAAAATTCCGGTTTTTGCCAAAGCCGGCGTTAGCCGCAAGACTTTTTATGCCCACCTCAACTCAGTTTTGCAAGCAAAGCCAGAGGTAATTATCGATGATGGAGCCGATTTGATTGGGTTGCTGCATACAAGCCACGTTAGGCAAGCCAAGCGGATTCTGGGAGCCTGCGAAGAAACAACCACCGGAGTCAACCGTCTCAAAAGCTTGAGCAAAGCCGGCAAACTGCTCTTTCCGGTGGTCGCGGTGAATGACGCACAAATAAAGCATTTATTTGACAATCGTTACGGAACCGGCCAGTCGGCTATCGACGGGATATTGCGCGCGACCAATTTTATGCTGGCAGGCAAGAAATTCGTGGTTGCCGGCTACGGCTGGGTCGGCCGCGGGGTCGCCAGCCGCGCTTCAGGCATGGGGGCAGAAGTTATTGTCACCGAAATTAACCCGATTCGGGCAATCGAAGCCAGAATGGACGGTTATAGCGTTATGACGATGAACGAAGCATCCAAAATCGGCGATATATTCGTCACTGCCACGGGCAACATCAACGTTATAGGCGGCCGCCATTTTAGCCAAATGAAAAACGGGGCAATACTTTCAAACGTCGGCCACTTCAACGTTGAAGTTAATATCGGGGAGCTTGAAAAACTAGCCAAGAAAAAGGAACAAGTGCGCAGGGAAGTTACTGCGTATCAGCTTTCCAAAGACAAGACCTTATTCCTGTTAAGCGAAGGCCGTTTGGTCAATCTTGCCGCGGCTGAAGGCCACCCGGCATCAATCATGGATTTAAGCTTTGCCGCGCAAGCCAAGGCCGTGGAATTTATAATAAAAAACCGCCGGAAACTCAAGAAGCAAATTTATACTCTTCCGCCTTCGGTGGACCAGGAAATTGCTTCCTTGAAACTTAAGTCCTTCGGCATCGAGATTGATAAACCCGGCAAGGAACAGGAAGCGTACATGTCAGGGTGGGAAACCGGCACTTGAAGAACCGCTAAAAGACCTGAGTGATTCGCTTGGGCCTTTTATTTTTAACTCAAAAATCGTATAATAACTGGGCTAATTTATGGCAATATTCGGCAAACTTTTCGGTGATTCCAACGAGCGCGTCGTGGGCAGGCATCGCAAGATCGTTGGGCAGGTCAACGCGCTGGAAGTTGAATTTGAGAAAAAAACACAAGATGAGCTGAAAGCGCTGACCGCAGACTGGAAAAAGCAGTTGGCGGACTTGGATTTAGAAGAACAAAAAAAGGTTACGGACAAAATCCTGCCGGAAGCGTTTGCGGCAGTGCGGGAAGCTTCCAAGCGCACCCTGGGCCAGCGGCATTATGACGTTCAGGTTATCGGCGGTTTGGTGCTTCACCAGGGCAACATTGCCGAAATGAAGACTGGGGAAGGCAAAACGCTGGTCGCAACCCTGCCGCTGTACCTTAATGCTTTAACCGGCAGGGGAGTGCACCTCATCACGGTCAACGATTATTTGGCCCGTTGGCAGGCTTCCTGGATGGGGCAAATTTATCATTATTTGGGGCTTTCGGTCGCTTCCCTTCAGCACGATGCGGCTTTTTTGTATGACCCAACTTATGAGCCGGAAGCGGAAGAAGTGG
>JACPFQ010000010.1 GCA_016182875.1 Candidatus Doudnabacteria bacterium | reverse complement strand
GGAGATTGAGTACTTTATCCATGAGAAGGACTGGAAAAAACATTTTGAGCATTGGCTTGCTCAGCAAAAGAAATGGATCGCCGCTTGTGGGATTGATGAGAAGCGGGTTGAATACGTGGAAATTCCAGACGGCGAGCGGGCGCATTACAGCAAGAGGACGGTTGATACGGAATTTAAGTATCCGTTTGGCCAAAAAGAGTTGTATGGATTGGCATATCGAACTGATTTTGATCTGAAAAATCATGAAAGGGCTTCGGGTAAAAATTTGAAATACAAAGATCCTGTAAGTGGTGAGGAATTTTTGCCGCACGTTATTGAACCGACCTGGGGCGTGGAACGAACAGTCCTTGCGGTCCTTTTGTCATGCTACGAAGAGGTCAAAGGCGGCAGGACAACCACGACTGAGAGCACGAAAGAAGAGGAAGTCGTGTTGCGCCTGCCGAAGGAATTGGCCCCGATCAAAATTGCCATACTGCCGCTGTCGCGCAAAGACGAATTGATTAAGCCCTCGCTCGAAATTCTGCATAGCTTGCAAAAACACTACGTCTGCCAGTACGATGAAACAGGCTCGATCGGCAAGCGCTACCGCCGCCAGGACGAGATTGGCACCCCTTATTGCGTCACCGTTGATTTCGAGACGCTTAACGACCAGGCGGTAACGGTAAGAGATCGCGATACGATGAGCCAGGATAGGGTGAAGATGGGGGAGCTGGTGGATTGGTTTAGGCAGAAACTTGGTTGTTAATGCAAAAATCAAAGCTCAAAAATCAAAATATAATTAAAAATGCAAAGAGAATAATTTTTAATTTTGCTTTGTCATTTTGCATTTTGACTTTTGCATTTTGAATTCTCAAATATGTCCGACGGCGCCATATACATTAAAAAAGTTCTTAAGAACGGCTTAACTCTGCTCGCTGTTCCAATCGAATCAGCATCATCCATCACGATGTCGATTTTTGTTAAGGCCGGCTCGCGCTACGAAGAGAAGCGCCTCAACGGAATTTCACATTTTCTCGAGCATTTGCATTTCAAAGGGACCAAGAAATACCCCACCGCAAAAAAACTTTCAGAAGTCATCGACTCCATCGGCGGGGAGTTCAATGCCAACACCGGCAAGGAACATACCCAGTATTATATCCGCGCGGCCTACGAACACGGGCCGCTGGTGTTTTCGGTGCTGACCGAAATGCTTCAAAACCCGTTATTTGATGAAAAAGAAATAAACCGCGAAAAAGGAGTGATCATTGAAGAGATAAACATGTACAAAGACAACCCGCAGATCCACGTCGAGTCTTTGTTTGAGCAAACCGTCTGGCCCGAAACCGCGCTTGGCCGCGATATTGCCGGAGAAGCTGACGTTATCCGCAGCATCAGCAGAAAAGACATCCTGGAATATCGGGAAAAGTTTTATCAGCCGGGCAACATAATAATTGCCATTGCCGGCCACTTCGATGAAAAGCAGATGGAAGATATGGCCGAACGGAGCTGGGGGCACGCCGCCAGCAAAAAAACCATGCCTTTTTTGCCCGTGAACGGCAAGCAAACCAGTCCGCGGATCGCGGTTCAGAACAAGGTCACGGAACAGGCTCACATGATCGTGGGGTTCCGAGCCTATTCATACCGAAGCCGGCTTAATTATCCTCTGCGGATCTTGTCCACCGTGCTTGGCGGAGGCATGAGTTCCAGATTATTTATCCGCATTAGGGAGAGAATGGGCTTGGCTTATTATGTTTCCACTTCATTTAATAACTATTTGGATACCGGCAACTTCATGGTCCAGGCAGGGCTAAAGGTCTCCTCGGCCAGGCAAGCAATGGAAGTAATCTTGGACGAACTGCGCAAAATCAAGGAGCAGGGGATTAGCAGCAGAGAGTTAAAAAAAGCCAAAGAATATATGAAGGGCAAAATCGCTCTGGCTATGGAAGATCCCCACGATAAGCTGGAATGGTATTTGGGCCAGGAAGCGTTCATCGGAAAAATCAAGACCATCAAGCAGGCGTTTGAAGAGCTGGATGACGTCACCGCGGATGATGTGGCTGCCGTCGCTGGCAATGTCATAAAAAATGAAACTTTGAGCATGGCCCTAATCGGCCCGTTTCCGGACAAGACTCAGTTTGAAAGGCGGCTGAAACTGTAAATGCGCATTGGCTCTCACGTTTCAATAGCTGGCGGGATTTGGAACGCGCCGGGCAATGCCGCGAAGGTCGGGGCCGAGGTCTTCCAGATTTTTTCCCGCTCGCCTCACGGCGGGCCGGTCAAGCCGATTGACGAAGAGGCCAAAGCAAAATTTTCCGCCGAAATGAAAAAGCATAAGCTTGATACTTTTTACATTCACACGCCGTATTTTATTAATCTCGCTTCCACGAAAAATAATATTTATTATGGTTCGATCTCGGTGATTCGGCAGGAGCTGGAAAGAGGCACCATGCTCGGCTGCCAGGCTGTGATGACGCATTTGGGAAGCTTTGGCGAGCTTACGGACAAGCAGGGAATTGAGCGCACGGTAATTGCGATAGGAAAAATTTTGGAAGGCTACCTGGGAACCACTCAACTCCTGCTCGAAATGTCCGCCGGAGCCGGCAGAATCATCGGAGATACGTTCGAGGAGCTTGAACAAATTTTGGATCATCCCAAATTGAAGAAGCGCCATCTGGCTGTTTGTTTCGACACTTGCCACGCCTTTACCGCCGGTTATGATTTGAGAACCCGGGAAAGCGTTGCGAAAACCCTTAAGCAATTCGATAGGTTGATTGGTTTTGAGCGTTTGGTCATGATTCATGCCAACGACTCCAAGGCCGAGCTTGGCAAGCACCTCGACCGGCACGAGCATATTGGCCAAGGCTTTATCGGGCTTAAGGGATTTGAGGCCTTGGTGAATCATGAACATTTGTCCAAATTGGATTGGATTTTGGAAACGCCGAAAGACGACCCGAAAGATGATCCCAAAAACATCGCTGTGCTCAAAAAATTGCGCCAGGATTAAAGCTTGGGCTTATGCTATACTTAGGTCATGGATGATAAGATTTACACAACCGTAAACGTCTCGACAATTACCATCCTGAAAATTCTGCTGGTGCTGCTGCTGCTTTGGCTTCTCTGGTCAATCGCCGAGATTGTCCTATTATTTTTGATTTCGATTATCATCGCCTCGGCCATTGACCCCCTGGCTGATTTTCTTTCTCGCAAACGAGTGCCGAGGGCTTTGAGCGTGCTCTTAGTGTATGCGATTTTTATTGCTTTGTTTGCGTTCATTGTGGCCATACTGGTTCCGCCCATTACAGAGCAGTTCAAGCAAATCAGCGAGTCTAATTTTTATGACCGGTTTATCGAGAAGGTTGGGCTTTATCGAAATAATTTAAATGAAACCGGGATTGGCCGCGCGATTGAGAACAGCTTCAAAAATTTGGCGGGCAATTTTGCCGGCACCCTGTTTCAGACAACCAAGGGCGTGGTTACCGGGTTTATTTCGGTGATAACGGTTTTGGCTATTTCGTTTTATCTGACCGTGGAAGAAAGCGGCATGAAAAATCTCATCAAGCATCTGACCCCGTACAAGCACCAGGCTTATGCCATGAAGCTGGTCAACAAGATCCAGCGAAAGATGGGGGCATGGGTTTTGGGCCAGCTGGTTTTGTCCGGCATAATTTTTGGCCTTACTTTCATTGGCTTGACTTTGCTCAAGGTCGAGTTCGCTTTGGTTTTGGCCCTGATTGCCGGGGTTTTGGAAATCATCCCATACATCGGACCAATCCTGTCCGCGATCCCGGCCATATTCTTTGCTTTCCTGCAAAACCCGGGATTGGCTCTGGCCGTACTGATTCTTTATGTCGTCATTCAGCAGCTGGAAAACCACATAGTCGTACCGGTGGTCATGAGCAAAAGTGTGGGCTTAAATCCCGTGATTGTGATTTTAGGAATCCTGGTCGGCGGCAGCTTAGGCGGAATAATCGGGGCAGTAATTGCAGTGCCGATTATTTCCGGCATCTCTGTTTTTGTGTCAGATATGATGGAGGGGGAGGAGATGCAAACATAATGCGAAAATTACGAACCAGTATCCGAATAATGCGAACCGTTTGTAGATTCGCATAACATTTCGTAGTTTCGCATTATAATCAAATATTGCTATAATTATTGGGCCTAGAAAGGCCTTTTTCTTATGCCAGAAGAGCAAAAGAAATTCTATATCACGACGCCTATCTACTACGTCAATGACAAGCCGCACATTGGGCATGCTTACACGACGATTGCGGCTGATGTTTTAGCGCGCTTACATCGTCAGCTGGGAGATGATACTTGGTTTTTGACAGGTACGGATGAGCATGGCGCCAAAATCGAAGCAGCGGCGAAAAAAGCCGGAAAAAATCCACAAGAGTTTGTGGATGAAGTTTCGGCAAAATATTCACTGACCTGGGACCAATTGGGAATTGCTCCGGATGATTTCATTCGCACCACGGAAGACCGGCACAAAAAATCCGTCGCTATTTTCCTTAACAATCTCAAGAATTCCGGCAAGGTTTACGGGGGTGACTACGAGGGGTTGTATTGTGTCGGCCATGAGGCATTTATCAAAGAATCGGATTTGGTTGACGGCGTTTGCCCAGAACACAAGACCAAACCGGAAAAAATTAAGGAAAAAAACTGGTTTTTCAAACTTTCTGATTACCAGAATATTTTGAAAGAAAAAATCGAAAAAGATGAAATATTAATTCAGCCGAACACGAGAAAAAATGAAGTGCTGTCTTTCATTAATCAGGGACTGGAAGACATTGCCATCTCGCGTCCTAACGTTAAGTGGGGTATTCCGATACCTTGGGACATAGACCAGACAACCTACGTTTGGGTCGAAGCCCTGTTCAACTATTGTTCAGCCGTCGGATACGGAATAGATCAGGAAAAGTTCCAAAAATATTGGCCTGCTGATTTACACATGATGGGCAAAGAAATTATCAAGTTTCACTGCATTATTTGGCCAGCATTGCTTTTGGCGATTGAAATTGAACCACCAAAGAGAGTATTTGCCAATGGTTTTTTCACGGTTGCCGGACAAAAGATAAGCAAAACCATTGGCAACGTCATTGACCCCAATGATTGGGTCGCTAAGTACGGCGCAGACGCCGTGCGATATTTTCTTCTTCGCGAAGTGCCGTTCGGCGAGGACGGCGATGTCAGCGAGGAGAAGCTTAAGAGCCGGTATAATTCGGATTTAGCCAATGGCTTGGGCAATCTTTTTTCCCGTATTACGAATATGGTGGAAAAATTTCTGGATGGCGATGTGGAGCTTACGAAATCGCCAAGGGACTTGTCAGAGGTTTCCGAAGCTTTTTATAACCTTGATTTCAGCCATGGCCTCGAAGTGGCCTGGGAAACCGTTGCCTGGGCTGACGGCTTGATAGATAAAGCCAAGCCTTGGGAACTGCATAAAACCGAACCGAAGAAGGTTAAGGAGCTTTTGATTAACCTTGTGGCCGTGCTTTCTGAGCTGGCGCTCAAGCTTTCGCCGATTATGCCGGATGCCGCGAACAAAATACGCGAAGCACTTGAGCAAGAGAAAATAACAAAACCTTCGGCCCCTTTATTTCCAAAAATCGATTAAGTTATGATACTATAATACTGCGCCGTATTAAAGTATGACCAAGATTTCAAGAATAAAACTTCCTCGTGAGCAACTGTCACTCCTGATTGACCAGCTTTGGCGCGCCTTTACACTATTGGAAACCAAAGACGAGGTTCATAAATTTCTCCACGACATTTTGACTAGGACGGAACTTCAGATGCTGTCGAAACGCTTGGAGATCGTAAAAATGCTCAACGAAGGTTGTAGTTATGCCATTATAAAGAATACTCTTAAAGTTACTGATTCAACTATTGCCAAGATAAGTAATTGGAACGATGCATTCGGTGATGGTTATAAGCTGGTTATTGACAGGTTGGTGAGTGGTGAAAAGAGCCGTAAAAATAAAAGCTGGCTGGTTAAACCAAGACCTATGCCAAGCTCGCGGCGTGCTGCAATGCTATAATACTGCGCTGTAATAGAGGACAAAAAATGTTTTTTGATACGCATACTCATGTAAATTTTTCTGCCTTTAAAAGCGATGCGAATGAGGTAATCAAACGCGCCTTGGCTTGTGATACATGGCTCATAAATGTTGGTACACAACAGGATACCTCAACGGCCGCGGTTGAGCTTGCCTCAAAATATTCTGAAGGCGTATATGCCGCAATTGGTCTTCACCCCGTTCACACCTGGCAGCAGATGCTGGATGAGGAAGAAAGCCATTTCAAAAGTCGGCAGGAAGAATTCAACGAATCTGAGTACACTGCCTTACTGTACAGTAAGGCAGTGGTGGCCGTGGGTGAATGCGGACTGGATTATTTTAGGCTTCCGGAAGACAATAAAGAAAAAGCAATAAAAAAACAAAAAGCCGTGTTCATTGCGCAAATTGCGTTTGCAAGGAAAAATAATTTGGCATTAATCGTGCATTGCCGGGACGCTTATGAAGATTTGCTCCAGATTTTGAAGGCTGAATACGCCGGCATGCCCGCAGTCATTCACTCTTTTACGGATACCTGGGAGACAGCCAAGAAATTTTTGGATGAGGGATTTTACATCGCTCTAAACGGAATTTTGACCTTTGACAAAACCGGAAGGCTGGCTGAAGTTGCCCAAAAGACCCCGCTTGACCGTCTGCTTACGGAAACCGATGCGCCTTATTTGACTCCGCCGCCGTATCGCGGCAAAAGGAACGAGCCGAGCTATGTTCGATATGTGGTCGAAAAGATCGCGCAGGTGAGGGGGATTAGTCTGGAAGAGGCGGCCGAAAAGACATTTGAGAACGCTAAGAGATTATTTAAAGTCTAGTCATGGACCAATTCATACAAAAACTAGCCAAGGCCGGAGGGAAAATAGCGCTTTCCAAGTTTCGCAAGATCAAATCCTTCAAAACCAAGACGCATCGCAAGGATCTGCTTACTGCCGCGGATTTGGCAGCCAATAATTTTATAATAAATAAGATCAAAGCTCGGTTCCCAAGCCATGGCATAGTCACAGAGGAAAAATTCTCAAAAGACAAAATCGGCAAGGGCTATACTTGGATTGTCGACCCATTGGACGGGACCAACGCCTTTGCCCACGGCATACCTTTCTTTTGCACGGCGATAGCGCTTTTGATGGACAAGGAAGTGATATTGGCCGCGGTCTATGACCCCAATCATGACGAATTGTTTTTTGCCAAAAAAAACAGCGGCGCTTACCTCAATGGAAAAAAAATAAAGCCGGTCGTACGAAACAAACTTTGGCAGACTTCAGGCAGTTTCTTGTTTACTTATGAACTTCCGTTTCGCAAGCGCAGGGAGCTGTCGCTGCGTGCGCATCGCGCCTTTTTTGACCATGAAATAGCTTTGGTGCGGCCGCCGGCTATTATTCTCAACGAATGCTACGTCGCTGCCGGGCGGCTCGATCTGATGTTCTGGCGTAATTTTTACATTTGGGATACAGCGCCCGGATACCTTATTATGAAGGAGGCAGGGGTAAAAGTGACCAATTTCCAAGGCCAACCATGGAGCATAAAAGACAAAGGGTTCATCGCGGCCAGGCCGGTTATTTACAAACAGCTTTACCCGATTTTGAAAAAAAATCGGATTACATGACCAAATACGATCACAAAGCGATAGAAAAAAAATGGCAGAATGCCTGGGAGAAAGAAAAAACCTACCAGGCTTCCGATGCCGGCAAAAAGCCGAAGAAGTACGTGCTGATTGAGTTTCCGTATCCTTCCGGCGAAGGTTTGCATATGGGGCATTTGCGGCCGTACACAGCCGGGGATACATACAGCCGTTATTTTCGCATGAAGGGTTGCGAGGTTCTGTACCCAATTGGCTGGGACGCTTTTGGCTTGCCTGCGGAAAATTTCGCGATTAAAAACAAAGTTCATCCGCGCGTTTCGACGGCCAAAAATATTGCCAATGCCAAAAAACAGCTGCAAAACTGGGGTATAAGCTTTGACTGGTCGCGGGAAATCAATACCACGGACCCAGATTACTTCAAATGGACGCAGTGGATTTTTTTGCAATTCTACAAAGCCGGATTGGCTTACGAAGCGACCGGACTTATTAACTGGTGCCCCAAAGATAAAACCGGCCTTGCCAACGAAGAGGTCATCGACGGCCGCTGCGAGCGCTGCGGCACCGTGGTTGAGAAAAAAGAACTGCGGCAGTGGTATCTTAAAATTACGGCATATGCCGAAAAGTTGCTGGAAGGCCTGAAAGAACTTAAAGAATGGCCGGAGCCAGTGAAACTCCAGCAGGAAAACTGGATAGGTAAAAGTGAGGGGGCTGAAATAGAATTTCCAATAGCGCAAAAAGGAATCAGGAAATTTATTATTTTGCATGGTCGGGGAAGCAGACCAAAAGATCATTTTTATACTTGGTTAAAGAAAAAGTTGGAGAGTAAAGGATTTGAAGTTCAGTCGCCTCAAATGCCCGGCGGGGAGGAGCCGAAGGATGACGAGTGTGCAGATTTTATACAACAGCATTGCAACCTGGATGAACACACCGTAGTTATTGGCCATTCGTTCGGCGGTATCGTAGCGCTTCGTTTGCTTGAACGAGGCGCGAGATTGGCAGGGGCAATTTTGGTTGCAACACCTTTTACTGGGAAGTTTATGGATGGTAAAAATCGTCCGACTGTCACAGCTGCGGCAAAAAAAGGTTTTGATTTTGCAGCTGTAATAAAGAATTGCGGTTTCTTCAAAGTTATATCAGATACCACAGATTACGTTGTTGCGATGTCAGACGGAGAATCATATGCTGCAAAGCTTGGTGTCAATCTAATTAAAGCGGCCGCAGCCAAACCTCATTTCTTAGATGAACAAGAGCCTGAGTTGCTTACTATAATACTGTCACGTATTGCAGTATTCACTACGAGAGTTGATACTTTGCCCGGGGCGACATTTTTAGTTTTGGCTCCAGAACATCCATTAATCTCAAATCTTAAATCTCAAATCAAGAATTGGGCGGAAGTTAAAAAATATATAGAAAATGCGAAAAAGAAAACAGATATGCAGCGGGCCGCAGTAGAAAAAGAAAAAACCGGAATATTTTTAGGTTCTTACGCTGTTAATCCTGCGACCAAAGAGGAGATTCCAATCTGGGTCGCGGACTATGTGCTTATGGGATACGGCACGGGCGCTATCATGGCTGTACCCGCCCACGATGAGCGCGATTTTGAATTTGCTAAGCAATATAAACTGCCGATAAGAACCGTGATCAATAACCCCTCCCAGCCTCCCCTTAATTTAAGGGGAGGTGAAACTGCAGAGGAACCCCCTCTTAATATAAGAGGGGGTGAGGGGGAGTTATTTACCGGCGAAGGGCTTTTGATAAATTCTGACGGATATGACGGGATGAGTACAGAAGAAGCAAGAAAAAAAATAGCCAAGGATTTCGGGCAACCGAAAGTGCAGTACAAGCTCCGCGATTGGGTATTTTCCCGTCAACGCTATTGGGGCGAGCCGATTCCGCTGATTCATTGCCAAAATTGTGGAACAGTGCCTGTGCCCGAAGAAGACTTGCCGGTGACATTGCCTGAAGTAAAAGACTATGAGCCGACAGGAACCGGCGAGTCGCCATTGGCCGCGATTGATGAGTGGGTGAATGTGAAATGTCCGAATTGTGGTGGCCCCGCTAAAAGAGAGACGAACACCATGCCCCAATGGGCGGGCAGTTCTTGGTATTGGCTGCGTTATGCGGACCCAGATAATAAAAAAGAAATGGCTGGTAAGAAATTATTGAAGCGCTGGACGCCAGTAGATGTTTATTTCGGCGGCATGGAACATACCACTCTGCACTTGCTTTATTCGCGCTTCTGGAATTTGTTTCTGTATGACCAAGGCCATGTGACAGCCAAGGAGCCGTTCACCAAGCGCGTGCCGCACGGGATTGTTTTAGGTCCCGATGGAGAAAAGATGAGCAAAAGTCGGGGCAATGTGGTGAATCCCGATGAGATTATTGAAAAATTCGGCGCGGATGCTCTGCGCATGTATGAAATGTTTTTGGGCCCGCATGGTGACACGGTTAGTTGGAATGACAAAGGGATTATGGGTATTAAGAGATTCTTGGATAGAGTATTAAGATATCAAGAAATATCCAAAGATTTGCCTAGGGTTGAAAAAAAGAATCTACTGCACAAAACTATCAAAAAAGTAACACAAGATATCGAGGGTTTTAGGTTCAATACAGCCATTAGTCAGATGATGATTTATTTGAATGAGGTTTGGAAGGTTAGCGAAGATGAAAATAGGATTGAAGTTGATTTCGTAACAAAAGAAGAATGGCAAGAATTTTTGAAACTCTTAGCACCCTTTGCGCCGCATCTGACCGAAGAGCTTTGGCACCAGCTAGGTCACAAAGACTCGATTCATTTGAAGGAATGGCCCAAATTTGATCCCAAGCTTGCCCAGGATACGAAGGTGACCTTCGTAGTGCAGGTGCTCGGCAAGGTCCGAGCGACTTTGGAAATGCCTGCTGGCACTTCTCAGCAGGAAGTGAAAGAAAAAGCTTTGGCAGGCGAAAACGTGAACAGGCACCTGGAGGGCAAAAAAATCGTCAAAGAAATTTTTGTGCCTGATAAACTGATTAACTTCGTGATTAAATAAACCCATGCAAACGATGGCAGAGTTAGCGGAACAATATCATCAACTGTTTTTAATCGCCCACCTTTTGAGCATCGCGGTGGGCTTGGGCGCGGCAACCGTGGCCGATTTTTTATTTTTTCGCTTTCTTAAAGATCTAAAAATCACGAAGGAAGAAAGCACCATATTAAGCTCGCTTTCCCAAGTTATTTGGGTGGCGTTAATTTTTATTGTCCTCTCCGGCCTGGCTCTTTATTTATCTTCCGCCTCCGCATATAACCAAACGCCGAAGTTTTTGGTCAAAATGATCGTGTTTGCGGTAATTATCATGAATGGGATAGGGTTGAACTTTCTGGTCGCTCCGAGAGTGGAGCAGATTTTCACCGGCCAGTTGTTGCAAATTCCTCGTTACTGGCGAAGGCTGGCTTTTGCCCTCGGTTCGATTTCCATAACTTCGTGGTACACGGCCGCGGTTATCGGCGCTTACCGCGGCATGCCGGGAAGCTTTGCGGACATTCTCAAGTGGTATCTGACGGTTTTGGTGGCAGCAATCGTAGCAAGTCAGTTAGCCGAAACATTGTTTGCAAGAAGAAAATTGTAAAATACTGCAATACTTTCCCGTATTGCAGTATCAAGATTATGCTGTTAGATATAGTCATTCTGCCGCCGGCGGAGCTTAGACACAAACTCGGAACGCAAATAAAACATGCGGCTCAAGGGTATCCGCATATTTTTGTTGTGGATAATAAAATACTGATCCCGCATGTTAGTTTATTCCATATTCGTTCTTCTAATCAAAAACTCAAAAAGATGGCACAGATAATTCAGGATGTTATAAAAAAACATAAACTACCCGAAATTAGATCTATCGCTTTGGATGTAGGTAATGAAGTTGGCCGTTCCTGGTTTGGTATTGGTTTAAGCAACTCGAAAAGGCTGAGAGCGTTGCATGAAGCAATGGTTTACTCGCTTAGGGATCTAAGGACGGGAATGATGCCGGTAACGAGCAAACATGTTAGCAAGCAGGGGCTGGAATATAGAAAGAATTTTGGCAGCCGACATATTCTGAAAAATTTTTACCCTCATATAACCTTGGCAATGTTTAAAAATCCACTTGACGCAAAAGCGATTGCACAAAAGTGGAAAGGACTCAGATTGAATTTCGTTCCTCAAGAAGTGGCGATTACTGAAGTTAATTTTTGGCATCAAGTAACGCGAGTGATAAAAAAGTTTAAGCTCGGCAACCCTTCATCCGGCCTTCGGCCAAGCCCCCGGCGGGAGATGAGGGAGGGAATTTCTTCTCCCGATGGGAGAAGGGAACTGCGGCCTGACGCTTTGGATAAAGCGCTAGGGTTCCCCTCTCCCAAAGGGAGAGGGGCTAGGGGTGAGGGGTCAGTCTCAAAGGCTGTAAAAACCCTGAAGGCTGGCGGTATTGTGGTTTATCCCACGGACACTTCTTATGGCCTGGCCGTGGACGCAACTAATGTTATTGCCGTCAGGAAGCTGTATAAGCTTAAGGGTCGGGGGTTTAAAAAACCAGTGCACGTTATTTGCTCTTACTCTAATACTGCGCCGTATTATAGTATTGGCAAAATAGTCAAACTTAATACTCACGCCAAGAAATTGATAAAAAAATTCTGGCCGGGGCCGTTGACGATTGTTTTGCCGCTTAAGGCCAAAGGTAAATCCTGGCAAATGCTTTCGGCAGGAACTAGGACGCTTGGGGTAAGGTATCCGGCGCACAAATTAGCTCGAGCTTTAGTTGAAGAACTTGGCAAGCCAATCACCACCACTTCGGCCAATATCGCCGGTGGGCCTGATTGTTATTCCATTTCGGAAGTTAAGAAACAATTTGCTAAGTCCAAGTTAAGTACGAATATAACATTTTTGGACGGCGGCGGACTGCCGAAAACAAAGCCATCCACAGTGGTTTCTTTGATTGAACATGTTAAAATATTAAGAGAAGGGCCAATCACCAAGAAACAGATAGAAAAAGCTTTGAAATGATTCATCCTCACATCCCGCATTATTTTTCCCATCACGTTAACCGCGAAGTCAAGGAAGTGTATTGGAGCGCGGCTTTTTTCAATTTGGCGCTTACGCTTACCTTCATTTTTGAGCCAATTTTTCTTTACAAGCTCGGGTATGGCCTTGGCCAAATCCTTATTTTTTATGCGTTCGTTTACTTCTGGTACAGCGTTTTGATTTTTGGCGGAGCCCGAGTCACCAGCCTCATCGGCTATAAGCACGCCATGTTCCTGGGTTCGGTTTTCTACGTGCTTTATTGGCTGACGCTTTACCAAATTGGTTCATATGCGAGCCTTTTTTATTTCGCTCCAGTCTTGCTGGCGATTCAGAAATCGCTTTTTTGGCCGGCGTATGACGCCGAGGTCGCGATTTCTTCGCAAAAATCCCAGCGCGGCAGGGAAGTGGCAGTATTGTTTTCGACCATTGAACTGGTCACTATCGTAGGTCCCTTGTTGGGCGGGGCGATTTCTTATTTTTATGGTTTTCAGGCGTTGTTTTTAGTCGGCTCAATCCTAATGTTGTTTTCGGTTTATCCGCTGTTTCGGTCGAAGGAAGTCTATACCCGGCACAAATTTCATTTTAGAAATTTCATCAAAGTTTTTCGCAGGTATCCATTGAACTTTTTAGGATACTGGGGCTATGCGGAAGACTTGATGATTATGACTTTGTGGCCGGTGTTCATGTTTCTTACCGTCTCTTCCGTATTCCATGTGGGAACGATAGCGACATTTGCCAGTATAATTGCAACCGTGATAATGTTGTACTTAGGAAAGCTTACGGATCGTTTATCGAAAGTTGAATTGGTGCAAGTGGGAGCACTGGTTTATGGACTAACGTGGGTCTTTCGGTTTTTGGCGAAAGGCTTCTGGCCGGTGTTGACATTTGATGCCTTAACTAGAACCGGCAAGGGATTTCTCAACGTCCCTATGATTTCTTTAACTTATGATTTGGCCGGCAGTGAAGGCTCGGAGCATGCCATCGCTTATTCGGTTTTTTACGAATTCAGCCTGGCCATAGGAAAAGTGCTTACGGCGCTTAGCGGCATCGTGATTTTGGCCCTCACCGGCAATGTGTTTTGGGTATTTGCGTTCGTAGGAATTCTAACAATGTTTTATGGACTACTGAGGAAATAATTTTGAATTATAAATTCTGAATTTTGAATAAATTTCGAAATTCGAATTTTTAAAATTTAATCGAAATTCAAAATTATTAATTTAATAATTGACATTATGAGCTTAAAAACTAAAGACCCGCAAATTTACGATTTAATTCAAAGAGAGCGCAAACGAGAAATGGAAACCTTGGATTTGATCGCGTCTGAAAATTTCGCCTCCAAGGAAGTCATGGAAGCGCTTGGTTCGATTCTCGGCAACAAATACGCGGAAAATTATCCGGGTAAAAGGTATTACGGCGGCTGCGAAATCGTTGACCAGGTCGAAGAATTGGCCCGCGATCGGGTGCGAGAAGCCTTCAAATTGCCGCTGGATTGGCATGTCAATGTTCAGCCGTATTCCGGGAGTCCGGCGAACCTCGAAGTTTACAACGCATTGCTCGAGCCGGGAGACACGATCATGGCTTTGGATTTGTTGAGCGGCGGACATTTGACTCACGGATCACCAGTGAACTTTACCGGCAAAACGTATAAGTTTGTGCATTATGGCTTGTCACCCAAAACTGGCAAGCTTGATTACATGGAAATCTTGAAGCTGGCCGACAAAGTCAATCCGAAATTGATTCTTTGCGGCTATACAGCCTATTCGCGCGAAATAGATTTCAAAAAGTTTCGAGAAATCGCCGACAAGGTGCGGGCCGTAGCTATGGCTGATATATCCCACATTGCCGGCTTGATTGCCGCGGATGCGCACCCCTCGCCGATCCCATTCTTCGATGTCGTGACATCGACCACGCACAAGACTTTGCGAGGACCGAGAGCCGCCATCATCATGTGCAAAGATAAATTCGCCACCGCCATTGATAAGTCAGTTTTCCCGGGCATGCAAGGCGGTCCGCACATCAACGCGATTGCGGCCATTGCCGTAACCATGAAGGAAGCCAAGACGGCTGGCTTCCGCAAATATGCCGAACAAGTGGTCAAGAATTGCAAGGCCATGGCCCACACGTTGCAAGACTTCGGGTTCAAAATTGTTTCCGGCGGCACGGACAATCATCTGATGATTGTTGACCTGACTAACAAAAACATTACGGGTTTGGACGCCAGAAAACTTTTGGAATCGGCCGGGATAGTCACGAGTCAAAGCGGCATTCCACAAGACCCGAGAAAACCTTGGGATCCTTCCGGTGTTCGGTTGGGAAGCGCAGCCGTGACTTCCCGCGGCATGAAAGAAAAAGAAATGCAGAAAATCGCATCCTGGATAGCGGCTGTGATTACGGATCCATCCATTGCCGCAAAAGTCAAGCAGGAAGTAAAGCGGTTTTGCAAGAATTTTCCGGCACCTGGGCTATAGTTTTAGCTTATAGTTTAGCGTTAGACGGTAACGATGCCAGTATCGTTGAGAGTTAGACGTTGAACGTAGCCGTATAACGAAACGGGTCTCGTAACCTTTAAACGATTCACTATGAGTATTCTAGATAGCATCGTTCTCGGCATCATCGAGGGCATTACCGAATTCTTACCGATTTCCTCGACCGGCCATTTGATTCTGTCCTCCAAGCTTTTAGGCTTGGGGCAGACTGAATTTCTCAAAAGCTTTGAGATTGCCATACAGCTAGGGGCGATACTTTCCGTGGTCGTCTTGTACTGGCGGTCGTTTTTTGTCAGCTTGGAAACGCTAAAAAGAATATTAGCCGCGTTTATTCCCACAGCACTGATTGGGGCCTTGCTTTATAACATTGTAAAAGGATTTCTCTTGAGCAATGAACAAGTCGTGCTTTGGTCACTGCTTTTGGGAGGCATAGCTTTGATTTTGTTTGAGTATTGGCACAAAGAAAAACCAGACGCTTCCGAGGACATCGCCAGCATGCCTTATAAAACTGCGGCGCTGATCGGGCTGGCTCAATCAGTGGCCATAATACCCGGGGTCTCGCGGGCCGCGGCGACCATTTTGGGCGGCCTGCTTTTGAATCTAAAAAGAAAAACCATCGTGGAATTTTCGTTTCTTTTGGCAGTGCCGACCATGGCCGCGGCCACAGGCTTGGATTTGTACAAAAGTACAGGTCAATTCAGTCTTGACCAGTTTGAAGTCTTGGCCGTGGGTTTTATCGTGTCTTTTTTGGTGGCTATGGGTGCGATTAAGTTCCTGCTTAGCTTTATCCAAAAGCATTCTTTCGTCAGCTTTGGCATTTATCGCATCATCGTCGCTCTTGTTTTTTGGTGGATAATTTTGTAGAATATAGTGCGACCACGCCGCGGTGGCGGAACCCCGAAGCAGAACTAGCGTTCGCTACGGGGCAAGCAGGCAGATTTACTCCGCACCGTAACTTACTTTTATTTTCAAGTGGGGCCGCTGTGGTGGAACAGGCAGACACGCACGACTCAAAATCGTGTGGCCTCACGGCCATGTCGGTTCGATTCCGACCAGCGGCACCACTTGCATGTAAATAGTGTTACTGGTGCGGGGCGCACACTGACTTCCGCCTTCGCTAAAGCTTCGGCGGACAGGCAAAATCGTGCGGGAGTAATCCCATGAGAGTTCGATTCTCTCCTGCGGCACCAGAGAATCTGAAAAAGTTTTAGAGCAGAATCGAACGGGCAGAAGTGAGGCAAGTCATCAGACGCAGCCGAACGATCGACGGAAGCGAGTATACGCAGCTTCCGGCGCTGCCCCAGGTTGAGCCGCCTCAGCGGCGAATGAAGATTCTCTCCCGCGGCACCAGAATCCAGTATAACTGGTCTTTTTTTATTTCTTTTGTTAAGATTTTTACATGGATAATACTTTAACGACTGCGCAGACAGGCCAAGAAACAGAAAATCACGAGGTCAAAGTTGTTCCGCCCCCGTCTAATCTGCCGGTTTTGAATTTCACCGAAATTTCGATTGATCTCATCAAGCCCAACCCTTGGCAGCCAAGGAAGGTTTTTGCGCCTGACACTCTCCAGCAGCTAGCGGATTCGATCCGTGAGCATGGAATTTTGCAGCCCTTGGTAGTGATTCCAGTCGATGACGGCACGTACCAGCTGATTGTAGGCGAACGAAGATTGCGGGCGGCCAAATTGGCCGGTTTGGAAAAAGTCCCGGTGATTGTCCGCGACACGGTGGAAGAACGCCATAAGCTTGAACTGGCGCTTATAGAAAATATCCAGCGGCATAATCTGGACCCCATTGAAGAAGCCATGGCTTATCAGCAGTTGATTGACCAGTACCAGATGACCCAGGAAGAAATTTCGAAGAAAATGGGCAAGCACCGGACGACCATCACCAATACTCTGCGCCTGCTTCATCTGCCGCTTCGGATCCAGCGGGCTGTGGCCGAAGGGGCAATTTCCGAAGGCCACGGCCGCGCCATCATGACTTTGCCGGGTATGGAGAAGCAGCTGGCTTTTTTTGAAACCATTGTGGCTGAGAACATGACTGTAAGACAGGCGGAAGAACGCTCACGGGAAATTCTGGACCGGCCCAAGGTCCAGCGGGCGCCCAGGGTGCCGGTCAATCCCGAAGCGGCGGCGCTGGAGTCGGAACTGCGAGGAAAACTCGGGACCAAGGTCAAAGTGCAGAAAAACGGCGAGACTGGCAAAATCACCATCGAGTTTTACTCCCAGGAAGAGCTGAACAGTTTTTTGGATAAGGTTAACAAATTGGAAACGTAAAGCGTAAAGCGAAAAATGCAAAATAACAGTGCAAAAGTCAAAATAGATTTAAAAGCTAGAGCTTATAGATTTGCTCTGGATGTTATAAGCTTTGTAAATAAGCTCGATCAGAAAAATTTAAGTGTTCAAGTAATGGCAAAACAGGTCTTAAGAAGCGCAACCAGCATTGGCGCAAACATAATCGAAGCACAAGCAGGCAGAACTAAGAAAGATTTTACTAATTTTTTCACACATGCATTGAAATCCTCGAATGAAACAAAATTTTGGCTCGGACTTTTAATAGATTCAGGACTAGCGCCAAAAGAGGAAGCAAATCGTTTACTTCAGGAAGCCACAGAAATAGCTAATATTCTTGGCGCCAGTGTTTTGACGCTTAAAGGTAAATTTTAATTTTAAACTGTTACTTTACGCTTTTCGTTTTTAGCTTTACGCTCTCTGTTTGACAAGGCTTTTTGCTTAGCATATACTTGGTAAAGGATATGAATTTATCTACCTCCTCACAGTCTTTCTGGTTTTATTTCTTCCGAGCTCGCGGTCGGTAATTTCATGTAGCATGTAGTATAGATCATGTAACATAGAACCGACCGGAAAGGTCGGATTTTTTGTATCACGGGCTGCGAGAATATTGTCATCTTGAGCTTGATTCAGGATCCAGAAAAACTGGATTCCGGATCAAGTCCGGAATGACAGATTTTCAGGAAATGGCAGCCCTGGAAGGAGGAAACCGTGAAGAGTGGAGCAGAAGTTACTGACTACCGTGGTCATCCCAAGGTGAAGGTGGACGAGGAAGGCGCGCATTGCATCAGCTGCTGTGATGCCTCATCAGCCACGTTGGTTGATCTCCCCGCCGCCAAGGGATTCGTGCCCGCTGCGGAAGCTTCGGGTCGGCCATTGGCCACCCCGAAACCCGATGAACTGATGTCGTAGAGGAGGCCGTATGTTTGCATCGCCGGATCAAGGCAAGGGACTGGGACTCAACCTCAACGCCGAAGTTCAACGGGTGATTGCCGCTCGTGAACGTGAGGCCCGACGCCTGCGCAAGAAGCTGACGCGCACCCCTGTGGGCCACCCGGCCTACAACGCGCTTCAGACGCAAATCACGCATTTGCTCTACCTCAACGAGATCAAGCGCGGCCGCGCTGCGGCCACCCGTTAAGGATTAGCCACTAAGCGTGCCGCTGTAGCTCAGTCTGGCAGAGCGCCGGGACCCACCACCGGAGGTTGCAGGTTCAAATCCTGCCTGCGGCGCCAATCTTTCGAGGGTCGACCCGTTCCGGCCCTTCTTTTTTTGCCTTGACCTAGCTTTTTGCCGGTGCTAGAATGGCTTTACTATGAACAGCCGACCGGCGATAAACCTTCTGGGTTTGTTGTTGGCCATTACACACAGGGTCGGCTTTGGTCATAGGTAAAAGTCCGCAATTCTAAGACATCTCAACCCAAGCCCGACCCACAAGGTCGGCGCTTTTCGTTAGGAGGAAGATGATGGACAACATTCTGTTCATCGAGCGATCAAATGAAAATCGCCCTCAGCTCACGCCCGACGGTCTCCGGGTCGTCATGTCGGCTCCGCAGTTCCCCGAAGTATTTCGTTTCAGCCATGACGGGAGGAAAGTTCTGACTGCCAGGGCGTTCACACTCTTCCAGCAGGAGTACAATCGCCGCGTCGAAGAGCTTGGACACTTTAAGGGCGCGTAGGGGTCGAGCCTGTTTTCGACCCCCACTTTTTTTATCCTCAATTGCTTTGATTGACACTTATTTTTACCTGCTTTAGACTATCATTAGTTATGAACAGTAATTACGCAAATCTTATTTCCAGGGTCGCAACCCCAACCATTTGGGGCTTGGTTTACATTGCCAAGTCCAGCCAATGGGTCGGTTTAGAGCAAGTACAAGAGCAATAAGCTCACGAGGACCTCTCAACCGACCAAAGAGTCGGTTTTTTTGAAACTTTTGCCGAGCTAAAGTTTCAACTCCGACCGCAGGAACGTCTGACGTTCCGCAGCGTCGAAGTAAATACCAAAAGTTCCGGATTTGCTTGAGAATCACAAAAAGATTTTGAAGCAAGACTCAGAACTTCCCATCAATCAGTAAGCAGCATCGTTACGGAGGAGCCTATGACCATGACGCCGACCAGCGGTCCCAGCGAACCTTCGCACTCGAGGAGGAGTATGGAATCCTTGAGTCAGGAGGACGACCAGTCCCACACCCGCGGGCCACGGAGCCCCATCGAACGGCTTCGATGGCGCCTCGGGAGTGCGATCGAACAACGCATCAAGGCACTTGCACTCCTGCGAGAAGAGTACGCCCCGATCGCACCCTGGGGCGAAGGTGCCCGCAGACTTCGGCGGCTCGAGCGCCTGATCGCCCGCGATCGGGCCCAGCTCGAGGACCTGAACCGCCCGTAAGCGCACTGAACTGCCGCGAAGCAGTAAGTGCGCTGGATGACTCTAGCGTTTGGTCCTTAGTGGCTAAGGTTTTTCCGAGGGCCGCGAAGCCCTCACCCGCCCAGGGAAGCGCCGTTGCGCTTCCCTCGGGCCCTTTTTTTATTCTTTAAAATTTTTTATACTTAGTGAGCCACTAATCGGGGTATGGGGTAGTGGTAGCCCGCGTGCATGGGGTGCATGTAGTTCCGGTTCGATTCCGGATACCCCGACCACTGCTTCGCCAAGGCTTCGCAGTGCAAGCAGTGTCCTGCGAAGTTTTAACGAAGCAGAAGGCGAAGCAGTACTTTACAAAGCCATGTATTACGTTTATATAATCCAAAGTCAAAAAGATCGAAGCTATTATACTGGTTATACTACTGACGTCGAGAAACAACTTCAGAAACATAACGAAGGCGGGCAAAAGTTTACTTCTCAAAAACGGCCTTACGCTTTAGTTTGGTACTGTGCTTTTGTTGATAAACAGAAAGCAAATGCTTTCGAAAGGTATTTAAAACAAGGTTCAGGCTTCGCATTTGCCAGAAAACATTTGGTTTAGTCTCTTATGGATTTAATAGCGACATTAGAAAAACTTGAACCTGTTTTTATGCAGGCTGGAGAACTAGCCTGCAAAATGCAGAAGGGTGTTAAGCATCACAATAAGTTCAATAGTGGCAATCCTGTAAAAGATATTGTCACTGAAGCTGATCTGGCAGTTCAAGAACTACTATTGGAAGCGATGAGTAAAACTGACTTAGTAAATTGTCGGCTAATGGCGGAAGAAAAAACACCTCTTGCAAGTAAGTTTAACGAACAAGGAAGGTATTACTTGGCGATAGACCCGATTGATGGCACGGCAATTTACGCGAAAAATGGAAAATACTTTAGTCAGATCATCTCACTTCACGATGGCAAAAATTTTCTTTATAGGTTTGTTCGATATCCCAAGTTAAATTGGACTCTCAAAATAGTGAATAATAATTATTCTATTTTGGGTGAAACGCCAACTTTCTCATTGCCAACTGAAGCACAGAGAACTATTGTTTATTGGGTGGGCAACCCCGAGAAAAACATCTCTGAAGAATTATTGATTAAGTTGAAAAATAAAGGCTTGTGTTTCGCTCAGATCGAAACTTTTGGTGAAGATGTCAGCAGTATAGTTATGTTTGCCTGCAATAAGGCGGCAGGCGTGTACGAAGAAAATATAAACGTTTATGATGGCTTGACTGAGTATAATATTGCTTTAGCCAAAGGGTTCAGAGTTTATTCAGATGGCCCAAGGGGACGGGTGGATTTATCAAATATCAAAAAAGAAGAAATTGGGCTATATTATCCAGGCTATTGCCTTGAATTAAATAAAGTTGATTAATATATGAGAAGGCATGCTTATCACGGCGGTGCATTTTTCAATGCCATAGGCCCAAACTTTTCTACTTATGAACGCTCTAAAAAAGTTATCAGCGCCGACGTGTTAGATGCGTGGTTTGATCCCTCACCCAGAGTTGTCGATAAAATAAGACAGTATCTCAGGTTTAACATCAAGACTTCTGGCCCTACGCATTCCGAGGGTTTGGTCGAAACTATTTCTAAATATAGAAAAATACCGAAAGAGAATATTCTTGTCTCAGGAGGTTCTTCTGATTTGATGTTTGCCTTTTTCCCTCGAATGGCTGGCAAGGCTGACAGGGTCATGGTACTCGATCCCATGTACGGTGAATATGAGCATATCTTCAAGTACATTACCCGTTCTCGAATTATTAAATTCAATCTTCATAAACAAAATGATTTCAAAGTTGATATAAATCAACTTATAAATGAGGTTAAAAAACAGAAGCCTCGGTTGTTGGTTTTGGTCAATCCCAACAGTCCGACCGGCCAATACATTCCGCGCAATAAATTTTTGAAGTTACTAAAGTCTATTTCGGAGGATACCTTGGTGGTAGTAGATGAAACCTATATCGATTACGTTGATTCCAACCTGTCGCTTGAATCGGAAGTTAAACGCCATGAGAATTTAGTCATTATAAAGTCAATGTCTAAAGCCTATGCTTTAAGCGGTGTCAGGGTGGGTTATCTTGTTGCTGCTAGCAAGCTTGCTGACCGGGTTGCAAGTTTCATTCCGCCTTTTTCTGTAGGACTAATAGGTCAAATCGCCGGCGTTGAAGCCCTAAAAGATAGAAACTATTATCAAAAAAAGTATCAGGAAACTCGAAGATTGCGAAACCAGCTAATTAAAAACTTATCGCAGATTAAAGGACTTAAACCGTACGATTCAGTTGCAAATTTTGTGCTGATAGAATTATCCGGGAGTAAAATGGGCGCAAAAGAATTGTCGCGGAAACTTATGAAGCAGGATATCTTCATACGAACATTTGCTGCAGACAACCGGTTAAAAGACAGATTTATCAGGATTGCTGTCAAAGACAAAAGGACAAATGGCCGGGTAATTGCAGCTATAAGAAAGGCCTTATGAAAAAAGTCATGGTCTTTGGCGTGTTTGATTTGCTGCACCCAGGGCATGTAGATTTTTTGAAGCAGGCGACCAAAATATGAAGATTCTTACTAATCTTGATAAGGCCGCAGAAGTTTCAGGAAAGATTAACAGAAAAGGAATAGCAGTCAGTTTGTCTTACCTGCCTGTTATTTCAACTACAGAACAAGAAGTTGAACGGAACAGACAAATCTACTTCCAAGTTCTGAATAAAATCCAAAAGGAAAACCTAAATTCGGATGTAACGCTGAAGCTTCACCAGTTTGGTGTATACAAGACCATGGCTTGGGCCAAGCAAGCCATTCGTTCCATAGTCGAAGAGGCCGAGAGGCTCGGCAACTTTGTATGGCTAGATATGGAGCGTAAGATAACTGTTGAAGCCACTATTGAGATATTTGATGATATTTATGACAAACATAAAAATATAGGAATTTGCCTCCAAGCCTACCTAGACCGAACCGAGGCGGACATGAAGTACCTGCTTCAGAGACGCGTAGCGATGAGATTGGTGAAGGGTTTTTATAAACCCAGTGACTTTAAAGACTGGTCGAGAGTAACGGAAAACTATTCACGATTGATGGAAATTTTGTTGGAACAAAGCGACCGCCCCTGCATTGCCACGCATGATTTAATACTGGTTGAAAAAGCCAAAAAGATTATTAGGGATAGAAATTTGAAGCATGCCGAGCTCCAATTTTTTCGCGGCGTGAGAGATAAGCAAGCCGAGCGATTAGTCAAAGAAAATTTCAAGGTCAGGCTTTATGTCCCCTTCGGAAACTTTTTTAAATTCTTTCTGAAGGGATTATCGACCTTTGATAATTATCATCATCTGCAAAGACTGCTCGGTTTTAAAAAACTGATATGAAAAAAGTCATGGTCTTTGGAGTATTTGATTTACTGCACCCGGGGCATGTAGATTTTTTGAAGCAGGCGAAAAAGCTTGGTGACTATCTGGTGGTTTCGGTTGCCAGAGACGCAAACGTTAGAAAGGTTAAGAGGCATAAAACTTCACAGAGCGAAAAAACAAGAACCGCCGCGCTTAAAAAATTACCGTTTATAGATAAAGTGGTTTTGGGTGGACTAAAAAATCCCTGGCCGCATATTCGTAAAGAGAAGCCGGATGTAATTGCGCTTGGTTATGACCAGATGCCTTATGTGAGCATGAATCAGCTCAAAAAAATCGCGAAAGTGGTTCGGCTGAAGGCTTTTAGGCCGAGTATTTATAAAAGTTCTCAGCTTCGTTCGAACAGCAAATAACATGACAAGTATTTCAGGTAAAGTCATCAAACACCTCGGCCGTGGTAAGCGACTTAGCTACCCAACGGCGAATTTGGATGCCAAAATAGAGTTACCAGAGGGCATCTATCTTGGGTTAGTAAAAAATATCACCGGCGGCAAACTCCCGCCGCTGTTTTTGCGCAAGCTGCTGCCGCATGCCAAGCTTTTCAAAAACACTGGCCTCCCTGCGCTGATTTTTATAGGCAAGGCGGAAACCTTCGACGAAACCAAAACCTTGGTCGAGGTTCATATCCTTGATTTTAGCCAGGAGATTTATGGCTGTGAACTGGAAGTCGAGATTATCAAAAAGATACGCGATAACCAGAAGTTCGAAACCAAAGAAGCGCTTATAGACCAGATGAAAGATGATGAGCTTCAGGCCCGCGAATTTTTCAAGATTTGAACCAATATAAACTAGGTCCTTGGCTTATCGTCATAGCGGCTTTACTTTGGCAGTTTCAATTATCGGGCTCACAAAAGTCAACGAAGAAGCGCAAACAAATACTACGGAAAATGCTATACTGAACGTATAGCAATGTTCGTCAAAATATTCAGGCAACTATCAAAAAAAGATGTGTCAATCGCCGGGGGCAAAGGCGCTTCGCTTGGGGAAATGACTCAGGCGGGTATTACGGTTCCGCCGGGTTTTGTGGTTGTTGCCTCCGCATTTGACCAGTTCCTGGAGGAGACGGATTTGGACGCCGAAGTCGAGGCGGCTTTGAAGAAGGTCAACCATAAGGATATAAATTCGGTCGAGGAAGCATCGGAAGATATTCGAGGGTTGATTGAGAAAGCTAAAATGCCCAAAGATGTGGCCGAAGAGGTTAAAAGTCACTTTCGGCGGCTTAAGAGCAAGTTTGTAGCTGTCCGCTCCTCGGCCACGGCCGAAGATAGCTCGACCGCCGCTTGGGCCGGCCAGCTTGAAACGTATTTGAACACGACCGAAAAAGACCTTTTGAAAAACGTGCAAAAGTGCTGGAGCTCGCTGTTCACGCCGCGCGCGATTTTCTATCGCTTCGAAAAGAAACTGCATAAAAAGCCGGTTTCCGTCGCCGTGGTCGTGCAGGCCATGATCCAGTCGGAAATTTCCGGCATTTGCTTCACCGTGCACCCGGTCACTAAAGACCGCAATCAAATGGTGATTGAGGCCGGGTTTGGTTTGGGCGAAGCCATAGTTTCCGGTTCAGTAACCCCGGATACTTACGTGGTCCACAAAGACGACCTTTCGATTCTGGATATAAATGTCTCGGAGCAAAGCATGATGATCGTGCGGGCAGGAAATAAAAACTTGCACAAAAAATTATCAGCCAAAGCCGGCGGAAGGCAGAAGCTAACCGGCAAGCAAATCGTGGAGCTGGCAAAAATTTGCAAAGGCATTGAGAAACACTACAAAAAACCTCAAGACATAGAATGGGCTTTTGTTCGCGGCAAATTTTACATCACTCAATCTCGGCCAATCACTACGTTATGATCTTTGAACAAATTATCGGGAAAATCAAAAAAGACACCTGGTGGAGTGAGGACATGCCCAGCAACTATCAGTTGACTATCTGTGCTTGGCGATGTTTCATCATGCAAAGCCACGTTTACAAGCAGAAATTTTTGAGCATCTGCCTGGCTCTTTATAAAAGTGACCTAGTTCTGGAAAAAACTTCAGAGCAAGAAAAGCTCAGGCAGTTCCATAAAATTCTAAATCTGTACCTGCGCAATCCGCGCAAAGTTCTGCTTTGGTACAAAAAATACAAAGCTGTCCAGAAACAGCTGATCCAGAGAGGAGAATGGGCGGTCACGGGAAGAAAAAAATTTTCTGATAGAAAATTGGCCGCTGTCTATCGAGAGGTTTATGATTTATCCGTCCTCCATTTCACTCATTCTATTATTCCCGAGTCTGCTGACATTTATTCTGATCAAGAATTACTGGATCAAAACGTTCCGGCGGAAGCCAGTTTGATTCTTTCAACATATCCCATGCTTTCATTTATTGAACGGGAAAGGCTGGAGTTTCTCCAAGAGTGCCTCAAGAGAAAACCAAACTTCAAAGCCTTTGCCGAGAAATATCATTGGTCGCAGAACAACTATACTGGCCACAAAGCATTGGATAAGAACTATTTCCAGAATCAGGCCAAAATATTATTGAAGTCAAAAAATCGAGAACAGGTTCAACGAGAGATAAGGGGCTTGCAAAGTAAAGCCCTCAATCTAAAAAAGCATCAAACTCAGCTTTTGGCAGAATTTAGTTTGACTCCAAGAATGGCCAAGACATTTGAACTTTTGCGAATCATGAGCCGCTGGATTGACGAAAGAAAGTTCGGCGCTCTGCATATGATTTATTATGTTGATTCCCTTTTGGATGAAATCATCAGAAGAACAAAAGTTCCCAAAGACTTGCTTAATTATTATACCCCAGAAGAAGCTGTAAATTTATTAATAAAAAAAGTTAAGCTGGATTCGAGAATTCCCAAACAGCGCAGAAGGTTTTCGGTGATCGTCACGAGTTTGACAAAAACAGGATTGGACGAAAAAATTTATGTTGGCAAGCAGGCCCAGGCAATTTTTGATCGCTTCCGCACCAGGCAGGTTCAGTCGTTTTGGGGCTTTGTTGCCTCCGCACCTGTCCGCCGCTTCAAGGGCCAGGTCTGCGTCGTCATCAATCCTCATAAGGAAAAATTTATCGACGGCAGAATACTGGTCACGACCATGACCCGGCCGGACTTTGTGCCGTTTATGCATAAAGCCTCGGCTATTATTACAGATGAGGGTGGGATTACATCGCATGCGGCGATTGTCTCGCGGGAACTTGGAATTCCCTGCATAATCGGGACTAAGGTCGCCACGAAAGTTCTAAAAACTGGGGACTTGGTGGAAGTTGATGCAAATTTAGGAATGGTTAAAATATTAACGAAAGCTAAGAAATGAAACTATTAAAAAGCTATAATTTAGGCCAATTGAAGAACCGAGAATGGTACCATCAGCGGTTTGATGGCTCACCAATGTTTATCGGGTTTATTTGGGAGGCAGAGCCGAAAAAAGAACCCCGCAAGCCGGCTGGAACCGAGGCGGATGTGCGCGTCTGCTTTTTTGACCGGGGAAAAGTTGACTGGTACCTGGACCAGAAAGATATAAAGCGCGGCGTTCGCGTAATTCTTAAGCTTGCCAAAAAAGACCCCGACTTTTCCCGCAAGCTTATGCGCCTATGGAAGAAGGACGAACAAATTTTTGAAAGACTGTTTAAGAAACTGCAAAAGGCTGATTTGAAAAAGTTATCCAAAGCCTCCTTGGCGCAAGCTTGGGAGCGCTATCATATCGCTGGAGTCAAGCGCTTCACTTCCTCGGCAATCATCGACCACTTTGCTTTGGGCACGGATGAGCTGGTGGCCGACATGCTGAAAAAAGAAGTAACAAAATATGGCAGAAATCTCAAAACATCGGATTTGGCCAAGATTTTCGCCGTCGCTTCCGCTCCCACCAGACAATCTTTCATAAGTGAAGCTGAGATCAGCCTGCTTAAAATAATTTTGGGCAAGTCCAAAGATTCGCTCAAAGATCATCAGAAGAAATTTTTCTGGACCAGTAATAATTACATTCGCGCCCACGTGCTCAGCGTTGCCGAGTTTGAACAGGAAATTAAAGCCTGGAAGCAAAGCAAAAAGAATTTGGCAGAAGAGCTGCGGCAGATTGAAGAAACACCGGCAAGAAATAAAATAGCGAAGCAAAAATTATTTAGGCAGTACAAGCTTTCGGTTTTTTTGCGGACCCTGCTGCAAATTTCCGATGACTTTACGGCATGGCAGGACCAGCGCAAGCGCGCTACCTATCTGAATATCCACATGGGCTGTCAAATTCTGTCTGCCATCGCCAAAAAGGCACACTATACTTTAGATGAATTAAAGTACGCCGGACCCTCGGAAATACCGGACATTATTAAGTCCGGAAATCCGAGCCGAAAAATTTTGCAGGAGCGCATGAAAGGTTCGGCGGTGATTGCCACGAGGCAGTATGCCAAATTTTTCACCGGCCGCGACGTTGAGGCTCTTAAATCTGCCATGTTCGGCCGCAGAAAACAGGAAGAAGTCGATGACTTCCGCGGGCTTTCGGCATCCACGGGCAAGGCCATTGGGCCGGTGAAGGTGCTTAAATCTTCTTCGGAAGTGGGCAAAGTCAGGGCCGGCGATATTTTGGTGGCGGTCATGACCCGGCCGGATTACGTGGTGGCCATGAAGAAAGCCGCGGCAATCGTCACCAACGAAGGAGGCATCACTTCGCACGCCGCGATTGTCAGCCGCGAGCTGGGCATCCCCTGCATCATCGGCACCAAGATCGCCACCGAAGTTTTGAAAGACGGCGACATAGTCGAGGTCAATGCCAATCATGGGTGGGTGAGGAAAATAAAATAATTTGCAATGAGTAAGACTTTGTACCTTTGGGATTTGGCGGACACTTTGTTTCTGGAGCGATGGGACAGCCGAAAAAGCGGCTTCCCAAACTTTGACGCTTATATTGAGTCGCTCGGATTCGATCTAAAGACCATTAGCCCCAGAGATTATGAGTACGCTTACGAACGGCCGTACCGGAAGGGGTTGTTTGATCTTGATCTAGCCGAACATTTCGAGGAAGTTTTGGGTTGGACCAAAAACAATGCGGTATTCACGACTGGCAACCCCGAACAGATGGATTGGCGGGCTGAGCAGATCGTAAGAAAGTATGGCATTGACCCGCGCGATTACATCAGAGAAGTCCATAGCACTTTTGACTACGGGAACACGAATATCAAAACAGAAGCGATGCTTAAAGACATTCTGGTTAAGAAGCTTGTTGCCGGTTATGATACAATAGTTTATACGGATAACAGCCGTGAAAATTGCCGGTTTTTCCTGGATGCCGCAAAGCATTTACAGGATGAGGGCGCAAATTTTAAAACCCGGGTTTATAACATAAATAGCAATGATTCCAGTCTTAAGTGGACCGAGCATCAGTTTTTTGAAATCGGCGATTTAAATCAGCTTCTAGAAAATGAAATTAAAGAGAGTAAAACTGATTAATCTCAAAGACAGCTCTGACCCGATGGGTGAGCTGCACGATATCGTGAATTTGCGCAATAAGGTCATTGGCAGGGCTACGAGAAAAAAATTCTTGCAGAACCGGAAATTGATGCGCCG
This sequence comes from Candidatus Doudnabacteria bacterium, assembly GCA_016182875.1. Lineage (GTDB taxonomy): Bacteria > Patescibacteriota > Doudnabacteria > UBA920 > O2-02-FULL-48-8 > JACQJI01. Next base: position 41,518 of record JACPFQ010000010.1, on the reverse strand, counting down.
CTCAGCCCACATCTGGCTAAAAAACTCGCAGGGAAAATTTTGGCTCCAGCAAAGAAGCCGAACGAAAGACATCCAGCCGCTTCATTGGCAATCAGCATGCTCCGGATTTGTAAGGTCGGGCGCACGAACAAAAAAACAGATTTTGGCCGATGCTTTGAGGGAGTTGAAGGAAGAGTTAGGCATTCAGGTTCCTCTTAAACTGATAAAGATTATTCCGATGCCTGGTTTATCAATCGGCGGAATAATGGTATATTGGTACATTGGGAAACATGACGGACAAGTCAAACCAAACCGGCAGGAAATTAAGAATTTTAAAGCATTTGATTTAAGAAAAGTCTGGCAGCTTTATAACGAGAAAAAGATGAGGCTTACAGAACCTTTTATCGAAGAATTGAAATATTTTTTAATGCATTCAAAAGAATTTAAATTCTAAATTATGGCCGGGGCAGTAATGTATTCGGGCAAATGGAGGATCAAGCCGTCGGGCAAGCTTCCGATCTTTTTGCGCTTCATGATTAACTCTTCGTTCAATCCGGAAAACGCGGCGAAGGCTCAAATCAGAACGGTTTTGGCCAACAGAGCTTACCTGCACCACATGATCTACTGGCCGGCGGAGGAATATAATCCCTTTGAAGCGGAAATAACCGGGCACCCCAAGAAAAATGACGGCTGGTTTGAAAGATACTGCGTGCGCGAGTTGAAAAAGTCGGAGAAGCTTTACAATCGGGGTTTTGAGCTCAAAAAGACAGATTGGCAGAGCAAAACCAACCGACACATGGCAGGCGTTTTGAAAGATTTGCTGGAGCAGTATCGAGAGTTGGCCTGCCCTTGGTATGCCCAATACCCGTTGGATGAATATTTTGAAAAAGCAATTGAGGAAAAATTGCTTGATTGCATCAAAGGCGATAATCCAAATTTTCGCCATTATGTATTGGTCTTTACCGATCCCAAAGAAATGACCGACGTGGCCGAAGAACGGTGGAAGCTGACGCTGTTGGCCAAAGAACTTTTCAAAGCCAAAGCTGATTTAAACAGCTTGCCGTCGAAGTTTAAGCAAAAAATTCAAAAGCATCTGGATAAATTTGCCTACATCAACCGCGGCCTAGCCACGAGCAAGCCCTACTCTTACAAGGACATAATTGACAGGCTCAAAGAGATAAAAAGGCAAATTTCCGCAGGCCAGTCGATTGATGACCTAATCTACTTCGCTTCCGAGAAGAAAGTCGGGGACGATTACAAAGACGCCATTGAGAAAATTAGGCCGAAAAAAGATTTCCAAAAGATCATTGGCCAGGCAAAACTCCATTCCTACGTCCGCAACCGCCGCGTAGAAGCGTTTTTCAACGCCGATTATGGCGCAAGCTTCATGTACGCCGAGATCGCCCGACGAGCCAAATTCAACCCTGACTGGATTATGGAAGTCTCCACTCCGGAAATGTTTGGCGCACTCCGGGGCAAGCCGCTGCCCAATAGCGCTGAGATGCAAAGGAGATTTAAAGATTACGCCATGGTAGTGCGGAATGCCGAAACCAAGTTGATTACTGATCCTGCCGAAATTAAAAAATTAGAAAAAAAGTATTTTGTCAAAGTTGAGCAAATCGAAGAGATTCACGGACGGATGGCGTGTTTGGGCGGCATGATCCGGGGTCGAGCAAGGGTCTGCCTGGACAAACATGAAATAGGCAAGGTCAAGCGGGGCGACATCCTGGTGGCGCAGTTCACCACTCCGGATTTTGTGCCGGCCATGGAAAAAGCGGTCGCAATTGTCGCGGACCAGGGAGGCTTGTCTTCGCATGCCGCGATTGTCTCCCGCGAATTGGGAGTTCCGTGCGTCATCGCCACCCAAAATGGAACCCGGATTATCCACGACGATGACTTGCTGGAAGTGGATGCGCAAAAAGGAATCGTCCGGATTCTGGAAAGAGCAAAATGATCAAGGCAATTTTTTTTGATTCCGGTAATGTTTTAGTGAGAGAAGGTTTTACAGCCGGGATTAAGGAATACGAGGCGGCTCATGGGATTAAACCTGGCTTGCTTTACGCTTCAGCTCATGATGGAGTGTGGTGGAAGGACTTCACTTTGGGCAATATTAGCGAGCAGGAGTACTTTCAAAAAACTGCGGAAGACTTCAAGCAAGCGCTGGACGTCGAGGATTTAAAGAAATTGATTCTTAAAAATTTTTCCCCGAACAGAGAACTGCTGGGATTCTTGGCGGTTCTCAAGAGCCGCTTCACCCTGGGCGTTATTTCCAATAATCCCAAAGAATGGTTTGATTATTTTTGGCAGCAGTATCATTGGGGTGAAATTTTTACTATTAAAGCTGTATCCAGTTATCTGCATATCCGCAAGCCAGATGTGAAAATTTACGAATATGCACTCCAACAAGCCGGCGTTTCCGGAAGCGAAGCTTTGTATATCGATGATCGTCCGGACAGAATCGAGGGTGCCGAGCAATTGGCAATGAAAATTCTAATTTATAAAAATGTTGAACAATTAAAAAAGGAGTTACAAAAACTATGAATGAAGAAATGCGCAATCTTGAGGAGGAGAAACAGTTTATCGCGACGACCTACATCGACCTTACGCGCCACGGCAGTAGGTTCGGCGGGCCGATGGATATCACCTTTGCCGATGGCAGCCGGCAAAAGTTTGATGACCCTACGGACTTAACGCCTGTGGGCAAGTCCCGAGCAAAAGAGTATGGGGCGGCTAATTATCCCGAAGAAGTGACTTTGGTTCATCCTCGGGGAGGAGATGAGCCCAGACATGGTGAAACCGGAGAAGATATATTGGCCGGGAGTGAAAAGTTCGGTGAGCGAGAAGACGCCTCACCGGTCAAAGGCAAAACCGGCAAAGTAAAAGGAGCAAGGCGCGGCAAAGGCGTTGATTATGCTGGCGCTGGCCTAAATCCGGTGTTGAAGCAATACAAAGATTTGATCAACACTAAGCTCAATCGTTTGGTTTTAGAGTTGTCGCCGGAGGACCAGGAAAGATTCAAATCTGACGCGGAATTTCGAGCCGCAAATAGGGAAAAGGCGCAAATAGTAGGATTGCGAGAAGCGCTAGCCAATGAAGATATTGCCCGTCCTTTGGCCGAAAACGAAGCCAATGAGTTGATGCACGCAATTGAGCTTTCCAGAAGAGGCGTGAAGGGCGGTGAGTCAAAAGCGATTCCCATAGTCGGCAGCGGACTGTTTGCGGAATCTTTGTATAAACAGGCTTTGGTCGTAGAAGATCCGCAAACCGGGGAGCGGAAAGTCGGCTTTGATGACGTGGACGAAATCGGCGGGTTCACCAAACAGGCCACAGCGTTTCGCATCAAACTTTCCCGCGACACCAGAATGGGCGATCCGCGAAGCTTAGATGATTTTGACAAAGACACCAAAGCGGAGTTTGAGTTTACAGACCCTGAGCGGGCCAAATTATTTAAAGGCAAAAGAGTTTATTTGGACTGGCAAAAAGTTAGAGAGTTAGCTGAAGTAGCAAAGAGTAGGTTTGAAAAGAAAGAATGAGCATAGAAGATTCCGGGCGATTTGATGCTCCCAAAATTCCTACGAGAGAAATCATTGTAGGCGGATTAAGAGCAGAATTTTTGCCAGCAGAGCCCAAACTTTATCTGGAGACTGCCATTTTCATTCCCGGATCAGGTCTTACTGCAAAAAGTGGCCTGCCCGTTTTGGAAAGTTTCGGGCGCAATGGCTTTGATTCAATGTCAGTTAATCTTAAAGGGCGGCTGGGCGAACTTCCTAATGCAGAATTCGCAGGTAGAAGCATGGTGGATTTTAACGAAGATATCCGCAGGGCGCGTGAAGATTTAACACAGCAAGGCTTAAATTACAATCAACAAGTATTGGTAGGCCGTAGCGCCGGCGGCTTGACTGCAATGGAGCAAGCCGCTGACCAAAAGCCAGCCGCATTGATTTTGCTTACACCCGGACTCCCATCTCAGTTTCCGATGAAAGCGCCAACTCCCGAAGAAGAAGCAAAAGTTCAAGAATTAATTGCAAGGGGAGATATGATAAAAAGAGATAAAGCGAGTTTTTTAAGCTGGTTTGGCGATCGGGTTCCGTCTGACTTTGAAGCAGCCTATGATGAAAAATACAAGCCAATGTTGGGATTTGAGTCACACCAGGCTCGTTTTGAAGCTTATAGCAAACCTCCTTCAATCAATCCGGAAAAAATAAAATGTCCTATTTTAGTTGTTGGGGCTTCGGATGACAACCGTGTTTCCCCGCAGCAGTGCCAGGAACTAGCGAGGTTTTTAAGAGGAGATTATCTCGAAATGAAAGCAGGGCACTTGCTGATGCTAGAGTCAGAATGGCCGCAATTTTCTCAACAAATTACGGAATGGTTAAAAGCTAGACTGGGTAAATAACACATGCTTAACCATAAAAAAGAAATTGACCAGTGGGGCCCAATAGATGGGAGGCTTTTGTATCCGTCGTTTTGGATAGTGGCCAATGCCACAAGCGGCATGAAATTCAAAGCGCCCTGGCCCACTTATGTCGGGATTTATGGCCACGACAAGATGGCGTATTATTGGGAGAAAGCAGAGATGCAAAAAAGGGGTGAGGTCGCGCTGAATCGCTGGATTATTCCCACTGGGAAAATGAAAATTTTGTGGAAAAAGTACTGGGACAATGTGCTTAACCTTAGAAAATTTAAAAGAGAGATATCGCATGTCACTAACTTTAAAAATATTGAGCAGCTTAGGCCTTACGTTGAAAAATTTTACCGTTATTTGATTCAACTTTGGGTTTATGCTTTAGTTCAAGAACTGGCTAATTTTGCCTCACCTGAATATTTAAGCAGGAAACTTCGCGGCCTTGTTCCAGCAAGCGAGATGGAAGAAACAGTTGGCATACTTATGGCCTCTCCAAAACCAAGCTTCCATCAACAAAGCGAACTGGAATTGCTCCAAACTGCCTTAGCGGCTAAAAATAAAAAGGGCTTGCGCGCCAAATTGAAAGTTTACGCCTCCAAATGGTATTGGGTGGAAAATAGCTATTATACAGCGCAAATCCTTCCCGACACATATTTTTTAAGGCAAGTGAGCAGGCTTTCCAAACAGCAGCTGAAGGAAAAAATACAAAACATTTTGGCATCGCGCCGCGAGATCGCCAAAAGAAAAAGACAAGTTATAAAAAAATATCACGTTCCAAAAAGCTTGGTCGCCGCTGCGCGTAATATTTCTTTTTCTATCTGGTGGCAGGACCACCGCAAGGCCACCAGCTGGCGGGCCCACAATGTCATTGATAGGTTTAATAAATTCGCCAGCCCGGTTTTTGGCCTAAGCATTGACCAGTTGATGTATTATGATTGCGCCGAGTGGTTAAGGTTATTCCAAACCGGGGCCAAGGTCAGTCCTCGCGTACTTAAGCACAGGAAAAATTCGACGATGATTTTGGTAACACCCAAGGATTACAGATTTTTTTACGGCAAAAAAGTAAAAGATTTCCTCAAGGCTTTGGAATCGAAGAAAGAAATAAATGCTGGCAAAGAAGTCCAAGGAATAGTGGCTTTTAATTCAGGACAGAAGGTTAGCGGGCGGACTAGGATTCTGCATTCACCGAAATTTGCCCAATACATGAAACCCGGAGAAATCTTGGTCGCCCCCATGACCTCACCCGACTATATAGTTGCTATGCGCAAGGCTAAAGCAATTGTCACTGATGTCGGCGGACTAATGTCTCATGCGGCGGTAGTTTCCCGCGAGCTGGGCGTTCCTTGCATCGTCGGCACCAAAATAGCAACCAAAGTCCTCAAAGATGGGGATTTGGTCGAGGTCGATGCTAGTAAGGGGATTGTCAGAAAAGTTGGCAGATGATAATTTTAGATATAATAGGTTATAGAAAAGGCATATTGACAGCTATAAATTAGCTAAGTACAATGTTAATACTTAGTATTAACATATAAATTATATGAAGCGTAATACGTCGTTAGTCACTATTTCCCTACCGCCTCAAATGCTGCGGGAATCGGAAAAAATAGCCCAAAAGCAGAATATGACCCGTTCAGAACTTTTACGCACGGCACTGCGCCGTTATTTGGAAGAAGCAAGCAAAAAAATCCCAAAGAAAAAATTACTTCAGCTCGAAAAAGAAGATGCCCGGTTATGGAAAAAAATTGAAAAAGATTATAGGCGAATTCGATCGGAATTGGTAAAAGAACGCTATCCTTATCTTTTTAAATAAAGATGATTTTCTTAGACAGTAGTGTTTGGATAGCGGCGAGTCTTTCTGAACAAGGCGCGTCAGCCGAAATTATTCGCCAAGTCATAAATAAGAGGCTTCCGGTAATCAGCTCGCCAGATGTTTTCGAGGAAGTTACCAGGAATTTGAACGAGAAATATCCCGTTAAAGTTCAAAGTTTTTTAGCTTTGTTTGATTCTGTGCATGCGGTTTTAATCCAGCCAGATAAAAAAACAATCTTAAAAGCTAAAAAATTAATCAATGTATTTGATGCAGTAATTCTTGCTGCGGCCATGAAAGCCAATTGCGATTTTTTTATAACTTTAGACCGTAAGCATTTTATCCAGCCCAGGGTGATGGGAGCCGTGTCGTTTCCCATTCTTTTGCCAGGTGATTTTTTGAATAAGTATCTAACAAAATAATAAAAAATATCTATGCCGTGGTGTTTTGCAATGGTTAATAATAAGTTGGCGGAAATATACTTTGATCGAAAACAAGGACAGGCTAAAATTTTCGGTCATTTTTACGCAAACAAGAAGTATTACAAGACGAAAGAAGAACAAAAGTGGATTACACAGGATACCGCGAAAGTCCGCTTGATTTACAGGAATAGTAAATATAAAAGATTAAAAGACGGCGATTTGGTGGAAGTCGATGCGAATAATGGGATTGTGAGGAAAATAAAATGAAATGGATAAGATTTTTTACTCGCGGTAATCATCCGATTTTGTATGTTTATTGGGTTATGGAATCATTACGACGCGAATTCGGCGATTATTTTGGTCTGCCCAATCTCAAACATTGGGCTAGACATTCGGGTAGTTTATGGGTGGAAGAACGAGAGCTTAAATTACTTTTACAAGCTATCAAAAAAAAACTTGGGACGGATTGGCCATATCGGGCCTTGAAAAAGATGAAAGGTGATTCAGAAAAGCTTATCGTCATCACAAAGCATACCAAACATGCTACCAAGCAAAACCTCAAACAGATATTCGATCAAGCGGCTTTGGCATTTCAAGCTACCTATTTGCCGATTATGATTGATTTGGTTATTAATGAAGAGCTCAAACCGGTAATTGAGAAAGTTCCTCTTGGCAAGAAACCCTTAATGCGCCAAAAATACCAACAAGCTTTGCGCGCAGTTAAGAAGCCAAACCCAGAAGTATTTAAAAAGGTATTCATAAATTATGCATGGATAAATTCTTACGTTATGGACATAACTCCGTTGACTTACGAAACATTCAAGGCTGATTGGAAATCAGCAAAGAAAAATCAAATTAAGGCCGTGCAATCACAAAAAACAAAGATTAATCCTCGCATTGATCGATTAGTTGCAATGGCGCAGGAATATATTCATTTCCGTGACTGGCGGCTGTATAAAATTAGTGAATTTTTCTATTATTTCAAACCTTTGCTAATGAAAAAAGCTCAGGGATTAAGTTACGAAGCAGCCAGGCAATTGACCCCAGAAGAGTTAATTTCCGGAAAGTTTAATCGCAGAATTCTGAAATTGCGACAGAAAGATTACGGTTTAATGTTTGCGTCTCAAGGAGTTAAGATTATTGTTGGACCCAAACTTCAAGACTTTAAAAAATCAATCCAGGATTTAAACGGTAGAACTTCCAAAATTGCGGGGTTAATTGCAAATAAAGGTAGGGTTACTGGCCGAGCCCGCGTTGCTGATGCCTATAATTTTTCAGGAATCAAATCAGGCGAGATCTTAATTACTCCAGAAACCCAGCCCGCAGCCGTGCCATATTTGAAAAAAGTTAAAGCCATTGTGACAGATGAAGGTGGAATTACTTCCCATGCAGCGATAGTATCCCGGGAAATGAAAATCCCATGTATTATAGGGACCAAAATAGGGACACAAGTATTTAAGACAGGGGATTTGGTCGAGGTGGATGCGCAGCGGGGAATAGTAAAATTACTTAAACGAGCAAATTAACAGGCTTTAATACACGACCGTACTAAAGTGCACAGAGCGAGCGAAGCCCTGTACTGTTCGCCTGAGGCGGACTGGTACAGGGGCGAATCGAGGGGTTGTGAGGAAGATAAAATAATTAAGAAAGGTTAATATATGAATGAAAGAAAATTTGGAGAGGGAGAGGGAGAGCCGAGATTTAAGGAGGCGAGAGAAGAAGAACCTAAAGGCCGGGAAGTTAATGCTTATTTTTTCAGGCACGGTCAGGCCCTAGGCGAGGGAGCGGAAGCGGAATTAACTGGTGAAGGAGAGAAACAGGCTCGGACAGCGGCAGAGTTGTTACTATGACCTACTGGAAAAAAATGATTACTCGGGAGGCAACTTTGCTTGAGCGTTACCTCAAAACTCTTGGGTATGCCACAAATTTATCTGGAACCAAATATTGCATTGGTGAGATTTTAATAGTTGCGGAGCACGAACTGCCGGTTATGTATTTCGGACCAAATGAAATCCCAAAAAAATTACGAATTATCCAGAATGATTATAAAACAAAAGTATATAAAAGATTATTTAAGAGTTCTTGCAGTATATTAACTCAACTGATCAGGCTGACTGACCACATCGAGCAGTTACCGCCAGATCAGCCAGATCAAATTATAGAATCTTTGAAAAATTATTTTAATCTTTATATCCAGGCAAGGGCGATAGTGGCGTACTGCATACCTCAGCCAGAGCTCGAGCTGCTGTTGAAAAAAGAACTTTTGAAATTTGGATATGGAACAAGTGACGAGCTATTTGCTACCCTTGTTTATCCTGTAATAAACGCAAGCAACCTTGAGGAGTTTTTTCATCCGGATAAGGCGCTAGTAGAGAAAAAGCTAAGATTGTTAAACAAGCTCAAGCCTTCGACCGCGTTTAAAGAATTAATAAAATATTTTGAATGGCGGTTTTATTTGCACGAAGTTGCTGAATTAGTAACTACTAAATATTCTTTTCCGAAATTCCAAAAATTTTTAGAAAAAATCGTGAGACAAAACGAAATTCCAAAAAAAGACCTGGTCTGGTATCGGCCTGAAGAAATCTTGCAAAGCGTAAAGAGGAGTTGGAAGTTACTCCAAGTTGAAGTAAAAAAGCGAAGAAGCTTTTACGTTTTAGTTTTAAAGAATCAAACCTGGTTACTGTATTCCGGGAGAGAGGCACAGAAAATCGCTGCGAAAGAGTTAGGGCCGCAAGGAAATATTTCTTCAAAAATCAACACTTTGTCTGGGACGACTGCCCAAGCGGGTAAAGCTAGTGGAAAGGTTGTTATCTTGATGACTGCTAAAAATATAAAAGCAGTAAAGAACAAATCAATTATTGTTACCTCCATGACCCGCCCGCAATGGTTACCGGCAATTAAAAAAGCCTCCGCGATTGTCACGGACGAAGGCGGCATGCTTTGCCATGCGGCAATTGTTTCCAGAGAGCTGAAAAAACCCTGCGTCATCGGCACTAAGTTCGCGACCAAGATTTTCAAGGACGGAGACTTGGTCGAAGTCGACGCCAACAAGGGGATTGTCCGCCTCGTCTTGAATAAAAAGCCTAAAGACGAGTCGAGACTGGTGAGGAAAATTAAATAGGGAATTTGAGTAGTACTGCAATACGGGAACGTATTGCAGTAGGGCAAGATTCAAGATTTGGATTTTGAATCGGCGTGTTTAGTCTAACAAATGGTGTAATTACACCAAACATTAGACTGATTAAAAACTTGGCAAGCAATAAGCTAAGGAGTAAAATGTTAAGCACAAGTATAACTAATTTGAAAGGAACCAAATGGCGAAATCAAAACCAAGAAAATCCGCCCAGCATCTGATTCGCTTGGGCAAAGCTTCGCTGGCCGTGGTCCTGCCGCCGTCGCTTGTCCGCGCCCTGGGATGGAAGGAACGACAAAGGGTGCTGGTCAAAAGGGCTAGTCATGGGCTGGTGGTTCGCGACGCAATCACGAAAAAAAGGAAATAATGCTGAAGGAGTTCAAAGAGTTCGCGGTCAAAGGCAACGCGCTTGATCTGGCGGTAGGCGTGATTATTGGCGCGGCATTCACGACCATTGTCAATTCTTTGGTCAACGACATATTCACGCCGGTTTTGAGCACGCTGACCGGGCATGTGGATTTAAGCAAACTGGCTCTGGGCCTGCCCGGAAAAGCGGTTTTGCGCTACGGCGCTTTTTTAAACGCTGTCATCAATTTCCTGATTGTCGCTTTTGCGGTTTTTCTCATGGTTAAACAAATCAATCGCTTGCGACGGAGAGATGATAAGTAATTTTTGTGCAAAGGTACAAAAAACTTCGGACTTTGAAAGTTTTTTTTATTTCTTTCGGCAGAAGCCCCAAATACCTAATTTATTTATCATTAAGTGGTAAATATGCGGGTATTGCCGAATAATTTCACTTTTCCTTTTTCGAGGGTGCGTTTCTGGCGCTTTTTTTTGTTGCACTATGACTCGCTAAAAAATTCGCTGAACCAAAGAATTTTGCTCAAGCGAATATTGATTTTGGCCATAATTTATTTTTTGACCGCAAGGCTGGGCTTATCTCTGGCTCAATCGACCGAGCAGGTTACCGCGATTTGGGCTCCAAGCGGGATTGCGCTTGCGGGCCTTTTGATTTTTGGCTACCGAATTTGGCCGGGTATTTTGATTGGAGCGTTCGCCGCCAATGTCATGGCGCGGGAACCTTTCCTGACTGCCGTTGGAATCGCGGTCAGCAATACAGCCGTGGGGCTTGCTGGCGCTTACCTATTGAAAGAAAAATTAGGCTTCAAAAATGGCCTTGGTCGAGTTCGTGACGTTATAGCTTTTGTCGTGGCTGGAGCCTTTTTATCCTCGCTTATCGGTTCGATCTTAGGAACTTTGAATCTGGCAATTTCGCAAATCATAGCCTGGGAGCAGTTTGCCCGGATTTGGCTGGTCTGGTGGCTGGGTGACATGGCCGGCATCCTGCTTGTAGCTCCGCTGATATTGGTTTGGGCAAATAGGGAATCGAGAAATTTTTTGGCTTCCAAGCTCTGGGAAGCCCGTTTGTTTTTTCTTCTGCTGCTTATGACGGCAGGTATAATTTTCCTGCGTATACCGGAGACGATCTCGCCTTACGCTTACCTGATGCTTCCGTTTATAGTCTGGGCCGGGTTGAGGCTTCGACCAATCGGGGCTGTGACGGCCAACTTTGTGATTGCCACCATTGCCGTTATAGGAACTTTTGCTCACCGCGGACCGTTTACTGGTAACGATTCGCTAGAAGTAAATTTGATTTTACTTTTGGTCTATTTTTTTGTGTTTAGCATGACCAGCCTCATTATGGCGGCAAGCATTGAAGAAGGAGAGGAGGCTCAAACGCAGGCTCAGCATCGGATATATTATGATTCTTTAACCGATCTTCCCAACCGCTTCTATTTTTTTGAACACATGAGCAAACTTTTGACCGAAAGCAAAATTAAGCAGTCTTATGCGTTATTGAACATTGATTTAGACCGTTTCAAGACTATTAACGATTCACTTGGTCATATTTTGGCCGAGGATTTGCTTAAGTTTGTTGCGGCAAGGATAAGGTCGGTTATTGATATCGGTTCTTTTATGGCTCGTTCGGGTGGCGATGAATTTGCGGTTTTGGTCAATGAAACAAGTGAGCGGCAAAATGCGCTGAACACCGCCGAAGACATTTTGGAAAGCCTCAAAAAACCCTTCGTGATTGACGGGTACGAATTGCATGTTACGGCCAGCATTGGCATCAGTTCCTTCCCGAATGATGCCGCTGACGCTTCAAGCCTGCTTAATACGGCCAAAGCAGCGCTCCATCGAGCCAAGGGCCTGGGTCGGAACAATTTTCAATTTTATACTGAGTCGCTGGCAAGTACGACTTTCCAGCAATTGACCATGGAAAATGCCCTGCGGCGCTCGATCCAAAATCGCGAGATGCTGGTTTATTTTGAACCGCAGATCGAGCTGTCCGGCGGCAAAATAATAAAAAATGAAGCCTTGCTTCGCTGGCAGCATCCGACCATGGGCTTGGTCAGGCCCTCTGAGTTCATCGAGCTTGCCGAAGTCACGGGAATGATAGATGAAATAGGAGACTATGCTTTGGAAAAAGCCATTGCCCAAACTGCCGAATGGCACAAAAGCGGTTTGCCGGTCGGTGTTGCCGTGAACTTATCTTCACGCCAATTCAACCAGACTGACTTGGGCCAAAAAATCTCGGGTTGGCTGCAAAAATACCGGCTGCCCAGCAAGCTTTTGGAATTGGAACTGACGGAAAGAACTTTGCTTGCGGAAGCGGATTTGGTGCGGCGCATTATGGAGGAGCTGGGAAGAATCGGAGTTAACTTCACCATTGATGACTTTAATACCGGCTATTCTTCCCTGAGCTACGTCAAGCAATTCAACATTGATGTTTTAAAGATCGACCGGTCATTCGTCGCTGGCATTCCCAATAACGCGCATGACCGCGCGATTGCCATAACAATCATTCAACTAGCTCATAATTTGGGTAAAGTGGCGGTGGCCGAAGGAGTCGAGAACAAACGTCAGCTTGAGTTCCTGATTAAAAACCACTGCGACAGGGCCCAGGGTTATTTGTTCAGCCCTCCTCTGCCAGCGGATTCTTGCTTTGAGTTTATGGCCAGCAAATCGATTTGGGTCAAGGAAATGGTTACCGCTATTTGATTGGTTCTTCGTAACCCGGGAAGTAATCGCGCTTGATATTTTTTATTCCCATGGACGAGAGCATCTTCTCGTAAGCTTCGACCATCGGTTCGGGGCCAGAAACGTAAAACAACCTTTCCGGCCAGTCTAGAATTTTTTCCTTGATGGTTTGGGGGGTAATGAAGCCCTGCTCGTCAGTGGGGATATAAACGGCATTGACGCCGATTTTTTTGGCCTCACTAAAGGCATTCTGGAAGGCGAACTCATCCGCCGTTTTGGCCGCGTACAGAAGAATTATGTCGCGGAGCTGATTCGTGTCCAAAAGATCATTGATGATGCTGACGAACGGGGTAACGCCGATGCCGCCGGCTATAAAGGCCAGTTTTCTGCTTTTGTCAGGCGGCAAGACAAAGTCGCCGGCAGGGCCTACGGCCGTCAGCTCATCGCCTTGTGAAAGCTGTTTGAGCGCAGATTTAAAAGTGCTCCCGTTTTCTGCAAACTTAGTGGTCAAAATGATTTCCGGCTGGGTGGGAGAAGAGGAAATGGTAAACCACCGCCTTGTCCCTCGGCTGTCTGCATGGGGATGCTGCAGCTGCCATTCCAAAAATTGGCCTGGAATAAATCTGAATTGTTTGAGGGGTTCGAAGTAAAAAGCGTAAATATTCTTGGCGACTTCCAGTTTTTTCTGAAACTTCAAGATGATCGTGGGTTTGGGATCTAAAAATCGCCCCAAGATGTTGCCGGAAAGCAAAGCCAGCTCTAAAGTATAGGGGGCCGACACGAACCGCTGGTACAAAACCAAGATAAATGCTGTGCCAAGCCCATAAATTATCCGCAATTTTTTTCTCCCGGGAGCAGTAAGGGGTTCAACGAGCATGACAAAAGCGAAGAATGCCAGCGGAGAAATGATAGTTGCAAACGGATATTTTAAGTTTTCAAGTGAAGCCAGATTGATGAAACTCACCGGCAGCAGGATAAGATAACTTAATAAAAAAGTCAGGGAGAGGTGCCACCAGCGAAGCTTCCACATCATAATAATTCCGCCAATGGCAATGACCGGCAAAAGGTAAAGATTGCCCACCCACCAGCTCGCAATTTCATGGGCAGTAAGCGCCATGGCCAAAGCGCCGGCCGCTGCGGGGTTGAAGATATGCCGCTTTTGATAAACGAAGATGTATTTGGATGCCATGGCAGCAACGCCCGCGACTGTGAGCGGTAGAAGCAGCGGAATGGAAAAATACGGACCGATAATCAGAGTTAAAATTTCGGCCGTGATGAACTGGGACTCGTAGTTGGTTTTAACCTTAAAGAGCCTGGCAAAAATTTGATTGGCAGTGAAACACACGGCAATCAAATAGAAAAGAATGGCCAAAATATGCCACCAGGTATAAGGCAGAATTTCGAAGAAGCTCAAGACCACGGCCGCGGCGATCAGGGCCCGCAGGTAATAGAGCATCAGCCGGTACATGGAGAGGTTTCTAAGATATGAAAGCATAAATATATTATGGCACTAGAAAAATGAGTCACGCAATCCTGACGAAAGTCAGGATCTCATCTTGAGACCCTGAATCAAGTTCAGGGGTGCGGTGAGGGTTAAACAAACAAAAAATCTCTAGTATTCCTAGAGATTTTTACTTGCCCGCCGAAGCTTCAGCGAAGGCGGGTGCGGCGACCACCATCTTCCGGTGATAGGTTTTCATGCACTTGGTGCAGGCCTTGATTCGCTGTCCGTGTGGGAGTTTGAGCCATTGCAAATTCGGATAGAGCCGAACTTTGTTGGCCTGCATCGAGTGTGAGCGTCTCACCGTATTCATATAGCCTTTGCCGCAGATATTGCATTTTCGCATAGTTGTGAAAGAATTAATTTGACGCTAGGATATATTAGCAGAGTTTTTGTCATTAAGCAAGAGCATTATCGTAATCCTGACGAAAATCAGGAACAGCCCCCGGCGGCCGGTGAGGTATTGCCTGCTCAAGACGAGACCCTGAATCAAGTTCAGGGTTACGTTTCCAACAAAGCAATGGACCCGCTAAGCATAATTGTCTTTATCTTTATTCTTTTGTTTTCCGTCATCTTCCACGAAGTGGCGCATGGGTTGGTGGCTGAAAAACTTGGCGACCCGACTGCGCGTTATGCTGGACGGCTCACGCTTAATCCCATTCCGCACATTGACCTCTTCGGGTCTATCTTGCTGCCCATGTTTCTGTATTGGGCAACCGCGGGACAATTTGTGTTTGGCGCGGCCAAACCGGTCCCGATTGATTACCGAAATCTGCGCAACCTCAGGCGCGATATGTTTTTAATCGCACTAGCCGGCCCTTTAACCAACATTGCCCTGGCATTTCTCGCCGCCCAAGTTTTTCGCCTAAGCCCGAACCTTTCGGCAATGGGTGAGAAATTATTGGTTCAAACGGTTTTATTAAATATCGTCTTGGGAGTGTTTAACATGATTCCCATTCCGCCGCTGGATGGTTCCAAGGTTTTAGCCAGCATTTTTGGTTTCATTGACCGCAATTGGATGTACTCTATTTTGGCTTTGGAGCGGTTCGGGTTCATTTTAATTATTCTTTTTATGTTTTCCGGGCTTCTGCAGACAGTGCTTCTGCCCCCTGTCTTTTTCTTGCTGAGGTTGTTTCTGGGTACAGATGTAACTTCGGGTTTTTAATTATTTAAGTGCTTTGGACTTAAAATATGCTATAGCATTTTATAAGTCGTGATTCTATTTTTGCTTCGCAAAATAAAAAAATCGGCGCGGGAGTGGGACTTGCGGTCCTCACCCCGGCGCCTGCTATCTAGCTGCGCTTATCCTCCTTGAGCGGATTGTCGTCCTAACCTTGCCCACGCCCAGTACAGGGCCGCAAGCAAGCCTCCAAGAACGAGTCCGTCAGCCCAATTGTGCGGTGGCCCCATGACCACGGGGTAGCCCCACACCACCAGGGGGATGACCGTTGTTGCGATCAAGAGATCCTTAGTCATGCGTGGTCCTTGTGCGGAATGCTGTTGCCTACGGGTACAGTCGGTAGAGCATACGCGGGTAGTGATATGGCTTTTAGCTAGTTTTAGCCAGGTTGATAATACCCCGCCAACGGCGAGGTGGTGGAAAGAACGATTGTCGACCCTCCTTAAATTGTCGACCCGATATCATACCATAAGCCCCGCCATTTGACAAGGCTGGCGGAAATTGTTATTCTTTGTTTCGAAACCTGCGTAGAGTTGCACGCGGTCTTATGACCGTTTTTATTTGCTCAGACTTTTAACAAATTATAATTTCCCTCCCCTTCCAGGGGAGGGATTAAAGGGTGGGGTGGGCATGGCAAACTTAAGCCACCTCTCCCCCGACCAGCTCTCGGCAGCTGGTGAGGTAGAGAATTTCTCTCCTGGAAGGAGAGGGGAGTCTAAACTGAAGTGATAATACTATGCCAACCATTAATCAATTAGTTCGACACGGACGACACCCGCTTCGGGCCAAGTCCAAAACTCCGGCTCTGGACCGCGGTTTCAACCTGCTCGCCGGCCGCCCTTACACTTTCGCCAAAGGCAGTCCGTTCAAGCGCGGGGTCTGCATCAAAGTCACAACCACGACTCCCAAAAAGCCAAATTCGGCAATCAGAAAGATTGCCAGGGTTCGCCTTTCCAATGGCATGGAAGTCACGGCTTATATTCCAGGCATTGGCCATAATCTTCAAGAACACTCGGTGGTTATGATCCGCGGCGGCAGGGTCAAAGATTTGCCAGGCGTGCGGTATCACATAGTTCGAGGAAAACTGGACACGGCTGGCGTGGACGGGCGAAAGCGCGGACGATCTAAATATGGAGCGAAGAAAAGCTAATTTCGATTTTAGAATTTCGAATGAATATTCTAATTTCTGAAATTCGAATTTGAATCAAAATTCAAAAATAATCATTCAAAATTCTCACTATGCCTAGGAAAGCCAGAACTTACAAACGACATCCTGCGACATCGGACTACAAGTACAACAGTCTTAAAGTCGCCAAGTTTATAAACTACGTCATGGAGCGCGGCAAAAAATCCGTGGCCCAGAAGATTGTTTATGCGGCCTTGGATTTGATTCAAGACAAAATGAAGTCCGACCCGAAAGCAGAGCCGAAAGCAATTTTCGAGCAGGCCATAAAAAACGTTTCACCTATGGTGGAAGTCAAAGGCCGGAGAATCGGGGGCGCCAACTATCAGGTGCCCATGGAAGTAGCGGAACCGCGCCGAACGACTCTGGGCATGAAGTGGGTGATTGCCGCGGCCCGCGCCAAAAAAGGCAGGCCCATGGCTGCCAAGCTCGCGGATGAACTGATGGACGCGTATAACAAAATAGGCACTGCCATGAAGAAACGCGAAGACACGCATAAGATGGCTGAGGCTAACAAAGCCTTTGCGCACTTTGCGAGGTTCCAGAGAAGGTAATATGCCACGCGAGTATCCAATTGAATCAACGCGCAACATTGGCATCATAGCGCATATAGATGCCGGCAAGACCACAGTCACTGAGGGTATTTTGTATAATACTGGCCTCATTCATAAAATCGGCTCGGTTCACGAAGGAGAAACGGTGACGGACTGGATGGAGCAGGAGCGCGAGCGCGGCATTACCATTACGGCTGCGGCGGTGACCTGCTATTGGACGCCTAAGCTTATCAAGCTTGGCGCTGAGACTAAACATAAAATCAATATTATCGACACTCCAGGGCATGTGGACTTTACAGTCGAAGTCGAACGCTCCTTGCGCGTGCTCGACGGCGCGGTCGTTATCTTTGACGGCAAAATGGGAGTGGAACCCCAATCCGAAACAGTCTGGAGACAAGCAGATAAATATCATGTTCCCCGCATGTGCTTTATTAATAAGATAAACCAGACCGGCGGGGATTTTTATAAATCATTGGATGCGATTCACAGAAGACTTTCTCCGCACGCTCACCCTATTCAAATTCCCATTGGCTTCGAAAAGGATGTCTCGGGTGTTGTGGATTTGGTGACCATGAAATCTTACATTTACAAGCAATACACGGACAAGGAATTTACTGTCGGCGAAATCCCGGACGATTTAGTGGAAAAAGCCAAAGCCTGGCGGCACAAACTTATGGAAAAGGTTGTTGAGTCGGACGACGCTTTTATGGAAAAATATCTAAATGGCCAAGAGTTGAATGAACAGGAGTTCCTGACCGCCATCCGCAAAGCCACGCAGTCCGGCAAGTTTTATCCGGTGTTGGGCGGCGATGGCCGAGGTATTGTTGTGCAAACCCTGCTTGATGCCGTAGCCAACTTTCTGCCAAGCCCGATTGATAGGGGGGATGTCAAAGGCATCAATCCCAAAACCAAAGAAGAACTGGTGCGCAAACCTTCTGATTCAGAGCCGTTCACGGCTTTGGCGTTCAAAATCGCCACTGACCCGTTTGTGGGAAAGCTGGCCTTCTTCCGCGTTTATTCCGGCACGCTTACTGCGGGCAGTTATATCTTAAATACCCGCAGCACCAACAAAGAACGGGTCGGCCGCGTGGTCCGCATGCATGCCGACGAGCGTGAAGACATCAAGGAAGTTTTCGCCGGAGATATCGCAGCCTTGGTCGGCCCCAAAGAAACTTTTACCGGGGATACGCTTTGCGATTTGGAGCATCCGATTCTTCTTGAGGCGATTAAATTCCCCGAACCGGTGATTTCGGTGGCAATCGAGCCGAAAACCAAAGCTGACCAGGAAAAAATGGGTCTGGCTTTGCAGAAACTTTCGGAAGAAGACCCGACCTTTAAAATAAAGTCTGACGAAGAAACCCAGCAGACTTTGATTTCCGGCATGGGCGAATTGCATTTGGAAATTTTGGTTGACCGCATGAAGCGGGAGTTCAAAGTTGAGGCCAACGTCGGCCGGCCGCAGGTTGCGTATAAAGAAACCATCAAAGGAAAGTCTGAAGCGGAAGGCAAGTATATCCGGCAGACCGGAGGTAGAGGCCAGTATGGCCACGTCGTAATCAATCTTGAGGCCAATGAGCCAGGCAAGGGAGCCGAGTTCATCAATGAAATAGTGGGCGGAACGATTCCCAAAGAGTATATAAACCCGATTGAAAAGGGAATCAGGGAGGCGGCTGACCGAGGTGTTTTGGCCGGCTTCCCGGTGATTGACTGGAAGGTTACTTTGACTGACGGCAGTTACCACGAAGTTGACTCGTCTGAAATAGCCTTCAAAATAGCCGGATCCATGGCGTTCCAGGACGCGGTCAGGAGAGCTCAGCCGATTTTACTTGAGCCAATCATGAAAGTGGAAGTCATAACCCCGGAAACTTCTTTGGGCGATGTAATCGGAGATTTGAACGCCAAGCGCGGCAAGATTTTGGAAATGTCCGACCGGGGCAATGTGAAGGTGGTGGACGCGGAAGTGCCTTTGGCCGAGATGTTCGGCTACGCCACGCAAATCCGGTCCATGTCCCAGGGCCAGGCCTCGTATACCATGGAGTTCCATCACTACGAAGAAGTGCCCAAAAACGTGGCCGAGAAAATAATTGAAGGTACTGGCAAGATAAGAGTGGGACAGGTAGGCAAGTAGCTTTGAGCGACGGGTCCTGTCACGTTTGTTACCCCGCCAGTGCTCACTGTCGTTGCGCGCTGTCGGGGTCCCCAACAAACGTGCCACCCGTCGCGCTTAACAGAAAAGCAGGCGAAAGCCTGCTTTTCGTGCTATTATGTTTCATTATGGATGAAAGGGGGAAATGAGATGAAGCGTCCGACCCCTCCGATCGGCAGGCAGGTCGATTTTCTCAGGGAGCGTGGTATCGAAGTGCCGCCCACTTTGCGGGTAGCAGCAAGCCTGATTAGCTACATTGAAATGGGCAACGGCACCGGCGGCACTATCGAAAGCGAGCGTATCGCGATTCTCAAGTCCGCTCAAGAGCAGTACGTAGGCAAAACGGTCCGCTCACGCGCGTATGGCAATCCGGGCACTGTGCTTTACCTCTACGCTCTGAGCGGATACGAAGTTCGCGACATGCGAAGACACGGCGGACGTCCTCCGCGGCCATTTAAGGCGGTTGTTCGGTGGCAGGCTGGAGGAAGGGCAGAGCCGGGCACTCGGCCTGTCTCAATAGCCGACCTCGAGGTCGGTCACACCGCTTAGGCTTTGGGCTTAAGCGGATTATTTTTTTTGACTAGAATAGCTGCCTAATACTGCAATACGGGAACGTATTGCAGTAGACTTGCTTACTGGCCCGTAAGCAAGTATTTTAACGCCTCAAGTACTTGAGCCGTTGGGGCGAACAAGGCTCTTTAAATAAAAAAAGACGGTTAGCGCAGGTTGACTAATCGTCGTCGCTGGCCGGATCTTCGCCGTCCTCTTCGGGCTCCTCCTCTTCTACTACCGGCAAGACAGGTTTGTCGGGCTGGTAGTTAGGATCTATTGGAAATGGCGGCGGCAGAATGGGCACGTCGTGTCTGCCGGGGTCCAGTGGAACAGGACTCGTGAGCATTGCTTTAGATTCCGCCATGGGTTGGTTCGCCGGGCTCAACACGCTTTCCGGTCGGGCGGGGCGAGAGCTTTTCACGAACAGCTTTTTCCAGTTGGCGCGGCTGCGTCGTGAATTCGCGAATTTCGGGATCATGGCCGCCAGGCCATTGTGTCTCGTTGTGCCGCCGCTGGAGCTCCTGCGGATCGTAAGTCATGGCACCCTCCTTTAGAACCAATCAACTCTGTCCACGGGCTTCGGCTCAGGCGGGTCGTACTGAAACCAGCTTCCGTCCGGGCGCCTGATGAGCCGGTAGCCTTTCATGAGTCCGGCAGCCATGAGCGCGTCTTCTTCACTGTCTGCGTCTCGGCCCGTGATTTCCGCGCCGCAATTTGGGTCGACTTCTACCACACGCCACTTCTCGGGCATAGCCACCTCCCGCTAAAGATTCTACCCGATGTACTCAGGATCGTCAGGGTCGTATGGGGAATATTCTCGCCCCATGGGTCGCGGTTCAAAGGTGCTGATTGGTTTCCCCGCCCAATGACGCAAGATCAAACCCCCAGCGAGGAGAACCAGCGCGACCGCACTGAGAACCCACAACGCAATTGCCATAAGCGCCTCCTCGTTAGCGCGTTTCGTTGTGCACGATTCTGAAAGCTTTTCTGGCTTTCTCTGCCTTTGAAGCGCGGAGAGCCATGGAAATCCCGGGGTTGGGGTTAGTCATGCGCCGTTTGGCTTTGCGCATGAGTGTAAGCATTTCCCGACACTCACCGCATACCTTGAGGTGTTTCTGCGTCTCGCGGTGCTCGTCGGGACCGTCGTGATTGAGCACGTAGTTAACGAGCCTCATCACGTCCGCTTCCGAAGAACAGTTAGTTCTCGGCCTTGCCATGACGTCTCCTCGCTAGCTTCCGTTTCCTGGGTTTGCGTTTTTCGGCGAGTTCGTTGAGCAGTCTGCCACAGCGCTTTTGGGTTTTTGGGTTGTCGCTGCTGACGCCCCGAACAAACAAAAACACCTGGAGGAACAGCCTGCCAAAGTCTGGCTTTTCTTGCTTCTGAGGAGCTTTCCGGCGTGTTTTCGCCACTGTTTCCTCCTTCTGGTATTCAAATCATAGCCTTAATGCGGGTACTTTGCTACCCCTCATCCGGCCTGCGGCCACCTTCTCCCGCAAGGGGAGAAGGATAAATTGAAAGTAATCATAGCCATTTGACCGTTTCGTGAAAAAGTATTAAGATTATCAGGCCCTTTACAAAAGGGAGCGAAAGCATTATAATCTTAGGGCTATTAATTAAGCTGTTTAGAAATATATAGAAATATGCAGCCTTCGGCTGCGAAACTAGTAGAGATTAGCTACGGCCAATTTCTATCAATTTCGCGAGCGTAGCGAGCTAGTTTCTACCATATTTCAGCAAGGATAAACCAAGAATTTATGGCGGAGCAATTTAAGCGAGATAAGCCGCACATCAACATCGGCACCATTGGCCACGTTGACCATGGCAAGACCACTTTGACCGCGGCAATCACCACGGTTTTGGCCAAGCAAGGCAAGGCCAAAGCGCGGGGATATGATTCGATTGACAATGCGCCGGAAGAGAAGGCGCGCGGTATTACAATCAATACCACTCACGTGGAGTATGAATCCGAAAAAAGGCATTATGCCCACGTTGACTGCCCAGGGCACGCTGACTACATCAAAAACATGATTACGGGGGCGGCCCAGATGGATGGCGCGGTTTTGGTCGTGTCTGCCGCCGACGGCCCTATGCCTCAGACTCGCGAACACATTCTTTTGGCCCGCCAGGTCGGAGTTCCTTACATTATTGTTTATCTCAACAAAGTTGACATGGTTGACGACAAAGAGCTTTTGGACCTCGTCGAGGAAGAAGTGCGAGACCTTTTGACCAAATATCAATTCCCGGGCAAAGAAACACCGATTATTCGCGGCTCAGCGCTCAAGGCTTTGGAAGGCGACAGCTCCGAAATCGGCGAACCGTCGATTTTGAAGTTGGTGGAAGCCCTGGACACTTATATTCCTGAACCGGTCCGCGAAGTCGATAAGCCGTATTTGATGCCGATTGAAGACATCTTCTCAATCGAAGGCCGCGGCACGGTTGTGACCGGAAGAATCGAAAGAGGAGTGGTTAAACTTAATGGTGAAGTTGAAATTGTGGGATTGCGTCCGACCAGCAAGACCGTGGTCACAGGAATTGAGATGTTTAACAAGCAATTGGATGAAGGCCGCGCCGGAGATAATGCCGGGGTTCTCCTTCGGGGAACCAAAAAGGATGAAGTTGAACGCGGACAAGTTTTGGCCAAACCCGGTTCAGTGACTCCTCACACCGAATTTGACGCTGAAGTTTACATTCTGACCAAGGAAGAAGGCGGACGCCACACTCCGTTTTTCAAAGGCTACAAGCCGCAATTTTACATCCGAACCACTGATGTCACCGGCGAGGTTGAATTACCTGCCGGCCAAGAAATGGTCATGCCTGGCGATACCGTCAGTTTGGAGATTAAGCTCATCAGCCCGGTCGCATTGGAAGAAAAGCAACGATTCGCAATCAGAGAAGGCGGACACACTGTAGGCGCTGGCGTGGTGCTCAAGATTAACAAATAAAATAAAGGGCTAGCCTAGCCAAGGCTAGTCCTTTTGATACTCTTTGGGCGACGGGTCAGTCGCTCGGGATAGATTGCAAAACTACCGGCTGTCAAAATTCGGCATTGATAAGCCAAATTTTGCAGCCTGCGTTCTCGGCCGGATGAGCCGGCCTGCGAAGGCTAGTTTTGCAACTATCCCTCGCTTCTAGAATCCTAGGGTTGACCTGAGTGGCTCTTTTATGTAAAATAAGCAAGCTGTACTTAAAAAACTTTAATTAATTTGAGATGCCGCAACAACAAGAAAAGCAAGAATCAGGACGAATAAGGATAAAAATCAGAGCTTATGACCATAAGCTTATAGATCAGTCTGCGCGCCAGATCGTCGATACCGCCAAAAGGACTCAAGCCAAAGTCTTAGGCCCGGTGCCGCTGCCGACCGAAAAAACCAAGTATACCGTTAACAAGTCTACGTTCGTGCACAAGAACTCGCGTGAGCAATTTGAGATGCGGCTTCACAAAAGATTAATCGACATTTCCAACCCGACTCCCAAAACCATTGACGCCTTGTCGAATCTGAATTTGCCGGCCGGTGTAGACGTAGAGATTAAAATGTAAAAGTTGGACTGATCCCAAAGGATATCGCCAACGAATGAAGAACCGCTTAGGCTTCTTTGTTAAAAAGGGATCCTGAGCGGTTTTTTAAACCGGATGCTATGACTAAATTCATTTTGGCGGAAAAACTGAATATGTCCCAGATTTTCAAGGATGGCAAGTCTATCCCGGTGACGATTTTGCGTGCGGGACCGGTGAAGGTGACCCAGGTTAAAACCATGGAAAACGACAAGTACCAGGCGGTACAGGTTGGGTTTGGTAAAAGCAAAAAGCGGCCATTCCGCAAATTGTCCGAGTTTCGGGCCAGCGATGTTAAGGACTTCGCCAAAGATCAAGAAGTTAAAGTGGATGTTTTTCAGGCAGGAGACCGCGTTAAGGTCACAGCTCAAATGAAGGGCAGGGGATTTACCGGGCCGGTGAAGAAGTACAGCTTCAAAGGCGCTCCCGCTTCCCACGGCCACGACCATCCCCGGGCGGTGGGTTCGATAGGCGGCAGGTTTCCGCAGCATGTCATGAAGGGCACAAGAATGGCCGGCAGGATGGGTGGAATAAGAACGGTAAGAAATTTAGAAGTAGTGGAAGTCGATTCTGCTCGGAATTTGATAGCAGTGAAGGGAGCAGTACCTGGGGCTCGAGGCGGCATAGTGAGGATTCAGAGCGTATGAGCGCTCGGGCTGTCGGGCAAAAACTACCGGTCGTCAAAATTTGGGCATGGAAGCCGCAAATTTTGCGACCTGCGTTCTCGGCCGGATGGAGCCGGTCTGCGAAAGCTAGTTTTTGCCGCCAGCCCTCGCGTTCCGAATCCGTATGCTGATCATAGGGCACAGAGGGGCGGCCGGGCTCGAACCGGAGAACACGATTGGTTCTTTCAAAAAAGCAATAGAGCTGGGAGTGGATGCGGTGGAAATGGATTTGCGGCTAGACAGAAATGGTGTAATCGTAGTCGCTCACGACGCGGACCCGGAAAAAATTTACCCGCGCTCAGCTCGGCTGACAGAAGTTTTGAAAGCAGTAAATGTCGCACTGCATTTGGAAATCAAAGAAAGCGGATTTGAAAAACAGCTTCTCGAAATGATTAAGGATTTTCCGTCTGAAGTCCTGATCTCGTCGTTTAAACTTAAAATTTTGCGAAAGATCAGAAGTTTGGACAGAAATATCAAGCTGGGCCTGGCGATCAATCAAAAAATGAATCGTTACTTCAGCTTCTTGATACTACTTTCCCATTATTTAAGAATTTACTCAATCCATCCGCATTACTCGCTTCTTACTGCGGCGCGTATGTGGTGGATGCGAAGATTGGGTTTCCAGATTTATACCTTTGTGATAAACGAACAAAACCTGTTCGAAGACGTGAAAAGATTAGGAGTCGATGGGGTTTTTACCGATCACCCCGACGTAATCAGGCAATAACTATGACGAAAGCCGCAGTCTACAACAAAGTTGGCGAGAAAGTTTCTGAAATGGAGCTGAATCAGAAAGTTTTTGGACTTGATAAGATAGACCCGTTTTTGGTGCACTTCGCGGTCCGCGCCCAGCGCAACAATCTGCGGCGCGCTATCGGACATGTCAAAAATCGCGGTGAGGTTTCCGGCGGCGGCAAGAAGCCATGGAAGCAAAAAGGCACAGGCCGAGCCCGAGTGGGCTCCATCAGATCCCCTTTGTGGCGAGGCGGCGGGGTGACCTTTGGACCGCGAAGCGACAGAAACTTTTCGATGAAGCTGAATAAAAACGCATTTAGAAAAGCGCTGTTTACGATTCTTAGCGACAAGTTATTGAGCAATAAATTGGTGGTGCTGGATGACTTTCCCGAAGTCGAAAAAACTTCCCAATTCCAAAAAACAATCTCGGAAATAGCAAAACCCGCGGGCCTGGGCATTAAGGTCGCCCTGATCATTCCCAAATCCAACAAGAAGATTATGCAGGCGGCGCGGAACCTTGGAGACTTTAAGGTTCTGGCGGCCAGCCAGCTGAATATTATTGATTTGCTCAAGCATGACCTGGTAATTACCGAGGAAGCCTTAAGCGTCATTGAAGAAAGCTACTTGAAATAATTATGGGATTATTGGATAAGATAAAAGGGAATAAGGGGGATAAAGGGAATAAAAGGGTCCAAGAAAATGTTTTGCCTGCCCGCCGAAGCGTGAGCGAAGGCGGGGATATGGTCAAAGAGCCGCAGCAAGAAACACCCAAAAAGGAAGTAGTGCTCAAAGATGATACGGGACGGGCTTATAGAGTTCTGAGTTCAGTCCACCTTTCCGAAAAAACCAACGCGCTTTCGACAGTTGGCCGGTATGTGTTTAAAGTTAATCCCAAAGCGAATAAAATTGACGTGAAAAAGGCTGTTGAAAAAACATTTGACGTTCACGTCACCGCGGTCAACGTCATTAACACCAAGGGTAAGATGCGCCGCATGGGCAGAAAGTTCGGCAAAACCTCTGATTGGAAAAAAGCGGTCGTGACCCTGAAAACCGGTGAAAAAATTGAAGGATTAGTCGAAGGAATCTAGCATGGCCATCAAGCAGTACAAACCTACCAGCCCCGGGCGCAGAATCATGTCGGTTACCGACTATTCGGTTTTGAGCAAAAAAACCAAGGCTCCGCGAAGCTTGATTGCGCGCAAGTTCGGCCGAGCCGGCCGCAACAACCAGGGCAAAATCACGGTCCGTCATCATGGCGGCGGGCATCGTTATAAAGTAAGGGAAGTGGACTTTGCGCGGCAAAAAATGAATATCGAGGCTTCAATAAAGACTTTGGAATACGATCCGGCCCGCAGCGCGTTTATTTCTCTGGTGGCTTATAAGGATGGCGAAAAGCGCTATATCTTGGCTCCTGACGGCCTTCGGGTTGGACACACGATCCTCACTGCTCCCAGGACCGATGTCAAGGTGGGCAATAGGATGATGCTAAAAAATATTCCGGTTGGCGCTTATGTGCACAATATTCAGATTGATAAAACGGGCGGGGGCCAAATTGCCAGATCTGCCGGAGCCTATGCCATAATTCAGGCGTCTGAGGGAGACTCCGTGCTGCTTAAGATGCCTTCAGGCGAAATCCGCCGGGTTTCTGGCGACGCTTATGCCACCATCGGCCAGGTTTCCAACGTTGACTGGATGTATGTGCGCATCGGCAAAGCCGGAAGAACTCGACATATGGGGATTAGGCCGACAGTCCGAGGCAAAGTCATGAATCCAGTCGATCATCCTCATGGCGGAGGCGAGGGCCACAACCCGATTGGTTTGAAGTATCCGAAGACGCCTTGGGGAAAACATGCGTTAGGTGTAAAGACCCGCAACCCCAAGAAAGCAAGCAGTAAGTTTATTGTTCAGCGTAGGAAATAATTTTAACTTTTAGATTCACTAAATAATATGAGCAGATCACTGAAAAAAGGACCGTTTGTAGACCCGAAGCTTTGGGAAAAAGTTCAAAAAGCCAAGGTCGGCAAAAAGGTCGAGATTAAGACCTGGTCGCGCGATTCAACTATTTTTCCTGAGATGGTCGGTTTGACTTTCCAAGTTCACAACGGCAAGAATTTCATAACCGTCAACATCAACGAGAACATGGTCGGACACCGGCTTGGCGAGTTCGCGCTGACCAGGAAATTCACCAGGCACGGAGGCCGCATGGCCAAAGAGGAAGCGATGGCCGCGGCGGAGGCGGAAAAGCGGCAAATGGAAGCGGCTAAAGCTGAGTCAGAGCCCAAGAAATAACGATAACTATGACCGCTCAAGATAAGCAAACAACCAAAGAGGTCAAGGCGTACGCGAGGTACATTCATGTATCCCCGCGCAAGCTTCGTTTGGTGGCTGACTTAATTGACCGCAACTCCGTTGATGAGGCTCTGATGCAGCTTAAATTTTCGCACAAGAAAGCCGCTCTTCCAATCATGAAAGCCCTTAATTCAGCAGTGGCCAACGCGGTTCACAATTTTGATTTGAACAAAGAGCAGCTGTATATCAAAAAATTGACGATTGACCCCGGCCCGGTGATTAAGAAAGCGGCCCCTCGGGCCCAAGGCCGCGCGTTTCTGGTCCGGAAGCGAACCAGCCACATTAATGTCTTGTTGGAATTTAAGCCTGCTGGGCGCAAGTCCAAGCGGTCTATATTCCGAGCCCTTCCGAAAGTAATAGATAAGCCGGAAGCAAAGCAGGTAACTAAGCAGGAGTCACAAGCTGTGGACAAGGTTGAGCGAACAGTGCCAAAAATCAAGCAGCCGCCTAAGTCGGAAGAAAAAATCAAGCGCCACTTAGTCGATTTGAAGCGAAGATTATTTAACCGCAAGTCAGGAACTTAGAATGGGGCAAAAGGTAAACGCCAACAGCTTAAGACTAAAAATCACCGACACTTGGAAATCAAGATGGTTTTCGCGCAAGAATTTTTCTGAGTATCTGAAGCAGGATTCACTGATGAGAAATTTTCTGTTCAGTCATTTGCGCAAGGCTGGCGTGGTTAGAGTCGACATCGAAAGGTTTGGCAACGGCATTAACGTCACGATTAAAACCACCAAGCCGGGAATGATAATCGGCAAGGGCGGCGGCGGAATTGAGGAATTGAAGAAAAAAATTGCCAAACAGCTTAATAAAAAGCTTGACGTTAAGATTAATATCGAAGAGGTTAGGGACATTAATCTTCAGTCCCAGATAGTCGCTTCCAACATCGCAGACCAGCTGGAAAAAAGAATTTCCCATCGCCGCGCCATGAAGCAGGCGATTGACCAAGTTATGGATTCGGGCGCTGAAGGGATAAAAGTAGAAGTGTCCGGAAGAATCGGCGGGGCTGACATTGCGCGGAGCGAGCGTCTGTTCAAAGGCAAACTCCCTCTGCATACTTTGCGGGCCAATATCGACTTTGCCAGGGCTACCGCCTTCACTACTTACGGCACAATCGGGGTCAAAGTTTGGATTAACAAGGGTGAGGTTTTTGATGAGCAAAAACCTAAACGATAACAATTGACGATTGACCATTAACGGTCAAAGGTCAACAGTAAATAGTTAATAGTCAGACACATGCTACTTCCAAAGAAAGTTAAACATCGAAAACATCATCGCGGCAGATCGAAGGGCAAGGCTCTTTCCGGCAGTACGATTGCTTTTGGCAGTTTTGGCCTTAAGTCTTTGGAGAACAGCTGGGTTACTTCCCGGCAAATAGAAGCGGCGCGTCGGGCCATGACCAGATATGTTGCCCGCGGCGGCAAAATCTGGATTAGAGTTTTTCCTGACAAGCCGATTACCAGCCATGGAAACGAATCTCCGATGGGCAGCGGCAAGGGGCAAGTGGACCACTTCGTCGCCGTAGTCCAAAAAGGCCGAATGTTATTTGAAATGGACGGAGTTACCCCGGAGCAGGCCGCCGAAGCCATGAGGCTGGCCGCCCACAAATTGCCGGTAAAAACCAGATTTATAACCAAGGACAATCGGTAATCTATGAAGATGCAGGAACTAAAAACCATGAATAGCCAGAGGTTGTTTAAACAGCTTGCCAGTTTGCGCGAACAGCTGCGGCAGCTTCGATTTAAGATTTATACCAAAGAGGTTAAGAACAACCACCAGCTGCGCAAGATCAAGAAAGACATCGCACGGATTCTGACCGTAATTAACATCAATAAGCAGTAGCATGGCAAAAAAGACTTTAATTGGAACAGTAAGCTCGAATAAAATGAACCAGACGGTAATCGTGAAGGTTGAAATTACCAAGGTCCACCCAAAATATCAGAAGCGTTTTCGAGTTTATCGGAAATATGCGGCTCACACTCAAGATAAATTTAATGTCGGCGACAAGGTCGAAATACAAGAAACCAAGCCTATGAGCCGCACCAAGAATTGGACGATACTTAGGAAGGTAACATGATTCAATTAAGAACCAGATTAAAAGTCGCAGACAACACCGGCGCTAAGGAGATCGCTGTTTTCGGAGTTTCCGGCAAAAACCGCAGGCGGTTTGCTCATTTGGGCGAGGTGGTTGCCGCTTCGGTAAAAATCGCCGCTCCCAAGGGCCAGGTAAAAAAAGGCGAGAAAGTCTACGCGGTAATTGTCCGGACGAGAAAAGAAGTCCGAAGGGAAGACGGGTCATATATTCGATTTGATGATAATGCGGCGGTGCTCGTGAATAAAGGAACGCAGGAGCCCCGCGGGACGCGCATTTTCGGCCCCATACCCAGAGAGCTGCGGGACTTGGGATTTACCAAGATTATTTCATTGGCCCCAGAGGTAATATAGGGAAAAGATATGACGCATTTAAATGTTAAAAAAGGCGATCGAGTGAAAGTCCTTTCTGGAAAAGACCGAGGAAAAGAAGGGCAGGTAATCAGGACGTTACCACAGGACGCAAAAGTGATGGTCGAAGGCGTGAATGTCCATTATAGATTTGCCAGGCCCAAGAGACGCGGTGAGAAAGGGCAGCGGCTTGAATTCCCGGCCGCCATGCCGGCGGCTAAAGTTATGCTGGTCTGCCCCCATTGCGGCAAGCCCACCAGGATAGCTCACGAGAAGAATAATGAGAAAAATTTTCGTAAATGCAGGAAGTGTGGTAAATTGATTAACTAATAACTATTAACTTTTAACAATGAGTTTTAAAACAGTATACAAAGAAAAAACCGTACCTGGCTTGCGAAAAGCATTCAGTCTTGATAATGATATGGCAGTGCCGAGAATCGAGAAGGTAGTTGTCAATGTCGGCGTTGGAAAGACTCTCAAGGACCCCAAATTTTTGGATGCCGTTATCGAGGACCTCAAAAGAATAACGGGACAGCTCCCTGTAAAAACCTTGGCCAAAAAATCTGTCGCCGGATTTAAAATAAGGGAGAATCAGGTCGTGGGATTGATGGTGACGCTGAGGGGAGCCAGAATGTATGATTTTTTGGAGAAGTTAATCAAGGTCGCCCTGCCCCGCGTGCGGGATTTTAAGGGTTTAAGCCCCGACAGCTTCGATGGCAAGGGGAATTACAGCATCGGCTTCCGGGAACAGATAGTATTTCCCGAAACTCTCAGGGAGCATATTGAGTACACTTTTGGACTGGAAGTGAACATCCAGACGAATGCCGGGGACGACAAGAAAGCCCTAGCTCTGCTTAAATCATTAGGCTTTCCGTTTCGTGAGGATTAAGGATTTAAGATTAAGGATTAAGGTTAACCTAAACCTGCAACTTTCAACTAATATGGCCACTAAAGCACAATACATAAAATCACTGCGTTCTCGAACAAAACCGAAATACTCCACTCGCGTAGTTCGGCGATGCTGGCGCTGCGGCCGGAAGCACGGGTATATGCGTGATTTCGATTTATGCAGGATTTGTTTCCGCGAACTGGCCAGCAACGGTGAGATTCCCGGCGTGGTTAAGTCCTCATGGTAAATATATGACAGACCCTATATCAGATATGCTAACCAGAATAAGAAACGCCTACAGCGCTCGGAAAGCCGAGGTTGTGGTTCCTTATTCCAAATTCAAACACAGTTTGTCCAAGGTCTTGGCCGATAATGGCTGGATAAAGAATTTTCAGGTAAAAGATGACACTAAATTTAAATCCCTGCTGATTGAATTGAAATACAATCAAGAGGGCGAGCCGGCGCTTTCGGGAATTTCGCGGGTCAGCAAGCCGGGCCAGCGCATCTATCGGAAAAATTCTGATTTGCCAAGAGTCTTAGGCGGCATGGGTACGGTCATTGTCTCAACGTCCAAGGGAGTGATGACCGATTCTTCGGCACGCAAAGAAAAAATTGGGGGAGAAATTATCTGCCAGGTATGGTAAAACTATGTCAAGGATAGGCAAAAAACCAATTTTAATACCGTCAGGGGTTACCGTCGACTTGAAACCTGACACCTTGAAGATTAAAGGTCCCAAGGGGGAGCTGAATTTACCTTTGCATCCTAAAATCAAATTAATCATGCAGAACTCCGAGTTGTCAGTTGATATCAGCGATAAGCAATCCAAGCAGGAAAAAGCGCTTTGGGGCTTGTTCCGCTCGCTTATAAACAATATGGTGACAGGAGTGACTTCGGGGTTTGCCAAAAGTCTGGAAGTAAACGGTGTCGGATATAAAGCCGCGGTTTCGGGAAAAAAAATGGTATTAAATTTGGGCTATTCGCATCCGATTGAGCTTGCGGTTCCTTCCGGACTTGAAGCCAAAGTAGAAAAGAATATCATTACCCTAACTGGCGCCGACAAACAAGCTGTTGGGCAGTTTGCGGCCGTTGTCCGCGGATTGAGACCGCCGGAACCGTATAAAGGCAAGGGCATCAAGTACGCTGATGAGATTATTCGCAGAAAGGCAGGTAAGGTTGTTAAGGCTGTAGGTGGAGGGAAGTAGTTCCAAAATTTCTAATTTCTAATATCTAATTTCTAAACATGAACAAGCATAAGCAAAGAAAACTCAGACAGCACAGGGTTCGAGCCAAGGTTTCGGGGACTGCAGCAAAACCCCGCTTGAATGTCTTTCGCTCGCTGAAATCGATTTACGCCCAGTTGATCGACGATGAACTGGGGCGAACCTTGGTTGCTGCCTCCAGCAAGGATGTAAAGAGGCAAGGCAAGAAAAATGACATTGCCGCAGAGGTTGGTAAATTAATTGCCGCCAAAGCGTTGGAGGCTGGCATTAAGCAGGTGACATTTGACCGGGCCGGATACAAATACCATGGCCGGGTCAAGAGCCTGGCTGAAGCCGCGCGCTCGGCAGGATTAACATTCTAGATATGATGCGAATCTACGAATCTAATGCCAATTTACAAATTGCGAATAAGCTGATTCTTAGCGTTAGGCCATTAGCAATTCGCCAGATTAGCATAACATTAGCAAATTAGCATCACACTTATGATAAGACAGAGAAGTAGTAGACAATTTGAGCAAATCAAGCGGGATTTCGACCAAAAGGTCGTGGAAGTCAAGCGCGTGACCAGGGTCGTGGCCGGCGGCAAGCGCATGCGGTTTCGCGCATTGGTCGTGATTGGCGACAGAAAGGGCAAGGTCGGGATAGGCTTACGAAAAGGAGCGGATGTTTCCGAGGCTGTGAACAAGGCCGTCACCGCCGCTAAAAAAAGCATGATTTCGGTGAATATCATTAAGGACACCATTCCCCACGAAATCAAGCTGAAATATAAATCATCGGTAGTCTTTTTGAAGCCGGCCCAGCCGGGTACCGGGATAATTGCCGGCGGCGCGATTCGCCAGGTCTTGGATTTGGTTGGGGTCAAGAACGTTCTATCGAAGATGATTGGTTCATCCAATAAAATTAACAACGTCATGGCGACTTATTTGGCGCTTTCCAAAATGCGCGCCAGCGAAAGCGCATCTGTCCGAAGCCCGGAGAAAGCGGCCTAAACTATGCTTAAACTTTCTGAATTAAAGCCAAAAAAGGGCTCGACTCATCGCCGCAAGGTGGTAGGCCGGGGGGTTGGCTCCGGACGCGGCACATTTTCCGGACGCGGCGCTAAAGGGCAGAAGGCCCGCGCCGGGTCCTCGATTCGTTTGGGATTTGAAGGCGGAAGAATGCCGCTGCACCGCCAGCTTCCCAAAAAGCGGGGGTTTAAGAGCCTTAACCCCAAGGTCGAGGTTTTGAACTTGGACAGGATTGAAAGTAATTTTAAGCCCGGGGAAGTAGTCAATCGCAAAGTGTTGATCAATAAGGGGCTGGTTAAATATCCTGCGGCGAGGGTCAAAATCCTGGGAGACGGCAAGCTGACCAAGGCCTTAACCTTTGAGAAAATCGCTGTTTCCAAAACCGCCCTTGAGAAAATTGAGAAAGCCGGCGGTCGAGTAAACCACGAATAGCACTAATATTAAACTAAGAAACACTAAGTTCGTAGTCCATTCGTCTAGTATTAGTGTCAGCTAGTGGATTATAATAAAGCGTTATGTCTAAAATAATACAAATCTGGAAAACTAAGGACTTGCGCAATAAGATAATTATTATTGCTCTGCTTTTGGTGGGAACCAGAATCCTGGCCAACATTCCGATTCCGGGGATTGAGCTTGGTAATTTGCGTTCACTGCTTAGCTCCAATCAACTGTTCGGCTTGTTCAACATATTTTCAGGCGGCGGTTTGAGCAATTTTTCGGTAGCCATGCTTGGGGTTGGCCCTTACATTACTGCTTCCATTATTATGCAGCTTCTGACTATCATCATTCCGAAGCTTGGCGAGCTGCAAAAAGAAGGCGGTGAAGCCGGAAGGGCCAAAATCAACCAATATACAAGGTTGATGACTGTGCCGCTTACGGTCATCCAGGCGTACGGAACGATTATCTTGCTGGCTCGCACCAGCGGTTCGAACGTCATTTCAGATTTCACCGTTTTCCAATGGTTCGTGACCCTGCTTTCGGTGACTGCGGGAACCATGCTTCTTATGTGGCTGGGTGAAATTATTAGCGAGTATAAGGTTGGCAACGGTATTTCCTTAATTATCTTTGCCGGTATTGTCGCCCAGCTTCCGGTCCTGGCCCAGCAGGCTTATGTAAATTTAACCACTTCTACGGGCGGCTTGTCCGGAGCTGGTTTGGTGACTGGACTCGCTTTTTTGGCGGTGGCGGTTTTGGTGATTGCGGCTATAGTTGCAATAACCGAAGCTCAAAGAAACATTCCTGTTTCGTATGCCAAGCGGGTGCGGGGCAACAAGCTTTATGGCGGGGTCAACACTCATCTGCCGCTTCGGGTCAACCAAGCCGGCGTCATCCCTATAATTTTTGCCATTTCGATTTTGCTTTTCCCAGGCCTGATCGCCAACTTTTTCTCGGCTTCCAAAACCGCCGCCATTGCCGATGCTTCCAGAGCGATTAACGACTTTTTCCAGAACCAAACATACTACGGTATTATGTACTTCCTTTTGGTCGTGGCTTTCACCTACTTTTACACCGCAATCGTATTCAATCCCGATGAGATAGCGGAAAACATCCAGAAGCAGGGCGGGTTCGTGCCGGGCTTGAGGCCCGGCCGCCAAACTGCGGAGTTTCTATATAAGGTATTGAACCGGATTACCTTGGCTGGCGCGATTTTCCTAGGTCTAATCGCGGTTCTGCCATACATTGTCCAGAGCTTCACGAATACCCAGGCTCTAACCCTTGGCGGCACGAGCATTTTGATCGTGGTCGCGGTCGTCATCGAAGTCATGAAGCAAGTCGAAGCCCAGATGGTCATGCGCGACTACGAGAACTTTTAATCTCTGCGAATTAAAACACCGGACTGTAGGTGTTTTTTGTTTAAACAAATACTATCGTGATAGTAAATATCGATTTTTATTTCGAACTCTCTCTTGACAATGTTGTCAAAAAGCATATAATCTTTGGTTATGCTGGATAATATCAAGAAAACCAGGACTCAACAGCAAAAAGACCCAACATCCGTTGTGGAGCTTTTTGCGCCGTCGGCATGACAAGCTAGGTTGTCCGATTCGCAGCAAAGCGCCTCCATGACGGTAGGCGTTTTTTTGTTGCGAGCAGAGGAGGAAGAAATGATCAAAGGCAGGATGTGTACCTATAGCGATCCTACGAGAGAGTTTGATGTGCTGGAGGGAATCGTCGACTCCGGAGCGTCATCTGTTTACACTGGGAACGTCAACCGAAGTTACTATGCACTTGGAGAAGGGATGTTTATCGGTCCCGATTATGACGATCCGAATGTGTTTCCAATCGGCGATGAAATACCCAAGTTTCGCCGTCCAGAATCTGGAAAAGTGCTTCCGAAGCCGCGAGTAGGTGACCGTCTCGTTTTCGCCTGGGTGGAAGGAAAAGCCACCGTTTGGGGCTACTCGATTCAGTATGAGTCGACGAAAATGAAAATGGAGCTCAAGAGCGGAAAAAATTTTTTTGGCTTCGATCCTCACTCTCAAGCTTGGTTGCGAATTCTTTGGCTCACGGAAGGAGGTTACTACGAAGCGGTGAACTTAGGCGGCTCTCAAAGCAACTGGCAGGCTGAAGTGCTGCCGATAGTAGTCAGTCGGATTAGTTTTGGTAGAATCAATGTCGTGGACCGAGAATTGCCGCACTACGTCCGGCCGGATATGCTCAAACATCTGTCCGAAACAGTGGTCAAGTTCCTGCTTGAGGCAGACGCGGACGCTATCCGACGGGCAGCCCGGCGTCTCTGATCGTATCGGCTTGGGGTTCTTAAATCTTGCGATTTAGAATCCCAGCCGTTTTTTATGCTAAAATATAATCATGCAAGTGAAAAATATCATTGTTATTATGGGCCCGCCGGGAAGCGGCAAGGGGACGCAAAGCAAATTGCTTGGCGAGAAATTGGGTTATACTTATTTCAGCACCGGCGCTTTGCTCCGTGAAATTGCGAAACAGCACACTCCGCTGGGCAAGGAGATTGCAAGTTACATACACCGGGGCATTATCATCCCAGATGAAATGATGACAGAAATTTTTCGGCAAAAGATTGGACTCATGAATTCCATCGAAGGGCTTATCCTCGATGGGTTCCCTCGAACCGTGGGACAAGTCAAAATTTTGGGAGGCTTGTTCAAAGAATTGGGGAACCCCAAAGTAAGGGCCTTATTTCTGGAAGTTGATAAGCAGAAGCTTTTGGATAGGGTGATTAAAAGAGGCGAAGGGCGGGCAGACGACGATCCATCTGTGATTGAAAAAAGATTTGAAGAGTACATCAACAAAACAGCGCCGGTTAAGGACCACTACGAGAAGTTGGGTGAATTGGTTCAGATTAACGGCGACCGGCCAATTGAGGAAGTGCATAGCGAAATTATAAATAAATTGGGACTATGAAAAAGCGTTTAGGATTCGACTTGATTCTGTTAGGAGACACGGCTTCGGGCAAAGACACGCATGCCTTGCTGCTGGCTAAAAAATATAATGTCAGGCTGGCGCGTACAGGAGAATACCTAAGGAAATTAAAGGGGTATAAATATCGGCACGGACAACCAGCTCCCTCTAATTTAGTAATTCATTTTTTGAATCATAGTTTGAAACATTTAGGCTGGCATAGAAATGTGATTTTTGTCGGAGCCGCCAGGCTGAGACACGAAGCGGAGTATCTGGTAAGACAATTGAAAAAACGGCAGCGTGATTTTTTTGTCGTTTACCTTAAGCTTCCCAAGAAAGAGATTATTAAACGTTCAAAAAGAAGAGCTGAACGTTTGGAGGATGTCGAACTGAAACTCATAAACAGCCGAATCGCTTATTATAAAAATAAAGTCAGCGGCACGGTTAGATTTTACAAAAAGCTCAAAAAGATTAAATTTGCCAAAGCCAACCAAAGCATTAATAAAGTTCATTCTGATATAGAAAAGGTACTGCATGATTACAAGCGATCCCGGAGAGATTAAACTTTTACGGACATCGGGAAAGGTCCTGGCGGAAGTCTTGCAATTGGTTGCAGGCAAAGTTAAGCCGGGTATTTCTGCCGCAGAGCTTGATAAGCTTGCCAGGCAAGAAATTCTCAAGAGAGGGGCCGTTCCCTCATTCAAAAATTACAAATCGCATCCGCAGGGAACTGCTTTCCCGGCCAGTCTTTGCGTTTCTATCAATAACGAAGTGGTCCACGGCATTCCCCGCGAGGATAAAATCTTTAAAGAAGGCGATATTGTTGGGTTGGATTTGGGAGTGAATTTTGAAAATTACTTCACTGATGCCGCGATTACAGTTCCAGTAGGAAGGGTGGAAGCCAAATATTTGAACCTCATAAACACCGCCAGAAATTGCTTGAATAACGCGCTAAAAGTTGTATCTCTCGGCAATTTCATCGGCGACATCGGGCACGCTATCGAATCCACAGCGAAACAGCAGGGCTTTAGCGTCGTTAGAGAGCTGGTCGGGCACGGGGTCGGCAAGAGTGTCCATGAGGATCCTGAAATTCCCTGTTTTGGAAAACCCAAAACCGGCCCCCAGCTGGTTTTGGGTATGGTTTTGGCCATCGAGCCAATGGTCAACGAAGGCGGTTGGAAAGTAATATTTGATAAAGATGGTTGGACCGTAAAGACCGCTGATGGCGGGTATTCCGCTCATTTCGAACACACCGTGATTGTTACGGACAAAGGATGCGAGATTTTTACCAATATTTAGTCGCTCGGCACAGATTGCAAAACTACCGGCCGTCAAAATCTGCTGATTTTGCGGCCTGCGTGCTCGCGCCGTCGCGCTGCGCAAGCTAGTTTTGCAACTATGCCTCGCTTATGGTATAATATAGAAACTTTAGAACTATGATCGAGCAAAAAAATAAAAGTTTGACTTCAGATTTACCTAAAGATTCACAAAAGCCGGACAGCAAGCTAATCTCAACTGTCGTATTGTTGAGTTTTTTATTTGGAATGGCCGGGTCCGTAGTTTCTGACCGCTATATACTGCCGTTTTATAAAAAGGAAGACGGCAGTACGACTATTTCCGACATCCGGACAATTCAAGTGAACGAAGACTCGGCAATCGTCGAAGTCGTGAAGAAAGCCAGCCCCGCCGTGGTCTCCATCATTATTTCCAAAGACCTCAACAAGCTTCCCGGCTACGGCTCCTCGCCTTTTGATTTTGGCCCGTTCTTTTTTGACCCGTTCTTTAATTCCCGCAATCAAGGCAATTCTGCCCCGAATATCCAGGAAGTCGGCGGGGGCAGCGGCTTTATCATTTCTGAAGATGGTTTGATTGTGACTAACAAGCACGTCGTGGCGGACAGCGCCGCTACGTATACGGTCTTGACCAATGATGGCAAAAAACATGAGGCACAGGTCCTGTCACTGGATCCCATCAATGATATCGCCCTCGTCAAAATTGAAGGCAATAATTTTTCGACTTTAACCTTAGGAGATTCGTCCCAGTTGGAAGTCGGCCAGAAGGTTATTGCAATTGGCAACGCTTTGGGCCAGTACCAAAACACCGTGACCACGGGTGTGGTTTCCGGGATTGGCAGGTCCATTACCGCTTCCGGCAGCACCATCGGTTCGGAGCAGCTGGAAGGGGTCATACAAACCGACGCTGCGATAAATAGGGGCAATTCGGGAGGCCCCTTGCTGGACATTGGCGGTTCGGTAATCGGACTCAATACCGCCATCGACGCTCAGGGCCAGCTGGTCGGATTTGCCATACCAGTCAACGATCTAAAGAGCGACATAGAAAGCTTTAAGAAATTTGGAAAAATCATCAAACCCTTCCTGGGTATCAGGTACGTGCTTATAAACCAGGCGCTCAAAGAGGAAAATAACCTGCCTGTTGACTATGGGGCTTTGATAGTAAGCGGGGGCAGTCCAAACCAGCCAGCCGTCACTCCCGGGTCTGCAGCGGACAAAGCGGGGCTGCGTGAGAACGATATAATCTTGGAATTGAACGGCAGTAAAATTACCCAGCAGCGCAGCCTGGCCGGATTGCTAAAAAATTATAACCCCGGCGATACCGTGAAAATGAAAATTTTGACCCGCGATCAAGAGAAGGAAATTACCGTCACGCTGGGCGAGAGCAAATAAAATGCGGATTCTTGCCTTAGATTGGGGCAGCAAGAGGATTGGGGCAGCGATTTCGGATGAACAACAAAAAATCGCATTTCCCTTTGAGAAGGTTATTGAAACAAAAAACGCGGTTGAGGAAATTAAAAAGATAACCGGCGAGTTTGGGGTAGAAAAAGTTTTGATTGGCTTGCCCACCGGCTTGAAGGGCCAGGCTACCGCGAGCACGGAAAAGGCAAAAGAATTTATTATTAAGCTTAAAGCTGAAACTTCACAACCAGTTGAACTGCTCGATGAAAGGCTAAGCTCAGTGGCCGCACAAAAAATCTTGACGCAGCAGGGAGTCTCCCAAAAAAACCAACGAGAAATTAAAGATAATATTGCTGCGCAAACTTTGCTGCAGAATTATTTGGATAGACATGAGTGAATTCCGCCAGGATATCGTTTCCAAACATTGGGTGCTGTTTGCGCCCAACCGCGGCGGGAGACCCGAAGACTTCT
This sequence comes from Candidatus Doudnabacteria bacterium, assembly GCA_016182875.1. Taxonomy (GTDB): domain Bacteria; phylum Patescibacteriota; class Doudnabacteria; order UBA920; family O2-02-FULL-48-8; genus JACQJI01. The sequence goes on along the minus strand of JACPFQ010000010.1, from coordinate 2,210 downwards.
CCGCCGGAGGTAGTGCCGCCTTTGGCGGAAAGCCGGCCACGGGCAAACTCCCCGCGCATGATAAAACCTGCGTTTTTTGCTCGGGAAATGAAGAGTATAATCTAGAGATTGCTTCTTATCCAAAAGGCCGGGACTGGCAAGTCCGCGTCATCCCCAACAAATTTGAAGCCCTGGGGCATCGGGGCGGGCGGGAGAAATCAGATTTTTACATTGTCCGCGAAGGGATGGGTGATCACGAGGTTATCATCACGCGGCCGCACAATATCCTCACCGGATTTTTGGACGATGATTTGATGAATCTAAATTTGAAAGTTTACCAAGACCGCATGCTTGAACTTTCTAACCATCCTGAAGTCCAGTACATTCATATTTTTCAAAATCACGGGCGGGACGGGGGTGCTAGTTTGGCTCACCCGCATTCGCAGGTCGCGGCCACTCCGTTCGTGCCTGAACATTTGCACGACGAAGTCACCGGAAGCTTCGTTTATTTTATGCAGAACGGCGCCTGCATTTACTGCGAAATGATCCTGAAGGAATTGGCTGATAAGGACCGCATTATTTTGGACCAGAAGGATTTCCTGGTATTTTCGCCATTTGCGTCCAGGGTTCCTTACGCCATGCGCATCATTCCTAAGACGCATCAGGCCAGTTTTATCGACATGACTGACGAGAAGCGAAAATCACTGGCCGAAGTTTTGAAACTGGCTTTGCAAAAACTCTATAACAAGTTCGACAATCCCGCTTATAATTATTATATTCATACCATGCCGGTGTCGCATTCAATCCTGACCCGCTACGATTACCGGAGTTATCACTGGCATTTGGAGATTCTGCCCCGTTTAAACGTCTGGGGCGGGTTTGAGCTCGGTTCGGACGTTTATGTAAATACAGTGCTCCCTGAAGTCGCTGCGGACATTTTAAGACAACCCTAAAAAGCATGAAAAAAATCGTAGTCGCCAATTGGAAAATGAATCCGGAAAAGCTTGAACAGGCAAGAATTTTGGTCTTAAGCTTGGAACACAGGGTGAATCAGCTAGACAAGGTTGAGGTAGTTGTCTGCGCGCCATATATTTATTTGCCGCCTTTAAGCCACTATTGCAGTTTAACCAAGTTGGGCGCTCAAAACGTCAACTGGCTTGCGAAAGGCAGTTTGACCGGAGAAATTTCCGCGGTTCAACTGAAGTCTTTTAGGGTCAGCTACGTTATTTTGGGACATTCCGAGCGAAGGCTGTATCTTGGCGAGACTGATTCTATGGTCAATGCCAAAATCATTACCGCGCTTAAGTACCACCTGACTCCGATTGTGTGCCTGGGGGCTTCGGATAGAGCCAAAAAAACAGAGATGAAAAAATTGCTCACCAAGCAGTTTCGTGCCGTTACAGCTGGTTTATCGCAAGCACAACTGCAAAAAATCATATTTGTTTATGAGCCTGTTTGGGCGATTTCGACCATGAAAAACTCTACCCCGGCGGACTCGGAGCATGCCAGAGATATGGTCGTTCATATTCAAAAATTATTGGCAAATAAAATCGGCGTCGGAAAATCGAAAAATATGGCAATTTTATATGGCGGCACGGTCAATAGGAGCAATGTCGCGGAGTTTGCCAAGCATCCGGAAATCGGCGGCGCTTTGGTTGGCGCCGCCAGCTTGGATTCTGAAAATTTTTGGGAAGTAATTAAAGAGTTTAACAGGGAAAGCATCCATAAATTATGAAAATTTACATTGGAGCGGATCATGGAGGATTTAAATTAAAAGAAGAGCTGAAAGGCTGGCTTAAAGACAGCGGCTATGATTTTGAAGACCTGGGTGCGTTTAACTTTGTTCCTGAGGATGACTTTGTCGACTACGCCTGGCCTTTGGCGCTCAAAGTCGGGGGCGATGAGAGCGCGCGGGGAATTTTGGTTTGCCGCTCCGGGCAGGGTGAGTGTGTGGTGGCCAACAAAGCCAGGGGGGTGAGGGCCGTGCCGGCGTGGAATGAAAAATCAGCTTATGCCGGACGCCACGATAACAATGCCAACATAGTTTGCCTGCCAGCAGATTACATCACTCCTGATGGTGCCAGAAAAATAATTGAAATTTTTTTAACCACTCCTTTTGGAGAAGAAGAGCGGTTTCATCGCCGCGTTGATAAAGTCAGAAAGATAGACGCAAATCTTTAGAATGGCAGAAATAATCACGGCAATTTTGACAAACGACGTTTCTGATTTCC